>JBGTJE010000096.1:0-65543 GCA_041745295.1 Pirellulaceae bacterium | reverse complement strand
GCCGGGTCAGCATTTTCCGAGCGGTACTTTCCTGATGAGTTCTGGCGACGGGAAACTTTACGATTCCGTTCGCGGACGCCCTTCAAAATCGGATTGCGGGTGATCCGACCAACCATTTTGCAAGTCCAACGTTTGGATGGGCAGTAGCGCCCTGTTGGGACCTGTTGCTCATTCAGCCAATCCGCTATCTCCGAAAACGATTGCCCTTCCTCCAGTCGCCGAAACCATTCGTCGTAAATCGGTTCGGCTTCTGGGTCCTTTTGCAGATCGGAGTCGCACCTCGCCCCAGTGGGCTTCACGTAGCCGAAAATCACCGTCTGAACGATACCGCCCTGCGTAAACCGATGTCGAAGACTTCGCTTAATTCGCTTTGAGGTGTCCCGGTTGTATTGCTCGGCTTTGATCGACGCAAAAAAGGCGCTTAATTGCCAGTCCTTCGCGGTATCGATGTTATCGTTGATTGCAATCAAACGGGTGTTGGTGTCTTCACAGGATTCGCAAAAAATCGTCGCATGGGTCCGACGCAGGTGGCGAGACAAATCCTCCAGAATAACAAGGTCGAATTGACCGGACGCAACAAGGCTCTCGGCTTCAAGGACCTCTTTGCGGTTCAAATTTTCGCCACTGCCTTGTCCACTGATTTGGGTCCACTCCACCGGACCGTCGAAGCGATCATCCACCCATTGCTGGACGAGTGCTAATTGATCGTCGTTACTTCGGGGATCCTGGTGAACGGTACTGATGCGGGTGATCGCAATTGCCTGCAGGGTTTGGCCATCTTTGGCCGTTAGTTGGGGGTCGAGATATATCATTGACATGGGACGGACTCCGGTTCTGGTTTCCTGGGAAAAAAACCAACCGGAATGACATTCGCCCTGGGATTTGCCTGGCTACAGTGACACGGCGGCAGCGAGTTCAAAAAACGCCTCCGCCGTGAAGTCGTTGGTCGAGGCCAACGCTCGACCTAGCAAATCCTCGGGAAAAACGTCGTTAAGAAACGTCGGTCGCCAGTCGCCCCGACTTACATTTCTTAACGAGTTTTGGACAGGTTTTTTTTTGGGGCTTGGAGCTCAGCGTCAGCGGCCGTCGGTTCAGCCTGTTGCTCTTGGCGGGACAATTCGAGGAGCTTGGCCTCGATTCGCCCAATAAAATCAGGGGCGAGCAGAATCTGTCGAAGGCTCCCTAGCGCTCACAAGTTTGGGAGAGCCGCCTCCTTGAGGATCAGTGCCTTGTCCGCCACCAGCCGCTTCAGTCTGGCGTTTTCCTTCGGCAACTTCTGAAGTTGCTTCGCCATCTTCGGATCCATCCCGCCGAACCTCTCAAAGGGTTCTAGGATTCTCTCACATCCTCTGGTTCAATTTTAGGGGAGGGGGAACACCTTCTCAACGCCGCCGTTGTTTCGGTCGCTAATCAGGTCGTTGGCCAATTTGGCGAAGAACCAATCACGGCCGGCGTCGCCCGCGAGGGTATCGGCGACGCCGTCATCAAAGACGGTGCTGGCCTTGAGGAGGACTGTGCCGTTGAGGCCGTTCTTTGTGGTTCCGGTCAGATGGGCGATGCGCAGGTCGTAGCTTGAAGTCGATTTCCATTCGTTGAGGAGGGCGATGAGGGAAGTGATGTTGCCGTCGTGGGACGTGTAACCGCCGATCAATAGATCATCGCCGCCGCCACCGTAGATAGTGTCTGCGCCACGGCCTCCAATTAGCAAGTCTTGCAGCGCGCCGCCGGTTAGGACGTCGTTGCCGTCGTTGCCAACGAGGATGTTACTGCCGCCGCCGCCGACGAGCAGGTTGCGCAGGCCATTGCCCAACAAGATGTCATTGGCCGAGCCGCCAGTGACGTTCTGCAGATTGCTGACGCCGCCGACGATCCCGGTGGCCGAACCCGTGGCCAGATTGACCGTCACGGGCGTCGTATAAAGGGCATAACTCAAGGTATTTTCGCCGCCGCCGCCGTTGATCGAGCCGGTCACGCCTTTCCCAGCGCTCAAAGCAAATAGGTCCGTCGCCGAACCGCCCGTCAGTTTTTCCACAGCCACGAAACTCATGCCGTTGACGTTGCCGGCGTCCGAGTTCGTGACGTTCCAGGTACTACTCGTGCTTGCTCCGACCAAAGTGTCCGTGCCGCCGCCGCCGTTCAGAATGCCGAAAAGCCCGGCCCCGGACGACAGTGTAAAGGCGTCGGCGTTTGTGCCGCCGGTCAGGTTTTCGACGCTAGTGAATGCGAAGCCGTTGACGGAGCCGGCATTGACGCTCGTGAGGCTCCAGGCGGCCACGACATTGCCGCCGATCAGACTGTCCGACGTAGATGCGCCGCCCGTAACGGCCTCGAGATTGGCGATGCCGCCGGTTCCCGTCGCGGTCAGCGATTGAAGATTGATCGCAACGGCGGTGGTGTATGCCGCCAGGTTTAATCGGTCGATTCCACCCGCGCCGTCAATTTTCCCCGTGACCCGTTGACCGGCCGCGAATGTAAAGACGTCGTCTAGCGCGCCGCCGGTCAGGCTTTCAAACCCCGTAAATTGCACGCTGTTGACATCACCCTGATTGAGTCCAGAAACGAACCAAGTATTAGCGGAATTGGCGCCGATGAGTGTATCGCCTGCGGCAGTGCTGCCAACCAGGGCCGTGATATTCATGAAGCTGCCGATTTTGGTCGCGGTAAGGGATTGCAGGTTAACCAAGGCGGCATTGCTGGTGCTTGCGAAGCTAAGGGTGTTGCCGCCACCTGCGCCGTCGAGGCGCCCGGTCAACTCGCCGGAGTTGGTAATAGAAAAGGAATCGGACGCGGCGCCGCCGACAAGATTTTGCACGGAAAAGAACAGAAAAGTCGAATTGAGCAAGCCGCTATTGGTCAACGCGACGGTCCACGAATTGGCTGTGTTCGCGCCAATCAGCGTCGTGGAGCTGTTGCCGACCAAGACGCCGAGATTGGCGAATGTGGTCCCGAGTCCAGTTGCCCTCATCGATTGGAAATTGACGGACACCGTATCGGAATACGCCGAGTAATCCAGGACATTTCCGCCCGCGCCGCCATCGATCGTGTCCGTCAACGTTCCGCCGGGCAGGAACCTAAACGTATCACTACTGCTCCCGCCGACTAGAGACCCAACGCCGGTGTAGCTTACACCGTTGAGCGTTACGCTGTTGGCTCCATTGATGACCCACGTATTTTGAGTGTTACCGCCGACCAAAGTGCGCCGGTTGTTGTAGATGACGTTCGTAAAGTTGCCGACGCTGCCGCCGACGCCAGTCGCCTGGCCAGATTGCAAATTGACGGCGACGGCCCCGACATAAATGGAGTAATCGAGTAAATTGTCGCCGGGTCCGCCGTCGATACTGCCGGCGACGCTTCCGCCCGTGGCAAAGACGAAGTTGTCGTTGCCGGAGCCGCCCTTCAAGTTTTGAAACGATGCATAGGAAATGCCTCCCACAACACCGGAATTAGCGCCCAGCAAAGACCAGTTGGTATTCGCGTTGGTGCCGGTCAAGGTCGAGGCGGCCGCGCCAATGAAACTGTTTATGTTCGAAAACGCACCAACCAGAGCCGTTGCCGAATTGGTTAGCAGGTTGATGCTGACGGCGCCGGCATACGTCGAATAATCAAGCGTGTCGCCGCCCGTGCCGCCATCGATCGTACCAGACACACTGCCGCCCGAGGCGAACTTGAACGTGTCGCCTCCAGTCCCGCCGCTCAGATTCTGCACCGAAATGAAAGTCAAACCGCCCACGTTGCCACTGTCCCCACCGGTAATGTTCCACGTACCGCCGGCGTCCAATCCAATGAGCCTCGTGACTGGGTTGCCCATCACGGAAGCGATGTTGCTGAACCCGCCGGAGACGCCCGTGGCAATGGTCGATTGCCGATTGACCGTGACCGCGCCGACGTAGCTGGAATAATCAAGCGTATCGCCGCCCGTGCCGCCGTCGAGCGTGCCCGACAGGTTGCCGCCGGAAGCGAAATGGAATACGTCGGCGCCTGTTCCACCCTCCAGGCTGGCGACCGAGCTAAAGGTCATCCCAGCCGCTTCGCCGCTGTTGGGACCAGTGATGTTCCACGTGACGGGCGCGTCCGCACCTACCAAGGAGGTTGTGGCATTACCTGTCAATGCTCCGATATTGGCAAACGAACCGCCGATCCCCGTGGCCGAGGACATTTTTAGATTCACTGTCACGGCCCCGGCGTAGGAAGAATAGTCAAACGCATTCACGCCGGCGCCGCCGTCGAAGTCCCCAGACAGTATCGCGCCCGTTGCGAATTGGACCGTATCGTTGCCCGCGCCGCCGCGCACCGTGCTGATCGAAGAGAACGACAACACGCCATTCACGTTGCCGGTGTCCGTCCCTGTGATCGTCCAGATTCCGTCCGTGCTTGGTCCGACCAAAACGTCGCCCACACCGCCGGCAACTTCGGCCTGCACATCTCCCAACCACTCGGTCAAATCGAAAACGTTGCTGCTCGACCCGCCAGTCATCACCAAACGTTGGATGCCCGACATTGTGAAAACGCCGCCGCTGGAAAGGGTCAAAACGTTTCCTGCCAAAGTGAAGTCGGCGTCGCGGTTGACAAGGACGGTGTTCAGACCGTCAACGCCGATAAGCGTCGCTGAGCCCGTCCAACCGGAGACGTCGAATACCGAGCCGCCGGCCACGCCGGTAAGGACCGCGTTATGGATTTGATGCAAATTGGCAATGCCGCCGCCGACGAGAGTCGCATCCGTCAGCACATAACTCGCAGAGCCGTCGGCTCTCACCAAATCGTGGCCGCCGCGACCGATAAACGTCGATTGACCAGGCCCGGCAACAAAAACATCGCTGCTGCCGCCGAGCGGAATGGCGCTACCGGCCACGAAACGGTAGATCAAAAGTTCATAGCTGCCTGTGTCCGTTGGACTATAGGCTCCGATCTTAATGTAGTAAGTTCCATCCTCGGGCAAGATCAGGTCGAGCAGGGATGCGTCGGCGGTTTCAAAACTATCGTCGCTGACCGCGAAGCCTCCGTAGTAAGGAACTAGGCTCCCGGTGTCGTCGTAGAGGCTCAGAACGACGTCGACCTTGTCGCTGATACGTGTGAGCGAGTAAGAAAAAGCCTCGATGTTGAGCAAGTCGCCGGCTCTACCTTCAAAAGCATAGAAATCAAACTCGGCCTGGCTGGTGCTGGGATCGATGTTAATCGAGCCCAGGAGGTCGACGGCGGCCGCTGAGAATAGCTTGCCGGCGCCATAGCCCCGGGTAATGGTGTTGAATGTCGCCAGCGGCAGCAGATTCACGAGCTGGGCCGACCCGACCGATCCATGGTCGCCGGGTGCGGCGCTTTCTTCGTTTTCGACGGCGCCGCCCGCGATAAATGCGAGCTTAACTGCGTCTCGCTCGCCGAAGAACGGCTGCAGGAGCGCATCGGAAATCGTAGAGCCGACCGAGGCAGGCGAGGCCATGATGTCGGATGTGGTTTGCCAGGCGGCCTGGAGTCCGGGATAAGAAGGCAGGAAGCCATCCTGACCGGGCGGATTATGGATGCCGAAGCCAATGGGCCCAAAGGAATCGCCGTGGAGCAGGCCGGCGGTATGGCCGAGTTCGTGCGACGCGATTGTTGCCGAGAGGGCAACGAAATTAGCGCTGTTGGCGAGTGGCTGGCCGTCACCGCCCAGCATGTCGTTGACGTCGATCTGGACCACCGCCGCGTGGTTGAGATTGCGGAAATCGATTTCGCTCGCCAGACCGCCTGCTTGGTACACGCCGTTTATGAATGGAGTGTCGTTGAAGAAAACCGTCGTATAGTCGCCGGCCGCCGGCTGGACCAACGTGAACTGGTAATTGAACGGTGCAAAGTCGGCCTCCAGGCGCTGGAGAATCTCTTCCTGCTCGAGGCCGGTGTAGGCGTGTTTGTCCGACGTCGCGAATGTCGTGAAATCGAGGTAAACCACTTGGGCAGGCGCTACGGCGACCGGGGCGCCGGCGGCGCGATCGTCCAATGCCGCCCCACCGAAAACGGTAAGATCGGCCGCGCCGGCCTCGAAGGAGTTGAAAGCGCCGTTGCCAACGACCCGGCGAACGGCGGTGGGGCTCGTCAACGTCAGCCACAGGCCGGCCGCGGCTTGCTGTTCCGCGGTCAGGCCGAAATTCATCGTGATCGCGCCTCCCAGGACGTTGGAGAAATCAAACACGTCATCGGCGGTTGGGCTTTGGTTGATCGCGATTCGGCCGAAGTTCTGGCCGACGAATGTGAACGTATTGACGCCGGCGCCGGTGTTGAACACGCCGCCGAACTGCAGGAAGGACGGATCCAGGCCGGAGACTCCCAGAAGAGCTGGATCCTGAATCACGAACCGATTGTTGCCGGGGCCGGTTGTAAACGTGCCGAGCAGGCCGCCCACGATGGTGTTGTTGCCCGCGTCCATCTCGACAGAGAGGCCGAAAGCCGCAGCGAGGGCGGCTAGGCCGCCGGGCCCGGCGTCGGCCAGGCTTTCGTTCAGGGCGTCGATCTGATTTTGGCTGGCTTGTTCGATGAAGACGTTGTAATTGCCTGTGAAATGGAGATCGACCAACAGGCCGGCTTGGGCAGCATTATAGTCGCCACCAATCGCCGTCGTGCTGGCCAGGGCGCTGAGCACCAGGCCGGCGTCCACGCCCGTATACTCGTGTACCACTTCCCGGACCACGGCAGCGGTGTGCTCGTCGAGCGTCATATAGGCCAGGGTCGGATTAAAGTAACCAAACGATGCAAACGCGTTGACGCCCGTCGGCACTGCCTCGTTGGGTTGATCCTGACCGCCAAGAATCGAGCTAAACCCGCCGTCGAGCGTCACCTGGGTGAGAATGCTGGCCCGGGCTTGGTTAAAACCTCCCGTGAGTACCACGATCGATTCCAGGCTCTCGAGTATGGTGACAGCGTCTGCCGCGCTGAGGCCGTCGATCAAAGAAGAGATCAACTCGACGTCGACCTCGTTGAGCACCTCGAAATAGGAGTTATGGCCGCCGTTTGCCGTCAAATTGTGCAGGAGCCCCGCTTGAGCGATATTGTCGCCGCCGTTCAAGACGACAATGGTATTGAAGCCGCCCAAGACCGTGGCGGAGCTAATCGCGCTATAGCCGCCGGTGACAACCGCCTGGGCCGTGTTAAAGTCCCGAACCACGTCGTCAATCAAGGTGGCGGCGACCTCGTCGATCAGGCCAAGGTAGGTGTTGTGGCCGCCTTCGGCAGTAATTTGGGAAAGGATCGCGCCTTGGGCGCGGTTGAATCCGCCGGTCAGCGAGACGGTGGTGTTAAAGCCGCCAAGGACGGCCGCGGTGTTGGCGGGCCCGAAGCCGCCGGTGACGTTGCGAGCGACGGTGTTGAAGGTCTCTACTATTGAGGCGACCAGATCCGCGGACTCAGTATCCACGACGCCAATGAAGGTGTTGTTGCCGCCGGTGATCGTGAGTTCGCTTAAAACGCCGGCCTGGGCCAGGTTGAAGCCGCCGGTCAGCGAAACGGTGGTGTTAAAGCCGCCCAAGACCGCTGCCGTCGCCGCGCCGCTGAAGCCGTCCGCAACTCCCTGGGCGACAGTGTTGAAATCCATTGTGACCCCGGCGACTAGGCTGGACGAAGCCGCGTCAAGCGTACCGAGGAATGAGTTTTCGCCGCCGCCCGACTGGTTGATTAGGGTCAGGATGCCGGAGCGAATGGCGTTGAATCCGCCGGTCAGCGAGACGGTGGTGTTGAACCCGCCGAGCACCTGAGCCGTAGCCGCGGCGCCGAAGCCGCCGGTGAGCCCGGCCAGGGTATTGAACCCGCCGAGAACGCCGCGGACCAGGTTGACCTGGGTGAGGTCCACGCCGCCGGTGGGACGCGGGGGTGCGAGGGAGCCGACAAAGGCGTTGTGGCCTTGATCCATGGTCACCTGAGTCAGCACGCCGGCCTGGGCCAGGTTGAAACCGCCGGTTAAGGCGACGGTAGTATTGAAGCCGCCGAGCAGGGTCGCGGTGTTGGCCGCGCCAAAGCCGCCCGTCAGTCCGAGCGCGACGGTGTTGAAGCCGGTGACCACTTCGTCAACCAGAGTCGCAGCGTTGGCGTCAACGCGATGCAAGAATAGGTTGGTGCCGCCGGAGAGAGAGAGGTTGGCAAGGATGCCGGCGGCGGCGGTATTAAATCCGCCGGTGAGGGAAACGGTAGTGTTGAACCCACCAAGGAGGGCGGCCGTGGCCGCGGCATTGAAGCCGCCCGTCAACCCAGCGGCGACAGTATTGAAACCTTCCACGACGGATGCGATCAAGTTGGCCGCGATCGGATCCATCACGCCGACAAATAGGTTGCGGCCCCCTTGCGCAGTCACTGTGGTGAGAACGCCGGCCTGGGCCCGGCTGTAACCGCCGGTCAAAGAGACCGTGGTATTGAAGCCTCCCAACAGGGCGGCGGTGTTGGCGGCGCTGAAGCCGCCGGTGACATTGCGGGCGATCGTATTGAACTCGGTAACCACAGTCGCCACCAGGTTCGCGGCGGTGGTTTCCAGCGTTTCCAAGTAAGTGTTGTTGCCGCCGGCGAGGGTAAGCTGAGTCAGGAGGCCGGCCTGAGCGTGATTGAAACCGCCGGTCAACGACACGGTCGTGTTGAACCCGCCCAACACCTGAGCCGTGGCGATCGCACCGAAACCGCCCGTGACTCCCATGGCGACCGTGTTAAAGCTGCCGACGACCGCGGCGATCAGGGCTTCCGTGTTGGCGTCCAGCGCGCCCAGATAGGTATTGTTGCCGTCGGCCAAGTTGATCGTGCTAAGAACGCCGGCCTGGGCCGTGTTGAATCCGCCGGTCAACGATACGGTTGTGTTGAACCCGCCCAACACGGCCGCGGTGTTTAGAGCGCCGAACCCACCCGTGACGGCGGCTGAGGTCGTGTTGAAGTTGTTGACCACCGTCGCGACCAGGTTAACGGCGGCAGGGTCTAACGACCCAAAGTATGTGTTATGCCCGTCCGCCAGGGTCAAGTGGGAAAGGATGCCCGCCTGGGCAATGTTAAAGCCGCCGGTCAGCGAGATGGTCCGGTTGAACCCACCCAAGACAATCGCCGTGTTGGCGACGCCGAAACCCTCGACCAGGGCCGCCACCAGATTGGCGGTCCCCGAGTCGATGGACTGGATATAGGTATTGTTGCCACCCGCCAATTCGACATTGGCCAGCAAGCCGGCGCGCGCGGTGTTGAAACCACCGGTAAGAGAGATGGTGCGGTTGAACCCGCCCAGGACGGTCGCTGTGTTGACCGCTCCGAAGCCTTCAGTGACCGACTGGATCAGGTTGATGGACGTCGCGTCGAGGATCTCGGTGAATTGATTGTGGCCGCCCGCGAGCGAGAGGTTGGAAAACAATCCGGCCGTGGCGGTATTGAAGCCGCCCGTCAGGGACACCGTGGTGTTGAACCCGCCCAGCAAGCTGGCAGTTTGGGTCGCGCCGAAGCCCTGGATCAGTGACGCCAGAAGGCTCGCCGTCGAGGCATCAATACCGCCGACGAACTGATTGCCGCCGCCGGAAAGCGTCAAATTGGCTAGCACGCCGGCCTGGGCATAGCTATTGCCGCCGGTCATCTGAACGTAGGAGCGGAACGTGCCGAGCAACACGCCGTTCGTTCCCACCTGATTGAGGATGTCGAACGCCGCCGGGCTCAGTGTCTGGAAAAACTGGCTGCCCGCGCCCTGCGCCGTTGCCGTCGTGGCCAGTGTGCCGAAGATCCGGTCCGGGCCGAACCCGGAGGCAATGGATGTGCCCGCGCCGTAAGTCAAAGTGCCAGTGTTGTAAACCGGCAGTGCCGCATAAAGCGCGTCGCCGTACTTGGTGCCGACGATGTTCTGAAACGTGCCATTGATCGACACGAAGTGAGTGTCGGTCGAGTCCAGCGACTGTGTCTGGCCCTGATTCAATCCGACGTCGAACGTGACGCCGAATTTTGTCGGGCTGAAATTGAGCGTGTTGGTTCCGCCGGTCACACTGATGTTCACGGTGCTGCCGATGTTGGCATTGACGTCGCTGCCGCCGCTGCCGAGGAAGAGATTCTGGTCGCCTTCCGGGACCCAAACCGCCACCCGATCATCAGTGTCGGTCGTGTACACATCGACATTGGCGTAGCTGAATACGTTGACTGTGTCCAGTTGGCTCGTGTCGAAGATTTCCACGTAATCCGCGTAGACACCGCCGGCATACTCGACATTCGTCACAGTCACTCTGGTATTGTCCGGACCCAAGTCTTCCACAGTGATAGTTCCGCCGGCGATCGGACTTCCGACCACCAGATTGGTGTCGTTGTCCCGTAAGAGGGCTACTGCGATCGTCAAAACCCTAGTGGCAACCGCGCTCGTCAAGCCGTCTTTGTCGGTGGCACTAACGATCGCCGTAAAGGTCCCCAGCTTGTAAGCATGCGGGATGAAGATCCCGTAGCCGTTGTCGGGCGGCGGCGAAAATTCTTCGATCGGGCTGCCGTCGCCCCAGTCGATCGTGAAAGTGAAACCGGCAGCCTGGTCGACTGGCGAGGCATCGACGACCACTACTTCAAGCGGCTCATTGAGGACCAGGGTCGCTGGCCCGGGCAACGTCACCGTCGGCGCTCGATTGTCGACGGTGACGGTCGTAAAATCCGTGTCGCTTTCACCCTCGGGGTCGTCGGCGACGGTGACTGTAATCGTGAATTGTCCGCCGGCAAGGGCCGGGCCGTTGTCGGCGTACTGATGTTCGGCATTGAATGAGAACACTCCGGCCGGCAAGGCCGCCAGCGATTCAACGACGCCGTCGCCCCAATCGATAACCACGGTATGGGCGTCGAGCGTTCCCGGATCGGTAAACGTCCCTGTGAGGGTAATTGGTGGATCGAACTCGCCGATGACCGACTGGCTCAGAATCAAGCTAGTAATCGCCGGCGGGACGTTGTTGACGGTGAGAGGCGTCGAAGGGAAATCATTTCCAGGAGTGAACAACACGAACAACGGATCGGCCAAACCGCCCGCGCCCGGGGCGACGAATGCGCCGAGCAACTCGCCGGTGGCGCCGCTGTAGCGGGCGATGGTGCCCGTGGATGTGATGCCGACAAATAAATCGCCGCCTGGGCCGAAGGCGAAGCTGCTAGCTTCGTCGGGTCCGCCGCCGACGTTGATGAAAGGACCGGCATTGTCCACTCGGTTACCTGACGCGTCGAAGCGCAGAATCCGGCTGTCGTTCGTGCTCAGGACGTACAGGTATCCATCTGGACCAAACTGCAGCTGTCCGGGCCGACTCAACGAATTCGTCGCCCCATCGACGAACGTGCCGATCAACTCGCCTGCCAGGTTGTAGTAGAGAACCTTATCGCTACCCCGGCTCGACACATAGAAATTGTTATCCGGGCCGAACGCGATTCCCGAGGGATCGATCAGGCCGCCCGTCTCGTCGATAAAGGTCTTGAAACTGCTAGTGCGGACGTCAAATTCAAGAATGACGTCGCGAACAGAATCGGCGATGTATAGGTTGTCGCCCGGGCCAAGTGCCAGGGCCCCGGGGTGAAACGCAAGGCCGCCGTAATTCGCAGGAACGAGTTCGCCTACGAACGCGCCGGTAAAGGCATCGTACTGAAGAATGTTGTTGGTTGCGGTGCTGCTGACATAAATGCCGCCGGGCACTCCCAGGGCGGCCGGAGCGAAGACTACGCCGCCGATGCCGGCGAGTCCGCCGTAACCAGTCGGCATGATCGCGTCGCTGAAGTCCCCCGACATCGAGTCAAACCGCAAAAACGCGCTAGTGGACGAGCCGACCAGCAAGCCCGGGCCGATAGCCAGGCCATCATTGTCGCGGACATTGACCTGGATCGTGTAGTTCCCGGAAACGCCCGGCAGCGGGTTATTGAGGTAGCGGTGAGGCGCGCTGCTGAAGTTGAGCACACCCGCGGCTAGGTTGATGGTCGTGATCGGCGAGCCGTCACCCCAGTCGATGTCGACGACGTGAGAGTCGAGCGTACCTGGATCGACGACCGTGCCGGAGAGGGTCGCCGTGTCGTTTTCGAAAATTAGGCTGGCGCTGGGAATCAAGCTGCCCGTCTGAATGTCGGGAGCGACGTTGGCAACCACGAGTTGAACAGTGGCGGGGGACGACGCGGCATTGTCGTTGTCCTCGACGGTGACCGTGATCGTATAGGGTGCATCGCGAAACAAATTGTTCCGGTACTGATGGGCCGTTGGACCAAAAGTCAAAACACCGGCCGCCAGAGACAAGGTCGAAGTGTTGCCATCCCCCCATTGAATGGAAACGGTGTGTGTGTCGAGCAGCCCCGGATCGACGAACGAGCCGTTCAGGGTCACGCTGTCATTTTCCGGAATGTAAGCGGCGCTAAGGGCGGGCTGAACATTCGAAGGTGTTACGTTGGATACCGTGACTTGGAACGTGGCACTGGCGACCGCCCCCAAGGAATTCCTTACGAAGATGGTCGAGGTATAGATTCCATCGTCGGCGAATGCGTGGAATCGGGTGCCAAGCGAGCCAGGTGAGGCGGGATTGAATATGTCGAGCGGGCTGCCGTCGCCCCAGTCGACCGTAGCCTCCCAAGGCGCGTCCGCGAGGAAGTCGGAAAACGTTCCCAACGCAAAAGTGGTGCTTGACCCTTCGACCGCCGATTGGTTGGCGGGGGCCGTAACCCCAAACTCGATAACCGAGACGGCAAAGGATTGTGTCGCGCTCAGTCCTCGGCCGTCGTCGACGGTGATGTCGACGTTGTATACGTTGTCCAGCCCAACGTCCGTCGGCGTCGCGAACGAGGGAGGCGCGTTGAAGGTCAGCACGCCGCCAGTCGTTATCGAGAACTTGGCGGCGTCCGCGCCGCCGGCAATCGCGTAAGTCAGCGTTTGCCCCGGCAAGTCCGTGTCGCTCGCGGCGACCGTGGCGACCACCGCCGTGTTCTCGGCGGCATACAGTTCGGAAGATGTTGAAAAAACCGGCGAGAAAAAGTTTTGACTCTGCCCTTCGAAGCGGGCCACGATTCCGAAGTTTCCCAGATTGCTTTCGATGCGAGTGGCGATCAGAATTTTGCCGTCGGCGTCGAAGGCAAAACGTGTTAGTTGGGTCTGCGGGAACCCATAGACTGCGACTTTGCCATTGGCGCCATAATAATTGTCAATCGACCCGTCGGCGTTGAAGCGGGCGATTACGTTGAACTGCCTGCTGTTAGCGACGCCGTCGGCGACAACCACGATCTTGCCGTCCCGATCCAAGGCCAGGTTAACCCAGTTGCCGCTCGAGAAACCCAGGCTCAAGGTGATTTTCCCGGCTGTGCCGAAGGTAGTGTCGAGTGCGCCGTTCGCGAGGAACCGGGCCAAGACGAAACTAACGTTGTTAGCAATACCGGCGATGAGGATCCTACCGGCGGCGTCGCGCACCGCCGTAACTCTCCGGAATGTCGAGAATCCTAGGTTGGAGGTGACCTTGCCTCCGGTCCCAAATCCACTGTCAAGCGAACCATCGGCGTTGTACTGGACCAGCACCGCGGACGAATTATTGTCGCCCGCCACGAGAAGCTTATCGTTGCCGAGGTCGATCAGCGAATTGGCGTTCGCCTGCGACCCGCCAACACTCGTAACAACTTTCCCATCGAAGTCGAACGCATTGTCCAACATGCCATTGGCGTCGTACCGTGCGACGACGAAAGAAGTCGAGATGCCGCCTGCCACGAAAATCTTGCCGTTGCCGGCCAGGATGCCCCGGGCATTGTTGACCGATCCGCCGGGCATGTCGGTGCTGACCCGGCCGCCCACGCCAAAGGTCCCATCAAGCAGGCCGTTGTCGTCGTAACGTGCAAGCACGAAATCAAAACTGTTGCCCCGGCCGGCGAGGAGGATGCGCCCCAGGGAATCGATCGCTACGGAATTAGCTTGGCCGAACCCATAATCCGTGACCTTGCCGCCGGTGGCGAAAGTAACGTCGAGCGTGCCGTCCGGGTTGAAGCGGGCCACGCCAAAATCTGGGTTGCCGTTGAAACCATAGCCGGCGACGACAATGCGGCCAGCGCTATCCACCATGACGTCGCGGGCGCCCACGTAGGAGGCCAACGCGGCCTTGCCGCCGTCGCCGAAGGCATTGTCGATGATGCCCGCGGTCGACGGCTTGACCACGATGCGGATGTTCTGCTTGTTGGTCTGGCCGCCGAAGCCAACCGCGGTCATTTCGACTAAATAGACATTGTTGCCGTCGGCGTCGGTTGGCGCAGTGAAGCTCGGCATGCTCTGGAATGCAAGTGCGCCCTCAGGCGTGATGGAAAAACGGGCCGCGTCGTCGCCGCCGGTGATGCTGTAAGTCATGACCTGGGCCGGCGCGATGGCATCGTAAGCCGCCACCGTGGTCACGGCGGACTGGCGGTCAAAAACGTCGAATCGCGTCGGCGAAGTGAAAATGGGCATGTGGACCGGGGCGGTCCCGCCATAGAAGCGGGCCAGGGCGAAGTCCTGCCGTCCGATGGTCTCGTTGTAGTGGTAGCCTGCCGCCACGATGTTGCCGGAAATATCGAGGGCCAGGCCGCTGATCGCCGTCATGGCCGAACGCGTGTTGCCGGCGAAATAGAGCGTCGAAATGCCGGCGTTGCCGAAAGTCAGGTCGCGTTCGCCGTCGGGCGTGAAGCGGGCCACGGCGAACTTGTTGACGTCGGTGCTGGGACCGAGATCGTAATAGCCGGAAAAGCCCAGATCAAAACCGCCGATGATGATCCGCCCGCTGCTGTCGATCACAAGGTCGCGGATGTCATCGTGGAGGCCGCCGAGGTCGAGAACGGCGCTGCCGTCGCCGTCCAGGGTGCTGTCGAGCGAGCCGTCCTCGTTGTAGCGTGCAATCACGGCCTCGCGACGGAGCACCGATTCCTGGTAGATGAGATTGCTGCCCGGGCCCAGGTTGCCCCATTTATTATCGGCGACGATGCCCCCTACGACGATCTTGCCCTCCGTGTCGATGGCGATGGCCTGAAGTTCACTGGCATAGCCGCCTACATTCGTCTTGACCCTGCCGTCGTTGTCGAACGAGATATCGAGCGAGCCGTCCTCGTTGAACCGAGCGATGGCGAACGACGCGTTGAAGGACGTCCCGCTCGATCCTGCGAGTATCACCTTGTCCCCGGCGCCAATAGCCACGGCATTGGCGAGGTGGTCGCCCCCGCCGTCGAACGGCGTCGACACCGTGCCGTCGCCTCCGAAAGTTGAATCGAGCGTGCCGTCCGAGTTATAACGGGCCGCGGCAAAATCGAAGCTGGCCGCGCCCCCGCGCGAAGTAATGCCGGCGACGACAATCCGGTTCTGACTGTCGAGGGCCACGTCAGAAGCGTATTCGTAGGTGTTGAATGCAAAATCGGTAGTCACTTGGCCGCCGGAACCGAAATTCGTGTCGAGCGTGCCGTCCTCGTTGTAACGGGCCACCGCGAAAGCGTAGCTGGCGAACGAATGATTGCTGGTGGTGTACCCGACCACGACGATCTTGCCGTCGGCCTGAATTGCCACGCCTTCCGCGCCGGCCCGGGCTGGCCCCCAGGGAGTGATCACCTGCCCGCCGGAGCCAAACGAAGTGTCCAGCGATCCATTGGCCAAGTAGCGGGCCAAGTAAAAACTCCCCTGGTTGTCGTCGATCACGTGCCGGCCGACGACCACGATTCGGCCTTGGGCGTCGATGGCCACATCGGATCCGGCCACCGATCGGTTGTCAAAATTCGTGACCACCTTGCCATCCGTGCCGAACGATATGTCGAGCGAGCCGGGAGGAACCAGCCCCGGGACCTGCGTCACGAGAATGCGAAAGGTTCCCGAATCGTTGTTTCCCAGATTGTTCGTTAGGCTGACCGTGACGGTGTGATTGCCATAGTTGGCAAACGAATGGTCGCCGGATCCCAGAGAGCCCGGCCCCGCGGGATGGATGACTTCCACCGCACTGCCGTCGCCCCAGTTGACGATCGCGGTCCATGAAACCGCACTTGAGGCGTCCGCGAAGGAGCCTAGCGCAAAGGTCCCCGTCGCCGTTTGAACGACGGTTTGATTCACGGCCGGTGTGTACACAAGTGGCGACGTGGCGACAGTGACCTGAAACGTAGCTATGCCGAAGCCGCCCAGTTCGTTTGCCACTGAAATAGTGACCGCGTAGACGCCATCATTGACGTACGTATGGTCCCGGATCCCCAACGATCCTTGAGTGGATGGATTGAACTGGCTCGCCGCGCTGCCGTCACCCCAATCGACGGTTGCGGTCCAGGAAACAGCCGGCGAGGCATCGGCAAATGAGCCGAGCGTGAAGGGTTTGTTCGTGCGTTCAATTGCCGGTTGGTCGGTCGGCGGCGTTACGGTCAAGGAGTAGACAAATTGAGCCCGCGAAAACTCTGTGGTTTTTCCGTTAGGGTCGGTCGCGGTCGCCGTGAGGAATTGAGTCGCGAATTGGACCGCGGCGGGCAAGGTCACGTTGAAACTGGCAAAGCCGCTGCCGTCGGTCGTCACCTGGATGGCGCCCAGGAATTCGCGGCCCTCGCCGTAGCCGGTCGGGTCCGCTGCAGAGTTGGCGTAGAAATCCAAAAAATAGGTGGTATCGGCGTCGGCTTGCAGACTGCCGAACACCTCGTCCGTCGAAACCGAATGGTTAATCTGCGTTATGACCGGGAAACCGAAGGTCACGCCATTGCCATCCAGGTCAATGCCTAGGCCGGCGTTGGCGTGGATGCTATTGCCGCGAATCAAGGTGCTGACGCTGCCGGATTGCACGGATACGCCCTCGCCCTGGTTATGCGCGATGACGTTTCCCCTTACGCCCGGACTGGCGACGTAGTTGCCACCGATGATGTTGTTCGTCGCGCCATTGACAACCCGCACACCGATGCCCGTGTTCGGGAGTGCGCCGACGCCGGTGACGTCCACGCCGATATAGTTGCCGGCGACAACGGCCGAAATGCTGCCATCGAGCGTCACGCCACTAATCAGATTGCCTGAAATCAGGTTGCGTTCGAGGGCGTCGCCGACGCCGTCGGCGTCGGTCCCGATCAGCGTATTTTGGGTTTGGTAGTCATAGACGCCGGCCTCGGCGTTGCCGAGCGGGTTCAAGCCGGTCTTGTCCGTGCCGAGATAATTGCCGGCGATCGTCGTGTTCGTGGCCCAGAACAGGCTGATGCCATCATAGCCGCCCCCACCCACGCTGCCGTCGGCGGCGAATTGCACGTGGGCGTTGGCGGAGATGACGTTGCGCTCCGCCGCGGCATTGGAATGGCTGGAATCAACGCCAATGCGATTGCCCGTGGCCGTCCCCACATTTTGCCAAATCTGCACGCCCATGAGAACATTGCCGAGAGGAAGCATCCCGGTCGCGTCAGTGCCGATGTAGTTGCCGGCCAAAGTGTTATAAGAGCTGTCGAGGATGTTTACTCCGACCAGGGTCGAGGCGGAGATAACATTGCGCTCCAGGTCGTCCGCAACGCCGTCGCCGTCGGTGCCGATTCGAGTATGGGTGGACCCGTTCCTGACAATAACATTATTGAATCCATTGCTTAGCGCGGAGCCTCCATCGGCGGTGGTTCCCAGCAGATTGCCGGCCACGATGGAGTAGTCCGTGCCCGCGTCCGTAATTCGGACTCCAGTCAAGGTATTACCGGAAATGAGGTTGCCCTCGCCTCCATCGCTGACGCCGTCGCCGTCAGTGCCAATAATGGTCCCAACGGCGCCAGTCTGCACCTGGATTCCGCGACCGTTGGCCCGCGCGAGGGTTCCCGAAACATCGGTGCCAATGTAGTTACCTTCAATCCACACATTGTCCGCACCGTCGACTCTCATGCCATAAACCGACCAGGAATTGATCGCCAGGCCGGCAACGTGGCTACCGTCCCCGCCGATGGAGACAAACAATCCACTTCCGGAGCCGGCAAACCCAGTCAACTCAACGCGCAGAATCGCGTTTTTGCCGACGGCCGACGTGTTCCGGCTCGCGCCTGCCTGGCTGTAGCCGTCGATGAATATCTGGTGCGTCAAGGTCGGCAGATTCGACGCGGCCTGAATCCGCCACCAGCTGTGGGCGAAATCGGGATCGATATCGAGGATCAGACCGTCGTCCGCGGCGCTCGTCGTCGCGACATTACTTGCGCTCACTTGGGCGGCGATGCCGTCGTCTTGGTAATAAAGATGATTCGGGTCGCCGGCGTCGAGAGCGAAATTGATGATTGCGGCGTCGAGCGCGGCATTGGCGTCGGTGATTGCCTGGCGGAGCGAACTAGGCCCTAAATCGGCGGTATTGAGTACCGTGAAGACCGACAGCAAGGTCCGCTCCTCAAGCGATTCCAGCCACAAACGCTGGAAGGCTTTCGCTTGACGATCTCGGTTCTGCTTCGTTTGATTGTTCTTCGCGCGGTATGAGCGGGCGCTCAGCCACGAACGCATGGGGCGAATCTCGCGAACGAGGAGAATTGAAATCGAGGAAGAATTCGGCCAGCGCTGAGCATCTGGCCCAGTCAAAGTCAAAACTTACGGTTGTAATCTGGCTGTAAGAGTGCAAAAAGCAGGAAGGTAGTTGGGGTTCGGGCGCTGGTCGGTACCACGCGTCAGAAAACCAGGCAGGTTACGTCAACATTTTTGTAACACGTTCAGAAAGGGATTGCAACAAATTAAAATTTCAATGGATCGCGCCGCCGGATCAGGCTCCGGGCATTCAGCTTATTTGTCCACGCCCTCCTCCAGCTTGCGAATCACGTTCTGAAATGCCGGTAACGCGCGGATCGGCGCCAAATCGGGATCAAGGCGAAGCGCTTCGACATCGCGGTAGCCCAGCCCGATCGCTTGTTCGAGAGCGTCGACTGCGGACTGCACACAGCGATCCCGTAATGCCTGATTCGCTGGGGACTGCGGCTCCTTGTCGGCGGCAATGGCAGGGAGACACAGTGAGAAGCCGCAGGCCGCTGTGTAAAGCACTCCGGGGTTTTTGGGCGCGAGATTGCGAACGTTCTCGGCGGCCTCCGCAGCTTGGGCGCTCAGGCCGCAGCGCGCCTGAGCGAGCATGAGTTCAGCTTTCATCTGCACGCTCTTGGGGTCGTTCTTGGCCAGGGTTTCTCGGAGCTCGAGCGATTGACTGAAGTCTTGGGTTGCTCCCTCGGCATCGGAGAGTTCCAGCTTCGCGCGACCCTGCCGATAGTACGAATGCCCCAAATACCACTGATCATAAGCAGAGTTGGCGTCCTTCTGGTTAAGCCATTCGTACTGCTCGAACGCGCGCTGATAGGCTTTCAGGGCCTCGGCGGCATTGTGCTGTTCAAGCTCTAGATCCCCAAGGCTATCATAAACCGCTCCAAGTTCCCGCCTGGAGTCAGTGTTATTCGAGTCGGCATCGACAGCCTTTTGTCGCATATCGATGCTCTCCTGAAAGTACTTGCGGCTTGCGGACAATTCGTTCGTCAAGTGTGCCGATATTTTGCCGAGCAAATAAATCGCCATGGAACGGAATTGCGAGGCGGCAGCGACCTGAGGATCTGTCGCCAGCAGTTTGTCGGTCTCCTGCAAAGCTTTGGCGGCAAATTCGCGGGCTTCGATCGGGTCGCCGACCGTTAGACCCAGATCGGCTAGCTTAATGTAGGACGCGCTGAGCGCGATGCCGCGCCGGGACGCGGGGATTTCGGGAGTCTGTATTCTGGCAGCCAAGCCCTGCCTCAAGGCAAGTGACTTGCGGTAGTAATCGCGTGCGGTCGTAGCGTCGCCATGGAATTCCTGACTCATGGCGCCGAGCTTGTCATAGGAAACGGCGAAGTTCCATGGGATCCAGTCGTTATTCGGCTCCTCTTTGGCCAAGCGCTCAAATAACTCAAGACTCTGTTCATAGCTGCGGAAGGCTTCTGCAGTCATGCCTTTGCCTTCGAGAATGTCCCCCATGCGTTGGAATGCCACGCCCATTGTGCGAAATGCTTGTCCGGCCGTTCCTGCGTCCTTGGCCAAGCCGTCAATTGTCTTGAGGCCATCGATGCCGGTTTTCACGAGTTCTTCACGTAGATCGGCTAAATCCGGCCGGTCCCGAAGCTTCTCTTCCACCTCAGTGACCCAGATATACAGGTTGTTCACAGCCTGCTTGCCTATGTCGGAAGCGACTTTTTCAGCCTTCTTCGCCGCCTCCTTCTGATTCTCCGCTTCGACCCGCGCCGCGTCCGCCAACATCCGCTGCTCGGATTCCGCCTTTTGGGCAAGAATCGCCCGGTCACGCTCGTTACTGACGAGCTGGCGCTGCTCGGCCTCGGATGCCCTGGCTTTGTCGGCAAGGTCGCGCTGGTAACTGGCCACTCTGGCTTGCCAGGCAAAGCCGATGATGCCAATCACCAGTGCTGCCGCCACAGCGCTCACCGCTGTTACCATCGCCCGATTGCGGCGGATGAATTTCTTGAGCCGGTACGCCGGGCTCGGTGGGCAGGCCTCGACTGCCTCGTCGTTTAGGAAGCGCTCCACGTCCCGCGCTAAGCCGTTGGCTGTCTCGTAACGCCGGCTCCGCTCCTTGTCCAATGCCTTCATCACGATCCAGTCTAGATCCCCCGTCAGAGATCGTTTCAACTGATTCGGTTCGATCCTCCGTTGCGCCGCGATGCTCGGAAGATTCTGACTGCTACTCAGCCGGGTGCTGGGTTTGGGCGGCTCGACTTCCTTGATTAACCTCAGGATCTCGATATACGCGGCTTGCTTCATTTGCTGCCGTTCTAGCGGCGTGCCGCCGGTCAACAGTTCGTACAGGATCACACCCAGCGAATAGATATCGGTCCGCGTATCGACGTCCAGATTGTTGTGCTCGGCCTGTTCTGGAGACATGTACAGCGGCGTGCCGACCATCATTCCATGCGCCGTGTACAGCGATTGATCGGTCAGCGACTGGTGCATCGCCTTTGCCAGACCAAAGTCAATGACCTTGGGAACCGGCCTGCCGTCGTACAGACAGATCAGGATGTTGGATGGTTTCAGATCGCGGTGGATGATCCCTTTCTGATGGGCATGCTGGACCGCCTGGCAGACGGATATGAACAGCTGCAGGCGTTCTTTTAGCGAAAGCCGGGCCTGATCGCAGTACTCGGTTAGCGGCACCCCTTTGACGTATTCCATCACGAAGTACGGACGCTCCTGTTCGGTCATGCCCCCGTCGAAGACCTTGGCGATGTTGGGATGGTCCATCATCGCCAGTGCCTGGCGTTCCGCATCGAAGCGGCCCAGGACCTGTCGCGAATCCATCCCGGCCTTGACCAGTTTGACGGCGACCTTGCGTTTCACTGGCTCTTTTTGTTCAGCCACCCAGACGGAACCCATCCCCCCTTCGCCAATTTCCTCGATCAGCTTGTAGCGTCCGGCGATGATCGTCCCGGGACTCAGCTGGGCACGAAGTTCGAGCGCTGAGACCGGCGCCAGGTCGGAGGGTTCGGCGTCAAATCCTGTCACGGTGTCATGCGCGGTCAAAAAGGCCTCGACGCGCTGCCGTAGGGCGTTGTCGTCTGCGCACTGTTGATCGAGGAATTCGCGGCGAGCGGCCGGGTCGGACGCTTCGAGGGCAGCCAAATATAAAGCCTTGGCGCGTTGGGGGTCGATCGTCATGCTGTTCACATTCTCCTTCTAGACTGCATTGCGTCACAGCAGCCACGGCTGGCGGGAGATTCTAGAGTGAATTCTCAACTTTCCAGGGCCACCCGCAACCAGGCTCGGGCATATACCCATTTCTCGCGTACTTCGTGGACCGCCGGACCCTGCGTCGTGCTCATGGACCGTTTTCGAAGCGTCGCGGTCGCCTTCGTTCGGGGTCTTTGCATCCGATAAGGTCGCCCAAGACTTCGAGAATACTGACCACTTTTGTGGTTCGGCCGCTTGCTCGGTGTTGTTACAAAGCGGTGACTAAGGAAGGTGCTTCTCGGGAGCATGTTTGGCTTATGATACACCCCTCGCCAAGGCGGGAGATCGGTATCCGGTGACTTATTGAACGATAACCGCCGGGCCCGACTCGATTAACCCTTGATCGGAGAAGAAATGGCACTTCCCGTTTTGTTCATTCGCAGCACGGTCTTGGTTGCGGGGTTGCTCGCCATCTCAATCCCGGTCTGTGCCCAGTCCGGCACGACGAAAACTGCCGATCAACTTTCTCGCGACCTGAGCGACGGCAGCGCATTGCGTTCCGCTGATGCACTGGCGCAGATCATCGAGCCGGCGAATCGCGATCCCCACTTCACGCCGACTGCGGCCAAATCGACCTCGTCCATGCCGCGGGTGATCATTCGCAACATTCGGGAGGATCGCGCTGGGAACATCTGGTTCGCTACGTTTGGTGGCCCGATTCGCTATGACGGCAAAGACTTTACGAACTTTTCAGAAGAAGTGGGACTGGCGAAGACGCGCGTCTTTTCGCTGCTGGAAGATCGATCGGGCGCACTTTGGTTCGGTTCCATCACCGGCGGCGCGTCGCGCTACGACGGAAAATCGTTTACGAAGTTCACAGACAAAGAGGGCCTGGGCAACAACGACGTCATGTGGATCTTTGAAGATCGCGATACAAATATCTGGTTCGGCACCGGAAACGGCGTCAGTCGTTACGACGGCAAATCGATGACCAACTTCACCACGAAGGAGGGGCTCGTCGACAACTCGGTTTATACGATCGCCCAAGATTCCTCGGGGCGAATCTGGTTTGGAACTCAGGGCGGAATTTGCTCCTACGACGGCAAATCGTTCTCCAATCTTGCAGACAAAGTCGGTAGATCGTTTGTGAATATTCGCTCGATGGTTGTGGACCGTTCAGGAAACCTTTGGTTTGGCGGCCAGGAGGGGGCCTTCCGTTACGACGGCAGGACGGTGGAGGCGTTCACTTCCAAAGAAGGGCTGTTGGATGATTTTGTTGGCTCGATGATCGTCGATCGAGCGGGAAACGTTTGGCTGGGGCATCCAGGGCGTTTTCCCGACGGCAGCGGAGGCGGCGCGAGCCGATTTGATGGCAAGTCCTTCAAGCATTTCACTCAAAAGGATGGCCTCGGCAGCCTCACCGTCTATTGCATGCTCGAAGACAAGGCCGGAAACATCTGGTTCGGCAGCGCCGACGCAGGCGCGTGTCGCTACGACGGAAAGACCTTCACAAATTTCTCCGCAACCGACGCGCCTTCGTCACCAGCCAAGCCGGCGCAGGAGCACGCGCCCGCCGAGGTCACCAACCCAATGGCGAGTTTCGCGCGCATGGTCGTCGGCGAGTGGCGGGTGACGTTTGCGAGCGGGACGAGCATGTTCGACACCTGGCACTGGGGTCCGGGCCAGTACTCGATGCGTGTAATGACCGATGGACTCGACGCGGCGGGCGACCCGTGGCGCGAGTTGGCGGTCGTGTACTGGCACCCAGGTCGAAAGCAGGTCTGCCTGCTGAGCCTGCACCCTCATGTTCCCACCGTTGGTCGAGGCGTGAGCGAAGGCACGATCAAGTTCGAGGGCGAGACCGCGGACGCCGTCTTCGACCTCTACCAGACCAGCGGTCGCCGCAAGATGGGCCTGCGTTGGGCCTTCGATGGTCCCGATAAATACCACGAGACGCTTTTGGAGGCGACCGGCCCAGACGGCCTCAAACCGATGAACGAGTTTGACCACGTCCGCTCCCAGACGCCCCCCGCGACGCGACCGCGCACCGGGGAAGAGGCGCCGAAACCCTCGGAGCACCTGAAGGCCTTCGAATCGCTCCTGGGCCGCATCTGGGATGCCCAGGGCAACTGGGGCACCGGAGATGCCTTCCACATCGAATCGACCTTCGAGTTTATCCCGCTCGCCGACGCGATCTACGCACGCTCGTTTTTGCTGCGCGGCAACGGCGAGCCCCTTCACCTGCTCGATGCGTACATCTACCACCACACCGGGACCGACCGGCTGCGCTGCCTCGCGCTGTCGAACAGTGGCGGCGTGTACGAGGGCGACGTGACCGTGCTCGACGGCGGCGCTCTTCAGTTCGAATTGAAGGGCTGCGAAGGTGAACGGGTCGTCTCTTACGTCGCGCGCTTCGACTTCGAACAGGATGGGACAAAGCGCCAGCGCGTCTGGTCCCTCGATGGCGCCGAGCGCACGCTCATGCTCGACGTCCACCACACGGTTTCAGCAATGAGCAAGGGCATCTGGTATGTTTTTCAGGACACGAAGGACAACTACTGGTTTGGAAGTGATGGACAAGGCGTCTACCGCTATGACGGTAAAACCATCACCCATTTCACAACGAAAGACGGGTTGTGCAACGATCGCATCCGCGGTATTCAGCAGCACAAGTCAGGCGACATCCTCATCACCACATTGGACGGCGTCAGCAAATACGATGGGCAGCGATTCCTCACGCTGCCTGTGACGGTGATGGACTCACCTGACAAGGGATGGGTGTTGGATCCGGATGATGTGTGGCTTCCATGGCAACCCGGACAGAAAGGGCCCTATCGCTACGATGGCAAGACGCTCTACCACCTGAAGTTCCCGAAGCACCCGCGCGAGGATGAGTTCTATGCGACGCATCCACTAACTCGTCCATGGAGCCCCTATGAAGTGTACTGCGTGTACAAAGACCGCAAGGGCAACATGTGGTTCGGCACAGCGAACTTCGGCATCTGCCGCTTCGATGGCAAACACCTGGATTGGATGTATGAAGACCATTTGACGCAAATCGAAGGCGGCGGCATGTTCGGCATTCGCTCGATCATCGAAGACAAGAGCGGGGCATTCTGGTTCTGCAACACGCAGTATCGATACAACGTGCAGCCAAACGGCGCGGCGGGACAGAATAACGGCCAGATCACCTACAAGACAGAGACGGGGATGGACCTTTCAGGCACTTCGCTTCGAGAGAAGTTTTTCTATTTCATGTCCATCACCGAAGACAACAACCGGGACTTGTGGATGGCGACCTATGGCGGAGGCGTGTGGCGGTACGATGGAAAGAATCTGACTCATTATCCTGTCAAGGATGGCGACAAGGATGTGACGCTGTTCTCCATCTACAAAGACAACAACGGCGACCTGTGGCTTGGCACCCACGAGGCCGGGGCATACAAATTCAACGGTAAGACATTTGAGAAATTCAAACCATAACGACAGAAAGCAGAACACAACCCAAAGATCCAGCAATGCTATTCGCTTTGATTTTTATTGGCGTTGGAATTGTCCTGACCGTCGTCTTGATTGCCTACATGTTGTTAACAGGCAACATGATTGAAGGACCATGCATACCGTTGAAGAATGATGGAACGGGGCTTTTTGTCCTAATGTATCTAGCACAACTAGCGTTGGCACTGTTTGTCTTGGTGATGTGCGTATTTATGTTTTTGCGAACTATCTCATTCGCAACACTTAATCACACGGCACCGAAAGCAGCGCAACCACAAACAGGGCTGATACTAACCGGCCATCGAGGCTTCTCCATGGGGATGTACGAGCTGAATAGAGTGGTCGACATCCGTCTTGCGGAACGCCGGCGAACCTGGAAAATCCATCACTTTTCAATCGAAAGGATTGGTTGATCGAAATGAGAGCCACGACTCGAGCGATCCTCCTCTGCCTGGCAACGTCGTCGTCGTTTGCCCTGGTTCAGTCGACAACTCCTCCGGGACCGGCGGCGGCCGAAGAGTCTCATCCGCAAGACCGCAAGCCCGGTTCGTTCTCTCGATGGAATCAATGGCGTGGCCCGTTAGGAACGGGAGTGGCCCCTGGTGCCAAGCCGCCCGTGGAATGGTCCAGCACGAAGAACATTCGCTGGAAAACCGAATTGCCAGGCAACGGGCATAGCTCACCGGTTCTTTGGGATGATCATGTTTTTGTAACAGCCGCTATTCCCGTCGGTCCAAAACTGTCCCCGCGCATGAGCGGCCGACCGGGCGAGCACGACAATTTGGCGATCGATAGCAAATACCAATTCGTTGTGATCGCCGTCGATCGTCGTGATGGAGCCATTCTGTGGAAAACGGTGGTTCGTGAAGAAGTGCCACTCGAAGCGGGGCACATGACCGGCAGTTTGGCCTCCGCCTCTCCAGTGACCGATGGTGAGTTTATTTTTGCTCACTTCGGCGCCCAAGGAGTCTACTGTCTCAACTTGCAGGGGGAAGTTGTGTGGGAGCGAAATCTCGGCCCAATGCACACCAAGCATGGCCATGGTCACGGCGCTTCACCCACCCTCTACGGCGATTCTCTCATTGTGAATTGGGATCACGAGGATGGTTCCTTTCTCGTGGTGTTGGACAAGCGAACTGGAAAGAACCGTTGGCGCAGAGAACGTCACGAGGATACTTCGTGGTGTTCTCCAATCGTCATTGAACGCAAGGACAGCGAAGGAGTTTTGCGTCCACAAATCGTCGTTTGCGGTACCAACCGAGTTCGCGGATTCGATCTCGATTCTGGCGCTATTCTCTGGGAATGTGGAGGAATGTCTTCCAACGTTGTGGCAACCCCCGTTTACGCGAATGGGACGCTCTATGTGGGGAGCAGCTACGAAAAGAAGATTCTGATCGCAATCAACCTCCAAGATGCCCACGGTGATCTTACCGATACCAAGCACGTGGCATGGACTCGCACCCGAAATACGCCCTACGTCCCCTCTATGTTGCTCTATGATGACTTCCTCTATTTCTTGTCCCACTATCAAAATATCATGACGCGTGTGCACGGTCCTAGTGGAAAGGACCAACCGGGGCCATTTCGAGTTGGTCAACTTGGAAACATTTATTCATCGCCAGTCGCGGCTAACGGCAATGTCTATGTGACTGACTTATCGGGAACTACTGTTGTGCTAAGCCACGAACAGACTCCAAAAACCGTCGCCGTGAATCGACTCGACGAATCAATCAGCGCGTCAGCAGCCATCGAAGGGGACGAGATATTTTTGCGTGGCGAAAAGCATTTGTTTTGCATAGGAATTACGGCGCGGTAGATGAATGTAAATTTGCTCCTCCTCCACACCTCCGGGGTCGTTGATCTACACAAGTTATTGTCGTGAACCGCGTAGCGGTGTTATGCGGTAGCCTGGGACGCAAGTCCCAGGTACTCGAGCGCGAAACTGGCTCGGAACCGCGAAGCGGTGGCATGCTTTCGTAACGCATGCCGCCGCTCCGCGGCTCAAAACCCTCCGCTTGCCGACATCCTGGGGCTGGCGCCCCAGGCCATCGCATGCCGCCGGTTCGCGGCTGAAAGGATGTGTATCACAACGGGACACCCGGGCTGGGGAATTTCTTCAACGAAAAATTAAAAGCCGGGTGCCGCCTGTGGTTTCGTGCAGACTATTTTGGCGGAAACTTGGCTGTGAGCACTTCCTGGATTCGCGCCTGGGCCTTGGCTGCCAGTTCGCTCGCCTCGCCCACCCATTTGGGCAGATCGACCGTCATCAACTGTCGACCGTTCGCCATCGTAACTTTGCTGAGCTTGTCTCTCAGGTCGGCGAGTTTGGCATCCAGATCCTTTAGTATCTTGTCGAGCGCGGCATCTTTGTGCTCTTCGTTGATTGTGGTGAGCGTTTTGGTGGCAGCCGCCACGCCTTCAATCTGGAGACTCCATAAATCCTTGAGTTGATCGAATTGCTCTTTTGGAATCGGGCTGGTGTCGGTGCTCGTTTCACCGGCGCCGGCCGAGTTGTCAACGGCATCGGGACTGTTGTTCTGCGCGGTCCCGGCCGAATTCCTAGTACATCCCATCGACAACAATGCCAACCCACTCACGAACGCGACGAGCAGAAATGTTCGGCGGATTATCATGTTGAAAAACTCCCTTCGAAGCAATTTTGGGGCGTTTTCGCGAGGCATTAAATTTAGTCATAAGATGCGACTCGCCTCATTGGAGCCAAACGCCAACTGTTGGCAAGTGGTGTTGAGGCAAATAATTTGGCCTTGCTTACGTTGAGACAATATCTAGCTTTTGTTTTCACTGGGTGCCATGGGCGACTGAAAATGGACAGGCTAAAACAGTCCGGTAAACGGGACGACCTTCAAAAGCGAACATTGGCGGCGGAGGCGCCGCAAAAGCATCCTATGACAGACGATGGCTCTTCAATTGAATCCTTCGAATCCGAGGGAGGGGCGTTGTCCGACGGTCCTCAGGTACGAAACGCAATCGTTCGATTCGGCAAATAAGCGAAATCTACGACGCAACCGGGATGAGACCGATTGAGCATCGGCGGCGATCAAGATGATGCCTGTCCTTTTGTATGGCCGTTTCCCCGAATTCGGTCATCAGGTTACACGTTTCTTGAAAATTTCTTTGCAATGCCCGTGCGCTCCCTTACCATATTGCTGGTCGGAATCCGTCTCAAAGCTTCCAAGAGAATAATGCAATGAGGAAGTTTCAGCTTCTAGTGGTTTGCACGTTGATCGTCGGCGGGGTGTCAAGTTGTTCGAGTCCGGCGCCGCGTAATGAAACGGCTCAAACAAACCCACAACGTCCGGTTCAGCGGCAAGCGCAAAACAGACCAAGCGTTTCACCTCAGACGAATCCGATGAATGGACCGGCGGCGACCCCGGCAGGCCATCCGTCAAGCTACGTTTCGTCGAGCCCTGGAACGAATGCCAACACGCCGGTCACAGGGGCAACGACAAATTCATCGGAACCGGCGGTCAATCGATCCCCGAATCAACCGCTCTTGGGAAACCGGCCCAATCCAAGAGCGGCGGCTGAAATCGGTAGCGGCGAAGCGGCGAGTTCCGCGACCGCGCTGTCAACGCCCAATGCGGCAGGAGAGGCCGGTGGCGGCTCGGCAGAAAGCAACGATGGTTCTGTAGAGGTCGCAGAATCGGCTGCGCAACCGACCGGCAAGACCGGGACGGGACTGGGTGATCTCATTCCGGAGATTGAAGGAAAGGATTTCGACGGCGAGCGGTTTGCGCTGAGCGACTATGAAGGCAAAGTGTTGATGATCGATTTTTGGGGTGATTGGTGACCCCCCTGCCGGGCCATGTACCCGCACGAGCGGTCGCTCGTGAGTTCTTTGCAAGGTCGCCCATTTGCGCTGCTGGGCGTGAACACGGATAACAAAATATCGACAGCAATCGGCGCCGTCAAAGAAAACAATCTGAATTGGCGCTCCTGGTACGACGGTGACTCGGGTCCGATCGTCGAAAACTTTGGGATTACTGGGTTTCCCACTATTTTCGTCGTCGATCACAGCGGCGTTATTCGCTACAAGGACATCCGGGGCGAGAAGTTGGAACATGCGATCGAATTGTTGGTCGCCGAAGCCGAAGCCGCCGGAATGAAGGGAGGCCCTCCACCCCCTCCCAAAGCCGAATACCGAGTTTTCACGGCGGCAACCGGGACGCGCACGGCGGGGACATTCAAATCCTATTCCGACGGCGTTGTCACCTTGGAAAAAAAAGACGGGACGGAAGTCAAAATTGAACTAGACGACATGAGCAAAAAAGATATCGCCTACTTAAAAAGCAACCGTTACGTCTCGGATGAACCGGGGGAAGTGACGCCACCCACTAGTGAATCCGCGAAATCCATCACAGAATCCACCGCCGAACCCACCGCGACTGCGAAAACAGCCGAGCGGGTAATACGCGAGTTTGTCGATGTCACTGGAAAACACAGGACTCAAGCTCGGTTCCTTCGCGTCGACGGAGATTCGGCGGTGCTGGAAAGGGCTGATGGCAAGGTAGTCAGAGTTCCCTTGGCCAAACTAAGCGAGAACGATCGCGACTATATCAAGTCGCAGGACAAATGACCGAACGCGGCCGCGCGCATGATTGCGGTGACCCCTGCGCGGTGTTCACCTTCGATCGCGTACCAGGTCCAAGGACTTGGGAGTCAATCGTCGGTGATGTCCGAACAGGATCGGTATGCAGTGATCTGACTGTAAGTGGTGGCCCAAATCACCAGCCGCCGCCTCCGCCGCCACCGAAGCCACCGCCGGAGGAGCCACTGGAGAAGCCGCCGCTGCTCCAACCGCTTCCGCCACCGCCGCTTCCGCTGGATCGGGGTTGCGATGGAAGAATCTGATTCATCGATTGGACGCTGCGATTCATGGAATTGACCAAATAGGCAGTCGTGAAATTGGACGCATTGGCCGGGCGATACCAATCTGGTGGCTCCTTATATAAGCCAGCGAACGCCGTTGCCCAGCGCTCGGCCAATCCGAACACGATCGCGTAGGGCAGCAATCGCTCAAAAACTCCTCGTTGCTCCTGCGCATTGATGTCATCGACCTCCGCACGCCGAATGTACTCTTCCAATCCGGCAATTTGTTCCCAAGCAATCCTTCCCAAGCGGGTTTTCCGCGGCATGAACCAACTGGTAATAAGAATAATGGGCAACGAAAGAATGGCGGAAATGATCAATGGGATAAAAAATACTCGGCCGATCATCCAGACTTGGATCCCGATTCCGATGACCAGCGCGACCAGCAACAAAACGACGCCAACAACGGCGAATGCGGTGCGAACCGTGTTGGGGTTGCCATCAAAGTAGCTGGATCGAGTCAGCGATTCGTACAAGCGTTGTCGAACTGCCGGCAAAACTGGGTAGAAAGAATGCTGCAGTTTGCTGAGCGACACGGATTCCCGGCGGGCAAAAATCTTGTCAAACAACGATTGCTCAAACGGCTTCAGATCGGCGGATTCCTTGAGCCGAACAAATCGATAGTCCGAGTCTGCGCTGGCGGGCTCCGACTCGACTTCTTCTATTTTGAGATAACCTCGGACGGCCAAGTCGATAATCGTTGCGGACATGTCGCGAAGATCAACCCGTTCATCGATCAGAGTGCCGATTTCTGCCGGGGTCAGTCCTTTGGGCGGCTCATAATGCACGACAATTGTTTCGCGCCCTGGAAGATCGCGCCCGCGAAAAAACCAAAATCCAAAACAGATTCCCAAAGTGGCTAAGAAAAATCCGTAGAAAAAATTATCGCTCAGCCACCAGCCCAGTACTTGGCCCCATCCTGGCCAGGTAACTGCATCAACTGGGAACGCGACGTCAACCGTGATTCCCTCGCCCGGCCGAAGTGTTTGCGTTTCGAATTCAACGGTTTGTTCATCAATTTGATTGTATTTGAAATCTTTATTGCGCGCCCCGAAACTGCCGGTCCAAGCATCACAGATCAATTCGGACACCGAAATGGGTTTGGGCAATCGAACCCTGACGGTTGCTTTCAATATCGGTACTCGCCACTCCGTTCCGGTTGCGTTCCAGCGTAGCACCGCGTTCTCGCCCTCCTTCAGCATGGCCCGGGCCACCTGGTATCGGATTCGATAAACGTGCCGACCGGTAACGGTCCGGTCAGGATCGCCGATCCTTATCCTGACCCTATTGGATTCGTAGGTGGTCTTGGCGCTTCTAGATTGACCCGCCCCGTCGTCGACTCCTAACAACCTAAATCGAAGCGAGTATTGGTGGGCACCTACCGCGTAATGAATTGGAATCTCACGGTAGATTCCATGTTTCTGATCACGGAAGTCGGCAGTAATTGTTTCCGTCACGTCCAGCGTGCCGTCGCTGGCGATATCGATCTGCACGTCGAAATTGGAAATGGACCAATCACCCTGACCACGCGCGATTTCGAACGATGATGTGAAAAGGACAATGATCCCCAACAGCGCAGGCCAGATTCGATGCATGGCTTGACCCCTAAATCATGAAAGCCTGATTGGTCGGATAAGAATGGTTTGTGGAATCCTTGCCTGTGAATCAAGACATCAGCCGTGGGGCGCTAGCCCACGGTTTCTTCTTTGATCAACGATTCAAAGGAGGATGCCCATTCCCTAGCCCGCCCCGCCGAGGGGAGGGAAAAGAACCGGAGGCTAGCGCGTTGCGGCTGATGATATTGATGTCGCATTTCATGTTTTGAGATACAGCCTAACCGGATGGACGGCGCAAATCGACTTTCGGATTCTCACGGTCGTCGTCTTCGATTTGGAAAAAAGATCGTTCACGAAATCCAGTCGCGTTTGCAATCACGAATGCTGGGAATCGCTGAATCTGTGTGTTGAGATCTCGGATCACCGCGTTATAGTAGCGACGCGCGTTTTGAACCGAATCCTCGATTTCAATCAGTGAACGGTGAAGGCTTTGAAAACTTTCATTTGCCTTGAGGTCCGGATACGCTTCCGAAAGGGCAAAGAGCCGGGCAACTGAGGTGGACAAGGTGCGTTCATGCGTACCCCGCTGGGCGACATTTGCTGATTGCGTGGCCTCAGCCCGCGCCTGAACAACCTGCTGCAATGTTGCCGACTCATGACGGGCATAGCCTTTGACAGTTTCCACCAACGCGGGAATCAAATCCCAGCGCCTCTTTAGTTGGACGTCAATGTCGCTCCACGCTCCGTCCGCCCGTCTGCTCAATTGGACCAAGCGATTAAAAGTTATCACCGCCCAAACGAACACCGTGGCCAGCAATCCGCCACTCATCCACCAAATCAAATCAGTCTCCCCGAGAGAAATATCGGACGGTGGCAAGACGCCAACGGCAACGCCTTGGCATCTACACACGCCCAATTGGACGCCACTTCAAAATCCTCGCGTATACGTTTACCAAATCATGTTCGCCGATTTTCCCAACGCGTGCAATTACTCAACCTTAGGCTGTGTCTCAAGACATCAGCCGCGGAGCGCTCGTCACCGGTTTCTGCCTTGATCAACGATTCAAGAACCGGACGCAAGTGCGTTTCGGCTGACAAAAAAACTCATGATTCAGCTTTTGAAACACGGCTTAGAATTCCCTTTGAATCCTGACTTGTGGCGAGGTCGGTACGATTGAAATATGCACATTCAATGATTCCGCAAAAAATTGCCCAAGCGATAGATGGTACACTGAATCGCCACGGCCTCGCCGCGAAACTTGAAGCGGTTGTTGGACTGTTTGGCGGCAGGAACGTCAACTGTATTCGAAGGCAAGTTTACATGCCGACGCCTGCGGAAATCGATTCCCGGACCAGTCGATGTGTGATGAGCCCAATAGTCGTGCCGACATTCCCTGATTTCAGACCTAATTCTCCATCGGAGAAAAAAATGTCACGCTCACTCAACTTGTCAATTTGTTTCAAACTTCTAATAGCCGTTGCCGCGCAGACCACTTTGGGTTATGGGCAAGACAATTCTGTTTCATTGTTCAACGGCAAGGATCTGACGGGATGGCTTACCAAGGAAGGCGAGCCCGCGGAAACCCTAAAAATCGGCACGGCCAAGCTCGACCCGAACAATCCAAGTGAATTGGTCGTTGAACCCGAGGGCCACGAATTGATTAATTTCAAAGGAGGCGCCCATGACTTTTTCAGCGAAGCCAAATTTGGGGACGCCGTGATCGAAGTCGAGTTCATGGTCCCCAAAGGGTCGAATTCGGGTGTTTACGTGATGGGAGAATACGAAGTTCAAATTTTTGATAGTTTTGGCAAAAGCGAAGTGGAACCGAGCGACGTCGGCGGCCTATATGGTGCTCAGGCGCCAAGCTTGAACGCTTCGAAGGCTCCTGGGGAATGGCAGAAGTTTGAGATCGCCTTTCGCGCTCCGAAATTTGACAAAGAGGGCAAGAAAACTGCCAACGCATGCTTTATGAAAGTCACGCTTAACGGAAAGGTGATTCACGAAAAGGTTGAAATGAAAGGCCCGACCCCCGGGGGCATCAGCGGCAAAGAAGCTCCCGAGGGTTCTCTGATGTTCCAAGGTAACCACGGCCCCGTCGCTTACCGTAACATCAAGATCACACCCGTCAAATACGTCGAAGGCAATTCAGGCGGCAAGCTAGATTTTTAGCTTGACTACAGCTTCACGTTGGACGAGTCGCCCCGTCGAATCTTCCGTCGTCATCATTATTACGACAGATTTGACTCAAAATAGCCAACGATTACGGTCACGTTGTCTCTGCCACCCTCTTTCAGCGCCTCGGCCACGAGCTGTTCACAGACAGGTTTCGCCTCCGAACTCGCATTGAGGATTTCGGCAATCCGCTCGTGCGGCACCATATGACTCAAGCCATCTGTGCAAAGGAGCAAAGCGTCGCCTGACGCGACGCGCAATTTGATGACGTCCGCGCGCACACCGGGACGATTACCTCCCACGGCATTCGTGACCATGTTGAAGAACCGGCGGTTTACGTTCTCCGATGCTACCGTTCCGCTGTCGAGAACTTCTTGGGCCAACGTGTGATCGCGGGTCAGGAGCTGTAGATTGCCGTCGCGCAAGAGGTAGCAACGGCTGTCGCCAACGTGGACGATGTAGAGGTCCGAATTGACTCCGTATGCCAGGGTTAGTGTTGTACCCATTCCGCTGAGTTCGGCATGTTGGGCCGCTTCGGCGAAAATATTGGCATCCGCTTGCCGAAATGCACTCTGCAGTTCGGCGACAACGTTATCCTTTTCCGGCCCTTGGAGCTTGAAAAACCATTTGAGGGTATTGAGCAAAAACTCTTCAATTGAAACTACCGCCATCGCGCTAGCTTCTGCGCCACCATTACCTCCTCCGATTCCGTCTGCAACTAGCAAGATATGTCCTTCATCGTCGCCGAATTTCGTCGGCGCTTGCGCGAGGCTCGATTGCCGAATTCGCATTGATTTTGCCAAGTCCGCGACAAGGAATTGGTCTTCGTTGCTTGGACGAACCAGGCCGCGATGCGTCAACCCACAGCTGATCAGCTTGAGCGGTCCGGTTTCCTTCACCAGGTCCAACGTAGTCTGTTCCATTTTCTCGATACTTGTTTCATGTACGGCCATGGCGAACATCCTCTAGAAAACACCGCCCATTCATCTTCCTGTCCCATATACACACTTGTTTATAATCCTATTACGCCAATGGACGATATCAAGGCAATAACGCCGAGGAGCCATAATATTGCTTGCTTCATTGCTTGATTCCTTTAGTGCCTTACATTGCGCAACGTATTCGACACGCACCTGCCCAACTTGGTGCATCTGCCATGCCAATTGAAATTGGCGCGGCCGAACGAAAACAGGCGGCAAAAAAGTACTCCTTGCGGAGTTAGACTTTCTGCCGCACTGTCGTGTCAGTTCATTGACAATTCGTTATGCGATCGGCTTAAGCAATTCTCTTGGTTGACGTAGCCAACTCATTTCCAACGCACGACGGAATGGGTTTGGCCATCAAAATCAAATCGTGAAGCCATCACAACTCGGTGATCATGCATCCGAACCGGCATACCATAGACGACTATCTTCTCCTTGGGTGCCAGTTTGACCTTCAAAGCACTTGCTGGTCCCAAATCGATGAGTTGATTTCCATCGCTCGTTTCGACGACGACCAGCGTGTGATCCGCATTGCTGACCTTGAACTGCTTCACTTCCTGAACGGTTCCGGAATATGACGGCATCGCTCGCTCGATGCGAAATTGCTTTTCAGCGATGACGACTGTTTCAGCCATCAGGACATCCAACTCACCGACTCGCTCCATAGGCCCAGTCGCCTTGATGGACGCGTTTTCTTCTAGCTTGACTTCGTCCATACGCTCGGCGGGTCCCAGGTCCACGAAGACGGACGATCCATCCTCTTGTTTGACGCGCACAATCAGAGAATCAACCTCATTTACGCGAACATTCTTTTTGGATTCAATCTTTCCCGAGATCGAATGTCGCCTTGCATCCTGCGGAGAAGGATCCGTTTCGGACTTCGCATCGACCGACGTGTAGTCATAGCGATCGAACTCATCGAATTTTCCATCTTTATCGCTATCACGATAGTTGAAGGTACTTTCATAGACTCCGTCGTGATCGTGGTCGTAATAGCGGATTGCCGAGCTATAGGCGGTTGCGTTATCGCCAGGGGCAACGTAATAGCTTGGCGCATAGGTGTAATAGTCGTAGAACCAAACATCTGAGGTTAGTCGGGCATTTGCGTCGTTGAAGCCGAATAATGCGCGGTCGACTGTATTGACCCCACTTTCAACCGCTCGCTCCGTCGCGTTTGCGACGCCCGCCGCCGCGCGTCGAACTGGGCCGACCGGCGGAATGTTGTATTGTTTGACCCATGGATTTACTTGGGTCCATCCGTCCACGGTATAGTAATCGGCGCGATTGATCATCCGTGACGCTTGCCGATCCAATTGCCTTTGGTTTCGGTCGGCGCGACGCTCGGTGGCTTGCCCGGTGGCGCTGATCGCTCCGACCGAGCTGATAATAACCAAGGCAATTGCCAAGAACGCAAAATGTCTCATTTCGTTTCTCCAGGTTTCAGGATCGGCGTGCCTCGAGAGCTGTGCTGACGCATGGCAACACTAAAAAACGTCTTGCTCGAAATCGCCGATATACCTGTAATTGTCACGCAAAAGTTGTGCCGTTTCTCTCAAGAAGTACGTTTGAAATCTACGCTGGCATGTTTCAGACATGAAACTCTTCCTTAAAACGGGATTCGCCGTGCAATAAACGCGTGCGTTCCAAATTGGTGCCGAGAAGCATAACTGTTGGCTGGATGTATTTAGTACCTCAGGAGAGGCGATTGGATGAGCAATGTCCAAGGTGCACGAATCTAGACCACCATTGTGTTGAAAGCCGGTCTTTGCCAGCGAATCCTCAACGGTTTCGCACGACTCGCGTCGATTGCCATAATCGGAACCTTCTAACGAATCCTCCGTGATGGCCATTTCCTCGGTAACGCGACGAATTTCCTCGTCGAGTGGTCGTGCCCTGATTTTTTCGACCGTTAGGTCTTTGCATTTAAACAACAAAGGTTGCACTTTCGGCATCAAGACATATTTCAGATCATTTCGCGAGTAGAGTAACCCAAAAACGCCTACGACCGTCGATATACGCGTTCCAAACAAGAGTCGATCATTTGTGCCCAATCCGCACAGGGACTCGTTCCCAACTCGCGACGCCACCAGGTACGATCCGAAACGATGGATGCGGCCGTGGGAACCGTCGAGCCCGCACTAACATCGCGTCCCGCGTCAGACTATCCGTGGAGCAGTTGTTGCACTAAAAATCGGATTAAGGGAAACTGAGGACGCCGACCCAATCTTGCACGGTGTCCCGGTATGGGCTTGAATTTTTATTGCCGGACTAAAGTCATCAAAATATAGTACGTTGACTCTATGATTAGCATACCAACCGAGCCGATTGGAAGTATCCCCAGGCCGTTGCAGCTGATCGAGGCAATCGCGGCCATGGATGGCGACAACCCAGCGCTGGTCGCCCTCTACGAAGAGGCCGTCCGCGATACGATCGAGAAGTTCGAGGCCACAGGCTCGCCGGTCATCACCGATGGCGAGCAGCGCAAGTACCACAACTTCTGGACGTACTGCGTTCACGGACTTCCGAATACCGCACCGGACGGCTTCAAGATCCCATTTTTGGCTGGTCATGTCCGGCGCATGCTGCGCTTGACAGACGGGCCCTTCCGCTACAAGTTGTACGCGGACAGCTATCTTGAAAGGGCATTGAAGTACGCTCATCGCCCAGTCAAGCAGGCCGTGATCTCGCCGTCAGCGCTGAGTCTGATGTACCCGGAAAAAGCGATCCCTGGATACCCCCGCGAGCAGTTCATCGAGGACTTGTTGCACGAGCACGAGACCGAAGTCCGCCGTTGCCTCAAGAAGGGCGCTCATAAGGTCCAAATCGACTTCACGGAAGGTAGGCTGGCGGTCAAAATCGACCCCACTGGAAATTTGCTTCACAGCTTCATCGACCTCAACAATCTGGCGCTCTCACGATTCTCGTCAGAGGAGCGCGCGAAGATTGGAGTGCACACTTGTCCGGGCGGCGACATCGACTCGACCCATAGTGCCGACGTGGACTACTCCGATTTATTACCGAGTCTATTCGAGTTGATGGTGGGTAACTTTTATATTGCCTTGGCGGGCGAAAAGGACCGTGGCACCGTGCTAAAGATCATCCGCGAGCGGATGAAGCAAGGCCAGCGGATCTTCATTGGTGTCGTCGCGCCCATCGATTCGCGCGTGGAAACGCCGGAGGAAGTCCGGGACCGAACCCTGGAGGCGGCCGAATACATTCCGATTGAACAACTGGGCACGACCGATGATTGCGGCTTTGCCCCGTTCTACGACGACACATCGACGAGCCGCGGCACGGCATTTGCAAAGATTCGTTCGCGTGTGGCGGGCACCGCTCTTGCATCGGTAATCTTGGAAGGCGGTTGATCGTGTCCATCGACGAAGACGAACAGCTACACTCAGTCGCCCTTCAGAATGCACAGAGCATACTCGCCGCGCGGGTGCGCGCCGAGGAAGCGTTGCGTAAGCAGTCGGAATGGCTTCGGATTATGCTCGCCAGTATCGGCGACGCGGTGATCAGCACTGACGCCGGTGGTCGCGTAACGTTTATGAATGGCGTCGCAGAAACTTTGACCGGCTGGCCGCAGGGCGACGCCATCGGAAGGCCGCTGCCCGCGGTCTTTCACATTGTTCATGAACGAACCCGCGCGTTAGCGGAAAACCCCGCCCTCAGGGCGTTGCAAGAAGGGTCCACCGTCGGACTGGCGAATCACACAATTCTCATCGCGCGGAACGGGACCGAACGGCCCATCGATGACAGTGCCTCTCCGATTCGGGACGATTCTGGGACGCCCGTGGGCGCTGTGCTGGTCTTCCGCGACGTTACCGCGCGCAAGGATATCGGAGAGGTACAGGCGCGTTTGGCGGCGATCGTCGAATCCTCCGAAGACGCCATCATCAGTAAGACCCTTGATGGAGTGATCCGCTCCTGGAATAGCGGCGCGGAGCGGCTTTTCGGATATGCGGCCGAAGACATCATCGGTCGGCCCATTGCTCTTATCATTCCTGCCGATCGGCTGGACGAAGAGCACGAAATTCTCGCGCGAATTGCCCGGGGAGAGCGTATCGAGCACTTCGAGACGGTGCGCGTCACAAAGCACGGCGACCTAATCGATATTTCTTTATCGATTTCCCCGATCCGGGACGGATCGGGCCGAATTGTCGGCGCTTCCAAAGTCGCCCGCGACATCTCGGACCGAAAACGAGCCGAGGAGGCGCTCCGGGAGGCAGACCGGCGCAAAGACCAATTCATTGCGCTATTGGCCCATGAGTTGCGTAACCCATTGGCACCGCTACGCAACGGCCTCCAAGTAATGCGGCTCGCGAGCAGTGATGCCAACGCCGTCGCCCAAGCCCACCACATGATGGAACGCCAACTGGGCCATATGGTTCGACTCATCGATGATCTGCTCGATATTTCTCGGATCAGCCAAAACAAAATGGAGTTGCGGCGATCGCCCGTGCTCTTGGCGGATATCATCAGCAGCGCCGTCGAGACCGCCAATCCTGCCATCGAAGCATCAGGGCACCAACTCGCGATTTCGCTGCCCATTGAGCCGATTTACCTCGATGCCGACCTGACTCGATTGGCGCAGGTTTTCAGCAACCTACTCGTGAATAGCGCCAAGTTCACCGAACCGGGCGGGCGCATCTGGCTCGACGCCAAGCAACGGTCCCCTGAAGTAATCGTGTCAGTCCGGGATACCGGGATCGGCATCCCAGCGGACTCCCTTTCGCACATCTTTGAAATGTTCTCTCAGGTCAACCGAAGCACGGAACAATCCGGCGGCCTCGGCATCGGTCTCGCCCTTGTCAAAGGCTTGGTTAACGCGCATGGCGGATCGGTCTCCGCAGCAAGCGACGGCCCAGGCAAGGGCAGTATTTTCACGATCAATCTCCCGTTGCTGCACCGCGCATTTGAGTCTCGCGACACTGATCACTCGGAAGATGCTCAAACCGCCGCCGGCTCTTCGCGGCGCATTCTGGTGGTCGACGACAATCGGGATTCAGCCGATTCGATGGCGATGATGCTAAAGCTCGTCGGAAACGACGTGGCCACGGTTTACGATGGCCTCGAGGCGTTAGTGGCGGCTCAGAATTTCCAGCCGCAGGTGATCCTCATGGATGTGGGGATGCCCCATTTGAACGGATACGACGCAACGCGGTGTATCCGGGAACAGACGTTGAAGAAATCACCGATCATTATCGCGCTGTCAGGTTGGGGCCAACAAGGAGACCTCGCCCTCTCGAAAGCGGCTGGATGCGACGGTCACTTAGTTAAGCCGGTAAGTCTGCCCGATTTGGAAAGACTCCTAGCGGAACTAGAGAGCGCCGCCACATGTTGATGTGCGCGTTCCTGGTTCCCTCTCCCCCAAATTCCTCGCGAAATCGTCTTTCGCGATTGCAAGATTTGTTCCGCGTTGAATTTGAGGGAGAAGGAACAAGAAATGCGCTACATCAAAACTCGCGCGTCAGACTTCAATTGGCAGCGATTGTGCGATTAGCTTGGTGCAAACGCGACGTCAATGCTTGAAAGTCAGATTTCAAAATCTCATGAACGCGTTTTGCGGTCGCCCTAGACGCTCGAATTGGATCGTACGCGGAGTTTTGATTCGGCAAATGCGGCGCGTCAAACCCAAACAAAACAAGGAAAAAAGTTGCGCTTGAGTCGCCGAATCGCAAAAGTTACGATGGTTTTCAACCCGTTTGTTACAATCGAATAATCGCCGTCGCCGATTCTCTCGATCCAATTCAATTCCATATAAGCTACTTAGCTGAGGACCCAACTTGGCAAGGTGATTACTGTGAGAGCTCAAGGCGCGTTCACCAGGTCTACGATTGCCGTGGGTATTTCCGCCTGTCTTGGCGCGGCTGCATTCGGCGGGGGCTTGATAGCGCTGCTGGGCTGGATCCTCGACCTACCGCGGCTCACGGACTGGTATGGCAACGGCATTTCAATGCAAGCCAACGCGGCCGCGGCGACGATGTGCGCCGGGTTAGCATTAGTGTTGCGACCGCTAGGCCTCAATCGGGCAGCAATCATCTTGAGTGTTGTTGTCGCACTGATTGGCGGTGCCACGCTGTGGGAACACGCGGCGAACATCAATCTCGGAATCGATACGCTAATCGTCGAACGGAGCTGGGGTAGCGGAGCTACGGTTTCACCGGGTCGAATGGGGCCTCCCGCGTCGATGTCATTCTTACTTTTGGGGCTGGGATTAATTCTGGCATCCGGTGGCCTGGGTGGATGGTGTCGGGTGGTGGCTCCTTGGCCTGGTGTGGGCACGAGCGTGATCGCCCTTGTGGCAATCATTGGCTATCTTTATGGCGCCTCCCAGCTCTTTACGATGGCCCACCTGACGGGGATTGCATTTCAGACGGCGGCGATCATTTTGGTGCTTGCAATGGGACTTGTGTGGTCCGTTCCAGAGCATCAGCCCGCCCGGATCCTTCTCGAAGATAGCGGGGCTGGACTGTTGGCTCGTCGCGCGCTGCCGTTCGTCATCTTGCTGCCGCTTGTCCTTGGATGGATCCGCGTGTGGGGGCAAGAAGGCGGCTTATACGACACGGGGATGGGTACGGCGTTGTTGGTCGTCGCCTTAATCGTATTAATCAGCACGATTTTAGGTTGGAGCGCCGCGATTGTTGGATCGCGAGAGCGGGCATTGGCCGCGATTCAAGTCGTTGGCCAGCACGCCCAGGACGCGGTGCGCGAACGGGAACACCAACTTCAATTCATGGCCGATTTGGCGCCCGTCAGGCTGGCTCGCTGCGATGCGGTCGGCAAGTATCGCTTTGTCAACGCGTCCTACGCCAAGGCATTGGGTCTGCAACCCGAGCAGATCATTGGTAAGCACATTTCAGAGGTTCTCGGCGAGTCGACCTACACCCACATTCAGCAGCATGTGGCGTTCGTACTTTCGGGGAATCATACGGAATTCGAAATGGAACTCGCCGGAAACGACGACCATTCGCGGCAAGTTTTGCATGTCGCTTACGAACCAGAGCGTGGCCCGAGCGGCGGAATTCTCGGGTTTGTCGCGGCAATTATCGATATCTCTGAGCGCAAGCGACTGGAACGTCAGTTGCAACAACGATTGAGCGAATTGACCGAAGCGGAAGAACGCATGCGGTCCGTCGTCGATCACGTGATCGACGGCATTATCACGATCGACGTTGAGGGGACAATTAAGTCTTTCAATCCATCGGCCGAGAAGCTTTTCGATTTCAAGGCTTCCGAAGTCATCGGCAAAAATGTTAAGATGCTCATGCCCGAGCCGTATCAAGGCGAACACGATTCCTATATCGCCAACTACATTCGCACGAGCGAGGCCAAGGTCATCGGGATAGGGCGGGAAGTTATCGGGCGGCGCAAGAACGGATCGACATTCCCAATGGACTTGGCCGTTAGTACGTTCTTCCTGGAACATGTCCAATATTTTACTGGCATCGTGCGCGACGTTACGGAGCGCAAGGAACTCGAACGCGAACTGCGACAACGAGTCGATGAATTGCGCGAAGCCGATCTCCGCAAGGATGAATTCTTAGCTACCTTGGCCCATGAATTGCGAAATCCGCTTGCTCCGGTGAGAAATTCACTTGAAATTATGAAGCGTGCGGACGGCGACGCTGGTTTGTTGGAGAAGGCTTGTGCCACGATGGATCGCCAAGTGTCGCAGATGGAGCGGCTGATCGACGATTTGATGGACGTGAGCCGCATCACGCGTGACAAATTGGATCTGCGCAAGGAGCGAGTCGAATTAGCGCCGATCATCCAACACGCGATCGAAGCCTGTCGGCCGCTCGCCGACTCGGCAAATCACGAATTGATCGTCCGGCTGCCGACCGAACCGATCCATCTCAACGCCGATGCCGCGCGACTTGCACAAGTCTTTGGCAATTTATTGATTAACGCCTGCAAGTACACCAAGCGCGGCGGGCGCATTTGCTTGACCGGCGAGCGGCATGGCGGCGATGTCATCATTTCGGTGAAGGATAACGGCATTGGCATCGCGCCCGACATGCTGCCCCATGTGTTCGCTTTGTTTACGCAGATTGATCAGACGCTTGAACGGTCGCAAGGTGGACTTGGCATCGGATTAACGCTCGTCAAGCGTTTGGTCGCGCTGCACAATGGCACCGTAACGGCCCACAGTGACGGCGAAGGTCAGGGAAGCGAATTCATCTTGCATTTGCCGATTCTGATTGAAACGCCAGCCCTCGAGCAAGCACCCCTGCCTGTCGCAGATTTCAAATCGACGCGGGCACATCGGATCCTCGTTGTCGATGACAACCGCGATGCGGCGATTAGCTTGGCCATGCTTCTCAAATTGACGGGTCACGAAACGCTGACCGCTCATGACGGTGTCGAAGCCGTTGCCAAAGCCGAGTCGTTTCAGGCCGATGTGATATTACTTGACATCGGGCTGCCAAAACTAAATGGATACGACGCGTGTCGAGCGATCCGAGAACAGCCGTGGGGCAGGGAAATTCTCATTGTCGCATTGACCGGTTGGGGCCAAGACGAAGACCGCCGTCGATCCAAGGAGGCGGGTTTCGATGGCCATCTCGTGAAGCCAGTGGATCAATCCGCACTGATGAATTTGCTGGCCTCGGAGTCTATGGGCGAAGCTGGTCAGCGAGTGGAAACGTAAGCCATATTCTGGCTTTAGGCCTTGCGTTCATCGTATTTGGCGTAGTGGAATCCAAGGTGATTTTGTTGGAACCACATTTTGACGGACTTAAGCTTGCAATTAAGCATTCCACGAGATTTGCGGCGACAAATTTTGAGTGTATTTAATTCAGTCGCTCGGCACGCCTTTTGCAATAAACTGATCTTCTCGTCTTGGCCAGTTCCGACGTCGCTCACGATGCGGCAATTCGCTTCGGAAGTGGCAGTTAAAGTTCCGAATTTTGCCGGCAGGGAACGAACCACTTTCGGTGTTCGACATTTGTTATTAACGGAAGTGACAGCAACGCGAATTTCGTTGCGTCCATTTTTTGTTTGTCAAGGAGAAATAAAGTGGCGCATTCGGTAAAGAACTGCGGTTCATATTCGTCGAAAACGGCATTGCGGCTAGCGGATTTTGTTCCTCGGACCGTCGCGGATACTTGGCGGCGAGCGGGAGATGTCAAAGCTGGTTGGAGCGACCTCGAACGCCGACAGAGAGCGCTAATTGGAGAACTGAAACGCAACCAAATCATTGAGCTTTGCTTTGGAAAAAACGCATTGGTAAATCGTCGCCCCATCCGGCAATCCATTGCCGAATGGTGATCGACTCCGTCGTGGGGGCTCGAACAGAGGGATTTGCCGACAATAGTCCAAACGCAAAAACAAAAACGGCAGCGGTTATGCGGACAACTCGTTTGTCCCTAAATCAACTCTGCCGAATTTGTCGAGGCGATGAAACCTAGGGTTTCATCGCCTTGTTTTTTGGACTTCGGGCCTCTATATCCCGGCTTGGCTTTTCGTTTTTCAAGTTTTAGCATCGGCTTGATGCCGTGCTTCGCCAATGGTCGCTCCAAATTCGGCTCATGACCGACACGCCAAGCAGCCTCTTATGGTCGGTTAATAGCCAATTTGGCTGTTCCGCAACCATTTTCAATTGACGAACTTGTTAACTCAACGTCCCAGCCAATCGCCTTGGGAGAAATGCTGGTGCTTCTCGTTCTCGCTTGCAGTTTCGATAGGACATCGGCCGGATTGTCGCAGATTTGCTTGGATGGCCCGTTTGCCGAGAGAGCCATGCGGCGATAGCAGCGGTCGACATAGGACTTTGGATTGGACGATTCGTGGCAATGGCCGATCGAGCTCCTCCCCAAGAGCCGAAAATCCTTCACCTCATTTTTTGTGGAACGCGACTTGCTGGTTTCGGCAACTAAGTGCGGGCCGGAGCTCAATTGCATGTCGCATTTGAACGCGGATTCTTTGTCGAACGTAAGCGATTGCGCCCCAACTTAAGTCTGAGAAACAACACGACGTGCAACATTTGCAATCGCGAACATCTTGGGGCGACGTTTGGGGAACAAAATAGTGATCACGAGGGCGTATTCGTTGACGAAGGATCCGACTTTAGCAGGCCCGATTTAGTAATTCAGGTTAGGAGGACAAGTTATGTCTAAGTTCAATTTTGGGGCGGTTGCACTCTTGCTCGCAGTCATTTGTGGCGACGTCGGCTTGGCGCAAGTAGAAACAAAAGTCGCGCCGAAGCAAGATGAAACGAAGCGCGTAGCGACGAAAACGACGACGCTCGACCAACCGTTTGTCGAGTTTTTTGCGTCGAAAATCGTGTTGTGCAACAACGGCGAAATTCACAAGTCACAATTTGCGGCGGGGAAGGCCACCAATAACGACGTCAAGCAGTTTGCGGACATGCTTGCCAAAGATCACGCTAAATTCAACGAACAATTGAAACCGTTCAACGCAAGCTACGGCGTTGAACCGATAACCTCGACTTCGGCGACGGCACAAAAGTCCACCGCCCAAGGCGCAGTTAAGGCGGATACGGATCAAAATAAGGATGAAGTCGCAGCCAAGGAAAAGCCGGCTGAAGCCAAGGCTCCGGCCATTATCAAGACCACAACCGAGACCAGTCTCCGAACGGGCGACAATGCAACTCTGCAACGTCTCTTCGAGATCTGTCAGGCCGCCCACGACAACGGAATGGCTGCCTGCAAGGAAAAGATGGCGAAAATAAGCGGCCATGAATTCGACAAGGCCTTCATTGGATCTCAAGCCGTCGCACACGGCATGATGCTTTCCGAATTGAAGACGCTGGAAAGCCGTTCGACGGGCGAATTCCAAAGCGCCATTCGCGAAATGCGAACGAGCGTTGAAAGTCACTTGGCGAAAGCCGAGGGCCTTTGCAAAACCTTAGACGCGCAGAAAGATGCTACTCCGGTCAGTAATAAATAACGCGGTTGTATGCATTCTCGACGCTCAAATCAGGCGGCCCAAGGGTTTTTCTTGGGCCGCCATTTCAAAACGCGCTCCGGGATTCCAAGATGCGCATCCCGCGTAGGCACCAAACGTATTTTAGAGTTGAATAATCGACAACAATCGCGCAAAGCCGCGTCGCGAGAATAAGTTTGCTAAGCCATAAGAAACAGTCGAGGCATTATCTCTAAGAATTTGAACGTGGAAAGAAAATCCGCTATTGGTTCCGGCACGACGTCGGGGTCCATGGCAACGTTGCCAGAAGGACCGCTTACCCTAACTGAACAAAAAAATTTTCCGCATCCGGAGAAGTCGGGAATCGCGCCCGATCACGACGCGAAAATGCAGGGCATTCTTGTCGCACTAGTCGCGTTTCGAGATGGCGACTTCAGTGTGCGATTGCCTCTCGATTGGACTGGCACGGAAGGGCGCATCGCCGAAGCATTCAATCAAGCGATCGCTCAAGAGGACCGGATCTCGCGCGAAGTTACCCGCTTGAGCATTACCGTCGGCAAGGAAGGCCGGCTGAAGCAGCGACTCTCCATGCCGATCGGCGTGGGAGGCTGGGCCGCCAAAATTCAATCGGTCAATACCTTAATCGACGACCTCGTGGTGAAGGGCGTCTCGGGAGTCTGGAAAGACCTGACCGAGTCGGTAAACCAGATGGCCGGCAACCTGACCGCCCAGGTGAGGAATATTGCGGACGTCACGATCGCGGTCGCCAACGGAGACCTGTCGAAGAAGATTACCGTGGACGTGCGCGGCGAGATTTTGCAACTCAAAGAGGCCATCAACACGATGGTCGACCAACTCAATGGATTCGCCGCCGAAGTCACTCGCGTGGCCCGCGAAGTCGGCGTGGAAGGACGGCTGGGCGGCCAAGCAAGTGTCCCAGGAGCGGCGGGCACCTGGCGCGATTTGACTGACAACGTCAATCTGCTTGCGGGCAATTTGACGACTCAAGTCCGCGCCATCGCCGAAGTCGCGACCGCGGTGACCAAAGGCGACTTGACGCGATCCATCCAAGTCGAAACTCGCGGCGAAGTCGCCGAACTTAAAGACAATATCAATACGATGATCGCAAATTTGAGGGAGACGACGGAACGCAACAAGGAACAGGATTGGCTCAAAACCAACGTCGCTCCATTCACCAGCATGCTCCAAGGTCAGCGGGATCTCGTCACCGCCGGATTCGACGAGCATTTGGTCAAACCTTTCGACATCATCGTGATACAAAAGCTGCTGGACGACCATCTCGCGCGCTAAATCATTACTTGATGGATTATTTCGAATTCGGAGCCTCTTGACGGATTCTAGACCGCCCTCCGTATCCCAGTAACGGAACTCGCAATAGTTCAGCCGACATTCTGAAGGCTCGCAACTTTAGCTCCTTGTTTTGAATCCGCTTGCAACGGAGTCCGTCTTCATAGGAGTCGGTACACCTTTTGCATCGCTGTCTATTAGGGCTGTGTCTCAAAACATCAACCGCTGGGCGCTAGCCCCCGGTTCCAACCCTGGACAAAGACACACAATCCGGACGCTACCGCGTAGCGGCTGATGAAAAAGTTCCCGATTCGTGTTTTGAGAAAGAGCCCAGCTCACACCAAGCGAACGACCAATCACAAACCTGCCAAGGGCTAATAGAATGGTTCGTCAACAAAATCGAATCGGAAAATCTCGCAAGTCAATTGTCCTGCAAGCAATAGGAACAATGAGTCGTTCCGACGAGGTACAAGAATTTGGGCGACGGATTGATGACGAATTGGGAAATCCCGTCGGATCTGGACATGGTCTACCAACGGGAACTGTGCCGATTCGTGATTCAAATCGTCGACAATACCGCCGATCGTTTCTACCTGCGCTTCCAGGACCTCGCGGACGTGGGTCGGGCCAAGTACGGCAACGAGGGCAAGGAATTGCATCTTGGCATCGGCCTCGCAAGGGGCCACGCCTGGCGACTCGATTTTCGCCATTCGATTGAGTGCGCCGGCGCGAATATCAAGCTCGCGTCGCGGTCTTAGGGAATGGCCCGCCCCAGCGGGATTGTGATTCGATGCACAGTGTCCGGAACAAGGCCATTGGGCTATCGACGGATCGATGGGAGTCGCAATCAACCTGGCTTTTAAACAACCAAAGTGGTCCGTAATTGCTCAGGGCCAGGTCGATCTGGTCGAGCAAAACTCATTTTTTTGGCGGAATATCTTCTGGTCACTAAAATTAACCAAATTGTCCACGTGCTGGATTCGCCGATGATTCGACAAATTTTGCCAAAAATGAGCCAAAAGCTGGACACATCGTTGAATTTGTTAAGATTGGTTTTTCTGGGGTTTGTTTCCGCAAAATGCTGTATCATCAAGAACTCGGGTTTTGCGAGTTATTTCTGAAAAAGGATGCGACTTGAAAGTTGTTGGTCACGTTTTTGGTCTTCAGACCCCGCACCTCGTACTGGGGTTCCTTCCGGCCCTGACTTCTCATGTTCCATCAACTTGGCTTGAATGCAACACCATGTCGTTAGACCAGTCTCAATTCGAATTCCAATGTGCGGGGAATTCATGAACAAATTACTCGTTGTCGATGATGACCGGACCGTTTTGAGGTTGGTGCAGAAAGCATTCAACGGCGCCCCGGTTGAGATTTTCACGGCCACGACTCCCGATGCTGGAATGAGTCTGATTCGGGAGCATCATCCGGATGTCCTCTTGCTTGATATCATGCTTCCCGAGACAAGCGGCATCGAGCTGGCCCTCCGGATTCGCGAGCTCGACTCAAAGTTGCCCATTATTTTTGTGACGGCCTCGGACGATAGCGACATGGCCATCGAGGCAATGAAGCTTGGGGCGTATGAGTATCTGCTCAAACCGCTGGACGTAAATCGAATTCAGGAGTTGGTTGAGCGGGCATTAGAGACCCGTCGGCTGATGTTGGCCCCAGTCATCATGCTGGAAAGCGATGAGCTTCCGACGAGCGGCGATGCACTCGTCGGTCGCAGCCCCAAAATGCTGGAAGTCTACAAGCAAATTGGGCGCGTCGCTGGCCAGGATGTGGCGGTGTTGATCCGTGGCGAAAGCGGGACGGGCAAAGAGCTCATCGCCCGCGCGATCTATCATCACGGTCGCCGGAAAGATAAGTGTTATCTGGCGGTCAACTGTGCGGCGTTGACCGATACATTGCTGGAAAGCGAACTCTTTGGCCACGAAAAGGGTGCCTTTACCGGAGCGGATCGGCAACACATCGGCAAGTTCGAACAATGCCACAATGGTACGATCTTTCTTGACGAAGTCGGCGACATGTCGCCCTTGACGCAAAGCAAAGTATTGCGGCTGCTTGAGGAAAAGAAATTCGAGCGGGTGGGTGGCAAGGAGACGATAACCGTCGATTCCCGAATCATTTCGGCGACCAATCGACCGCTCGAGCAAATGATTGCGCGCAACGAGTTTCGACTCGATTTGTTCCACCGCTTGAACGCGTTTGAAATTCAGCTTCCTCCGCTGCGCGAGCGTGGAAGCGATATCGAATTGCTGATCAATCATTTTCTTGCGATGTTCAACCGCCAGTTGGACAAAGGCATATCGGGAATTTCGGCCGACGCATTGGAGTTTCTCAAAGCCTATTCCTGGCCTGGCAACGTGCGGGAACTGCAAAGCGTTATTCGCAAGGCCATGCTGATGTCGACGGGTCCCGTTATCGTCCCCGAGTTCTTGCCCAGAGATATGTTGCAAGACAAGTCGGTGAACGGTTTCGACGCCGCGGCCACATCGTTGGAGGGAACGGACGAGCCATTCAACTTGGCGCGGTTCATCGATCAGCGGCTTCAATTAGATGCGCCTAATTTGTACGCCGAAAGCCTAGCGGAATTGGAGCGCTATCTGATTCGGCGCGTGCTGCAGCATCATTCGGGCAACCAATCGCGGGCTGCCGAGCATTTGGGAATTACTCGAGGCAGCTTACGCAATAAGATCCGGGCCCTCGGAATTAGTATTGAACAAGTCGTAGTCGACAGCCTTGCCTAGCAACATGTCGCCTTTTCGCTGATAGGCTTTGTATTGTTGCCGTCCTCTATGTACGGCGGCCCTTCTGGGCCGCGATCCGTGACTGGAATTTTGCGCCATCGACTGCGAGGCAAAACAAAATCGCTTCGAAGTGCTGATCCATGTCTCCTTCGGCACAGAAGTTGCAAAAAATGTCGATAGACTCCCAAGCGGACTAGATTTGGATTGGCTGGCACTCCTTGGGTTCGGCCGAGAGGCGATTGAAATTATCAATGGACGGCGACGCGTCGCCCGGACTTCATTGAACCTTGCAAACCGCAGGATCGCGAGGCGGATCCAATGTTAGGGTGGGAATCACACGATGCACGCAACTTGTATAATCAAAAAAGAAGAAGTCCTAGCAAGACTAGGTGGCGACGAGGAGCTGTTGCACGAGATCGTGCAAATGTATTTCGAGGACTATCCTGAACTGCTTTCCCAAATTGAAGGGGCCGTCGAAAGCGATAACGCGGAGGTGTTAGCTCGGGCGGCACACCAACTCAAGGGCTTGTTAAGCAATTTTTCGTCGCCATCTACGACGGTCGCAATTCAGGCGTTGGAGCAAGCGGGCAAATTGAATCAAATGCGAGAGAGTCGCTCGCGTTTGCAAGTCCTAGCCGTTGAGCTGTCGTCGTTGAGCTCAGTGCTCAACAGTTGGCGCCGTTGAGCCGTACTACTTGAAACGCGTTCGCCGCGCCGCGGAATTGCCACCATACGCGTTCCGCACTCTGTCCCAATCCGTCAACGCAATCGGCTTCGTCAGAAAGTCCGTAAAGCCCGCTTGAAGGCAATGTTCTCGCTCATCGCCACGGGAACTCGCCGTTAATGCGATAATCGGCAACACATGTCCTAACGACCGCAACTGGCGAGTTGTTTCAAGTCCATCAAGTTCCGGCATCTGCAAATCCATCAGCACCAGGTCGAACGCTTCGCCGCCGCTTGTTTGCCCGGCCATCACTTCCAATGCCTGGCGGCCATTTTCTGCGACGACAACTTCGTCGCCGCTTCGCTCGATGAATTGTTTCAGCAAATGCCTACTGTCGCGGCGGTCATCCACCACAAACACGCGCAAACGCGGGCATTCGCGTTGGGCGCATGCCGCGTCGTCGAGCGAGGCAAAACTCGCCTCCAATTTATTTGCGCCTGTCGCGGAAACCGCGACGTGTTTTGTCTCATCGACAGGTTCACATGGCAGGAGGATGGCAAACGCACTACCCCGCCCGATTTCACTGCGGACCGTGATTTTACCGCCGAGCGCATGTGCCAATCGCTGACCAAGCACAAGACCGAGTCCAGAACCCCCCTGTTCATACGACATAAACAATCGCGTTTGTTGCTCCGCGCTGATTCCGATTCCCGTATCGATCACTTCAAAGCAAATTTGTTTGGATTTCGCAATCAGTCTGGTCGACAAAACGATCGATCCCTGGTCGGTGAACTGGATCGCGTTGGCGACCAGGTTCATCAGAATTTGGCGCAGTCGAATCGGATCACTGGTTATTCTCAACGGAACGTCATTGTCGATGAGGACCGAAAGCTTGAGCGACTTTTGCGACGCCTCTGCAGTCTTGCTCGACCGAAGTTCCTCGAGAAGCTGAGCGGGACTTAAACTCTCACGATGGACTTTCAGCTGCCCGGCTTCGACCTTGGATAAGTCCAAAATGTTGTTGATCAGCTCAATTAGCTTTTTGGCATTGCGACGAATCGCAGAAATCTTCTCCTGGTCACCGTCATCGTGTGGGACAAGCAGCTCGGCAAAGCCGAGGATGGCCGCAATCGGTGTTCGAATCTCATGACTCAGTTTGGCGAGAAAATCGACCCTCGTCACATGAGCCAAAACGATCTCGGTTTTTTCGCCCCCCGCCGCGCGATCGGCGAATTCGAGCTCGGTCGCGGAATCGCGAGCTGCGTTATCGGGAGTTGAAGGTGATTCAGTCATCAAAAGCGCCTCGACTCAAAAATGTGTAACGTGGACATGTGTTTTGATAGCCACCTCGTTCGCTCCCAGGCTGTGAAACTATTGTAGTACGGCGTTTCCAGGCCGTTGGTCGCCCGAAAAACGACGGCCCCGAAGGGCCGTTCTACAACCGAGTCGATTGACTTATTGGGTACGCTGAGCATCGGCAACTTCGACAGCCCTCACCCCGGATGGCGGAAAAGACGCGGCGGTAGCCTCGGTCGATCTGCCGTACGCTATTCGCGATTCAGCTTTGGCCATCATCTGCGGCACATCCTCGACCAAAAACCGGCCCACGACTACGGTTATGTTGTCGTGACCGCCGGCAATGAGGGATTCATTGATGAGTGCATCGCAACAGTCTGCTGCCGAAAACGGCGACGAAAGCACCGCCGCGATTTGCGCCGCGGGCAAATGTTGTGTCAAACCGTCGGTGCACAACAAGATGGTATCGCCATACGCCAACTCAACTGAATTGACGTTGGGAGTTAATTCGGGTTCGATCCCACCCACGACACTGGCACTGGCAAGGTTAGCACCGCCGGCCGTCGATTCGTTTCCGTGTATCCCATCCGGTCGGTTTGCCTTTGTCGAATTGGCTCTGTCGCCGGTCAATGGTTCGAGCTTTTCTCCCCGGAATCTGTAGCTGCCACAGGTTCCAACTGAAGCGATGTGCAACGCAGGCCAAGTTACGACGGCCAACGTTAGCGAGGACGCCATGTCGCGATCGAGCGCGTTCGTCAAAACCTCGGCTTCGTGAACGATACTTTCTTGACAGCACCAAAATGCGGCGATCAACTCCCGCCGCAATCGGTGGGCAGATTCCACGTCGGTCGCACTGTTCCAATTGAACTGGTTGAGGGCAAAGTCGATCAACCGATCGATTGTGATAACACTTGCGCGCGTCGCGGATTCCGGTTTCCCGGTTCCATCCGCCACGGCTAATAATTTTCCAAGTGAATTCCCATTGATGCGACTTCGATCCTCCAGCGCCAAACTGGTTTGCCAAATTTCAAGTGTTTTTCGCACGTCGGCGATTACGAATTGATCTTCGTTAATTTGCTTGTCAAACCCTTGGTGCGTGGCGCCGTGGCATTCCATTTTTCCCATGTCGATTAATCTCCCCGTCGGTCGACGCCGACTGTGCTTGCGTTCAAGTTTCAGTACCACAAACAACAGGATGCAGTTGGCATGCCGTCGGATCCAATGGCCGGCTATTCCGCCGATGGAACATCCAAATGACTTCTAGACCGCGAAATCCGTCGCCAAAACAGAACAAATCGTTGCAAACGCTATCACCGAATTCACGGCCTTCAATTACATGGCCGATTGGAAGTCAGCTTGATCGCTATTTCACCATCGCCCGCAACGAGCATCGTCCGAGCAAGTCGTAAGCCCGTAAAGCCACTTGCCCAGAAGTTCGGCACGTCGAAACCCATGAATAAGGCTTTGCAAAGTGCCTAATAGTTCAACCGTCTGGCTGCATTCAATTCACTTTGGCATGGCTCTTGCGGTGTCATTTGTCCCACGTGGTTTCAAAAACTACCAGCCTTTAGTTTGTAGGGGAGTAGAAGCCGAATGGGGTCCGAAGACCTCAGCGCAAACTAGGCTAGTACGCCTCGAAAGATAGGCGGCGAACAACTTTTTCGGAGGAAATTCAAATGTTACAGCTCGTAATTACACTTCTTATCCTTGCGCTGATCGCCGCAGTTTTCGGTTTTGGTGGCATTGCCGCCAGTTTCGCCGGAATTGCACAAATCCTGTTTTATGTTTTCTTGGTGTTATTGATAATCAGTGCGATTGCCGCGGCGATGCGCGGTCGCAGTCCGGTTTAACACGCGGATCATCGATCCCAGGATTCAGCAACACGCCTGAAACAACCGTTTCAGGTTGGGGGCGTTGCTGTGAGAACACCCAAATGATTGGACAATTTTGTCGAAGTTGTCGCTCCGCGAAGAAGTTGGTCTCGGAGGCGGCACTGCCAAGCGCTGCGCGCAAAACGGCAGTCAGGCAGCATCCTCCACTTGCAGCAAATGATTGATCGCGGTGGCCGCGACCGCCCCTCCCTTCCGCGGCGGCCACGGCCTTTCAATCGGTCGTCGCTCAAGGACGACCCAGACGACGACCTCGTAAAAAAAGGATGCGGGGGCTAAATCCCGCATCCTTCAAATGATGGCCGTCCAACTCTCAAGTGCATCGTTGTTTATGGCGCGGCCCTCACTTTCAAACTCGTTAGCGTTGCTCGCTCAAACGATCCGGAACCGGATCCCCGTCATTGCGTTGATCGGGGTTCTTCGGCGCTTCAAAGCCGTCTCGATCTAAATCCTTCGGCGCTTCAGGACGGTCCCGATCTAGATCCTTCGACGTTTCAGAAGCGTCTCGATCTAGATCCAATCGATTAGAATCACGACCGTCTTGTTGCAATCGAATCCGCTCGTTTGACTCGATTACGCCTTCAGACTGGCCGTTTATCGCAGGCGCGTCAAACGTCCGGGATTGAGCGTCCGTGATTGTGTGTGAGTTGCCATAGACTGGAGTCCCCTGGACGCCCGACTGTGCCGAGCCCGGGCCGCAGCCAGTCGAAGTATAACTGCCGCCGTTCATTGGTTGAGCAGCATAGGCGCCCCCATAACCAATGGACCCGCCGTATTGATTCTGCCCACAACAGGCGTTTGCGGTCTGCATGCAGCAATTATTACTGGCGGTCGGCGCACAACAACGAGCCCGTCGCCACCGGCGTTGAGCAGAAGCGTCGTCGACGTAAATGGTGCCGACAACGATCAAGGTTATCGCAGCGATCACTGTTTGGCGAATTTTCCAATTCATTCTGTATTCCTTTTTTCAAAAAATTAAGAACCGACTGCCCTTTCACCCGAACGGGATCAACAACGATCCAGTCCTCAAATCAAAGCGGCAACCAAAAGCGGAGCTTTAAACTGTCCGACAAGCAAGGTCCGAAATAGAGAGTCCCGTCGGACCTTGCTTGGCGGCTTGCCATAAGAGCAGAGTCCGATAAGTGCCTCGAATCTTCTGCAATGTCCGTGCCAACATCGGAACTATCAGGTCCGCGCATGCATCCCTGCTCGTTGCTTGATTACCGGCTAGGCAACGTCCGATTCCTTTTGTCACTTATTTTTTATTGACCGCAACCGCCGCCGGTGAGGAAATAAATAACGATCAGAATTGGGAGAGGAATCCCAATAACCCACAGCAGCGCCCAAATTCCTCGTTTTCCCATTGACATGACATTTCCCTTTTGTTGGCTTGTGAATCGCAAAAGTCGGTTTGCAATTAGGCAAGATCCGTGCCAAACAATTTTGCGACGTCAATTGCGTGAGTGGCAAGTTATGACCGGTTACACAGGCATTAGCTCGGACGGCGCCTTGAAACGAAGCCGACCAACTTGGTCGCAGTTCAACCACACAAACGCCGCGGATGCAGTCGTCCATTGACCTACCGTCGGTCGCCAACGCGAAGCCTTGGCGAATACGCTTGTATTCGCGAATTTGGCGAGATGGATGCGGCGCTCGTTAGCGCCTTGACCGGTCGTTTCGGCGGCATGAAATATGCACTATCGACACCGAAGACCTTTTCTTTTCGAACAATGGAGTGCGTTCCATGCCCAACTTGAGTGATTTGCGAAATCGATATGCGGTCGACGAACCCCGATTCGAAAATGATTTTGACAACGAGGAATCCTTGATCGTCGATACGCGTAGTCATTTACGGCCAGCTCAAGTGGTCGAGCTGAGGCTGGGCAAGGCTCTCGAACGCGGCCCGACCCTCTCGTTTGACCTAGTACGCACGCGCTCTCGTATGGCCAAATCGCAGTGATCAATTCGCCGCGAGCGTAAATTTCGTGCCGTCTTGAATGCAGGGGGTTGACGTTTCGTCGCGAGCTGGGGTCCTCTGCTGGCATCTTTGAGTTTGTTTGGTCTCGAGACGTCGTGAAATGCCCACGGAATGTACGGATACGGATCTCTTCTCAAACGACAAGGATCGCAATCGTTCGAGCGGTATTTGGGCGTTGTCTCGGGAACCCAAGAGCATCGAACAGCTTTCGGTGATCTCCCGTGAGTTGGCCGAGTCGTTGAGCGTTTCGGCTCGACCGCCAAGAACTAAATCGTTGCTCTCAACCGTTCGCGAGCTCAAGGGGTATTTGCTAGGGGTTTATGAAGATTTAGCTTCGGATGTACGCGGCGGAGTGCCCATCTCGAGCGGCGCCGAGTGGATCTTGGACAACTTCTTTGTGATCGAAGACCAGTTGCGCGAAATTGCGGATGACCTTCCGCCTGGTTACGAGCGACAGTTGCCCAAACTTGCGAACGGGACGCCCCGCGTCCGAGCAATCGGTCGTGAATTGGTCGCCCATACTGACGGTGCGATCGACGAGGAATCGCTGCATCGGTTTATTGGTGAGTTTCAAATTGTTGCGCCATTGTCCATCGGCGAATTGTGGGCAGTGCCGATCATGCTGCGCTTAGCGCTGATCGAGAATTTATGCGCGACCTGCTCCCAAATCATGCACACGCGAAAATGCGAAGCGTGGGCAGTCCAGCTGCACGAGCACTGGCAGGTCCACCGAAGTCTCAATGTCGATCCACTTCCGATGGAACGGGTCTGCGCGCTGACACCCGAGTTGATCGAGAAATTTCAAGAGCCCGGGGCGACCCACGCCGCTGGATTAGTTGAGCTTTCGCATCGGATGGAAAAACACGGTCTCACCATATCCGAAGTTGTCCATCGGGAGCATCAGCGCCGCGCGAGCAACCAAATCACGGTGGCCAATATCATCACCAGCATGCGACTCATTTCGTCGCTCGACTGGATCGTATTCTTTGAACGAAATAGTTTGGTTGAAGCCGCGCTCCGGGCGGACCCCGCGGAAATCTATTCCCACCTGGACATCGAATCCCGCGACCGGTACCGGCACGTGGTCGAGGAAATTGCCAAACGAAGCGCCTTCAGCGACATTGATGTGGCAAAGGCCGCCTGCGAGCTCGCTCATTCCCGGGATGTTGGCGGCGACGGAGAAATGGTAAGGACGCATGTCGGCTATTGGCTGCAACTCCCCGGCCAAGCCGACTTGGAAAGCCGGGTGGGCTATGCGCTGCCACTCCGCGAAAAAATACTGCGCGTGGCCTGCAGTCATCCCAATTGGACCTATTTCGGTTCGCTTGTCGTCTTAACGGCATTGGGGTTGTGTTTGGTCATGGCTCTGGCCTCGAGTTCCGGGGCCAACGTTGCTTCGACAATCTTCTTGACGCTCTGTGCCGTTATCCCGGTGAGTGAGCTCGCCGTTCTCATCACGAACCTGATGGTTACCACCTGCATTCCCCCTCGCCTGCTTCCCAAATTGGACTTCTCCAAAGGCGTTCCAGATCACTTCAAAACCGTCGTCGCAGTTCCCTGCCTGCTAACCAGCCCGCGCGAAGTCGACCAGCTGCTGTCCAATCTGGAGATCCATTTTCTTTCCAACCCGGAGTCCGCGATTCGATTTGCCTTGTTAACCGATTTCGTCGATCACGCGGGCGCCAGTCGGACCGATGACGACGAGCTGTTGAATCGCGCCATCCGCGGAGTGCGCCAGTTGAATTTGCGATATGCGTCTGACGGAAGTCCCTTCCTGCTCTTTCATCGATCGCGGCAATGGAACTCGGTGGACGAGTGTTGGATGGGTTGGGAGCGCAAGCGTGGGAAACTGATGGAGTTTAATCAGTGGCTGCTGGGCTCGCAAAAAACGTCCTTCGTCGTTTTCGAAGGCGAGACCGATTGGTTCTGGCTTGACCGTCAGCAGCCGGCGGTGCGGTTCGTCATTACGCTCGATGCCGACACCTTTCTTCCCAATGGCACGGCGACGAAGTTGATCGGTGCGTTGGGTCATCCGCTGAATAGTCCGCGCGTAGAAGCCGACACGGGGCGCGTCGTCGCCGGCTACGGAGTCTTACAGCCGCGAGTCAACATTCGTTTGTCTGACTCGAATCGATCATGGTATTCGCGAATTTTCGCCAACAGTCCCGGCATCGACCCCTACGTCACAAGTGCATCGGACGTTTATCAAGATCTCTTTGGAGAAGGAAGTTTTACGGGGAAGGGAATTTACGATGTACGGACGTTGGCTCGCGTCCTGGAAGGAACATTTCCCGACAATCAGATTCTCAGCCACGACTTGATCGAAGGCTGCCATGTGCGCGCGGCGCTGGTAAGCGACATCGAACTAACCGACGGATTTCCTGCACGATATGAGGCTGACGCCCGGCGTCAGCATCGCTGGGTTCGAGGCGACTGGCAGCTTTTGCCATGGCTACTTCCCAAGGTGCCGTCGAGATCAGGGGTTCGAAGTAACCCGCTGTCAATGCTTTCAAGGTGGAAGATATTTGACAACTTGCGGCGCAGTCTTGTTCCGGCCACGCTGTTGGCCTTGCTACTCGGAAGTTGGTTCATCCTGCCTCCGAATGCCTGGCCATGGTCCTTACTCGGATTCGCGGTCCTGGCATTTCCCTTGCTATCTCAATTCCCGCGCGTATTCCGATTTGTCCCGCGCAAAGTGGATTGGCGGATTCACTTCAAGTCGGTCATCGGCGAAATCACGCGCGGCATAGTCCAAAGCATTTTTGCAATGGCCATCTTGCCCCATCGCGCATTCCTTATGATCGACGCGATCGCCCGGACCTTATGGCGCCAAATGATCTCGCGCCGCAAAATGTTGGAGTGGGAAACGGCGGCGGCAACCGAGCGGAGGTTAAATCGCCGTAACTCGCGGCCTTCGTTAAGGTTGCTTTGGCCATGTCTCGTTGCCGGTGGAGTTGCTTTGGTCATTCCATTTCTCAGTTGGTTAGCGGCATTGCCGTGGTTGCTGGCTTGGCTTGCAAGTCCGTTGTTCCGCAATTGGATCAATCGGCCGCTGCCAAGACATACGGCGGATTTCACAGACGATGACAGGCGTTTTCTTCGTCGCATGGGCCGACGAACGTGGGCGTTTTTCGAAACCTTTGTTGGGGCGGACGATAATTGGCTGCCACCCGATAACGCTCAAGAGATTCCAACGCCCAAAATCGCTCACCGAATTTCACCGACGAATCAAGGTCTGTTTATGGTATCGGGCTTGGTGGCCCACGACTTCGGATACATCGGTGTTCACAGTCTCATCGATCTTTGGGAGCAAAATTTGGCGAGCTGGGAGAAGCTCGATCGATTCAACGGCCACTACTTGAATTGGTACGACACCGTTTCACTTCGTCCGCTGTTTCCCCGCTATATCTCCGCTGTCGACAGCGGAAATCTAGATGCCTGTTGCTTGTTGATGCGGCAAGGAATTGAAGATCTTAAGACAGCGCACGTGCTGGGGGAGCGCGTGTGGCGAGGAATTGTCGACTCGATTGAAATGGCTGAGGATTCGCTGGCGGCCCACCTGCAGAATGGTGTCGGCGACGACAGCACCGACATCAATAGATTGCGCGGCGCTTTGCGCGCCCTGAAGGATCGATTCTCGTCCCAGCCCGAGGACTTGCTCGATTGGCATCATCGATTGCGCCAAGCGTCCATGCAATACGCCGCGATCACGGACTTGATTTCTCCCACGGAGTCATCCGACAACCACGAAGTTAACGAGGCGACGATTAAGATCCGCCATTTGGCCAATCACATTGAATCGATCCGAAAGGACGCCCGATTGCTTTTTGCTTGGCACGACGTGCTAGCCGAAGTGGTCGACCGCGGGAAAACGCCAAGTCAATCGAGTTCGCTGCCTTGGTCGACAGCGGAAACGAACTTGAACGATGGCTGGCACGACCTATGGACTTCGTTGATCGAGCACCTCAGCGTCAGCCGGATTGCGAAGCTGGACGAGAACGCCGCGCCGTTGCTGGCGGTCGTTCGCTCGGCATGGGAAAAACTGGACGGTGATTTTCGAGTCGAGTCACTGAAGTGGCTCGAGCGACTGCAAGGCTCGCTCTCCCAAGCCTCCACCGCGGCGGATCAGCTCGAAGCGCGAATGACGAGCTTGGCAGAACGGTACGAAGCAATTTCCGCGGGAATGGACTATCGATTTCTCTACAATCCGCAGCGTCGGTTATTTTCGATTGGGTATAACCTCGAAGACAAGCAACTCGACCGAGGACATTATGACATGCTCTGTTCCGAGGCCCGCCTCGCGAGTTTTCTTGCGGTTGGAAAAGGGCATGCGGAAACACGGCACTGGTTTCAACTTGGACGACAGCTCACGTCGGCGAACGGGCGCGCCTCGTTGCTTTCCTGGGGCGGGACGATGTTCGAATACCTCATGCCCAACCTCTTCCAACGGCGGTACGAGGGCTCGCTTCTGGACGCGAGTTGCCGCGGTGCGGTCGCCCGGCAACGCGAGTACGGTCGTCAGCAGCGTGTCCCTTGGGGAATCTCCGAATCGGCCTTTGCCGCTCTGTCATTGAATGCCGAATATCAGTATCGCTCGTTCGGCGTTCCTGGTTTGGGGCTTAAAAGGGGTTTGGGAAAGGACCTCGTCGTTTCTCCCTATAGCACGTTTCTGGCGCTGGAAATTGAACCCAGGGCGTCGACCGAGAATTTACGACGTCTGGTCGAGGCGGAAGCGTTGGGGCCTTGGGGTTTCTACGATGCCGTGGACTACTCTCCAAGTCGAATGCCCATGGGGGCTCGGTCCATTGTCGTTCGATGCGTGATGTCGCATCACCAAAGCATGAGTTTGCTTGCCCTCGCCAATGCGTTAGCGAACGGTAGCTTACGGCGACGCTTTCACAACCATCCCTTGGTGCGCGCTACGGAGCTATTGCTTCAAGAGCGGGTTCCGAGCAACGTCCAGTCCGTCACACCGCATCCCGACGATTTAGTTGTTACTCCCACGCGTCCGAGTGAAGTTGAGTTCGTCAGTCGCCGCTTTGCGGGCGTTTCAACCGGCTCGCCGCGGACCCACCTTTTGTCGAACGGCCGGCTCACGACGATGCTCACGAGCAACGGTGGCGGCTTCTGTCGGCATGGTGAGCTTGCGATCACGAGGTGGCGGCCCGACTCAACGCGCGACCATTGGGGATCGTTTTTCTATGTGCGCGAAATGCGTTCCGGAAAGGTTTGGTCGCCTGCATATCAACCGACATGCGTTGTTCCGGATGCATATGAGGTATTGTTCTCGATCGACAAAGCGGAGTATTTTCGGCGTGACGGCGATATCGAAACGCGTATGGAAGTCGCCGTTTCGCCGGAAAACAATGCCGAAGTGCGATCGTTGAAAATCACAAACGACAGTTCCCTGGATTGCGAAATCGAGATCACAAGTTGCGCCGAAGTTGCCTTGGCAAGTTGGGCGGCCGATCTAGCCCACCCGGCGTTCGAAAAGCTGTTTTTGCAAACCGAATTCCTGGTCTCTCCGCCGGCAATATTGGTTTCGCGTCGACCGCGCGATGCCGCTCACACGCCCCCCTGGGCGATTCACGTGATGGCAATCGAAAATGATCTCACGCACGACGTTCAGTTTGAGACGAGTCGCCAGAAATTTATCGGTCGCGGTCGAACGCTACGATCGCCGTGTGCGTTGAGCGACGGCTCGCGCCTGTCCGGGTCGAGTGGAGCAGTTCTTGATCCGGTCATGGCGCTGCGCTGCACGTTGCGACTCGCCCCAAATGAAACCGCGCTCGTCGGTTTTGCAACAGCGTATGCCGAATCGCGCGACGAAGCCGAGTTGTTAGCTCGACAATACCACGACCCGCGCAGCATTCAGCGGGCTTTTGATTTGGCCTGGGCCTACAATCAAATTCAACTTCGGCATATGCATTTGACGCCGACTCAAGCCCATCTTTACCAGCGAATGGCATCCGCACTTCTCTACCCGGACGCGGCCCATCGCGGGCGGCCTGAGCTTTTGTCGCTAAATAAGCAGAGCCAGATTGGACTTTGGCGTCACGGAATTTCGGGTGATCGGCCGCTCCTGCTGCTGCATTTGACCCAGCCGGAACAGTTGTATTTGGTGCGCGACGTCATGGCCGCGCAGCAGTATTGGCAAGCGCATGGGCTCGCGACCGACGTCGTATTGCTCAACGATCACCCAGGCAGTTATTTTGACTTGCTCCATGAACAGTTGACCACGTTGATCAATGAGTTTCCTCGAATTTCCGACGATAAATCAACGGGCGTTTTTGTTCTTCGCAGTTCGCAAATTGGGGAGGACGACAAGGCTCTGTTAGAGACTGTGGCGTCGATCGTTTTGCACGGCAGCCAAGGGTCCCTTTCGCGCCAATTTCGGACTCGCCCGGATACCTCGGGGACGGGTGACGGTAAGTTCGCGCGAGCTACGCAGGGGGTTCGAGCCCGCACGCAATCTCCGTCGGGCTATCCTAATGTGATTCGCAATGCCGGCGAAATCGATATCGCGCGACGAATGCAACTAATAACCGAGTTGGAGTTTTGGAATGGGATGGGTGGATTTGCCCAACAGGGTCGCGAATATCGAATCCTGCTCTCGGGACGGTCGACGACCCCGATGCCTTGGTCCAACGTAATCGCGAATCCGAATTTTGGCTGCCTGGTGACCGAATCGGGCGGTGGATTTACCTGGTCGGGGAATAGTCGTGAGAATCGATTGACAACATGGGCCAACGATCCGATTTCCGATACCCCAGCCGAAGCACTCTATATTCGCGACGACGACGCCTGGAACACGTGGTCGCCATTTCCCGGAATATTTCGCAACGCTGGAGATTATTGGATCCATCACGGCCAGGGCTATACACAATTCAATCACATCGTTGCCGGTTTCGAACACGAAGTCCACATTTCTGTCGCACAGAATGATCCCATTAAGTTCGTGCGCGTTCGCCTTCGCAATCGAGTGGCCAGACAACGTCGCTTGTCGCTGATTTACTTCATCGAGTGGGTCTTGGGTGATACGCGTGAAAAAACTGGCCTGCATATCGTGACTGCCGCGGACGGCGAAACCGGGGCGCTGTTGGCCTCCAACGGCTATCACCAAGATTACGCTTCACAGGTCGCTTTCTTGCAAGTGCTAGAGCACGCCCGAACAATGACGGGGGATCGAGCCGAATTCCTCGGGCGAAATGGTTCCCCATCCGCCCCCGAAGCGCTGCAATGGGAAGAACTCTCCGGGCGAGTCGGGGCGGGATGGGATCCCTGTGGCGCTTTGCACGTAAACATTACCGTAGATCCGATGGCGGAAGTAGAAGTCATTTTTTTGCTCGGAGCTGGCCAGGATTTGGACGCAGTGCGCGGGCTGCTCAATAAATATTCGACACCCGACGCGGTGAATCAAGAAATCGAACGCAGCCTCGCGGAATGGGAACGGATACTTGGCGCCGTTCAAGTGGAGACTCCGGACAAGGCGCTGAATCTGTTGGTCAACCGTTGGTTGCTGTATCAGGTAATCAGTTGCCGGTTGTGGGGTCGATCAGCGTTTTACCAATCGGGCGGAGCGTTTGGTTTTCGCGATCAACTGCAGGACGTCATGGCATTGCTGACCTGCACGCCTGACTTCGCGCGCGAACACCTGATCCGGGCCGCCGCGCGGCAGTTTGAAGAAGGAGACGTGCAGCATTGGTGGCATCCGCCCTCGGGTCGAGGCACCCGCACGCGGTTCTCCGATGATTTGCTGTGGTTGCCGTATGTCGTCGCCAAATACGTTGACGTCACAGGTGACGTTGGAATTCTGGACGAAAATATTTCGTACTTGCGATCCAATCCGCTGGAAGCTCACGAACAGGAGCGGTACGAAACGCCAGCAATCTCCTCTCGACTGGGTTCGTTGTACGAACACTGCATCCTGGCGATCAATCATGGACTGAAACTTGGACAGCATGGCCTTCCGCTGATGGGCTGTGGCGACTGGAACGACGGCATGAATCGCGTAGGCGACCAAGGCAAGGGCGAGAGCATTTGGGTCGGTTGGTTCTTGGTCGTTATTCTCAAGCGGTTTGTCCCTTTGATGGAAGCCCGCGGCGACGCGGCGACCGCCGCGGCCTACAATCAAATCCACAAGCAGTTGAGTGCAGCGTTGGAAAACCACGGATGGGATGGGCAATGGTATCGCCGAGCCTATACCGACGAAGGCCAGGCTCTAGGGTCGGTGCAGAATTCTGAATGCCAGATCGATTCGATCGCACAAAGTTGGGCCGCGTTTGCCGAAGCCGATCCCGATCGAGTCTCAAAAGCTTTACACGAAGCATCGAAGCGGTTGATTTTGCCCGATAAGAACTTAGTCCTGCTGCTCACACCGCCCTTCGACAACGGCGGCCTCGATCCAGGCTATATCCAAGGCTACCTTCCGGGAATTCGCGAAAATGGCGGTCAGTATACGCACGCGGCCATCTGGTTGATGCAGGCTTTTTGCTTGACCAAGGACGTCAATCAGGCGTTGGCCATTCTGAAAATGATCCATCCGATTTCCCACGCGTCCTCCCCGGCCGGGATCCAAACGTACCAAGTCGAACCGTACGTCATGTCGGCGGACGTTTATGGAGTGGACCCGCACGTGGGACGCGGCGGTTGGACTTGGTACACGGGCTCCGCCGGCTGGATGTACCAGGCGATCATCGAGTCGCTGTTGGGAATTCGGATCGAGCGGAATCAAGTCTCAGTCGCTGCACGATTGCCCGACGGCTGGCCGCAGTTTAAATTCACGATCCAGGGACAAAGGACCACGTGGAGGTTTACCGTCAACAACGACTCAATCGCAACAAAGTCAAACGGACGCGCGACCGACGACCGCCCAACAATCCCCTTAGTTGAGGACGGCAGAATTCACGAGTTCGTTATTTCGGTGCCGCGTGCTCAGTTCGAAAACTCGAGCAACCCCGTGAAATATGAACCCAAGGCGTAGGCAAGTTCCTTATTTCTCCAATTCCTCGCTTAGTAAGAACTCAGCGTTTCAGCCGACTAATAATTTCGTCCGAAGCTAAGTGGACCTTAATAAATGCGCTGCAATTTGGGGTTTCCACACTTGAACCGTAGCTATGAATCACCCGCGCAACATGCTATCATGTCTCGCAGCCATGTCTCGCAGCCATGTCTCGCAGATTCGCTTCTGCAATTTTCGTTCGGCTGCTCGCGCAATACTTGGTCGCGAATCCTCGACTTATCAACTTCGGCCGTCGGTGTGCTCGGTCACTCCAAAGGTCTCTTAGAAATGGGTATGCCCACCGCATCTATTCGAGACTTGGCCCGGCGATTGGTCGCTATGGAAACAGCGAGCCAAGACGCCACAATTGCGCGCGTACATGAAGCAGTGCGGGTTTGCGAAAAGCTTCAAGTCTCACTGGCACGATTCGCCGGTTCAGACGGCTTCAAGTCGCTTCTGCGGCGGGCACTGGCTCTGGCTCGCGCGGAGGACCCTTCTCTGGAAAACGTAAAGCTGAAGCCTGACGGCTCTTTGGATGGATGCGAAGCGCTCGAAGTTGTTGCCAATAATGGTGGATCCAAAGCGGCAGTCGTGATCACCGCCAATTTGCTCGGGCTGCTGGAGACATTCATCGGCGAACCCCTCACGTTGAGGCTGGTGCGCGAGGCCTGGCCTGACACATCGCTGTACGAATCGTAACCGATGTGCGAATAGCCTTCAAATTGGAGCTTGATTGATGAGCGTCAACAGAAAAGATCAGGGAAATGGTCAAGGCAAGAACCGAGTGACCATTCGGCAACTGCCCACCGGCGTGCCGGGCCTCGATGAAATCCTTGGCGGCGGCCTGCCCGAATTCTCTTTCAATATCATCGCCGGCGCTCCCGGCTGCGGCAAGACCACGCTGGCGCATCAGATCATGTTCGCCAACGCCACCCCAGAGCGGCCGGCGCTGTACTTCACCGTGCTGGGCGAGCCGGCCATCAAGATGCTGCGCTACCAGCAGCAGTACACGTTCTTCGACGCTGCCAAGCTGGACGGAGCGATCCGCTTCATCAACCTCAGCCACGTCGTCCTCGAGCAGGACCTCGGCGCGGTCCTCGATGCCATCATCAAGGAGGTCGAGGCGTCCAAG
>JBGTJE010000095.1:0-30219 GCA_041745295.1 Pirellulaceae bacterium | reverse complement strand
CATTGCGGATCCTACCAGTGAAGGGTGAAAACACAACGAACTCGTCATGGGCTGGATCCGTTTTTATGGCAACCTCAATCTTCCCTGCTAGCCAACAAAAAGCGCAACTTCAAAGCCCCGAAGCGGGGGCGAGGGAACGATAATCGCTACGACGATTTTTTTTCCAGCGTTGCTGCCTTCCCGTACTCGCTGCGAGCCGGCTGCTTATTTTGGAACAACGACAGCCGCTGTTGGCAGGCATCCTTTTTATCGGCGGGAGCCTTTTCGATCGCTTGCGTTTGGATTTCGACGGCCTTGTCGAATTCGCCAATTTCAGCTTTGGCCGCGGCCAGCGTGTCAAGTCGGTACCAATGCGGCTGCGTGGACGCCGCCACAGACTTTTCGGCCATTTCATTCGCGCGCTTGCCATTGCGGAACGCCTCATCCGTGCAAGTGCAGAGGAACCAAGCAAATACGTTTAGCGTTTCCGGCAAATCGGGCGCGAGTTTTAAGCTGGCTTCGAAGTCGGCAGCGGCTTTGCTAAACTCGCCCTTGTTCATCCACGCGGTGCCGCGATTGCAATACGTCAGGGCGGCGTTCTTGTCCAGGTCGATCGCTCGGTTGTAGTCCTTGATCGCTTCGTCCATGCGTCCCAGTTCGACTTGGGCGACGCCGCGATTGCTATAGGCGATCGAGAACATCGGGTCGAGGTTGATTGCCCGACTAAAGGTCGACACGGCTTGCTCGGCCTGTTTGTTTTCGAAAAGCAGCCAACCTAGCAAGTTATAGGCTTTGGCGTTCGTGTCGCTCAGCTCGATCGCGCGTTTGGCGTTCTCCATCGCTTCGTCGATCTTGCCTCGACTCAAGAGCACATTGCCCCGCCCTAGAAAAATGTCAGGCAAGCGCGAATTAATCGAAGCCGCCTTCTCGAAATCGGTCCACGCCGCATCAAGATTGGTTCGATCAAAGTGAACGGTGCCCCGGCGAATGTAAAGCTGCGCGTTGTTCGGTTCGAGTTCAATGGCCTTATCGATATCGGCCAGGGCTTGCTCGGTTTTGCCAAGATTCGAGTAGATCAGTGCGCGGTTGACATACGCATCGGCGAAGCTTGGGCTCAGTTCGATTGCGTTCGAAACGTCCTTGAGCGCTTCGTTCCATTTGCCGCTGGCGATGAACACCATCGCGCGATTGTTCCAAGGGACTGAAACACGCGAATTGATTCGCAACGCCTGCGTAAAATCATTAAAGGCTTTCTCGTACTGCCCGAGCTCATAATACAGCATCCCACGAGTCGTATACGCTTCGGCATCGTTGGGCTGCGCGCCGATGCGTTCATTGTAAAATTTAAGGCCCCCTTCCAGGCTCATCGCAAAGCGAACGGGCAGCCATCCCTGGACGTCTTCCAAAGAACACCAGCTGCCATTGACCGCGCTGATCGTCTTGATTTGGCCTGCGACGACTTTGTCGACTTTCTCCGCCTTGATCTTGGTCTCATAGGTCACGGTGACCAAAACGCGATCTCCCACGCGCTGCGCGGTCGCGACTAAAGGCAAAAATAATACGGCGATACCGACAACGATGATTCGAAGTGCATGCATGGTGGATTTTGACTTGGGGTTAGAAGGCGCGCGACAAAGGCAATCAGAACAGAACGCCATCGTGCACGGCCGATTGGCGCAAACAGTGGTCCATCCAGATTAGTCGTCGCCGGCCATTTTGAAAATGCTTGAACTCAATCGCAATGAATTCAAGCCTGAAACGAGTGATAAGTCGTTGACCGACCGATTTCACATCGGCCTTTCAAAAACGCGTTCGCGGACAATTGAAGCCTGACGCGCAAGTATTGAGGGTACGCATTTTTAGGCCCGAAGGGCCGAAACAACCTTTGCCGGCGGCGTTAACCGCCGGTCACCTATTTTCGCCATGGTCAAAGGCCCGGAGGGCCGATACAAAGGCGATGTGTCGGCCCTCCGGACCTAAGAAATGCGCAACATCAAAACGCGCAGGCAAAGATGGTGCAGCCTTCCGGAAGTTTCCTTCATGAATTTGCTGTGACTTGAAGCCGTGACACTTTGTTACGCGTAGAGATCGGCGCGGGTGGGGGGAACTTCAGCGCTGCCGTGATCGAGCTTTGCGAAAAGGCTTTGCGTCAAGTTATAGATTCCTTTTTTGAAGCCCTGCGTAGCTCCGGACATATAGAGATGAAAAATCCGGTAACGGACTTCCCCGGCCAATTCACGAACGCGGTCACGATTCGCTTCTAACTTTCGGACCCATCCCTGCAGCGTCGGAACATAATGTTCGCGCAGGTTTTCGACATCGCGAATCTCAAAGCCGGCTGCTGTTCCCGTGCTCAACACGAACAAAATGGTCTGCATCTCTCCGTTGGGAAAGACGTACTTGTGTGAAAACGCAGTCCACGGCGGCCGCCTGCGATTCGGTGCAAGGTTAATCGTGTGGTGCAAGTACAACCCTCCGGGGCGCAAGCATTCGTAGACCTTGGCAAAGAACAATTTGAGGTTTTGGTGGCCGATGTGTTCGCCGACGCCGACGCTCGTCGCCTTGTCGAACGGAATTTTCGGGTGAAATTCGCGATAGTCGCACAGCTCGACGCGAACGCGATCCTGCAATCCGGCTTGAGAAATCGCCCGGTATGCATAGTCCGCTTGCACCTTGGACAAGGTAAACCCAGTCCCATCGATGCCAAACTCTTGGGCTGCGTAGATCAGCAACCCACCCCAGCCGCAGCCAAAGTCGGCCAGTCGCTCGCCTGGCTTGAGCCGGAGTTTGCGGCAGATCAGGTCCATTTTTTGCCGCTGCGCCGTTTCCAAGTCGTCATCGGGTTGTGTGAAATAGCCGCAGGTGTACTGCAAATAGCGATCGAGGAACAACTCGTACACTTCGCCCGGAAGATCGTAGGTGTAAGAAATCGCCTCGCGGTCTGAGGTCAGCCGATGATCGCCCTTCGTCGGTCTGCCGGCCAAGTTGGCATCCCGCTGACGGATTGACTTGGGGAGTTTTAGCAACAACATTGCAACGCTTAGGCGGTACCACAACGACAATGGATCGTCGACATGGTTCAAATGGCTAACCCATTCGGCGAACGCGAGGGAATCTCCTTCGATGTTGAAGTCGTCGAAGATGTACGCTTCACCAAAACCCACCGCGGAATTTCGGGCGTGAAGGAACATTGCCCGCAGCGTGCCTGGGTGCTTGAGGACCAGCGTGAAGCCAGCCGACCCTTCGCCGAATTTCCAAACGGTGCCGTCCCAAAAGCGGACGATATAGCTTCCCGCGAAGCCCTCGTGGAGTTTCCGCAACACCTTGACGCTGGTCGCAACCGCCGGATCGGCCGATGTCGACTTGACTGGATCGAGAAGCATATCGAATACCAATCCGCACGGCTATTTTGAATCCAAATTGAGTTGCCGCTGAATGATCTGCACAAATCGCTGCTTGAGTTCCAAGTGGGCAGCGCCGGTGGCGGGGCCGGAAAAGCCGGAGTAGATGGCGATGACCTTGCCAGCGCGGTCGACAAAGATCGAAGTGGGGTAGGCTTTGATCTCGTCGATGAACCCGATCGCCTCCGTTGCTTTTTGCTTGTCGGAGATTCCGCCGAGGAACACCGGATACGTCACCGAATGGCGTTTTATAAAGCGGTTCACTTGGACAACATCTTGGTCGAAATCGCCCGCGGCCTCAAAAGCCAGGCCGACGACTTTCAAACCGTGCGTGGCGTATCGCTTTTCCAAGTCCACCAAAAATGGAGCTTCGTCGTGGCAATTGGGACACCACGATCCGAAAACATTGATGATCGTAAGGTCACCGAAGAATGTTCCGTTATCCAATGTTTGCGCGTCGCCTTGCAGATCGCGCAGCGAAAGCTCGGACCAATCGGGTTGCTGCACGACGTGGACTTGCTCAAAACCGTCTGGCAGCTTGGCAGCATCGTCCCGCATGGCCGTCCACTTTTCATGCCACGAGCTTCCGGACCAAAAGTTTCCCGCGAGAGCTCCGTCGGCGCCGAGCGTTGCATCGAATAGGAATGCGTGTGCGCCGTCGAACGTCGAGAGCCTCAACCGTCCGTTGAGCACGATTCCAGCCAAATACCGATAATCACCCGTGGTCGTCAAAAAGGTGCCTTGGACGGTGCCGCGCTCGACATCGAAGATCGCCACGGCCGGGTCATCGCTCGATTCGAAAGTTGCGCGCCAGCGGCCGGCGAACCGGTCCACTTCATGGACTGGAGCCGTTTCGTGGACAGGCGCTTGGTTTGATTTCATTGCCGCTTCAGCTCGAAACGACATTTCCGTCATTTTGGCTCCGGATCGCTTGGACCAAGTCCCCGTCATGCGTTGGCGATCGTCCGTGAAACGGGCCTTGATTTCGGAGTTGTAGTGCGGAAATCGCAAAATCAGCTGGTCCGATTCCAAGGCAAATTCTGAAATCGGTTGACGCTCGGGTCCGTTTACGATTTCGGCGTTTTGAAGAGTCGAGCCGTCGAATACCAAGACCAAACCGAACTTCAGATCACCGCCCGGCGATTCAAGCACGCCGTGATAGGTGATCGAATCGATTGCGGTTGACGGTCCAGCAATCGTGGTCCATGCAAGGAGGAGGCTCGCGATGAATGTGCTGCCAGGAAATGAAAGCAACGGTTGCATGTGAAGCACGGTAAAGTTTTCCGGACACTGGAGCGAATGCGTAGACACGGCGCGCTGTCGCGGGACGGCGTTGGCAATATACCACGATTTGCTAGTACAAAGCGTGAAACTGTTTAAAGTCCTATGGTTGCTTTTATCGAAATATGAAGGCAGGTGTCGCGTTATCGCGCAGGCTTGCCTTTGGGCTGGCAACGCAATGACCGATGCTCGATTTCCGGGGGGAAATTCGACGGCCGTTTACGGCTGTCCGATCGACGTGCAGATGACTTTGACCCAGTCATAAGGACGTCGCATTTCTTTCCCGTAATTCCTTGCCGACGGACTGGTAATCTGGATTGGATTAATCGTTTGTACTGCAACGACTTTGCTTTGTTCCGCTGTACTACCGAATTTGACCCATGCTCCGGTTTGCCGACGGACGATTTCCCTAATCAGCGTGACGGTGCAAATGGATTTGCATTTAGTCAAAAACAAAAGCGCTTTTCCCGACTCAGACGTTTTGCGAAAAACTGTTTTTGACGGACACGGATGTCCGGCAAGAGCCGCTGTGGCAAACGAGGGACTGGCGGTTACACGCAACTTGTGCAGCGTGTAGCGAAAGACGACTCATTGTGTAGCATGGAGAACCTGATATGAAGGTGTTCACTACTGGACAGGTCGCAAAGATCTGTAAGGTGGCTCCACGCACGGTCAGCAAATGGTTTGATTCGGGGCGCCTCAAAGGCTACCGAATCCCCGGTTCGCAAGACCGTCGTATCCCACGCGAATACCTGATCAAGTTCCTGAAAGAGCACGGCATGCCTTTGGGCGACCTCGAAGACGAGGCCATGGCCAAAATTTTGATCGTTGCTCAGGATCAGGTATTGATCGAGAATTTGAAGCGAGAACTCCCGCCTGAGAGATCGTTCAAAGTCGCTGTTGCCGCCAGCGGATTTGAAGCCGGTATCCAAGCAGAAAGTTTTCATCCCGACTGCATCATTTGCGACTTTTCGATTGGTAAAGTCGAAGCGTTACAAATCTGCCAAAACCTTCGAAAGAATGCCGATTTCGGAGATACGATTCTTATTGCCTTGTTACCCGACGACGGCAATCCGATCAGTTTCGACCGATCGGCGATTAACGAAACATTCAAAAAGCCATTCGACGCCAACTTGTTGGCCGAACGCTTGAGAACACTCATCAGTTCCCGCAAAGAACTAGTGTAGGACCCGACTCGATCTTCGCGGACCCAATCTGACGAACGCCGTCTTTCGTATGAGAAACCGCAGCGCTTGACCCGCACTGCGGTTTTTTCGCGCGCCAACAGGTTACTCGGATTGTTTAACGCCAAGCCGAAGGCGACGGCCCGCGCTTCAAAAGCCGTCGCCTTCGGCTTGGCGTTTAACGATTTAGATTCGGAACAGGGACTCGTTTCGTAGCACCTGCAGAGTCTGTGGTCCCGCGGATTGAATCGCGTCTAATGGAAAGACCGTGCCGGATTGATCTAAATCAACTCGGTCCAAAACGTTTTGCGTTTGCCGCAATCCATAGACCAACACGCCGTGAGCTTGTGCACCGAACGCGCCCAACGTGAAGCTAGATTGCGAAGGGGTGCTGCCACTGGCTGGAACGGCCAATAAGCTGCCCGAAGTAAAACTCTGCATCATGGGCGCGCTCGCAACGCCCGTTCCAACGACGTTAAATGTGAATGGGTTCTCATTGCCGTCGTTACTGGAAATGCTGATCGTTGCCGTGCGCAATCCGCTGGCCGAGGGAGCAAATTGCACGGTGAATGCCGACGTCGTCTCGCCGGACAACGACACGTTGGGCTGCAACATCACCAGGAAATCAGACGCGTGAGCCCCGCTCAAGACGACCCGGGGCGTTCCGGTTAGATTGAGCGTCCCGTTGCCGATATTGGCGACTGCGAATGCTTTGGAGATCGTTCCTCCCGAAACGTCCGTGCCGCCGAAATCGGTATTGTCGACGATCCGGGGCGTCACATCATTGTTGGGGATGTATCGGTCGTTCGCGATCACCGCGATTTCTGGCGCGACACGCACCATGCCGGCCTTGAAATCGCGCTTCATATTTTTGGTCCCCATGTTCATACTGGCGATGAACTGCGACGAACCCAGGGTGCTACCCGTGGCCCAGATGCTGTAACGGCCCTTGGGCAATTCCAGACAATAACCGCCTGAGGACCAGGTTGTCGTTGAATAGCATTGCCCGTTCCCATCGCGAATCGCCAGGATCGAGATGTTCGCGAGCCCTTCTCCCGGCGTGTAAAAATTATCGACGGCGACCGTGTCAGCAAACGCGACGCCGGTCAAATACATTTCGCCTCCGGATTTTGCAAAGTCCTGCGTGGCCATCACGGAGTTGTAGATCGAATACATGCCCGTGCGAATGCCGACGCCAACTTCGGCGAACGTGTCGTTCATCATGTTTCGCCGATGCCCGCGCCCGGCAATGCCCGCGTCGACGAACAAGCCCTCCTCGAGGGACTTGGTAAATGACGCCACGTTCACAGTTCCCGTCGTCCCCTGGTAGGCGATATTTTCGCCGGTCGACCAAGTTCCTTCGAGCGCGTATCCGGCCGCTACCATCCGTTGGGTCGGACTGGTCGCGCCCGACCCGGTGTGGGAAAACGTATCGACATCGAGCATCCACTGGCTGTGCTGGGCGGCGCCATCGGTCAAATACGGATTGATCGCCATGGGTTGTTTGGCGGATGCCGAAATTGTATTGGCAACCAGACCTTCGTTGAGATCGATCCCCAGGCTGGCCGCGTAGCTCGCCGGATTCGCGCGAGCATAGTTGAGCAGCTCAACCATGTATTGCTCGAAATTCGTCGGAAAAGCAGCCGCTAGCAGCGTTCGCTCTTCCAACAATTCGACTTGGAGGCGATCGTATGCCAGCAAATTCACGCACGTACGCTTAATCTGCACGCAAGGTCCCTTCCACTGGCCGAATAACTTCACATTCCAAGTGCTTGTAAGCCTTAAGCGAGTTTTCAGCGTTGTCGTTCGTCGCTTTGACTAATTCGCGCGTTTGCCATTTGAAACCTATGCCAAATCCGCCCCGAGGCTTGCAAGAAAATTGGGAAAAATCGCGTTTCGATTGAGCGCGGCGAAAAGGGTGCATTTTCGCGTCAGCAGAAGTGCGTTGTCAGACCGAATTTCAACGCGTTGCAAAACGGCAACGCCCTAGATGATGCCGGTATAGCGCAGCATTCCGGCCAGGCGAAGATCGTTGGAGAGCGAAGGCGTCGCAAAATAGGTCTTTTCCTCGAAGCCGCAAAAGCGTTGCTTGAACCCCGCGTGTCCTTGCAAATTGTAAAAGAAGCGATTGACCCACCAGGAATTGAATCCGTAGCGAAAGCTATGGTGCAGAAACCAGTTCTTGCGAAACTCGCGGTTCTCAATTTTGGCCAACGGCGATAATCCCAAACGCAATATGGAATATCCCTCGCGTTGGAATATTTCGATTGCCGCCCGCATGATCCCCGGTTCGGCGTAGCCGTTGGTTGCGCTCGCGTCGCGGCGTTTGAACGCCGTGGTGTAGCCGATGACGCGTCCTTCGCAGCACAGCGGATCAAAAAAAACGAACGCCATCATTTTGCCTGCCCCGTCGAAAAGAAAAAATCGGCGGACGTCGGGTTCTTCCGCGAGCGACATCGGTCGATTCAAGAACCGAATTTCTGCTTTGACTCGCCGGGTCGATTTCCAGCGCGAGTCCAATTCCAGCAGCTCGCGTTGTGAAATCTCACCCCAACAGCGCTCTTCAATTCGAAAGCCTCGCCGCAACAGCCAATTGTTCGCGTACCGCAAGAACTCTTTTGATTTTCCCTCAAAGTTGTAGGAGCGTAGGTCGAGCGTCGTGTCGACTCCCATTTCATTGACGTAAAACCGCCGGGCTGCCAAATGCCGCGCGGTTGCCAGCGACAGTTGATAAAAACCCGCTTTAGGAAATCGCTCCAGAAAGGAATCCAAAAGATTGAGGCAATGTCCTGGCGCTACGACTGGATCGCCCAACACATGGACATAGCCCCATTTGGTAACGTAGGCGATGTAGCCGCCTTCCGAATAAAAATATGACAGCTCAGGTTGCACGGCTGTCGAATAGGCCAAAGTGAAATCGCCGTGTCGACGAAAAAGATCGAGCCGACGACTTTGGGCCGACGCCTCGTCACTTGCCGGGTCGCGAAGCAATAATTCTTCGTCTTGCCAGACGGGCGTCACGTCGCGCGCAGCGGCGCCCCCTTGCCCTTGCCCTGCGATCAGAATGCGACTCATTGGTCGAGCGAATCCTGGAAAGACTTGCGACGTGGTCCGCCATCCAAGGATGAATCAGCAGGTCGACCCGCTGTATTCATTTCCCTGAAGGTCTAATCAGGGGAATCAAACAATCCATGCTGAAGGTTGATTCTCAGCAACCGGTCCGGCAAACACAAGGACCGTTTTCGGCGATCTCGCGAAAAGTTCGACCCGATCGGCGGCGCAGAGTGAGCTATTCCACGAAAGTTCACACATTCCTCATAAACGCCTTGCGGGCATGGGTGATGACGTCCTGCCTTAACAGCAGGTTGGAAACATCCATCGCAACCCGGAGTGCTGGTGCGGATATCGTTGATTGCCAACCTCGCTTGCGCGTTTTGATGTTGCGCTATTCTCCGCCAACACGCCGCTAGACGTGCGAAGGTCGCCGGAAATCGCCGCTGCTTCCGCCCGATTTCTCGCGCAATTCGATCGAACGGATCGTCATCCCCCGGTCGATCGCTTTGCACATGTCGTAAACGGTCAGCGCGGCAATCGAGACCGCAGTCAACGCTTCCATCTCAACACCGGTCTTGTGTTCGGCCTTGGTTGTCGCCGAGATATGCAGGCAATCTTCGTCAGAAAATGCAAATTCAATTTCGACCGACGTCAGTGGAATGTTGTGACACAAAGGGATTAGTTGCGCGGTCATTTTGCCGGCCATGATTCCAGCCAAGCGAGCCACTTGCAACACGTCACCTTTGGCGCCACTGCCTTCGCGGACGATCTGCAATGTGCTCGGCAGCATTTGCATGGAACCGGTCGCCACGGCGGTCCGAACGGTGACCGGCTTCGAGGAGACATCAACCATTCGCGCCGTTCCGTTCGCGTCAAAATGGCTGAGCTTCGTCGTTCGAGTTCTCGTTTTTGAGCTTTTTGATTTCGGCATCGAACCACCTCGGCGTGGCAATTTGCGATTTAGTCTTTTTTTGGCAGCGCGTCGTAGTCGACTTCGGCCAACGGAATAATTTCGCCGTCGAATGTCAGAGCCCAAATGGAATTATCGTTGGTACTTTTGATCGCAACGAGCGTTTCTGACTTTCGTGTTTCGTCCGCCAGCTGTTCGCTGGTCGCGCCGAAGCAAACATAAGCACCTTGTCGGCGGGCCTCTTGAACCGAGCCGGGTTGCGTTGCGTTCCCTTCCAAATCTGTCCAACTCGCGGGCGGCGATTTTTTCAATTCCAAATAGCTCTGATACGCTTCGTTGACGGCCGTGATCTGCGTCATGACTTCGAGGTCAACTTCGCCGTGAAGCTGAATTTTCTTCAAGCTCTTTTTGACGTTTTTTGTCGTGCTGGAAACTTGTTCTCGGGCCGCCTGGGCTTGGTCTCGAACTTGTCCGCAGCCGAGCAGGAGCGCGACGAAAAGGCTGATCGCAACAAATCTTGAGTCGTGGAACAACATTGGAAAACTCCCTATTGAGTAGCAATGGTTTACCAAGTGCAACCGAATCGTTGTGTCGGGGTTCCTGCGCTCGCGCGGCAGGCTTCCATTGCCAAAGAATACGCGTTTTGGTTCCCGAACGTGAAACATCAACTTTTTTTGCTGCCCTGCAACATTGTAGGGCAAAACCCGATGGACGAGCGTTCGGCTGGACCGCGCAAGCGGATTGGCCAACAAAAAAAGCCGGAGCGAACTCCGGCCTTCGTGCTGTTTGAAGTTAATGAGGTCTAGTTCCACCACCACTGGCTATTGGGTGCATTGATCGCGACGGAGCGCGTCTTGTTCAACTCGGCGAGGACTTCGCTCTGTTCGACAACGGACCAAGGGTCAACTTGCACGCCCCCCGAAGCGGTGACGAGCCAAGAGCTTGTCAGGCGAACCAAGCTGCATTGGGTTGGAACGGACTTGGGTACGTTGTATCCGGGAGTCGGCAATTGCGACTCGTCGGTGAACAATGGAATCTCCAGCGAAGACCGCTCCAACAGGTTCTCCTTCGCCAACAACGCGGCGACCACGGACATGTCCATTAAATTGCGAAGCTCACGGAATGCAGGTTCCTTTTGAGCGAGAGAGTCAAATTTATCGGTCATTGTCTCGGCCCATTTCTCCGCCAAGCGATCGTTTCCGGTCGCGATGCGCTTGCCGTTCTCGTCGAGGCGACCATCCTCGACCAGCGTCTTCACGCCGGTGCCGCGCAACTGCCAGGTCAATCCGTCGTCGGAACGTCCGAGTGGCAAATAATTGCACTCCATCCAAAATCGGGGGCTGGCTTTCGCACGCGTTACGTCCTTGCCCTTGGCCATCTCCAGGTAGCTCGGCATTTCATCGATGGGAGCATTCTCGAACCCCATAGACAATCGCTTCATCCTGTAGTCGGCCGCTACCAAGACTTGGGAATATCGGCTGCCGTCGGGCAGGCCCGTGAGGGTGATGACTTGCGGTCCACAAGCCTCTTCGATCAATTTGGAGGCTTCTGGTCGAAAATCCCCTGGTCCCATTTGGCGAAGCAGTTTAGTCAATGCCGCAGTGCCCTCCGCCGTTGGATTGATTGAGCAACTGATGCCCGCGTCTTTCCGCGCATTTTCCACACTCCGCAAGGCGACGATGAAGTCTTCCAAACGCATGACGGGGCAGCCGGTGGTATTTCCCACAACGTTGCCCGCTTCATCGACGCGCCAACCCTCCGCCGGGCCGGCAAGAATAATGTCTTTTTTGTCGGGGCTTGCGAACACGAATTCAATTCGTTGCAATCCCGCCATGAACGCAACGTCCGGGGACAACGGTTTTCCCTCTCGCGCGGCCCGTTCGACGGCTTGGTACAATCCACGAAGCGAAACTTTTCGCAACGGTACGGTTGTTTGTAGATCCCGCACGTTCGCTTGATTGACTAAGTCCATCAACCGTTGACGATCTTCGGTGGTAAGTTTTCCCGCCGAGGCGGCGATGACACCATCCGGGTCGACGGTGATTCCACCCACGGTGCCGACCGTGCCGAATCCAAAGACACCGCCCCCCGTGGTTTGACGCGCGTTTGCCGCCGACGACAAAACGCAGAGCCAGGCGAGCGCTGCGATTCCAACCCGTGCACGCTTTGCAAATTGAGACGACATGATTCAACTCTCCAATTACTAGCCTTGCCCCGGACCGCTCACGAAATCCTCGCCCCAACCATCAATCGACAGGCAAGGTTTAATCGACCATTTCATCATCGATGACTAATGATACTCGCATCGATGCGTTTGCTCAAATTTAGCCTAGTTGCCCCAACTGGGAAAATCAAGCAATTCCAGAGGCAAATTGAACGGTCAGCGTTCAAAACATAGGATAAATACAGACTGCCCGTTTCCTATCGGCACCCGAATCGGTTTCAATAAGCTCCGTATTCGAACCCTACTTCCAGCGGAAACAAATTACCTCGTGTTCGCCTATCTAGTCATTCGAGACGGCACCAAGTGGTCAGACGTTGTGCGTCTAATCCCTGGTAGGACCGTTACAATCGGCCGGGCTCCCACCAATCAAGTGGTCGTCAAGGAAGAACAAGCGAGCCGCCAGCACGCCGAAATTTTCATGAGTGAGGGCAAGTGGATTCTACGCGATTTGGAGTCGCGAAACGGTACCTCAATCGGTTCCGATCGGGTTGTCGGCGATCGGCAACTTAAGCCCGGAGACGTCGTCTGGATCGCCGGCACACAACTCGCCTTTGTGCACGATTTGACCAAAGCGTACAAAGGCAAAGCCAAAAAAATATTGGACAAAGATGTTGCCCAAGACACGATGGCCGGATTGGAAGCCGATGGAACAAACGAAGAGACGCTGTCCACAATCGAGCCGACTACCATCACGCATCGCCGCGGCAAGACGCGCTTCCTGAGCGACTCCGACGACCAGGATGTCGCCGTTCCCAAAGTCGGCCGGGCCGCCGCCAAACTCTGCCGATTGGGTTTTGAATTGGCCAACCAAACAAATGTGCGTACGATTGCGAAATTGGCCCTCGACGGATTGCTGGAAAGTACCAATTCCGATAGCGGTGCCATCTTGATGACCTCTCGCCCCGGCGCGTTTCAACCCGGCGACCTGGAAGTGGTCTCCTGGCGCTGCGAAAAAAATGCGAATTATCAACGCGTATCCAACTTCCTCTCGCAAACCGTGCTCAATAGTGGCGAAGCCGTTCTGGCGCGCGACATCGAAAACGATAGTGCCCTGGGAATTCGCGACAGCAAAGGACTGATCTCGGCGCTGAGCGTAATCTGCGCCCCAATTCGCGTGAACGACAAATCAATCGGCTTGTGCCATATCTATTCAACCAAGCAAGGCCGCTCACTCGACCCGGATGACCTTGAATTTACCTTGGCCGTTGCGGAAAACGTCGCCCTGGCCTTGCGGACTCGCTACCGCGAACAAAAACTAGTCGAAGATCTGACGATCAAGAAGACCGAAGTCGACGAGCTGCGACACCAGCTCGGCGTGGAAAGCGAAATTATCGGCAGTAGTCCCCTGCTCCTGGCCGTGCATCAGCAAATTGCTCGCGCCGCGCCTAGCAACGCAACGATTTTGATTCGCGGCGAAAGCGGCGTTGGCAAGGAACTCGTCGCCCGCGCGATCCATTTTTCCAGCGCTCGCCGCAAAGGCCCGTTTATCTGCCTTAATTGCGCAGCGCTTTCCGAATCGTTATTAGAGAGCGAGCTATTCGGCCACGAGCGGGGCGCGTTCACCGGTGCTACGGAAAGAAAAATGGGAAAATTCGAAGCGGCCAGCAACGGCACTTTGATGCTCGACGAAATCGGCGAAATGAGCCCGGCCATCCAAGCGAAATTTTTGCGCGTGCTCGAAGGACATTCATTCGAACGCGTCGGGGGCAGCAAAGCCATCACGGCCGATGTTCGCGTGATCGCCGCGACCAACCGCGACCTGGAAAAAGCAGTCCGCGAAGGCGCATTTCGCAAAGACTTGTTTTTTCGATTGCACGTCGTCCAAATCGAGGTCCCGCCGCTGCGCCGTCGGCCCGAGGACGTCGTCGAGCTGGCCGAGCATTTCTTGCAGAAGTTCGTCTTTGAGACCGGACGAAAAATTCGCAGCTTCTCTCCCGGAGCCATGGAACAACTCAAGATTTACCGCTGGCCAGGGAATGTCCGCGAATTGAAAAATGTGATCGAACGAGCCGTCCTGCTGGCGCGCGGCGATCAGATCGAAGCCGACGAGCTGACGCTTTCCAACCTCACAACCGCCAGCGAATCGCAGATGGAGTATTTGGGAATTGCCAATGCCTACAAACCCGAACCGTTGGCCGAAGTCGAACGGCGGCACATCCTGCATACCCTCATCGCAACCGGCTGGAACAAGAGCAAGACCGCCCACATCCTGGGTATCGAGCGCACGACGCTCGACCGCAAAATCCAGCGATTCAATCTCACGCGCCTGCGGCAAGAATAATTTTCGTCGCCGGCCGCCGCGGCGCACGAACCTAATTCTGGCGAATTCCGCTACGTCAAACGCTGCCGTGGTTTAGGTTTTTTTTGTGTGCCACTGGCTCTGCCAGTGTGCGACGCCAGTTGGTGTCCGGAAGACACTGGCAGAGCCAGTGGCACACGAGAGTACGGCTTCTTAGCCGCGGAGGGTACTGCGACCCTAGCCGAATTGTGATCACCGAGCGCGTTGCGTGGCGGCGTCCCGGCGTTGGCGAGTGCGGTAGTGCTCGATAATCTTGTCGCGCCAACTCTGCGCAGCGCCGGCTCGACGGTCGGTCGGCCACTGTGGGTCGTATTCGACGTGATTGCCAAACGCAAGCCCCAAGAAAAATTGGCCGCTGCGGCGAAAGAACATTTGATCGTCTTCCAGCCATTGAACCATCGTCAATGCTGCTTCGCTGGTCACCCGGCTCCGTAGTTGCGCCAACTCAATCCAATGGATGAGCTGGCGGACTTTTTCTGGACTTTGCGTGCGACGAACAATCGCCGCCCAAATTGGTCGAGCCGGCTGCAGCCGCGGATTCTGGGCGAACAACCACAGCAAGACTTCGTTGCCCAACTTGGTATCGCTCGATTCGAGCATCGCCATCGCATACTGTTGCGGTTCGAACGTCACAAGCATCCGGGCGGCGGCCACTCGGTCGGTCACGCGTTCGGCGTCGGCCAAAGCGCTGACAACCCGCAGTTCGTCAACGACATCGCGACTGGTGGATAATTGATCTTGGATATCTCGATTCAGCGAGCGTTGGGCGTTGCGAATACTGGCTGGAGCCGTCTGAATCCACCGCGGACGTTCACGAGTCTTTTCCGCCTTGGTGGAACTCGAATCCCCCCAAACCAATTCTTGGCCTTTGACCACGCGCGTTCCGTTGACCAACGCCGCGCCGGAATCGACTTGTAGGCGAGGCGCCATTCCCTCGAGATCGACGGCGATCGATGTGTTCGGCGAATTGATCGCAATGAGCCAGCGCGCCGTCCCCGCAACAACGTCAAGCGACGCGAGATCGGGCAATTCCGACAAAGCAACCTGGCCTTGCGAAAGCGCCAAATACAAATCGGATTCCGGGACAGGCGTTCGCCAGATTCGGACCTGCGAATTATTCGAAAGCGTCAGCTTTCCCGCTCGATCCAATTTCCCAAGAGCCCAACTTCCAGGCAACGCGGCAAATTCGAATCGCAGATCTTCGCTGAGATCCGTCGCGAGGCCTTGCCACGGTTGATCGCCCCTTTCGCGCGTCGCCAAGATACCTTTGGTCTCGCTCCATTCAATCCCCACGGGTTGCGGAGCCTCCGGGAAGTTCTCTGTCGCGGTCGGGTCCGTATCGCCCTGTGCCGGGGGCGGCTCAGGGATTTTGGAAAAACTATCGAAAATCGTATTCCAATCCAGTGAGGCGACAGCGGACTGTTCCTTGTCCCCGGGTTGGTTGTCAAGCTCCGACTCGGGTGATGCCACATCGCTTTCCACAATCGGGGCGAATCTTGGCTCGTCGCGTTCAATCGACGCGACTGCGTCGTCGCGATCCGCCTTGGCGATGCCGAGTTTCCGTTCTTGCGTGACCAACTCCCGACTGTTCGATGGTGGGACGACGTCTTCTTGCGTTCGCGCCAAATTGGGCTCTGTGGATCGGAAAAGCCAAGCCAGCGAACCGGCGCAAATCAAGATCGACGCTGCTAAAAACGCGGGCCAGTATCGTGCGAACACCGACCGCGAACGAATTTCCGAACGTGAAGCGGGGGCAGCATTCTTGACTACAATCCGCGGGGCTTCGGCGGCAACCAAGTTTGCTACGGCACGTTCGTGAGTTGGTTCGCCTCGGGCTGGATTCAGCGCGAGCAGCCTTTGCATTAGCTTGCTATCGTCCAGATCGGGTGCGATCTCGGAATTCGCCGTGCGGTGGTCAAAGTACGCCGCAACGACTTCCGATAGCCACGACGCGTTGGACCAGCATTTGGCCTCGATCTGCCTTTCAACGTCGCGACTGGCTCGCTGTTCAACAAAGGCGGCGATGGCTTCCGCGTGGCGCAGGCCGCGCAATTCGGTCGAACGCGGAATCGCGGCAATCGCCAATGTCGGGACGGTCACTCCATCCCTTTCTGGCGCCGGTTGTCGGTCGGCGTTACGCAACATTCTCCAGCGCCTATCGATTCTCTTCCAACGACGGTTCAGGGCGGGGTCGCTGGCGATCCGTGTCCGCAGCGATTGTGCCGCGGTTGGGTCCAAGCTTCCGTCAGCCATTTGCAGTAATCGTCGCAATGTCGGATTGTGGTTCGTCATGGTTGGTTCATTAGCTTTCGCAATCGCTGTTGAGCTCGTTGGATTTTGGGCCCAACCGAGTTCATCGAGATTCCCATCCGTTGACCTATTTCCTGGTAGCTCAATCTTTCGTCAAAGTAGAGCGCGAGCAATTCACGATCGCGCTCCCGCAAACGAGCCAGTGACGAGTCGAGTTGCTGTGATTCCTCGTCGCGAATCAGGCCGCCGAGCACGTCGATCGAGTCCGCATCCTGCGGAACACCGTTTTCCCAACTCGATCCAACATTCCCGTTGGTGAACTCGCGTGGCTGGCGATCGATGTGCCGCAAGCAAATTCGCCGGGCGATCACCGTGAGCCAAGTAGATAACGTGCTCGAGCCGCGGAATGCCCGGAGCGATGCCATGTCGTTCATCAACAATACGGAAAAGACCTCGGCACAAAGGTCTTCAAAATCCGCTTGATTCAATCGGCGATCGCACCGCCGCGCGGTCCGATGAATCTGAGCACAAATCACTTTCTGATATCGGGCAACGAACTCGTTCCACGCCGGGCGCTGTCGGCTGAGGAGGCGTTCAATCAGAATCTTCTCGTCTCGGTAGACTTCCACTGGCAAACGCAAGCTGAGCGATGAGATGGCGGTCGCCGACGGGGCTTAAAGCCATTGTACGCAGAAAGTCTGAAAACATTGGAACTGTTAGTGTTCATCGCGAGCGAATGTCGTACAGCCAAATGTTGGTTTTTTTGGGTTTTATTTTTGACTGTACGAATTATGCGGTATTCGCCACCAACAGGTTGTCGTGCAGTTTTCGTCCCGCACGGGTAAACTAGAGAATCATTGGATCACGGAACACAAGGAGAATCGCATGTTTCGACGCAGTCTATGTTCGGTCGCACTAGCCCTGGCCCTGGTTTCCGCCGGACAGTCCACCGCCAAAGCCCAGACCGCAGAGGAAGTTTTTCGCCATTGCAGCGAAAGAATCACCTCGATTGCACAGCGAACCCGCCAGCGGATCCATGAAATTACCGCAGCCTGCACTCCCAGAATAAAAGAACTGCTACACGCGGGCGATGTAGCCCACGCTCGCGAACTTGCTCGGCACTGCATCGAACAAATCAATACTACTTCGCGCAACGGCATTGAACGAATTCGAGCGGTCTGCCGTGAATGCGTTCACGCACTGAGTGCACTCGGAGCCACCGAACTGGCCGCGCTTCTGGAGCAGCATTGCCATCGGGCGATCAATTCCATCCTCGAAGCACGAACCCGCGCCATCAACGCCATCCACGCATTATTTGGCGATGGCGGCGGGGGGTAAGCCTCAAGTCTGTGTCGGTTTGGCGCTCTCCTTTGCCTTGAGCCTTGCCCAAAAACAACACTGCACGATAGATGTCCCGTTCGTTAAGACTGCACCAGTCACAGAGCTTTTTTTCAAAGTTGAGCCAGCCTGCCGTAAGCCAAACGAATCGTCTTTCGCTTGGTTCATCGGCGTTTCGAGCAAAAAGGGCAATTGGCGGTCCACTCCAAGGCCAAGCATAACCAGCGATTATTCATTTGTCACGCGGTTTTTAGCGCGATACATTGTTCGTCAATCCTGTGCTGCGAACAGTCGGCAAATCTGTTTTTTGGATTGCCGTCGAGCCGCGGGTTTTCAACTTTGTAAATGCCATGAAGTCACCCCCGGGACCTCGCGATGGGCTGATGGGCCTGGGGCTGGCACGGCAATTCAGCCTTCGTCCGCTGCAGTTTCTCAGTGGTTTGGTCCGTGATTACGGCGACCTGGCCTATTTTCGACTGGGGCCGTTTCACGCGTGCCTAGTCAATCACCCCGAGTTGATTCACGAAGTTCTGGTTAAGCAGCGCGCATCGTTTCCAAAACTGAAGAGGCATAGCCGCGTGGTGCGCAGTTTCTCTGGAAACAGCGTCTTTGTCGCCGAAGGCCAAGCTTGGCTGCGACAGAGGCGGTTCGTGCAACCGGCCTTTCACGCCCGACGGATCGAAGGCTACGTGCAAGCCGCGATCGAGCAGACCAAGCACATGCTTCGCGACTGGAAGCCGGACAGTGAGATCGATCTGGTCCAAGCGATGTCGCGGCTCGTGATGACCAGCATCGCGAAGGCCCTCTTCCGCGTCGACTTAACGGATCGCGCAGACGAAATTTCGAAGGCCCTACGAATCCATTCCGAGACTTTGCGAGATGAATTCCGGGCGGCGATTGTGTTGCCCGATTTTTTTCCAACGCCGGCCAAACGACGGAAGCGCTGGGCCGTCAACTGCTTGGACGAATGGGTCCGATGGATGATTCGCGAGCGACGCGCGAGCGGGCGCGACGATGGCGACGTCCTCTCGATGCTGCTCGCCACAACGAACGAACAAGAAGATTCACAGGCCATGACCGATCAGCAGATTTGTGACGAAGCCAGAGTGCTGTTCCTCGCCGGACAAGACGACACGACCGCCGCTCTGAGCTGGTGTTTTTTCCTGTTGGCCCAACATTCTGATATCGAAGCCCGCTTGCGCCAAGAAATCGCGTCCGTCGTTGGAATCCGGGAACCAGTCTATTCCGATGTCGCAAGACTGACGTATACCGAAATGGTTATCAAGGAGACACTTCGGCTCTATCCTCCCACTTGGAGTTTGGTCCCCCGAGTTGCCGCACAGGACGTGGAACTTGGAGGAAATCGCATTCGCCATGGAACTTGGGTCATTGTCAGTCCGTATGCCACGCACCACGACCTCCGTTTCTTTTCCGAGCCGGAGCAATTCGATCCCGATCGATTCTCGCCCACGCGGCAATCCCAGATCCCACCGTTTGCTTACATTCCGTTTGGCGGCGGTCCGCGGGCGTGCGTCGGCAACACTTATTCGCTGAATACCATGGTGGCCATGGTGGCCATGATCGCGCAACAGTTTCGGATGGCGATCGTCGACGATCCGCGGACGATCGTCCCCGATCCCTCGCTCGCGCTCCGACCGAAAGGGGGCTTGCGCGTCCGATTGCAATGGGTGTAGCCGCGAGGACCGAACCGGCAAGGCGCGAGTGCATGAAACCGATGCCGGTGATCGAGCGGGCCCTATCGGCTTAAATTCCCATTTTCGCCAGCATGTCGATCGTCTCGCCCATGAGTGTTGTGACGGTTGGGTGAGACGCTTCAAATTCCGCGATGCTTGTTTTTAGTCGTTCGCCAAGTCCTTTGTATTTCTGTGCATCATTCCCTTCGCCCTTATCCAACAACGCTTGGATATCGGCCTTCAACTTCTCCAGGAGTTGTCGCTCGCTTTCGTTGACCAACTCGACTTGCTGAAGTTCGCCGTGTAATTGGTGGAGGCTCGAGTGAAGTTGTTGCCGGTCCATTGTTGCTTTCCTTGGTCGTGTTCAGAAATCGCTAAAGCCAGATCACGTTGTATTGAAACGATATCGCTCTCAACGATCGCCGTCAAATTGGGGCTCGCTCGACTAGTGTTGTCGTTTGCTCGGCAAAAGCACGTTCTTTCTCGAAGCGAAAGGCGACGATGCTTAACCCAACAATCAGCATTGATAAACCGAGCGCCTGAATCGTCGAAAGTGTTTTACGAAACTTGCGGCAGGACATCGGCTAAGGAAAACTCGCGATCGGACAGGCCAAGGATACGGCCGGCGACTTGCGTGGTTTGCCACTCGACTCCCAACATGACGCAGTTGATTCCGGATCCGATCCCAAGCAGCGCTAGCCGCTCGTTGCGCGATGGGGTTTGCTGAACACCAATCGCCAAAGTGATCGGCAGTGCAGCCGAACCGGTGTTGCCGAGCCAGGGAAACGTGGAAAAATCGCGATCCGAGCTGAGTCGCAAACGATCCAGCATGAGCTTTCGCTGCGACACTCCGACTTGATGGCAATACGTTCGATCGATGTCGTCGCGATCCCATTTCAGCTCGCGCAAGAAATCTTCAAAATTCGTTTCGCCGGTCCGGATACCTTCGCTCATTAACCGCTCGCTGTCGGTATGCATCAGCGGTTGCATCGCGTGGCCGGCTTGGTCATTGTCGCTCAAGCACAGATCGTGGAAATTGGTTTGGGCCAGCACGGCACCGCCGAGCAAGCGATTCTGCGAGCGACTTACCGAGCGGTGGGACAGCAGCACTGCGCAGCTTGCTGAGCCGATCGTCAGCGAGGCGACCGCCATTTTAATTTGCTGCCGCGTCAGATTCATGTCGGCGTTGAGAGCGGCAATCGTGGTCTCAACCAAACTCCGCCCGCTTTCCGAACCGACGACCAAGGCCGCGCGAATCTGTCCCAATTCGATCATGTTGGCGGCTTGCAGCATCCCGTTGAGAATTCCCAAGCATGCGTTCGACGTATCGTAGATCACGCAGTGCTCGGGCAGGTGCAGATGATGGTGGACGGGACAAGCCGTCGCTGGTTCCAGGAAATCGCGACAGACCGAGCCGTGGATGAGCGCGCCGACTCGCGACCGGTCGAAATCAGCCGCCTCGAGCGCCAGTTCGCAACTGCGCACGCTCAACGTGCTGGGCCGAGTGCCTTCAAGCCAAAAACGGCGCTCAGCGATTCCCGACATTAGCTCCAAACGCCCCAGCGGCAACTTGAGACGTTCGTAGACCGGGCTCAAGCGTCGCTCGATCTCACTCGATGTGACGACTTCGTCCGGGACGAGAAAGCCGAGTGATTCAATGCAGACGTTTTGGTAGTTCATGGAATTTGTTCGTTCAAACGAGAAAATGATCCTCCAGCACTGGCAGAGCCAGTGGCACACGGAAAATAAGGTAATGGGTCAGTTTGGAGTATGCCGTAGAACGGAATTCATTCGGTTGCTGGAAAATCCAACGGAATAAATTCCGTTTTACAAATCTAACCCACTGCCGAAAATTGCTTTTCTCTTGTGTGCCACTGGCTCTGCCAGTGCTGTTTTCGGCCAAAGCCATCGAATTCCCTCACCCTGGCCTCTCCCCGCAGCGGGGAGCGGGAACCGCATTGAACCCGTCTACTGTTTGGCGGCGGCGATTTCTTTGCGCAATTGACTCAAGCCGGCTTCAAAGCGAATTTGCAACGGCTGCGGCAGAATTGCGATCCAGCATTGGTTCGTCGACTCGAGCGTCACCGACATCCCCAGTTGCCGATTGACTTGCGAACCAAGCACATTGTCGAAGATTTTCGTAAGTTGCTCGACCGAGTACTTTTGCAACAAGTCGCCGCAAGGGTAAACCTCCAACTCGAGCTGCCGCTGTACATCGGCGTGAGTCGTTATTTGCAGCGTGTGATCATCGATGACCCGACTCGTCAAGTTCATCGAATCCGTCAAATTGCTCAGCTTTTGTTCCAGTGGCTCGCCGCGGCTTTCCCAAGGGATCAGCGTTTCGGGCGTCCATCCTTCCGGCAAAAGCGATTGCCAATTGACGAGCACTTCGGTCCCTGCGTTGGCCGTGAGCATCGACAAGACGGTTTCCAATCGTTTGTCGGACGGCAAATTCAGGGCGACATCCGCCTGCCGTGCTACTTGGCTGCGCAATCGTCGCGACTGCAAGGCAGCCCGCGCGCCTTCATCGTTTGGGTCCGTCGTCAGTTTTTTGGCAGCGGATAACTTGTTCACCAAACGTGCAATCAACGCATGGACTGGGGCGGTCTGGTGGATCGAAAGCGTGAGTCCATTGACTTGAATCGTCCCCTGCCCTCCCGCAGCCTGCCAGGTTTTTTGGGCAAACGCGGCTTGGATAAACTCCGCAAATCTTTCGGCAATCGCCGGATCGTCTGGCTTCAATACTCCTAAATCCACGTCGCGGGTTACCCATTGTTCGCGATCCGCAGTAGTGACAAGCACAAATCCATTTTGCGGGATGGCGATTAGTCCCCGCAGTTGTAGCATGGTGTCCAACGCGGCACCGACCGTCGTTTCTGCTTGCTCTAGACTTATTTTCTCAGACAAATTGATCGCTGCGACTTCGATCAGTTCGACCTCATAGCAGATCGCAATCATCGAAATTTCGCTCAACGTTCGCACCGCGTCGACCAGCGATATCTCCTGAAATGATAGTTGAGCGATTGGCAATTTTAGCCGCACCGCGACGTCGATTTCAATCGCATCGGGTTTGCGAACAAAAACGGTACCGATGCCAATCTGGCCTCGTTCAGCGCCCGTTGCGTCGGCAAGCTCCTGCGAGGACAATTGGCTTTCGCCGCCATCGAGCACTCCGTTGAAATCGCCAAACTGCTCGATCAAGCCAGCGGTTGGCGATTTGCCCGCGGGTTGCGTTTCCACTTCAAATCCCGGTGGCGTTATCGGCGGCGAATCGGCGACAGACAAACTCATCGGCGGGATGTCGAGCCGCGGAGGATACATTCCGCGGGCGTCGAGTGCCGAGCGAGCCGCGGTTGCCGTTCCGTTTCGGGCTGTCGGATTGGTTGTGGGCGGGTTCGGACTCGCCTTACCATTTTCTGCCGACGTGTTGGAATCGTCAGGTTGGGCTGGATTCGATTTGCTTGCACCGCCGTTTCTGGACGAAATCGAATCCGGGTCTGCCTTGAATAAAGTTGTCGTAAGCACGATGACCAAAGCGATTGCCACGACGAACAAAATCACCACAGCGGCAATCTGCAATGCAAACTTTTTTCTTTGCATCGAAGCGCCGGATTGCGTCCAAGCAGTCGGCGGCCGGATGGGGGTCGCGGAAGCATCGATCGATCCGTGGAACGAACTCGACTTTGTGGATCCTGCGCGCCGCGGATTGTTATTGGACGAAGTTCTCGCAGGGCCCGTCGACTTTGCTGTCAACAGCGAGTCGATGTCGTCAAAGTCTTCGAATGGCTTGCTCGCCGTATCGGGCAAATCATCTTCAGGGAGCGGTTTGGGCGCGGGTTTAGCACGTGGACGGGGGATTTCCGGGGGCGGCTGCCAGCCTTCGGGTGCGGCGACTTCGACCATGCTGCCGCACTTGGGGCAAGCCAAAATCTGGCCGATGGCAGATACATGGCTAACTTTGAGTCGGGTCGCGCAAGAAGTACAAGCGATTTTGAAAAGTTCCACGGACACAGCCCAATTAGACGTTCATCCTCGTCGGTATGATGCGCCACCCACGCATCGACAACCATGTCTTGTTCATTATATCTCGTCGAATGCCGGCTGTAGCTTCCAGCCGTTTTTCGCGGCGGCGGCGCGGGTCGTGATCAAGATCAAGTCGACATTCTTTTCCTCATCTCGAGTAACGACCCAAATCAAAGTGCACCGCGGATCTTCCGGCCCTGTTGCGTTCTTGTCGGGATTGGCCTGGAAGCAAATTCGCGTCAAGACTTGGTCCAATGTTTGATCGACCAAGACAAGCGATGTCAGCCGCTGATTCCTGGTGATCCCGGCTTCTTGCAAATCGGTATTGCTCAATCGGATTTCGAACGCAAACGGTAGATTGGGAAAATCATCCCTAATTTCGTTTTGCAGCGTGCGGCGGATTTGCAAAAGTTGCTGAATATCGGTCGGCGCTTTGGATTTTACCGTCGCCACCGCGCCGGCCGTTCCAGGATTCGAAGAAAGCGTCATTTCGCTCGCCGCAACAAGATTGTGGGCAGCCATCGCGGGAAGCCAGACATTCAGCAGCACTTGATCGAACTCGACTCCGATCCGCAGTTGCCTAGAGACGTCGGTCAGCATGTCGTCGAATCGTTGTCGCACTTTTTCCCAATAGGGGTCGGCCGGCTGCGTTGCCAGGTACGTCGTGAGCTGATCGCGGGCGATTTTCCATTTCCCAGCCACCGCATCGCGCAGGGCGTTCGCTCGAATATCGGCGGTTTCGTCGAATGCCAATTCGGCATATGTTCCATCCTCCCAATGAACACTGAAAAGGATCGCGCGGACTTGGTCTTCGACGAGCTGGGAAAGTTGTTTTGGGAGTTGCCGATATTGCGGCGGAAAAAGATTCTGTCCGGATTCGTTGAACATGCCGGATTTCAAGCCGAGGATCGTGAGATGCCGGTCTCGATCGGTCCGCGCGACCAATTGGGCCATGGGTCCGGTCAGAGGATTTGCTGCCTCGACCTGCTGCGAGGATTCGACGAATTCGCGCGAACCGCATACGAATTCGTCAACGAGCGCTTCGCCTTGCGTCGCAGATTTTTCGCTGGCCACGTCGCCTTGAGCACCGCTGAGCCGGTAGTAGGTTTCGCCCATGGTCCAGATTTCCGGGTTGACCGGATCCGCTAAAAAACCGTTGGCGGACCAGCGTGCTGCAATATCCTCTCGCGCGCGTGCTTCGCCGAGACGCACGCGGTAGAACGGTTCGTACACTTGTCGCTCGGTGGGATAAAATCCGATGACCAATTGCTCGATGGAATCGAACGGAAGCGACAACTCCGACGCCAGACCCGCCAAATACTCCTGGAACCGAGGCCCCATTGCGAGCGATAGATTTGCAGACTCCGGTCGTCGGGCAAGCTCGCTGGGCCGAACGACAAGTAAGAGCGATGGTCCGGGTGGGAGGTGAGACAAGTCGATCGACGGGCCGTTGGTGGGAGATTGCCAAAGTGTTTGGCCGTTATCCTCTACGATCCTTTGAATCCAATTTCCAGTTGCCACGGCGGTGGGCGGCAACACTTCAGGATTGGGCAACTTCCTAGGTTCGACGGGGGGCAGTTCGGTCGTTGCATTCGATGTGGCGGTGTCTCGGTTCGCAAGCGGTCCATTCCATTGGAAGATTACGAATAGCGTCGCGATCAACGCCGCAGCGCTGGTGGTCCAAATGCCCCAATTGGCTTGCGTGGATTTTTTTTTGCGACGCTCTCGGAGGGTCGTGGAGCGATTCAATGCCAGGCCTTGGATGCTCGGGGCCCTTAGTAACACCGCTTCTTCTCGCAATTTGGCCCGCGATGACGGATTCGTAATCAACTCCGGATCCGCGGGTCGCCAGCGGCGTAGCCACTGGGCAAATTTCTCGGCAGAGGCGTTTTGCGGCGAGGGCGAAAATTTCGCAGCGGTCACTTGAGGAATCGATCGAAGCTGTTGGAGAAACTCGGAAACCGCTTCGATCTTGTCTTGGCTGCTGGCGTCCAACGAGCGGCGCAATAACAACGTCAGTTCGCTGGGCACCTCGTATTTTGCGAGCTTTGCCAAAGCAGCGGACACGTCCCGCGTTGGGAGATTTTGGCTCATCAAATACTCGGTCGGCGTTTCTCCTCGGATAGCTCGAAATAAGATTGTAGCGAGCGAAAAGACATCGTCGCGGACGGTGATCGCGGTGCCGGCCGATTCGGGACGGACATAATGGACGATCCTTCCGAACTCCACAGGTGTGGCGTCGCTGCCAGCGGCCTGGGCCAAACGAGTTGGCCAAATCGGCGGCGCCATTCGGGGAAAGCCGTTCGGCTCCAAGAATACTTCGCGCGAGTTCACATTGCCGTGGGCGATTCCAAGCTGGTGTATTTCTTCGAGCGATTGCGCCAAATGGATCACAATAGCGGAGGCCGTTGGCCAGGGAACGCGTCCCTTGCTGCCCAGCCGTTCGTCGAAAGGCAATTCGGTCGATGCATCCATCACGGCGAACCGGTAGTCGTTGAGTTCGACGGTTTCGTGAACCCGCAGCAGACTTGACTGTCGACATTTGCGCAGCAGAACCGAACGCGACGCGAGCGTATCCCAAATATCTGCATCGCCCTCGGTGGAACCGGGTACGAACGCGAGTTGAACCTCGTGCCGTGTAGGATTATGTCTCGCGGCAAACGTTGCCAAACCCACAACCCTTGGGCGCCGATTGATCAGCGTGTACTCGCCAAATGAAAACGATCCGGCAAAACCACCGAGCAGGAGCTTACCCTGAAAATCCGAAATAAGCCCGCTTTTTTTCAGCCAGCCGACGGCATCGCCAGGTTGCGTGCTGGTGCCATTTCCGACCGCGCCGTGAAACTGGGCACGCAGCGAATTCGCAGCCGCGGGGACAAATAGTCCGCTGCGAGCCAATCGTTCCCAAAACAAAGGAGTCGTCACTGCAATTCAAAGCTGCCGTTTGTCGTTACAACACGAAGATGTCCACCGCCTGATTTTACGAGCATTTGCCGAGCGATCCAATCGGAAACGTGAGTCCGGCGATGGGGTTGATTGGATTCTGATACTTTGACCGTCGGTGTCGCTTAATCGGTCGGACGACACATACGACCGGTCGAATCCCTTGATTCGCTGCCCAAATTAGCCGACTTCCCATATACCGACATGGTCAAACTGATTATCTTTTAATCGAGATCATGGGCCGTTGCCACGCTTGTTCCCAGCAGCGATTTAATCGTTTGCGGCGGCTGTGTTTTGATTGTTTGCCATCCCTTCCAGGCCGAAAAACGAACATGACCAACGTCATCGAGTCCAAGCCCGCCACGTTGACAGCGACGACCGCAGCGCATGCCGCACAGAGCATCAAGGCCAACGAAGCGGTGCAACTCTATTTTGATCGCGCCGCCGACCAGTTGAATTTGCATGACAGCGTCCGCGAAATGCTCAAGATGCCCAAGCGCGAGGTCACCGTGCAGATACCGGTCGAGATGGACGATGGGCGCCTCGAGATATTGGCCGGCTATCGCGTTCAGCACAATAACGCGCGTGGGCCGATGAAGGGTGGCTTGCGCTATCATTGGGAAGTCGATTTGGACGAAGTCCGCGCACTTGCATCGCTGATGACTTGGAAAACGGCGGTGGTCAACATTCCCTATGGGGGCGCCAAAGGAGGAATCTGCGTCGATCCGCGCGACCTCAGCCGCAAGGAGAAAGAGCGCATGACGCGCAAGTTCGTCGATCAAATTCATGAAATCATCGGCCCCGACAAGGACATTCCAGCACCCGACATGGGGACCAATGCCGAGACGATGTCGTGGATACGAAATCAATGGGAGAAATATCACGGCTTCAACCCGGCTTGCATCACCGGTAAACCGGTGGAAGACTATGGAGCGAAAGGCCGCGAGGAAGCGACGGGCCGCGGTGTCGGCATCCTGTCGTACAAGCTGATGACTCGGCTCGGTCGACGACCCAAAGATATTCGCGTCGCGATCCAAGGGTTCGGCAATGTCGGCTCGCACGCCGCGAAAATGTACGCCGAGTCGGAATTCAATGTCGTCGCGATCAGCGACCTGAGCGGCGGATATTACCGGGCAGACGGCATCGATGTGCCAGAAGCGCTGCGGCACTCGATGAAAAACGGTTCGCTCAAAGGCTACTCGGGTGCCGATTCGATTTCCAACGAACAATTGTTGGAACTGGATGTCGAAATGTTGGTCCCCTCGGCACTGGGTGGCGTCATCACGATGGACAACGTCGATCGGATCCGCGCGCAATACATCATCGAAGGGGCCAATGGACCCGTTTTCGCGGCTGCCGACAAAGTCCTCGAGGATCGCGGCGTGATCGTGCTGCCCGACATTTTGGCCAACGCGGGCGGCGTCATCGTGAGCTATTTCGAATGGGTCCAAAATCGGCAGTACTACAGTTGGGATCTCAACCGCGTGCGGCAACAACTTGATTCGGTGCTGTCCCATGCGTTTGAAGACGTCTGGAACGAATCGAATGCCCGCAAGATCAGTCTGCGGACAGCCGCGTTCATGATCGCCATTCAGCGAGTCAATCGCGCGACCGAACTGTCGGGTATCTGAGTTGTCAACGTAAACCATTGAGCGGCACGCTCTGAGGGGTGGCAAGTCCCCGAGTCTTCGAAGGGCGTGGCTTCGCGGCGCACAAGGGTGGCACGTCCCTGAATCTTCGAAGGGCGTGGTTGAATTAACTGACATGTCACCACACCCTTCGAAGACTCGGGGCGTACCACCCAAGAATCACTTTGCTTAAGCCTAAGCTTCCATGAACGACCAACCGATTCGGCAACAATACGGTGATTGGCAGCAAGTGCTGGAGCGGTATCAACTCGCTTATCAAGAGCACAGTGATGCCGTCCAAGCGCTGGGACGTCGTTGGAATCAGCTCTCGTACGTACGCGGCGGGTTATTTATCGTGGCACTTGCCGCGATCGTCGGTGGGGTTCAAGCGCTGGGGGGTGTGACCGCCGTTTGGTGGATCGCGGCGTCGTTCTTGGTAGTCGCGTTTCTGATCGCAGTTGCCATTCACGATCAAATCGAGCAGCAACTCGAGGCAAGCCGTCAGCGCGTCGAATTCTTTGGGGAATCGATCGCGCGGTGTCGTCGCGAATGGAAGCGGCTCGTTGTACCGGCCATCGACCCGACTCCCAGGTTCCGACCCATTTCGCTGGACTTGGATGTGTTTGGTCGCGCGTCGCTGGCCCAGCTCTTTAGCACGGTGCGCACCGCGGTGGGACTGCCGCTGCTCGCAGAATGGTTGATGACACCGGCCACTCCAGCCGAAGTCCGCGCTCGGCAGCAAGCCATCGTAGATTTGGCGCACAACAGCCCTTGGCGCGAGCGGTTCCAATTGAATTGTCGAATTGCCGCGGCAAGTCCGGTGGGTTCAGAGCGATTTCTTGCCTGGATCGTCGCTCCGGGCTGGTTGATTCGCCTCCCCATCCTGTTGTGGTTCGCACGTATCACCGCGGTACTGACCGCTTGTTTTGTCATTGGGTTTTTCAGTGGGTGGATTCCAGCACAGATCGCGGGAGTGGCCACGTTGGTGTTGCTCGGTGTGAACTTCATGACCACGGTGTTCACCTCGGGCAAAGTGCATGAGATTTTCGAGAACGTCTCATCCCGAAAAAATGAAGTCAACCAATACGTCGACTTGTTCGGGCAATTGGGCGGACTTGAGTCGAGTTCGGCTCGCTTAGGCGAGTTGCGAGAGGCGATCACTCAAGGTCCGCTGTCGGCTCTTCACGGGATGGGAACGCTTTCCCAAATTGTCTGGTTGGGAAATCTGCGGCGGCATGGAATCTTGTTCCTCGCCTATCTTTTCCTACAGTTCGCCTTTCTTTGGGATCTCCATCTGTTGAATTGGCTGGAGCGCTGGCAGGCGCGATATCGGTCGCGCGTGTCTCTTTGGTTCGCGGCCCTGGGACAAGCCGAGGTCCTAGCCTCGTTAGGGACCGTCGCGTTCGAACACCCGAATTGGGTTTTCGCCGAAATCGATTCGGCGCATCGGCAAATGGTCGCGGAGAAAATGGGACATCCCCTGTTGCCGAACGAGGTGCGCGTCTGCAACGACGTCGAGATCGGACCTGCGGGAACCGTCGTCATTGTCACCGGTTCGAACATGTCCGGTAAAAGCACGCTTCTGCGGAGCCTCGGTTTGAACGTCATCCTTGCCCAAATGGGCAGCGTAGTGTGTGCCAGAAAAATGCTCGCCCCTCCGGTCGTGCTGGAAACAAGCATGCGAATCGACGATTCGTTGTCGGACGGCGTTTCGTTCTTTATGGCTGAGCTCAAACGACTAAAGGAAATTGTGGACCGTTCGCGCGAGGTTCGCGCTGTGGGCGGCCAGTTTTGTTTCCTGCTGGATGAAATCCTGCAAGGGACCAATTCGCGCGAAAGGCACATTGCCGTCGCGGCGGTCATTCAGCAACTCTTGGACCAGACGGCCTTTGGATCGTTCACCACACACGATTTGGACTTGGCCAACAACGATGGTTTAGGGAAGCGTTCACGCTCGGTTTACTTTACAGAGTCGTTTGAAAAAACGGCGGAAGGCGACGTGATGACGTTT
>JBGTJE010000094.1:0-1615 GCA_041745295.1 Pirellulaceae bacterium | reverse complement strand
AAGGCAAAACCTTAGCATTGGCTCTTTTGGAGATGCCGCTGCCACGCCCGCATAACCTGGAAGAGATGCTGCCCGATCCTAACTAGTGTCTGCCCGGAAAATACTTTCATGCTGAAAAACATGGGGTTTTTGAGAAAAAAGCTCCTCGAAGATTGAGCCGTTTGAAGGGTTCAGGGGTTGAATTTGTAGGCAAATACGAATTTCAACCGCAAATCTTCGAGGAGTGTTTCCAGTGCGACAACATTATGACAACCAACGCCGGTTTGATTCTACACCGATTGCCGAACTGAGTCTCAATTTCGACTGTCGCGACGAAGTCATTCCTGTTTTAGCGGGGCTGCAATACATCTACACCACAGGTCCGCTGCGCCGAAAACTGGTGACGTTGGTTGCGAAAGATATCAATCACAAATCACGTCGCGATGTGGGCCGTCCGGGACTGGATGATTGGCAGATCGTGGTGTTGGCGGCGGTGCGGTTGGGCTTGAACTACGATTACGACAAACTCCAGGATCAAGCCGAGAACCATCGCAGTTTGCAAATCCTGCTCGGCATCGGGGATTGGGAGAAGACGACCGACTTCCGCGCCCGGCGGATTCGCGATACGCTCTGCCAACTCCAACCGAGCACTCTGGAAGTCATCAATCAGGCGGTTGTCAGTCACGGCCAGGAACTCGATGGCGAAGCCGCCTTGAGTGTTCGCGCTGACTCCTTCGTGGTCGAGACCGAGATTCACTATCCCACGGAAAGCACGCTCATCGGCGATGGGATGCGAAAGATCATTCCCTTGTGCGTGGACTTGGCCCAAAAGATCGGCGCCTCCGGTTGGCGACAGAGCGAACACTGGCTCAGGCGAATCAAGCAACACATTCGCACGATCGCACAAATCAGTGCCAGCAAAAGTCCCAAGGTCAAAGCGGGTTTGCCCTCCGCTTATCAGAAGTTGCTCGATCGGGCGGCGACGATGATGGAACGCGCCCAAGCCCTCAAAAACGAGGTGGAAACCGCCGCGTACTCTGTGGAGACCGTGCTGCTCTCGGGCGAACTGGCGCAATGGATCAAGCTGACGACGCAGGTTTGCGATACGGCCTATCGCCGTGTGATTTTGGGCGAGAGTGTGCCCAACCGTGAGAAGTTGTTTAGCCTGTTTGAACCGCACACGCAGTTGTACCGCCGAGGCAAGGCGGGCGAGCCGAATCAATTCGGTCGGCTGGTGTTGGTGTTTGAAGATGGGGCGGGCTTCCTCAGCCACTATCACCTCGTGGATCGCAACGCCATGGACGCCGATGTGGTTGTCGAAGAGACCCGCAAAGCGCAAAAGAAACATCAAGGCCGAATCGAGACGGCATCTTTTGACCGCGGCTTTTATTCCGCCGAGAACGAAGCACAACTTTCTGAGATGGTGAATGAGCCTTGCCTCGCCCCGCGACACCCCGGACAGTTCGCGGAACGATTGGCCCACGGTTCGGTGGAATTTCACCGCTTACGCCAACGGCATCCGGGCATCGAGTCGGCCATCGGCGCTCTACAATCCGGCAATGGCCTGAAGCGCTGTCGCGATCACAGCGAACTCGGGTTTGAACGATATCTTGGCCTCGCCATCCTGGGCCGAAAC
>JBGTJE010000093.1:0-13734 GCA_041745295.1 Pirellulaceae bacterium | reverse complement strand
AGGGCGGCATCGAGGGCGAGCAAATCGCCGTCCTGAGCGGGTTCTGAGACGAGGTCGGGATCGAACTCCTGCCGCTGTCGGCCGCCGCCGTGGATTTTCCGCTGCTTGTGCCGCGCTCGTTCGATCAGGATACGCCGCATGACGAAAGCGGCGGCGGCGAAAAAATGGCCGCGATTGTCCCACCGCTGGGCATCTGCGGGACCGATCAGCCGAACATACGCCTCGTGCACCAATGCCGTCGCCTGCAAAGTCTGTCCGGGCTTCTCCTGTGCCATTTTCGACGCCGCCAATTTGCGCAATTCGTCGTACACGAGTGGCAGCAACTGCTCCGCCGCCGACGGATCGCCGGATTCGATTTGCGACAAGATGCGCGTGACGTCGGACATGGGTAGTTTGTTCGATATTTAAGAAACTCTTTTTCGTCAGGCGTTGATTCTAAACCAGGCTCCGTCAACTCACACCTCCGCTCGGTTGGTAACCAAAGGGCGCCGCGCTCAGCCAGGTACCGATTCACGGAAATGACTGACGAGAATCGTTTCCTCGGGGTGCACCGCGAGCGCGACAGTGTTAGGAAACACGGTTGAAGTGCTGCCCACGCCGCGCGACGGTTGTTAAACTGCCTGTCGCAATTGGGCTTTTAGAGGCATCGAGAGCAACCCTTCGCGGAACCAAGCAACCCATTGAAAACCGAGGTTATGCATTTTCAGACTAGAATTGGCAAACCGATCGTTGAATTAGTTTGCACGGTCGAAGAGTCTGCACTCTGGGGAATGACAACATGAAATCGTGTTATGTCGCTGCGTGGCTCGTGCTGTTTGCCCATTTGAACTCGGTCCTTTCCGCAGACCCCGTCGCGGGACACCAAACGAAGCGCATCGAAGGTTGGACGGTACACGTCAGCGATGAATTGCTGGAGAAGGACAGGGCCGCGACGGAACGGGCATTGGAACTGTTAACAGTGCAGCTTCAGGAAATCGTTCGCGTGGTGCCTGCCCCTGCCGTCGCGGAACTGCGGAAGGTGCCGCTGTGGTTCTCTCCTGAGTACCCCGGCGTACGACCGACCGCCGAGTATCACCCGGATGCCGGCTGGCTGCGCGATAACAAACGCGATCCCGCGATGGCGCAAGCCGTCGAATTCACCGACGTCCGGGATTTTGAGCGTGAGACCAAGCGGATGCCGAATTTCACGCTGCACGAGTTGGCGCATGCTTACCACGACCGAGTCCTCCCCAAAGGCTTCGGCAACGAAGCGATCAAAGCCGCGTTTGAGAAAGCCAAAGAAAACGGTCTGTACGATAGCGTCGAGCAGCGATTTGGCGACGGGCGTTCGGCCAACGTCCGGGCCTATGCGATCACGAATCCGATGGAGTATTTCGCCGAATGCAGCGAAGCGTTCTTCTCCACGAACGACTTCTTCCCATTCACTCGTGAGCAACTGGCGAAGCACGATCCAGAGATGTTCACGCTGTTGAAAAAGCTTTGGTCCGATGTTGCGGACGAAGCACCGGCAAATCAGGGCGTCGGTTATCGCGACTGGAAGCATTCCGAATCGATTTGGCTGCTCACGACGCCGGATGGTGCGGACCTGCCTGCCGATGCAAAGGTCGAACAGTTCCCAGTGCTCGTGCGGCTCCATCGAGACTTTTTTGACTTCGCTCAAGCGAAGTCGAACGGGGACGACTTGCGGTTCTCGTCGAGCACCGGCGAGCCGCTTGCGTTTCAGATTGAAGAGTGGGATGCCGCGAAAGGCGTCGCGAGCATTTGGGTTCGCGTTCCTCAGATCACCGGGAACTCACGGCAGGAAATCAAGCTGCATTGGGGCAACGCCAATGCGGCCAGCGAATCCAATGGCCAGGCAGTCTTCAATGAGTCGAACGGATATCTCAGCGTCTGGCACATGAACGATCCGGTCCGCGACGACGTTGGCACTTTGACGAGCACCGATACCGGCACCGCCGCGATCGCGGGGATGATCGGAATGGCTCGGCATCTACCCGGGGGCAAGGGCGTATTTGGTGGCGACAAGATTTCAAACTATCCGACCGGCGCAAGTCCACACAGCACTGAAGTCTGGTTTCGTCCCGAGCGACCGAACACGACGCTCATCGCCTGGGGCAATGAGCAGGCGCAAGGCAAAGTCGTGATGCAGTTCCGCAGTCCGCCGCATATCCAGATGGATTGCTACTTCTCCGGCGGCAACGTGGAGAGTGGCAGCCATGTGCCACTCGGCGAATGGACACACGTCGTTCACACTTATCGAGAAGGGGAGTCGTCGATCTATGTCAATGGCGTGCTCGACGGTACCAACCTCAAGCAAGGCCCGCCGCTCAACATCATGACGCCGTCTCGGTTGTGGATCGGAGGCTGGTACGACAACTTCGATTTCGTGGGCGATCTCGACGAGGTGCGGTTTTCGCAAGTCGTGCGCACGGCGGATTGGATCAAACTGCAGTACGAGAACCAAAAACCAAATCAAACGTTGGTTGGCCCGCTGGTGCAGCCAGGGAATGCCTTCTCCGTTTCGCACGCTCAGCTCGCCCTGGCCGAAGGTCAGAGTGCGATCATTACTGCGAAGGCAGGCGGCGCTCAGAAAGTGCTGTGGATTTTGAAACGGGACGGGCAGGAGTCGATCGTGGCAACGGACCGGTTCTCTTATGAGTTCAACGCGGGGCGAGTGCCCCGTGGGATAGGCTTCCAGCCTGTCAAATCCGATTCAAATGATCACAGGCTGAAAGCCTATCCCACGACGCTGACCGTCAAAGCCATCTACGCCAACGAAGTGAAGTCCAAAGACATCGCGATCACGATCAGCGACGACATCCCCGAGCCCGTCTTCACGCTCGATGCTCCTGCGAATTGGGACGGACGACAGGTGATCGAAGTCGTGCCGCAGATCACGAACCTCGCCGAGATGCAGGCCCAAGGCGCGGGGAAGTTGAACGTCACTTGGACCGTCGATGATGTCGCGGTCATCAAGAGTATCGAATCCGGCAAGCTGGTCCTGAAACGGGCTCAAGGCAACGGTGTGCTGCGAGTGACCGCGGCGATCGACAACGGCGGCGCGAAAGTCGTCCAGTCGATCGCGATCGCCGTGCAGGAGCCACCACCATCAAAAGACGTTTGGGTTTCGCGACCGCTCGCCGATACCGAGCAACCGGAAGACAACCAATTCATTCCTCGCGACAGCTCGGGACGAGACGGCCTGCAATTCGGATCGTTGGTCTATGCCGGAACGCTCGCCGAGGCCGCCGATTCGGTTTTCGTGCGCGTCTTCGCCGACGATCAACCCTTTGCGACCGAGACGGCCAAGCTGGCTGCCGACAAGAAGTATTCGCTTTCCGTGAAGCTGAACCTGGGGCTCGTCAAGTACCGCACCGAGTTCGGTTCAAAGACCGGCGACAAAGAGACCGTCCTGCACACCGCGAAGAACATCGTCTGCGGCGATGCGTTCCTTCTCATCGGCCAGTCGAACGCGGTCGCGACCGACTTCGGCGAAGAGAACCCGCTCGTGCCGAGCAATTGGGTCCGCACATTCGGAGCAAACCCGTATGGCGATCCCGACGGCTCGCGCTTGAAACTGTGGGCCAACGCGGAAGCGCGCAGTCCCGACGGCAAGTCGGAGATCGGTTACTGGGGCATGGAACTCGGCCGGCGGTTGGTCGAAAGCGAGAAGATCCCGATTTGCATCGTCAACGGAGCCGTCGGCGGCTCGCGCATCGACCAGCATCAGCGCAACAACGCGGACCCCACCGACGTCAGCACGATCTACGGCCGGCTTCTGTGGCGAGTTCAGCAAGCCAAACTGACTCACGGCATCCGCGCGGTCATCTGGCATCAGGGCGAGAACGATCAAGGCGCCGACGGCCCGACCGGCGGTTATGGCTATGAGACCTATCGCCAGTTCTTCGTCGACCTCGCCGCAAGTTGGAAAGAGGACTATCCCAACATCCAGCACTACTACGCGTTCCAGATCTGGCCGAAGGCGTGTGCGATGGGCATCAACGGCTCGGACAACCGCCTGCGCGAAGTGCAACGCACGCTGCCAAAGCTGTTTTCGAACCTGAGCGTGATCTCGACGCTCGGCGTCAAGCCACCCGGAGGCTGTCACTTCCCCGCCGCCGGTTATGCCGAGTTCGCGCGGTTCCTGCACCCGATGATGCAGTACCACCTCTATCACCGTTTCGTAAACTCCTTCAATCCGCCGAACCTGCAGCGCGCGTACTTCACTTCCACGCAGCGTGACGAACTCGTGCTGGAGTTTGACGATCACGTCACGTGGTCAGACGCGCTCGTTAGTCAGTTCCATCTCGACGGTGAACCCAAGCAAGTTGTCGCAGGCTCCGCGAACGCCAACTGCATCACGCTGAAGCTGAAGGGACCAACGAAGTCCAAGACAATGACCTACCTCGATAGCGCCAATTGGAACCCCGATAACCTGCTCTACGGTCAAAACGGACTCGCCGCGCTGACGTTTTGCGACGTTGCGATTGAATCGGAATGAACTTCTGCACTAGCAGTTTGATATTCGGCGACACCGAACATCGCCATTGACGAACGCGAGGTTCCCAACACGGTGCGAAATTTGAGCGGCGCTATACCGCCCCGTCGAGTTCCTCTTGCAGTCGGCACCAGTGGTTCTCCCAGTCGGTGAGTTGGGTGGTGAGAGCGGTGACTTCGTTGTGCAGGCGAAGGGCTTCGGCGGGGTCAGCGGTTTGCATGAGCTGGTTGTTTGACTGACGTTTTTGGTCGTCTAGGCGGGCGATGGTTCGCTCCAGGTTGCTCATTTCCTTGCGGATTTCGCGATCACTGCGCTGGGCGATCGCGGGTGCGGGTGGGGTTTTTGGTTTCTTAGCCGCGGCGGGAGCGGTGGTCAGATGCGTGGCGAGTTCGCGCTCTCCGTCGTCTATTTCCTTGTTGACCATGTACAAATACGACTCATAATCGCCAGGGTAATTCGTGACGTTTCCGTCGCGGACTTCCACAATGCAAGTCGCCACCCGGCGCATGAAATGGCGATCGTGACTGGTGAAAACAACCGTTCCCTTGTACTGAATCAGGGCGTCGGCGAGGGCTTCCACGGTGTCGACGTCCAAATGGTTGCCGGGTTCGTCGAGTACGAGCACGTTGTATTGACTGAGCAATAATCCGGCCAGGCACAACCGGGCGCGTTCGCCACCGGATAAAACCTCGATCCGCTTTTTAATTTGATCGCCGCGAAAGAGCATTGCGCCCGCCAGATCGAGAATCGTTTGCGACTTGGTTCCGGCTGCCGCATGGTACTCCAAATAGTCGAGGACCGACTTCTGTTGCGGCAAGCTGGTATAAACATGCTGTGCGTAGACTCCGATCGAACAACCGTAGCCCCAGCGGACGTCTCCCTCGATCGGTCGAAGCGAATCGACCACGGTGCGGAGAAACGTGGTTTTGCCTTGGCCGTTGTCGCCGACAATGGCCGCTCGAGACCCGTGCTCAATTTCCAGATCAATATCGCGGGCAACGATGCGTTCCGAATACCCGATCGTCAACCCGTTGCAACGCAGTGCCGAGCCTTTACGCGGTTCAACCAGCGGAGCATTGATACTTGCGATCGGTTCATCGCCGACGATGTCCGTCAGTTCCAATCGCTCAAGCTGTTTGCTCTTGGAACGGGCGCGCGTCGCCGTGCTGGCGCGAGCTTTGTTTTTCGCGATGAATTCTTCCAACTGACGGCGCTTGGCCAACACCGCGACGTTGGTCCGCAGATTGTGTTCGAGCTGCTGTTTTTGAAATTCCAAAAATGCGTCGATCTTGCCGGGAAACATGGTCAGCCTACCGCGCGACAGGTCGAGCGTGTGGGTACAAGTCGCCGCGAGGAACGCTCGGTCGTGCGAGACGATCAAGCATGCTTCGGGGTAGTTCCGCAGAAAATGTTCGAGCAAAATTTGGGTTCGCAGGTCGAGAAAAGTAGTCGGTTCGTCCAGGAGCAACAAATTCGGCTCGTGCAGCAGCAGCGCCGCCAGCTTGAGCCGCGTTTGCCAGCCGCCGGAAAGTTTTGCGATCGGGCCTTCGAGATACGCACCTTTCAATTCAAACTGCCCGGCGACTTCGCCGCATTTCCACTCGGGCTGGCCGCTGTCGCGCATCAGAAATTCGAGAGCCGTTTCGCCCGCGGCAAATGGATCGTGTTGCCGCAGATACCCCAACCGCAACTTGCGATGCCGAATCACTTCGCCCCGATCGAGTTCCTCTTCGCCCAGCAGGACTCTCAAAAGAGTTGATTTGCCGGCGCCATTCCGGCCGACGAAGCCAACTTTGACGTCGTCAATCAACGTCGCTTCCGCGTCGTCCAGCAGAATCTGGTCGCCATAATGCTTGAACGCGTTTCGAATTTGTAATAGCGCGGCCATTAGTCCAAAAATGGGGCAGAGAATCGGAGCTCATTTATGCAGCGCAGACGCGCTAGGTCGGATCGCGTCTGCGGAAGCGACGGTGTTCCAGGCGGGCCTTTCTCGGGGGTCTCGCCCGATCACTGCTCGAGAAAATAATTGGAAACCCATTGGATGTTAAGCCCGGACATGGCCTGATGTCCAATTTAAGAATGTTTCGGATCGCAATTGCCAGCGGCAAAAGCTTGGAAGCAGCAAGTAACTGGAATCGCCCTCACTGCAGAAACGTTGGTGAATGCGACAACTAATGGGGATAAACGCGGTGGCAGCGTTCAGATTAAGGCCATTGCCGGTTTTTGCTTAGCGGCCCGTTGAAAGACAAACCCGACGCGCGTTTTGATGTTGGGCATCGCGTCAATAGGGTCGTCGTTTTTCAACAGGCTGTTAGGGGTTGCGAGGACCAAGCGTGTCCATGGCACTGATCGGATTTCCACATGACAAACCACGCTGGGCCAAGTCGTGCCGGTTGGTTCGACTCGAGGGGCGAGACGAACCGCTTCGACTGAAACTGGCCGGCAATTGCCATCCCGATCTTGCGGGCCGGAAATTCCGCATCGTCCGCACCGAAACTTGTCCCGATCGAGACGCCACGGTCGACGTCACCAAAATGGCTACTGATCAGTCGGGTCTGATAGGCGATGTGACCGCCAACCAAATGCTGCGGCAATACGACGGCACGTCCGTGGAGTTCTTACGACGAACCAAAAACGGTTGCCAACCGCCCACGACCTGGAGAAAAGCCCTCTATCTCGAATGGTTCAGCAACCAGAACGGCCGCGTGGTGATCCAATCCACGCGCCTGGCCGTGGAACGTATCGGCGCAAGCGCCTTTGAATTGACCCAAGACCAATACCTGGAACAAGCCCGCCAAAATCAAGAAGAGATGGCTTTCTTCATGGAGCGACTCGCCGATGCGCTGAGCCATCACTCAGGCGATGACGAATCGTCGTTTTGATCGCAACGCGACGCCCCTTCAGAAAGATGACCATTGGTCAATAGTCATCGGTGATTTGGGCCGCTTGCCACAGCTCGCGGAATTTGTCCGCGACATACGGATTGAGCGACTCCGCATAGTCGAGCGGCAATCGATTGGCGTCAATTAGTTTCATCACGTCGGCCAAATCCTGCATGCGGTGTGCGGCCGTCATTCCGCAGGCCAGCTTCAGTTCCAGCAGCGTTTTCAACGAGATGTATGGGATGCCGTCTTTGGCAATTTCCACTACATCTTCGGGCGGGGGAAACGCCACGGGCTTGGGCAAGCCATCGCCCGGATACTCGCCCACGATTAAGGCGTCGATGTTGACGTTGCAAACTGCGTCGCGGAAGTTCTTCGAGCCCTCGAATTTATCGACCCAACCCAATCCCAAATGCCGTTGCTTGAAGCGTTGCAGATCGTCACGTCGAATCAGAATATCGACGTCGGCGGTGGTGCGCCGGTGCCCGTGTGCGTTGGCGGCCATCGCACCGGCGACGGCAAACGGAATTTGCATCTCACCCAACGTTTTGGCCAAGCGTTGCATGGCTTGGTGAATTGACGATGTTCCCATAAAAAACTCATCCACACGCTTGGCGATTTCGAGCATCGATTCGGGCATACGATTACCCCACTAAGCTGAGACTCCCAATCGGTAGTTGGCTGGCTTGGAGACCCAACGTACAACGATAGTGCGATCTGCTTTTATTGTATCAAACACTCCACTGAAAACAGTGGCGGAAAAATCGATCGATGTCGCGTCGACGTGTCGGTATTCAAGACGCACCAGAGCAATAGGGCCGAGGCCGAGTCATCAGCTAAATTGCGCAGTCGATTACTTCGACCGCTGATGCGGTTATGGTAGATTCAGGCATTCCAGCGCGTTCAGTGGACCGCGCCAGATGCCGACGCTGTGACCGTCGAACAGAAGTCATCTTGCTCAGCATCAATTGATTTGTTTTTGAAACCCGGTGCATCAACAACTTGGGAAGCATCCATGATCAAACGCAGTAGAATTCCAACTCTCGTCGTTGTGTCCAGCCTATTCGGATGCGGTCTATTCTTGGCGGCGCATGCGGTTGCCCAGAAACCTTCTGAATCGCCGACAAAGAACCCCGATCGCGACGCCTTCTTTGGCGATCTACACATACACACCGGTTGGTCCATCGATGCCTACGTCTTTGGCACGCATTCCGCCGGGCCGTACGAGGCGATCATGTTTGCTCAGGGCGAACCCGTGAGGCATCCAGGCGGATTCAAGGTGCAGCTCAAACGCCCGCTCGACTTCATGATCCTGATGGATCACTCGGAGTACACCGGCGGATTGAACTTGGCGAACGATCCCCAGTCGGACTTCGGCAAGACGCCGCGCGGCCAGGAATTGAAGAAGAGCACCGAGGCCAACGCCATGAAACTGTACCAGGAACTCTCGGCCGGCATGATCAAAGGCGAAAGCGACAAGGAACTGCAAGGCCCGAACGTGGCGGGATACTCGTGGAGAAAGATCTGCAATTTTGCCGACGCGGCTACCGAGCCGGGCAAGTTCACCGTGTTTCCGGGTTGGGAGTGGACTTCGACGCCGAACAACCGGAACCTGCACCGCAACGTACTCTTCAAGGACGCGAAACGGGTGTCGCAAGCGCAGTTCAGTTCGCTCGAGTCGATGAATCCCGAAGATCTTTGGAAGTGGATGGACGAGCAGCGCGCGGCTGGGAACGACGTGATGGCGATCACGCACAACGGAAACCTGAGCGATGGCTCGCAGTACGCCAGAGAACTGACGAACGCCGGCAAACCGATCGATAAGGACTACGCAGAAACGCGCACGCGGCACGAACCGCTGGCGGAAATCTCGCAGGTCAAGGGTCAGTCGGAGACGACTCCCTTGCTGTCGCCGTCCGATGAATTCGCGGATTTCAACGTCTTCGTTTGGCTGCTGCTGGGTGCACAGGGGACGACCACGGATTATGGCAGCTATATGCGGTTGGCCTTGCGCGATGGTATCGCGATGCAGGGCGCCTACGGTTTCAACCCGTATAAGTTTGGCTTCAACGGCGCTTCCGACGCGCACAGCGCCATGTCGTCTTACCGGGCGGATGACTACTTCGGCCAGCACTCGCTGTTCGACGACACCCCCGAGGAACGGTTGAGCCCCGTCAAGACGCTGAACATGGACAACCGGCAAGTCTGCACGGCCGGCCTGACCGGCGTTTGGGCCGAGGAAAATACGCACGACGCGATCTGGGCCGCTTTTCAGCGCAAGGAGACTTACGCCACCAGCGGCCCGCGACTGAAGGTGCGTCTTTTCGGCGGTTGGGACTTCAAGAGCGACTCGCTGAAGACCGACGATTGGATCAAGACCGCTTACTCGAAGGGCGTGCCGATGGGGGGCGATCTTTCCGATTCGAAGTCCGAGTCGCCTTCGTTTATCGTTTGGGCGGAGAAAGATCCCGACGGCGCCAACTTGGACCGCATCCAAATCGTCAAAGGCTGGGCCAAGCGCGGCCAAAGTTTTGAACGGATCTACGACGTCGCGTGGTCCGGCGACCGGAAGCCCGACTCGAGGACCGGCAAGGTGCCGGCGGTCGGCAACACGGTAGATATTTCCAAGGGCACGTACACCGACACCATCGGCGCGGGGGATTTGAAAGCTGTCTGGACGGACCCGGATTTCGATCCGAGCCTCGACGCCTTTTACTACGCCCGCGTCTTGCAGATCCCGACGCCGCGCTGGACGACCGTCGAAGCCGCCAGGCAGGGCGTGATTCCGCCGGACGTCGTACCGCTGACGCTCCAGGATCGCGCTTGGTCGTCGCCGATCTGGTACACGCCCAGTGCCGAGGCGCGTAGGTCCGGCGAACCGGGAGTCACGGTGGCCGAACTGCAGAACAAGGACGCGGTGGCGCTCGACAATTCGCAACTGGAATCGCTCATCGTCGGAAAGACGCTCAACGTCCGCAATAGCGTTACCGGCCAACGGGTCCAACTTCTTTTCGGCGAAGACGGCCGACGCATGATCCTGGCAGTGGATGGAAAGACTCCCGATCCGAGTGTCCTGGACAATCCGTTGCACAGCGCCGCCCAGTACGCGATTCGTGGCGGAAGACTCATGACCGTGCTCAACGGCACGCAATTCCAAGTGACCATTTACAAACTGGGCGACAAGTATGTCGCGGCCCGGAGCTACGAGTTCGGCCACGCTAACTATGAATTGGAGTGATTTCCTAACGTTTTTGGGTGCGTCGATTCGTCGGCAGGGTCGGACACAGTTCAAAATCGCCGAAGTGGAACAAGGCGATTAACCACCCGGGCCGGCTTCGGCCGACCCATTTACTAAATGTGGATCGACGCCTACTGCAACGTCGACTAGCTCGACGTTGCAAGAGCGCTGATTGCAGTGACTCCTTCTCCCGTTGCCATCTTGCCCCCAACGAGCTTGCCTCGTTTGGAGCTCAAGGCGGTAAGCTAAACCCGTCAAGTTCCACCATTCCAGGCCCGCGGTGGTCCCGGGTGAAATGCGAACCGCGGATTAGCTCACCATCTCCCGTTCTGAACGAGGCAAGCTCGTTGGGGACGGTAAAGTCTTGCAGCTTATTTTGGCGGCGCGTTCGGGGGTGGAACGGTGACGAAGGCGCGAGCGCCCACGGCCGACCATTTCCCAGCGTTTTTATGGGCGATCCAAGTGACGTGGTGCTTGAATGGTGGCGCATCGGCGCCGTCGGCTCCTTTCATGCCGGTAATCTCACCGGCTACGTCGACGATGGCGACGTCCTTGCCGATATAGCGAATGCTCTCGATGGTCCCCGCGTACTTGCTTTTCGCCATTGGGCCGGCGTGTTCTTCGGCGAAAAGTTTCTCGATCGCCTCCATACCTTTGGCATGCCGCCCAAACGGATTAATGAGATCTCCATCCGCAGCAAAAAACGCGGCCATGAGTTTGGGATCGTGTTTGTTCCAGGCGGCGATGAATGATTCGTGCTGCTTGCGGATCGCCGCATCGTCCTCACTCTGGAAGCCGCGTGCCGTCGGGTTGGCAATCACTGCAATCAGAATCGCCAATAACATGACATACTTCATGGCACATCTCCTTTAAATTGGTGGCACTGTCAAAGACGTAGCGAGAATTCGTTACAACCGAGTTCAATCTATGCGCCTGAATGGGCCCAGGCAATCTCCTTCCAGGGCCCGCGCTGATCACAGTCGAGACGTTAGTTTCGGGCTGTAGCAACGATTCGGCGCACCGCGCTTCTCCACCGAGCCGTTCTGCCCCGTTTGGCCCCTCAATTTTTTCGGCGATCCCGGCTTCCCCGATATTTTCCACCTTGCCTATTGACTGTGAAGTGAGGCACAATTATCCTCCCGTTGGCCCGAATTCTCGATTACTCTCGAAGTTAGTTCTCTCTTATCCATTTTCCTTCGAAGGAGTTCTTAAATGGCGCAGCATCGTCCCAATCCGCTTCTGGTTGAAGAGCTAGAGACCAAATTAATGTTCGCGATCGAGCTCGACATCGTGGCTTTGCACGAGTTCGGCCATTCTCTTGGACTGGCTCACTACGCAGACACGGCGGCCAACTCGATCATGGAGGCGTATTACAACGCGAGCTACAACAAGAACAACCTGGCGAGCGATGTGGCCGTCACGGTCAATGGATCGGATGGCTATTCAAATCTGATGGAGCTGTTCTCCGACGCGAACATCGCCGCCAACACGACTTCCTGGAAGGACAGCCTTGACGGAAATCAGAACGGCACCGTGAACGTGACCTACAGCTTTGTCCCGGACGGCACGAGGCTGGACGGCAACAAGAGGAGCAACTTGTTCGCGACGATGAACGCCCAGATTGGCTCTACCGCCACTTGGCAAGCCTTATTCGCTGAAGAACTGCAACGCTGGGCTAATGTGAGCTCAAGCAACTTGAGCTTTAGTTCACATTCCGACAACGGGGCGAAGATGGGCAGCGTCGGGGCTGCGCAGAACGATCCGAATTTTGGCGACATCCGCATCGGCGGCCATCGATTCGACAGTCCCGGCGGCGTGCTGGCCCATGCGTACTACCCGCCACCCAACGGCGGGACCACCGCGGGTGACGCCCATTTCGCCAGCGAGGAAGCTTGGATCAACGGCGACCCGCTTACTGTCGAAGGAACACCGGTGGGGCGATTCGCACGCCTTGTTCACAGACCTGACGGTGATTTCTTCGTGTGCACTTTCGGTGAAGTACACGATCACGATCACGCCGCCGAATTGACCGCGCCTTCCGGCGGCGGCTTGTCGGTGAGCGACATCGCTTTCGCGCAATCGGTGGTCACCCGCGAATCATCGTTGAGCACGTCAGCCACAACGAAGAGTGCGGATTTCCGCGTGGACCAGCCAATAGGTATTGAACGATCCTCGTTCAACGCTAGACGGGCCGAGACAACCGTGGTTGCTGAAGAATCGGTATGGTCAGCATATAACTTGCAGAACGCTGAGGCGGGCGACAAAGCACTCGAAGTGCTCGCCACAGTCAGAGCCGAAGTCAACGCGCATGCATATAAGGGAATCGACAACGCGCTAGAACGCGTCGGCAACGGTGGTGGCAAGCCTTAAGGCCGCTGACCAATGAACCGCTAGATTCTACCACGGCGTCCAATAGATTCCGTTTCCGCGAAAGCCAATGTCGCCGGAGGGGACGCCGAGGTTGGAATAATGACTGGAGTGAAAACCTCCGTAGAATTTTGGATACGTCGGCGCGGCGGGAAAGTAAGATGGGTCTCTTCGCCAATCGGTCGGATAGCCTATTTCTGGCTGCCGATAAGCCGACGCTTGGTCGTTCTGTGCGGGAAGTTCCAATCGGCCGACATCGTTACTGGGCGCGAAATGATGAACCCGTGCTCCCCGATGGAAAAATCCTCGTTGACGCTGCGCATGGCATTCCGATGCCAAGCCGAGGATCGCCACGAACAAAATGCCTCCGCCAAGCTGGCTGGTTAATCTGTTTCTGTGGCGCTTGACGATTCGCATGAGTTCCCTCTCTGGTTGCACGAACGGGTATGGAATCCTTCGACCGATGACGTCAGATGGATGCATTCAACCCTTGCGGCGCAGATTATTGCGACCTTTCGAAACAAGTCACATAGACCGGACAGGCGCTGGCAAGCGGAGGCGATCAAGCGACTCCTCAACAACCCCAACAACCGCAGGGTCGCGGCGATCTTTTGAAGTTGCGCTTTTCTGGACAATATCATGCGACGCTCCTGTATTCTGAGGGTAAAGCGTTGGCGAGGAGGCGTTTGAGTTTGCCGATGCCTCCGGAAGTTTTTAGGCGTTTCGACAAATATCTTAGTTCGTTGCCA
>JBGTJE010000092.1:0-2732 GCA_041745295.1 Pirellulaceae bacterium | reverse complement strand
CTCGCCGAAAGGGACGCCGAAGAACAACGACCTGGTGGCCAGTATCAGCCAGGTTCGGTTAGCGGCGCTGGAATCGTTCTGGATGGATGCCGGCGAGTTCCCCAAGGAGCAGGAGCAGCCGCTGTGGTGGGAAGTCTGGTTACGCGAGGCAACCAACCCCCACGATGTTGGTGACGTGTTTCGACAACGTGCCCAAGCCGCCGGCGTGCTGGTGTCGCAGCGCGAGTTGCGATTCCCCGATCGGCGAGTGGTTCTCGCTCGCGCCACCGTTACCCAACTGCTCGCCATCGAAAACCTATTCGACATCTTGGCGGAACTGCGATTCGCCAAAATTCTCGCCGGCGAATTCCTCGACTTGCCTCCGCGCGATCAAGCCGACTTCATCCAAGACGCGCTCGCACGCATCGTGGCACCGCCAATCGACGCCCCGTCGGTTTGCCATCTTGATACCGGCGTCAATCGCGGCCATCCGCTACTCGGACTGGCCCTTGCCGAAGAGCACTTGCTGGCGGTTGATCCGACTTGGCTCGCCAGTGATGGACATCCTCAACAACATGGAACGGGGATGGCTGGTTTGGCGCTCTATGGTTGCCTGACGGACCTGCTGAATAGTACCGGGTCGATCTCGCTCTTACACCGACTGGAGTCGGTCAAAATTCTACCCGACCACGGGCAGCACGACCCGGATTTGTACGGTGATGTGACGGCACAGTCCATAGCTCGGATCGAAATCGTCGCTCCGGAACGTGAGCGGCGTGCCTTCGCCTTGACGGTCACAGCGGACAGTCGCGATGAAGGGTTTCCTTCGTCATGGTCGGCTGCTTTGGATCAAATCTGTTCGGGTGCGGATGAGGAAGGACGGCCGTCGAGGTTACTGGTCGTCTCCGCTGGCAACACGCCAGCGGACGGTCGCCACGATTATCCCGACCACAATCACACCCAAGGCGTCGAAGATCCGGCTCAATCTTGGAATGCGATTTCCGTGGGCGCTTTCACCGAGAAGGCTACGATACACTCAAACGAATACCGGGATTGGAAACCAGTGGCGAATGCAGGCCAACTCAGCCCGGCCAGCCGAACGTCCGTGGTGTGGGACGATCGGTCGTGGCCGATCAAGCCCGATATCGTCATGGAAGGGGGCAACCTAGCGATTGATCCGACGACGGGCAGTGCAGACTACGTCGATGATCTGATGTTATTGACGACCCGCACGAGTCCCACTGGCGCATTGCTCACGAGCACCGGAGATACCAGTGCAGCGACGGCACTTGCGGCCCGCTATGCCGCGATAATCTGGTCACAGTATCCAAGCCTGTCGCCGGAATCGGTGCGTGGATTGCTGGTACATTCGGCGCGCTGGACGGCCCCGATGCTCAGTGAATTTCCTCCCGAACAGCGCCATAATCGACTACGGGTTTATGGTTACGGAGTTCCGCATCTTGAACACGCAATCTGGAGCGAGAAGAACAACGCCACGCTCGTGATTCAGGATTCTTTGCAGCCTTTCGACCAGGAAGTCGACGCCCAAGGCCAGAGACGCATCAAGACGAAGGATATGCGGCTACATCGGTTGCCGTGGCCCAAGCAAGTGTTGGAGCAATTAGGCGGCGAAACCGTGCGATTGAGGGTTACGCTGTCGTACTTCATCGAACCGAGTCCGGGTCGCCGGGGGTGGACTCGCAAGCACCGTTATCAGTCGCACGGACTTCGGTTTGATATCAAACGTCCGACCGACATGAATGACAACGAGTTTCTCAAGCGAATCACCAAAGCGGCCTGGGAAGAAGACGAAGACTCGGTCGAATCAGTCACCGATGATCGAAGCTGGACGGTTGGCCCCAATCTGCGCTGCAAAGGTTCGATTCATTCCGATGTCTGGACGGGAACGGCCGCTCAGTTGGCCGCATCGGGGACCATTGCCGTCTACCCGGTAACGGGCTGGTGGAAGGAGCGTCCGAGCTTGGAACACTGGAATCGATCGGCTCGCTACGCGTTGATTATCTCGCTCGAAACCGCCGCCGCCCAAGTCGATCTCTACACTCCCATCGCCAGCCAAGTCAGCGTGTTGGCGGCAACTCAAATTCCCAGTTCGTAATCATCGGGTGAAGTCGCAATGATTTTGGGGTACGAGTTTCACTTGGGTTTTGATGTCTGAGTTCGCGGTGCAGATTCGCGGACGGGCAATGCTGATCAGCGCAAGAGGAGAGTGGCGGGTGGTGCCGCTCTCCAAATCCTTTCTTGTTGAAGGCTGTGATTTTCCAGAACTTCAGCAGCGTCAGAATCGCTCTTCGCCGCTGTGGGATTCGCCGTTGTCACCGTGTCCGTTGCCGTTCGACCGTTCCGCAGCTTGCTCGAAAATCCAAGAGTGGGCTTGGTCGCAAACTTTAGCCACCAACGGTAGATCGTCGCGGCCGAAACTCGTCGAATCCTTCCAATCCTCACCGTCCTTGTAGAGCCGCGTGATCGTCACGTTGTGGCGTGGACCACTCTCGGTTTCATTCAGCCAGATGGCGGCCCGGATGCGGCCAAACCGAATCTCATGCACCGGGCGATTCTTCGCCTCCTTGGGCTTCGATTTCGTGGAAGTTGCCATCCAAAAACCCTTTCTGCAAAAGACAAAAGAAAAAACGCTGAATGCGAACGTCGAATTCAGCAACGCATTGCTTCAGGCGAACGTCAGTGGGCGGCGATTGTTAAGCCGCCAATACCAGCGACAAGAGTTGAGCCACCTT
>JBGTJE010000091.1:0-113396 GCA_041745295.1 Pirellulaceae bacterium | reverse complement strand
TTTCCTGAATCACAGGCTCGTAAAACATCCCGACGAAACTCCTTCGAATAGGGCTCCATAAAACCTCCTTGGTGTTGGGGCTTTATGCAGTTTATCTATCCGACGCAGATGGCGCTAGACCTACGTAGAACGCGCTCTAGCCGCGGAGCGGCGACACAATCGATGCGAAGGTCCCGACGTTTTCGGCATGCAATTCGATTCGCAACAATGCGACAATCGCGTTGTGCCGCCGCTCCGCGGCTGACGGAGATTTTCGGGTCGCATTTTCCGTGGGCTGCGCCCTCGGCTAGATGCTGTCGCCGCTCCGCGGCTAAGAAATCGTTCGACAACGCGTCCAGACCAGGGTCCTGTTCGACGGGCGAGGTCTATTCCCCCGCATTATGTTGAAGGCTTTTCGCGCGGCGGACGAGGTCGACGAATTCGGCGCGGTGGCCGTTGGGGTCGTTGCCGGCCGCAGCCGAAGCGATCTCCGCAATCGCATCGAGCGTGATGTTGCCCGCGTACGGCGATTGCCGCAGTCGCATGCCGAACCCGGCCACCGCGGCTGCAAAGCGGCAGTCGCTGTCGGCTTGGCTGAACGAAGTCACTTCGGCTTTGGCGGTGAACTCGATCAAGCGGCTCTCCGTCCCTTCGGGAGTCTTGAATCGCAGCGCAACTTGGGCCAATTCGCCCGAAGCGGCCGCTTCGGTCAAGCGGGCTTCGGCTTTCGGATTTTTGTCTCCGTCGCGCGGCGCTGAGTCGAGCGTCTGATACTTGAGCGTTGGCGAACTCGGGTCGATCACGCCGAGCATCGCGCCGACGGGAACGATTTCGTACAACGCAGTGACGGTGTGTCCCGCGCCGATCTCACCCGCGTCTTTGCGGTCGTTAGCGAAATCCTGATTGGCCATAACGCGGTTTTCGTAGCCGATCAAGCGATATCCAGCGACCTGGGCAGGGTTGAACTCGATCTGGATCTTGACGTCTTTGGCAATGGTCACCAAATTGCCCGACATCTGTTCGACCAAGACTTTGTGCGCTTCGCCCAGCGAGTCGATGTAGCCGTAGATCCCGTTGCCGTTGTCGGCCAGCCCTTCGAGCTTGGCATCTTTCAAATTGCCGGTGCCGAAACCGAGTACCGTCAAAAATACGCCGCCCGCAGCCTTTTCTTTGATCAAAGTCACCAGGGCCTCGTCGCTCGTCACGCCGACGTTTAAATCGCCATCAGTCATCAGGATCACGCGATTCGCACCTTCGCTGACGAATTGCTGCTGCGCCAATCGGTAGGCAATTTCGATGCCTGCGGCACCGTTGGTCGACCCACCAGATTGAAGCGAGTCGATCGCATCCAAGATCCGTTTCTTGTTTGCCCCGTTAGTCGGCTCGAGTCGCACGCCTGCATCCCCGGCGTAAGTCACGATCGAGACCGAATCGTTCTCGCTCAAATGGTCGACCATCATTGCCAAGCCACGCTTCAGCAACGGCAGTTTGTTTTCGTCGCTCATCGAGCCCGAGACGTCGACCAGGTAGACGATATTGCTAATCGGCCGTTTTTCAGCTTTGATTTCTCGGCCGTGCAATCCGACGCGGAGCAGCGAGTGCTGGGCGTTCCACGGACAGCCGAACAATTTGAGATCGACGGCGAACGGAGTGCCTTCGTCGGGCTGCGGATAGTCGTAATGGAAGTAATTGATGAATTCTTCGAGCCGCACCGCGTCCGGCGGCGGCAGCGACCCTTCATTCAAGAACCGGCGGACGTTGGCGTACGAAGCCGTGTCGACGTCGACTGAAAACGTCGACATCGCCCGTTCGCCGATCGGCCGCCAGAACGGGTTTTCTGGAACGGATTTATATTGCTCGTTCGCCCGATTTCGCCCGGAATAGTAGCGATAGCCGTAAGATTCTTTTTCGTCCTGGCGTTTCTGACTTTCGAAACCACCACCGCCAACGCCGCCGGCAAATTCCCGACCATTTACGATTTCCCGGTTGACACCGTCGCCCAAACCTTGGGGAGCCATCTGATTGTAGTACGAAATTCCAGTGCGAGTCGTATCGTCGTCCAAGCCTTCAACACTTGGCCTTCCCAATTGATCTACTGGTCGTTCTTCTGCTGCGGCATCTTCCGTGCTCCGATCGCGAACCGACAAGGATTCAGGGCTCACGTTCCGAGTCATCGGTGGAGCGGCGGAACCAAGATTGGATTTTTCACTTTCATCCAACGCTTCGCCTCTCGATGATTCGGGCGCGGCACCAAAAATATCCCCCTCGCCTGCCCGGTCAAGTTTCAACTCTTCACCGGCGGCATTGTGATCACGATCAAGTCCGCCGAGCAATATTGTCCCGCCATCGGGAACAGCATTCGAACGAGCTTGGGGATCGCGGACAGGACTGGCCGCTGAGGCTTGTGGAAATGGGTTGTCGGGTGACCCAAATGCGGGCACTTGAGGCGCTACCTTTGATTCGAGAAAGTAACCGCCCTCAGTCCGGTCTCTTGCCCGGAGTTTTCCGTCGCTTTGCTGAAGTGGAATTCCCGGTATGTTCTCATCCTGGTTCAATTCACCTTTAAACTCCATTCCGCTTTTTAGGTCGACATCGCTATTTGCAAGACTACTCTCGTTAGTTTTAGCTTCGCCAAATCGTTTTTGTGATTCTGCGTTGACACGGATTTCTCTCGCACTGCCGGGTTCTACCCGTGTGGTGAGTTGTTCGACAAGCGAAGTGAAATAGCTTGTTTGCGCCGTTTGAGTCGGTTCGTTTTGTCCGGACCAAATAATGAATCCGCCAACCGCGACGGCGATGCTTGCGACTAAACCCCAGGCCCAGATTCGCGTGCGGCTGCGTCGAACGACGATCAATTCCGGTTTCGCGAGCTTGGGTGGCAGATTCGTTTCCTGCGCGTCGAGCGCCGCCAAGACAGCCTCGCGAACTTGAGTCGAACAGCGAATGGATTCGCCGGAAGTCGAACCGACCCCGGCGACTTCGCCCGAAATGTCGCTCCGCAATAATTGCCCCAACCGGCGAGCTTGTTCCATCTCGGAAGCAGCATCGCTGGACGATTCTCCGTTCATGGCCTTAGTGCGTTCAAATTGCGCGGCTTCGGCGGCAGAGAGCTCCCCCAGCGCGTAGGCCGTTGCATCGGATTGTTGAAGCTCGCGTTCATCGATCGGCTTATGATTTTTGGACATGGTAGTACAAAAGTTGAGAGTTGAGAGTTTAAAGTTGAGAGAGATTGGGCAGGATCTTGCCTGTCGAAGGATTACATCACAGCAGGCAGACTGGAGCCCGTTCTACGAATCGGTCGGGAAAGGGTTTCTGGTTTGCGTTGCTCTTCGCTCAGCCAATCGGCAATGGTCGGATCGGATTTGAGCGCGGCGATGGCTCGGTGCACGGCGACGCGGATTGCCGTTTGGTCTTTGTCCAGCAGCGCGGAAATTTCGGCGTAGCTGGTTCCAGTCCGCCAAAGTTCAATCGCGCAGCGCTGGGCTGCCGGTAAGTTTTCGATTCGCTGATCGAGCAGCCGATTCAACTCGGCCCTTTCGGCTCGCCGCACAGGGCCGTCGGCCGGTGAAGGCCGCGTCGCCAGAGTCGCGTCGCTGAGCTGAGGTTGGCGATTGGCCAAGCGCGCGTCGTCGAAGACTTTGTTCCGACAAACCGCGCACAGCCAACCCCCCAAGTTCTCTGCGATCCCCGCGGGGTCTTGCTGGCACAATTTCAAAAAAGTGTGCTGGACCGCTTCGCGCGTCCGATCCCAATCCCCTTGCGTCAGCCGCTGAGCGTAGCGTGTCAGCACCGGCTCAAATTGTTCCAGCGCCTTGAGAACCCACTCTCGCCGCGTCTGAGCCTCGGATTGTTTTGCCATTGCGGTAAGTCCTATTGACCCATCGTGCTTTCGCTTGCTGTTGCCCGAAATCGAGCGGCGTCAAACGTGTTGAGCTGATTCTAAGACGCTCGAGCAATGGTGTTTGTTACGCGGCTAGAGCGACTTTCACTTAACGGGAGCGCCAGACGTAACCGAATTCGTCAGAATTCGGGCCAGAACTCCGGCGAGTTTCGCGACAATTAGGCCGAACTCGCTCTTGCGTCGAAGAACCGCGGATGAACACAAATAAACACAGATTTTACAAAAACCATTGACATCGGCAGTTTATCAGCGTTCATTCGCGTTCATCCGCGGCTGAAATCCTAGTCTTCGCACACGCTGGCCAAACGACAATTCTTCTGGCACGAACGACCAAACCTGCCCGTCCGACGCGGACGTTGGTGATCATGCACTTCTCGAGCGCGGGGTGGAGTTCCGACAATCCGCGAGCAACGAAACGGCAAGCGGCGTTATTCGGCTGCGCCGGTCAAACGAAGAAGGGCGAACTCATCGGATTTCGCCTACTGCGTTGGAAACTGAACCGCGACGACTTCGCTCCAGGGGATGCGGATCGATTGTCCGTAGCGGGAGAGCGTCAAGGCTTCTTGTTCAAGCTTTTCAATGGCAATCTGCGACGAACCATTCAATGTGAACTTGCAACCGTCCAACGTGTGCACCCAACCTAAACCCGAGGCCGGTTCGCTCGGCGTATTCCACCAAATCGAGGGAGCATCCGCCAACGCAAATTGCGCCGTGGCGTCCGCGGCGTGGCTTGAATTCTCCAATTTGAACACTTCTCGTAGCTGCGCCGCGGCTGGATCCCAGCTCACGCCGTCCGCGCCGATTTGAACTTGGGGAACGAGCCAGCGTTCGGCGGGGCGCACGATCACGGTTTGAGTGGACGCAAGATCTTCGGTCAGCGGAAATCGGAGCGTCGTATTTCCGCCGCACACGCCGGCAAGCTCCGTTCGGTCGATCGTCCATTGATCGAAATCGCGGCTGGACAATATTTCACCCTGGACCGTCAGCGGCAGAAACGAGCCGTCGGCAAAATAGCCCCACAGCGCGGTTGAACGCGCCGTTCGCGGGCCCAGCCAAAACGTAAGCGCGGCAACGTCGTTGCGAGAAAGCGAAAACGGCGGATTGGATCCATCACTGGCCAGCGGCGACTTGCTGCGGGCGACAAAAGCATTTCCGTCGAACTCGAGCGTCGAACAAATCAAGCGGCTGCCGTCGACGGTCCACAGGATGGCTTGGTCAGCCACTGCCACGTCCGCCGTGGCGACGGGAGTGTCAAACGTCAAGTCGTCGATCACAAAATTCTGGTCTTGCTCGGCTGGGTCGAGCTGGAGATTGCGATTGGGCTGCACGCGCACGTAAGCGATCGGTATCGCCGACTCGACCCCAACAAACGCGGCCTTCTCCAAAGCCTCGGCGGAAGCCACGATTTGATGGTCGGCCGAGTACGCGTCCAAAATAAAATCGCGCGGATGATCGACCAAGGCGATGAAGCAGCCGACGCGATGTACGCTCGCCGGGATGTTGGCTAATCCGGGCTCACAAAAATCGACTTGAACCGCGCCCAAGTACTTTTTGCTGTTGCGCGTCATCATCGTGGCGGCAGAGTTTTTCTTGCTGCGACCTTGGTCGACGGCGAATCCCGCGGTCACGATCGTGGCCGGCTCTTCGCCACAATCCCCCCGCAGGCGAACTCCGCGAAAGACATATGACGCGTGAATATCCTCGAATTTGGCGAACGATTCGTTGAGTCGGCCGCTGTCGAAATTGATATGGACCTCGCCGGATTGGAAAAACTGTTCCGCGTTTTTGGAAAAGGCTTGCGTCGTCCAAGCGCGATGGTCCTCGGGAGCGACCGTGGACGGGGCACGCACGATTCGAAATATCGCGTCGCGGGTGAGTTGGAACGCTTTTCCGCGAAAGTCAACTTGTAACGTCTCAAATTCGAGGTCGCCCGAGATCACTTCGCCGCTGGCCAGCGTCACCAGATCGAAATCGGCATCGATCCGTTTTGCATCTTTGCTTTGAAGCTGCCTCAGTACCCTCCCCACCCGATAGCGAACTTCCGCGTTGGGAGCACCGCTGGCCGCGGTGAGGACGTCGATGAACTGGCTTCCGACTTGCAGCAACGCGGCTTCGGCTTGATTGCGGGCGTGATAATTGTCCGATTGAAGATTGGCTAAATGTTTGCGAACTTCGATCAGTTGGCGGCTGGCCGGCACGCGGGCCAGTTCGAGCTTGCGAACGGTCTCGAATCGGAGCTGATCCGCCGAGACGGATCCGTTCGCATCGACCCGACTCCAAGGGATCGACCCGAGGTTGATTTGAGTTCGCAGGATCGTCCCGTCGCGCAGGGTCACCAAATAATCATCTTGACCTGCAACGCGCCTTCCGATCAAACCCCACAATCCAAGGGCCCAGATCACGCTAAGTATTGGCAATTTCACGTTGGCACGCGGCATAGATTTCCCTTGCGAATCGGCAACTCCGGCCCAAGACAGCGTACGCCAACGGAAATCGATTCGCAACTTGAGCAACTACCTCGTAGTGGGTCAGCTTGTTAATCAGCTGTAGCTCTCTCGCTCCGCGAGAGGAAAGCTATGTCAGATTACACTCGAAATCACCCGGCGGGCTCGCATTCATCACGCCGAGCGAAGGGCGACTTTCAAAGCAAGTGACGTCGCCACAAACTATTTCCATTTTGAAACATCGATGTACTTATAGGATCCGCCATTTTGTTGGGCCAGCGGGATCATGAACGATTCGGAGGGCGCCGGCCCAAGTCCAAATTGGATGCAATGCAATTGGACTTTTTTCCCGGCAATCCGCCGGATCGTCGCCAGTTGCGGCTCATTCATTTCGGGCAGCCCGCCATCGGTCATCAACACCACGATATCCGGCTTAAACGCGAGCGCAGCGATCAGCCCGCTTTCGTGTTCGGTCCCACCGAACGCCGCGAGGTTTTGGATGAACTCGGCGACTTTTTTTCGGTTCTCGTCGGTGGCGGCCAGGAGCGCCCGTCGATCGACGGTTGTGGTCTCGTGATGATAGGCGACCACCTGAAATTCATGGTCCTCGGTCAACTGCGAGAGCGCCGTTTGAAGTTCTGCGTTGGCGCGCGCCAACACGCCTAGCCCTTGGTCACCCATACTCTTGGATCGATCGATCAAAAAGACGAACTTGCGGCCGGAAAGGCCCCCCGAACCAAACACTCGAATCGTGCCTGGTTCGCCGCGGGGCAGAAGACCCTCTATGCGCTGCCTTTCGTCGGCGATTTGCTTCAGTTCGTCAGCCGTAAATTGGCCCCCGCCACCGACGGCAAAACCGGAATCTCCGGTCGGCTGCGTCATGGCCCCAGCGTCGAGATTTGGCGCGCCGGGAGTGGCGATGGCTCGGGGAACATCGAGGGATGGCATCGACGGCGCGGGTTCGGAGATCGGCAAGACATCGCGAACATCGCTCGCGTTGGCGGCCGAATTCTCCACGTGCGTTGGCAAGGGTTCGAAGTATTCCGTGGCACCAGCATTCGAGACATCGGCCAGGACTAATTCGACCGTCCGCAACGAATTTCCCATACGCGGCGCCCCTTCCGGCCGCCAGAGAAAGAGAACCGGCACCAACAGTAATCCGTGGAACAGGGCCGATAGCGCCACGGAGCGCCATGATGTTCGCGATTCGCCAAAAACAAACGGTGAGTTCACGAATCACCCAATGACCACTTCTTCCGGCCAATCTCTGCCGATCAAGCGTCGCACCACACTTTATTCAACGCTCTCCTATCATCGCTGGCGAGTCTAACGAAGACCAGTCCAGAAAGTTCATAAGACGGGGCGGATCGCGGCAACGACCGTTCCATGGCGGACACGTTGCTTTTGTACGCTCGCCGACCGAATTGGGAAACTAGTCGAACAAGCCCGCTAGAGGTTACAATTTGACGTGGGAACGAACTGGGCCTGTCGACGATCCAATCAACAGGCGTTCGTCTCGACTGGCGCTGGGGCTTTGATCCATACCGCAAAAGGACACTTCATGAATAACCCGCATCCGACGAAAGCTGACTTTGGCCGTGACGATTTGCAGGCGGTGGACAAGCTCAAGAAAGCCTACTCTCAAATCCGCAACGAGCTTGGCAAAGTCATCGTCGGCCAGGACCAGGTCATCGAGCAGCTCATGATCGCGATATTCGCCCAAGGCCATTGCTTGCTCGAAGGCGTTCCCGGTTTGGCCAAAACGCTCATGGTCAGCACGTTGGCGGAAACAATGCAGCTCCAATTCAATCGAATCCAGTTCACGCCGGACCTGATGCCCAGCGACATCACCGGGACCGAAGTAATTCAGGAGGACAAGGCCTCGGGGTCCCGCAATTTCAAATTCTTGCAAGGGCCGATCTTCGCCAACATCATATTGGCGGATGAGATCAACCGCACGCCACCCAAGACCCAAGCCGCGTTGCTGGAAGCGATGCAAGAAAGGCAAGTCACAATTGGCGGCCGACGTCATCTTTTGCCCGCTCCGTTTTTTGTATTGGCAACGCAGAACCCGATCGAGCAAGAGGGGACCTACACCTTGCCCGAGGCCCAACAAGATCGGTTCATGTTCAAAGTCTTCGTGCGCTACCCGTCCTACGACGAGGAATACCGGATCGCCGCCACCACGACCACCGACCAATCGGAGCGCGTGGACCAAGTCCTCAACGGAGACGACATCCTGCATCTGCAACGGTTGGTCCGCCGAGTCCCGGTGGCACCGCACGTCATTCACTACGCATTGCGCTTAGTGCGCGCCACCCGCGTCCTCGAGGCGGACGCTCCGGATTACGTTCGCGAAAGCGTCAGTTGGGGTTCCGGCCCACGCGGGTTGCAATATTTATTGCTCGGAGCCAAGGCCCGTGCGATTCTGGAAGGTCGCTCGCACGCGACGACCGACGACGTTCGCTCCGTCGCCCATCCCGTGTTGCGACATCGCGTCATCACGAACTTCAGCGCCGAATCCTCGGGGATCACACCCGACCACGTCATCGATCGACTGCTGGAGGGACTCCCGCAACGGCATCAGGGAGACGAACTGGCACCCGCGCTGGCTCGCGCGTTCGAATAATTAGCCCGATTTTCTCTTGCGCGGTGTTCGCCAACGATGTCAAGCGCTGAAACCAGCCAAAAGTATCTGGACCCGATAACGCTGGATCGCATCAAGCGAATGGATGTCCGCGCGCGGTTGGTAGTCGAAGGCTTTATGACTGGCCAGCATCGCAGTCCGTATCACGGTTTTGCCGTCGAATTCGCCACCCACCGCGAATATGCGCCGGGGGACGATTTGCGGCATATCGACTGGAAAGTCTGGTCCAAGACCGACCGGTTGTATATCAAAGAATACGAAGCCGAAACGAATTTGAAGTGCACGCTATTGGTCGACAGCAGCAAATCGATGCGGTACGGCGAAAAATCGGGCTGGAGCAAGTTCGATTACGCCGCCACCGCGGCCGCCAGCTTGGCCTACTTGTTGCAACAACAACAAGACGCCGTTGGACTGGTGATGTTCAGTAACAAGATCGAACAGACGTTGCGACCCAGCACTCATCCATCCCATCTGAAACTCATGCTCCACGAATTGGAGCGGGTTCAGCCCGAGCGGACGACCGATATCAACGACGTTTTTTTGGCGTTGGCCAATCAAATTCGGCAACGCGGGATCATCGCGCTGTTTTCCGATTTGTTTCTCGACCCGAAGGTCCTGGGGGCAACGCTCAATCAGTTTCGCCTGCGGCGGCACGAGGTGATCGTGTTCCACATCATGCATCATGACGAGCTGGAGTTTCCGTTCGCGGACAACACTCTGTTTCGCGGCTTGGAGGTCGACGTGCAGTTGCAAACCGAGCCCCGCGCGCTGCGACGCTCATACCTGGAAGCCGTCGAGCGGTACATGGCGCAAGTCCGCAGGGTCTGTGCGACGTCGGGCATCGATCATGTCCTGGTGGATACTTCGAAACCATTAGACGGCGTCCTGTCGAGCTACCTGAGCTTTCGACAGCGGCGCCGCAAGCAGTTATTGCGGCGCTAAGATCGCCGAGACGTTCTTTCATGAGCTTTGTAAGCTGGATGTTGAATCCGTGGATGCTGGGTTTGGGCGCGCTCGCCGTGTCTGTGCCGATCATCATTCATTTGCTCAACAAGCGGCGGTTCAAGATTGTCGATTGGGCCGCGATGGATTTTTTGCTGGACGCCGACAAAAAAAATCGGCGTCGCGTCAAGCTCGAAAATTTCATTCTGCTGTTGCTCCGCTGCTTGGCCATGCTGCTGATCGGCTTGATGCTGGCGCGACCTTTTTTGCCCTCCGATTTGGCCAAAGTCTTCGCCCGCGTCCAACAGCATGAATGGGTCGTGTTGCTCGACGATTCGCTGAGCCAACAAGTCCAAGTCGGCCAATCCAGTTTGTTCGACGAGGCAAAAGTCGCCCTCAAATCGCTATTCCAGCGGGCGGCCACGAGCGATAGCGACGAGACGCTCACGTTATTTCTCACTAGCCAACCGGACAAGCCGATCGTTTCCAACAAGCCGATTATCGCCGATTCGCTGAGCGAGTTGTTGCGCACAACGGACGAATTGAAATGCTCCGACATGAGTGCCGATTATTCGCTCGCGCTGGAGGATGTCCACGCGTATTTGGCGGGGCAACGCGAAGACGTCAATCGCGTCCTATACATTTTCAGCGACCTGCGCAAACGCGATTGGATGAGCGAATCCGCAGAACGCGCGCCGAATGAAATCGTCAAGAAAATCGCCGAACTGTCGAGCGTGGCGGGCTGTTTTGTCGTCGATTGCGGCAACGATCGCGTGGATAATCTGGCAATCACCGACGTCCGCGCTGATGATTTGCAAGTCGCCAATACGGTCATTCGCTTCCAGGCGACCGTTGCCAACTATGGCTCGGTCGCCGCTCGCGATGTCGATGTCCGCTTTCAAGTCGGCGAAGAAGCCCCCCAAGTCAATCGAATCCCCGAATTGGCGCCGGGACACCAGTCGACGCTGATTTTTCCCTATTTGTTCAGCGTCGATCGCGCTTCGCAGGAGGACCAAGATCTCGACTTGCGATTGCGAAATAACATCGCCTACCACACGATTCGCGTCGAACTCGTGCCGGATGCAAAGCGAATCGACTCGCTCCCGCCGGACAGCGGATTTGATTTCGTTTCGCCCACCTTAAGCGGCCTGCCCGTCTTGTTCGTCGACGGCGAACCGAATCTGATTCCCGAGCGGAGCGAAACCTACTTCCTTGCCGCTACTGAAGTTCTCGGAACGGGCCTGCTTGCCGATACGGTCACCCACACCGAGTTCGAAACGGTATCGCTTTCCAAATACAAAGTCATCTTTCTTTGCAATATCGGAGAAGTCTCCGCCGATCGACGGCAAGCGGTCGAACAATGGGTCCGCGACGGCGGCGGATTGGTCCTGATGCCGGGCTCGCAAGTCCGCGCTCAGGAATTCAACAACGTGTTCTTCCGAAACGGCCAGGGACTTTCGCCGTTTGGTTTGGTCGCCGAGCAGGGAGATAACAATCGACAAAATTACTTTGGCTTTGACGTGGCCCCCGGTGGCCATCCCGCGGTTCGTGTGGCGGTTTCGCTCGACAATATCTTCAATAGTCTAAAGATCTATAAATGGTGGTCGACCGTTTTGGCCGAGGGGCAACTGGGCCAGTCCGTCTCGGTCCCGCTGTGGCTCACCGACGAAAAACATTCGATCGCGATGGCCGAACGGTCGTTCGGAAAGGGCCGCGTAATCGGATTCTCGTTCCCCGCGGACTTGGATTGGACTGATTGGCCGCCGCATCCATCCTATGCGCCGGTGGTTTTTGATCTGATTCATTATCTCGCCAGTAGTATCGCAAAACAGGACACGACGAGGGTTGGCGGTTCGTTCGCTCAATTGGTCGACCTATCGGCGTTCGATTCCAACGTCGCCTTGGTTGACCCGGACGGAGAGACGACCGAGATGTTGGCCAAGCCTATCACAGGAACCGACGAGAGCAGCCAAAGCGTGTTGTACCAGGCTCGCATCGACGGCCTGCGGAAACGCGGCGTCTATCAACTCCAACTGATGCGCAGCGACGGACAGGTTCAGCCCGTTTTATTCGCCGCCAACGTGAATCCCTCGGAAGGGCAACTGGAACGATTGGACTTTGGCCAAGTCGGCGCCGAATATTTTGGAGACAAAGTCAGCCGCGTTTCGCTGGGCGAACTTGACTCATTGCAGTTTTCCGGGGGTCACAACGAAATCTGGCCGCAGTTGCTGGCGGCGCTCGCCATCCTGCTGATCGTCGAACAGGCGTTAGGTTGGTGGTTTGGCCGCAGTCGGACAGGGAGCTAACACATGACAATCGAATCGCGCAGACGAGTGCGTTATCAAATAAGAAGATTCGGATCCTGGCGTTGTTGGAGTTCACGCTTTCGCGTGGGAAAAAGCGTGAACGCGGAACTCCAACAATCGATCTCCCAACGCGTGAAATTCGCCGCTTGGTTCGCGGCGATTGCGCTGCTCGGCGGCGCCAACAATCCGACTTCGGTCGTCGCTCAGCTTCGCGCCTTGGATCGACCCATGATGGCCCGACCAGCCATTGTGATGCGCGGTGGCGTGGCGGCGGAGAATGCTCCCGTGGCACAATCGAACGACAAAGCCATCCTCAAAACCGACGCCGACTTAGAGGCGTTGCTCGTCAAGGCTCAGCGCTATTTGGAAGAAGGCAACTTCCGCATCGCGACTCGCATTTGGCAGGAAGTTATCGGCCGTTGCGGCGATACGCTCTATTCGACCGATGGCGAAATCTATTATTCCGTCGGGCGGCAGGTGGAAAAGCTGATCGCACAACTGCCGCCGGATGGACTGCGCACCTATCGCATTTCCGCCGACGCGGGGGCCGCGGAACTGCTCGCAGCGCTCGGTCCGACCGATCGAACCGCGGCGCTCAATCGAGTCGTGAACGAATATTTCTTGAGTAGCGGCGGCGATGACGCGGCCTTCGAATTATCCGGCCAGGCCTTGGATTCCTTTGATTTCGTCGGCGCCAGTCGTTTGCTGCAACGGATTGTCGACGACTATCCCGATCCGACGGTTCCGCTGGATCAAGTGTGGATGCGAGTGGCGGTCTGCCAAGCCTTTGTTGGCAACCAAGATGCCGCCGCGATCGCACTGAAGCAAGCCCGAGAAATGGAGGGCGGCGCCACGCGACAGTCAATCGAGCACGTGGCGAACGAGATCGCGGCCGTCGCCGCCAGCGAGAGCGTCAGCGCGGCGCGGAGCGATCAGTTCGTTTCGATGCGACTTGGCAACGCGCACCGCACGGGCGTCATGCCGAGTCTCCCCGAATCAGTCATGCAATCCGACTTGAAACCGGTTTTTGAGTATCGCATCGAACCCAAGAAGAGTTTTTCCGAAGTCGTCCATGCACAAGGCTTAGGGCAGGCTGCGATCGGCGCATCCATCGACAAACTTCCGCAGAGCGAACTCGAACGGACGCTCTACAATCGTTGGATCGAAAAGGGTCTCGCGCCAACGGGATTTCTTTTGTTCGACGAACAGCACGTTTTTTATAAGTCGATTGCGGATGTCACGGTCTGGAAGAGGAACGAACCAACTGCGGAAGTTATCTGGCGTCCAGCGTGGCTCAACCAATTCATCATGGACGATGGAACGCGGATGCGTATCAATTTGCAAAATGCCTACGGCGGACGTCGCGGTGGTAAACGCGATGAACCGGGTGACGACCCGGAAATATTCTTCTTCAACGATCACATCGCCCAGTCGATGTCGCTGCATCAAGGCGTTTTATACAACGTGGAAGGTCCCAATTACGACGTGACGGACCCCCGTGCCCCACGGCCCAGCAACCCGGGAAATTTTCAGTGGGGACAGCTCCCGCGAAGAACCCGAACCAATTTTCTCACGGCGTATGACGCGCGCAGCGGACAATTACTGTGGCGGATGCCGTCGTTGCAATCGACTGCCGCCAACAAGTCTCCCGACGCGGATGCCGATCCCGACGCCAGTCGCGACGCCGAAGATATCGGCTTTATGGCCGCCCCGATCGGTTACGGTTCCCTCCTGATTGTTCCGGTCAATGTCAGCGGCTCGATTTACATTTACGCGATCGACAGCCGGCAACAGGGCAAAATCGTGTGGCGCTCGTACTTGACCGATGAACCTGCTGGCGGATGTGCGTATTGGTCTCCCATCCATTTGGCCTTGGATGGAAGCGACTTGTTTGCGGTGTGCGGATCCGGAGCGCTGTTCGTTCTGGAACCCGCCACCGGAGTCGTACGCTTCGCGAGGCGCTATCCGCGCACGGGCCGCCCCGACAAGACCGTCCGCGATTTCGGCATCTCCAGCGAATTGATGATCTTGGACGGCTGGTCGGAAGATTTGGCCATTCCGTATCGCAACGTCATCATCGTCATGGCGTCGGATTTGAATATGATCCACGCGTACGATCGCCAAACCGGCAAGCTCAAGTGGGAAGCGCCTCTGGAAGCCGAACCGGATTCCCGGGTTTCCTATCTCATCGGAATCCAAGACGACTTGCTCTACGCTGGTGGCACGAACGAACTCATCGCCTACGATCTAAAAGGCGAAGGCCGCATGATCTGGACGGCCTCGTGGACGGCACGTGACTACTTGAAAGACGACGACGCGAAAAGTTTCGGCCGGGGAATGATCACCCCCGATGGCATTTACTTGCCGATCAAGGACTCGATCTTGAAAATGGAACCCAAAACGGGCAAGCCCCTCGGGCACGTCGGCGTGCGGTTGGGATTTGAGGGACGGGTTGGGAATTTATTCAGCGATGGTTCGAAACTTTGGGTGGTTTCCGCCAATCGACTGTTAGCTTTGGGCAACGCCCCCGAAGAACCGCCAACGGATAAAGAAGAACCGACCGAAGAAGACGGCGAGGGATCGTATTAAGAGCAATGACCGAGCAGGCTAACAAAATCAAATGGCGTTCCGGGCTGAGTCCCGGAATCCAAGTTCCATGGATGGAGAACTTACATTTCCAGACACATCCAAATCTGGATTCTCGCCTTCGCGGGAATGACTATTTCGCAGGAATGCCTTTTATGTGAATCAACTTCATTTGCGAAGCCGCTCTTTATTCCCTCCCCCGTCGCGGGGCGGGCTTGGGAGAGGGCATTTGCGTGGTTAAATAGGCTGGAAGTTCATTATTGAGAATCAACCTACGGCAGCCCAGAAGATTCTAACGACCCCATTCAATCCATGACATTACTTGCTCAAAATTCGCTCCTGCAATGGTTCCTTGGCGGCGCGGATCGCATTGGGACGCCGGAGTTGCATTGGACGAACCTACCCGAGTCCTGGGGCGTGTTCGTCGTGTTGGCTGCAACCGCCCTCGTGATCGCGGGAGTGACTTGGCTCTATCGTCATGAAGCCGATGCTTGCCCACGCATCGTCAGGCGATTTCTTGCAGGCCTGCGCTTGGCTGTCTTGCTGCTTCTACTGATCATGTTTTTGCAACCGACGGTGACGTTTAAGCAAGTGCGCACGACCAAGCCGACGATCGCGCTGCTCCGCGATGCTTCCATGTCGATGGCCCATCAGGATAAGTACCGCAACAGCGTACAAGCGGCGCAGTTCGCCAACGCGGCGGGCGTCGACGTCGAACAACTGGCCAACGGTCAGATCGCCCGCGCACAGTTGTTACAACTCGCTTGGGAACGCAACGACCATCAGTTAGTACGCCAATTGCGCGAAAAGGCAACTGTTCGCGTCATCGATTTCGCCGACACAAACACCCCGGCCGCCATTCTGCCGGCACTCGAAAATGGCAAGGCAGGGCCTCCCACGAATCCACCACCCTCGAATCCGTCCAATCCCGCCGCCGACCAATTGCCCGAAATGCAGATGCCGCCGCTCGTCGCCCAGGGTCGCGGAACGAATATCGGTCAAGCCTTGCGCGAGGCGCTTATCGATTCGAACCGGCTGGCCGCAATTGTTTTGATCGGGGACGGTCAACACAACGGAGCAGACAACCCGATCGAGTTCGCCGAAAAGGCCGGGGGCCTCGACATTCCCATTTTGACCGTCGCCGTTGGCGACCCGTCGCGGCCGACGAATTTGACCGTGACGGACGTGTATGTCCAAGCGACGGCTCGACCCGATGAACCCTTTGAAATCGAAGGGCTACTCTACGCGCAAGATTTGGCGGAGCTCAAAGCCAATGTCGAACTGGTCGAGGTCGCAATCAACCCGCGCACCGGGAAACCTGACGCCGAAAAGAGTGTGGAAACGCGCGAAGTCTCGTTCCCACCGCGCGGCGGCCGCATTCGCCTCGATTTTCAACACACGGTTCGCGAACCCGGAAAATACTTGTACAAGCTGCGCGTGCCGGGATTGGAAAATGAAATCGAATTGATCGACAACGAAAAACTTTCCAACCCACTGGATGTGATTGACGACAAAGTCCGCGTACTGCTCATCTCGGGGGCACCCAATTGGGATTTTCGAATGGTGCAACGCCTGTTGCAGCGCGACCAGAACATCAGCCTAACCTGCTGGTTACAAACCGTGGATGAAGGCGGAACGCAAGAGGGAGATGAGCGCGTCTCGCAATTGCCGCGCTCGATCGAAGACCTGGGGCGGTACAACGTGATCATGATGATGGATCCCAACCCGGACGAATTCGACCACCAGTGGGTCGACAATCTCAAATTGTTTTGCAAACGCAAGGCGGGTGGGTTTTTATATATGGCGGGGCCGAAATTCACGGCCGATTTTTTGACGCTCAATGATTTGACCGGCATCCGAGACATTTTGCCCGTTCGATTCAGCGGCGACGAGATTTTGGAGTCCTCGCAACTGCTGGCGAACTTCAACACGCGGCCCGGTCGCATGCTGGTCAAAGATCAAAATCTTGACCATCCGATCATGACGTTTGTGGGAGACCCGGCGGCCAATCGCCAAATCTGGGACGAATTGCCGAATGTCTTTTGGAGTTTTCCAACCCTCGCCGCCAAGCCCATAGCGCAAGTGCTGCTCGAACGGGGCGATGTCGTCAACGCCGAAGGCAATCAGCCGTTGCTCGTCGTAGGCCGGTACGGCGCCGGCAGCACCGTGTACTTGGGGTTCACTGGAAGTTGGCGCTGGCGCCGCGTCGGCCTCCAAGCGCAATATTTTGATCGGTTCTGGATTCAAGTCACGCGATTCCTAACGGAGACGCGGTCCTTGTCCGGCAGTCGCCGCGGAACCATTGACGTCGACCGCAACGAATACGAATTGGGGGACAAAATTGCCTTGCTGGTCCGAGCATTGGACGAACGATTTGAGCCGCTTCAGGAATCCACGCTGCAAGCCACGATCCGCGGCGATGACAACTGGTCGCAAACGGTGGAGCTACGGCTATTGCCCGGCCAAGAAGGCGCCTACGAAGGGACGCTCACCGCACAAAAAACCGGCACGTTTCAAGTCGAGTTGGCACTGCCGGGGACGACCGAACCCGGATTGGTCGAGCCCATTTCCTTCCGCGTCGTTCCGCCGAGCGCCGAAGCCAACGCCCTCTGGCTCAATCAAAAGCTGCTGATCGACATCGCGACGGCCTCCAAGGGCCAGTCGTATCAACTGAACGAATTAGAGAAAATGATCGCGGACCTTCCGCGATTAAGTAGCAAGACAGAACTCAATAGCCCGCCGATTCCCTTGTGGGACTTGAGCAATCGACTTCGGTATTTGTTCTTCGCGATCCCCGTGTTCTTGCTTGCAATCGAGTGGGCGGTGCGCAAGCGGTTTCGATTGCTGTAACACCTGTCGAATTATTGAACGTTATTCCAAACTCCTGTCACCTGATCGTGGAAGTACACTGTGTTCGAGTGGTATTGTGCAACCAAGCTGACGTGCTTCACAACCGTTGTTTAGCCCCCTCCCGAACCCTCCCCGCAACGAAGCGTTGGGGGAGGGAACAAGATCTTGCTGCCATTCTCATCCCAACAACTGACAACTGACAACTCTCAACTCCCCATGGCCACCGCAGAACTTCGCCGAAATACCCAACCTGTCCTGCAAAGAATCAGGTCGCTGCGGCGGCAATTGCGCGGGTGGATTTTGGTCGATGGATTGGCCCGCCTGTTGATCGTGGCCGTGCTTTTGGCGTTGGCCGACATGGTCTTGGATCGCATGTTCAAGATGGACGTGCCGCAACGCGCCATCATGCTCGGCCTGATGGTCGCGACGCTCGCGGCCGTCGGTTGGGCTCGCGTGCTTCGCCCGCTGGCCGCATCCCCCAGCGACGACGCCCTTGTTTTGGAAGTCGAGGATAAGCATCGCGATCACGGACAAAGTTTGATCAGCGGTTTCCAACTGGCGCGCGAATCGGATGCGGCCACCCATGGAATGTCTGCCGTCCTAGTCCAAGCGACCATCGACGCGGGCAACCGACGTGCGGAAGCCATTGATTTCGCCACCGCGCTCAACCAACCCGCGGCGTCACGCAATCGACTCCTGCTGGGCGGCGCGCTGGCCGCTTGCGCCGTGATTGGAGTTGGGGTCGCGATCAATCCCTTCCTGCAAATTTGGTTTAACCGCAACATAATGTTGGGCAGCCGGCAATGGCCGCAGTCCACCTATTTGGAAATCGTCGGTGCGACTAACGGTCAGTTGGCCCTGGACCGGGGAGCCGATCATGAACTGCGAATCGTCGTGACCGAGACCAGTCGCGTCAAAGACGTTGCGGTGGAAGTGGAATTCGAGTCGGGATCGAAGCGGTCGGCCCAAGCGGCGACCGTGACGGGCCGGTTGGACGGCCGCGAGCATCAGTTCACGCTCCGTAGTGTCAACTCCGAGTTTCGCTTGCGGGCCCTCGGTGGCGATGCCGCGACCCCTTGGGTGGCCGTGCGGCTGGTCGAACCGATCGATGTGCGGCAGTTGAATCTGACGGTCCTGTTGCCCAGCTACGCTGGAAACCAACAGCCGCTTATCGGCGGCGGGCCGCACTCGGTCCTAAACGGAAGTCAATTGCGGATCGACGTCGAGTCGAACTTGCCGGTCGCCGCGGCGCGGCTGAAATGGAACGAGTCGTCGCTCGCCGAATCCGACGGCGGTGCGTCCGCCGACGCACAATTCGAATTACCGAAAATTGACGCGACCCATTTTCAGACGACGTTGCCCGGAGGAGCCAATCAAGAAGATCTCCGCGGCGGCAAGTATTCGATCGAATTGCTCGGCGATGATGGGCGAAAGAACTTCAAGCCAATCGCTTTTCAGATTTCAATTGCCGACGACAAGGCACCCAAGGTCGCAGCCTCGCTATCCGGAATCGGCGGCTTGGTCGTGCCGCGGGCTCACGTTCCCATCTCGTTCAAAGCCACGGATCGCTATGGCTTGGTGGCAACCGCGGTCGAATACCAATGGAAAACGGGCGACGAAAACGCAACGCCCCAAACGGGGATGGCTTGTCCGCGGACGCTGGCTGCACCGGACGTCTTGTGGTCGGCGGGTGAACAAGAGTTTTCTTATTCCGCCGACGAACGATTCAACTTGGAACCGCTTGCGATCCAACCCGGCGAGGTACTCCGCTTTAGTGTCAACGCTCAAGACAATCAGCCGACCGCGACGGGAATCGGCAAATCGCGCGAATTCTTGCTGCGAGTGGTAACCGAGGAGGAACTGCGGGCGGACCTGTTGCGACGCGAAATCGAACAGCGGGCCTTGTTCCAACAGGAACGCACGAATCAACTACAACTGCTCACCGACCTGCGGGCCTTGATCGCCGCGACTAGTCCCGCGGTCGAATCGTCGCTGGCGCTGCGGCAACAAGCCTTGATCGACTTTCAGAATCGACAGAAAAACGTCGGGACGAACCTGTTTCAAGTCGCGCAGCGATTTGCCGAGTTTTTGGAGGAAGCTAAGAACAATCGTCTCGACGAAAGTGAACGGGAATTGAGCGATCAAATCGAAGGTCAAAGTCAGGGGATGGTCTCGTTGCAAACTCGTTACGCGGAGCGAATCATCGAGCCGATTCGCGAACTCGATTCCAGCGAAATATACCTGGCAAGCCAAGCCCTCGAGGAAGCCCGTGGACAGCTCGCGGAATCGTCCCGCTTCGCCGAAACCGCCGGGCAGACCGCCGAGCTGCAAGAGATCATCGTGCGCAAGATGGACGCCATCCTCTCGGCCATGGAGGATTCGCAAACCTATCAAGAAATCGTCAATCAAGTCATCGTGCTCAAGCGACTGGAGCAAGGACTCATTGACGCGATCAACACCAAGCAGGGTCAATCCGGCAAGTCGGACATCTTTGACCCGCCCAATCCTCCCCAATCGGATCAAACCCCGCGGCAGCCGGAAAGTTCGTCGAAAGACAAACAAACTCCTTAGTACCAATCGAAAAAACTTGGTAATAGCCAGCAGTTGCCGTACAATTTCGCAAGATCAGTCGCCTCGGGGGGAACTTGATCATCGCGCGGTCGCTCGAAACAATGCCGGGCCAAGTCGAGAATAGACGGAACGCCCCAACCCAACCTATAGTCATTCCGGGCTGAGACCCGGAATCCAAGTTCCAAGGATGGGGGAATGAGTCACACAATGAACAACACAATCCTGTCCCAGCGAGTCATTTGGTGTGCCGCGCTTGTTCTCTTTGTTCGCAGCGGACTGTGGGCCCAAGATGACGACAAACGTCGCAGCGAATTGGGTGAGCGACAGCGCTTGGTCGAACGCAACATGGCCGAATTGGAATCGCGGTTCGTGCGCGTCGCCGAAGCACTCCAGGCGAAAGAACCCGAACGAGCCAAACGCCTGATCGAGACTCTGCAGCAGGCCAAGGAACGACTGATCGCCAAACGAATGACCAGCGTCACGACTCTCCTCGACGGCGGAAAGCTCGATCAAGCCGAGCAAGAACTAATACTCGTCGTCGAAGATCTCGACCGGCTCGTGCGAATGCTGCTCAATGATGATCGCGACGCGATGTCCAAAACCCAAGAAATTGCCACGCTCGAACAGTGGAAGAAGCAACTGCAGAGTTTGATGCAGGAACAAAATCAAGTCACCAGCGAAACGAATAAAATCGCGAACAAGCAAGACGCGCTTCAAGGGTTGGATGAGAAAATCAAACAAGTCGAACAGCTGATCAAGGACCAGCAAGCCTTGATCGAACAGACGCAACAAGACGCCAGCGCCGGCATTCGAGCGCTCGATCGCCTCGCCGATAAACAATTCGACATCCGCCAACGAACCGAAGCCCTGGCCCGCGAATTGAAAGGCAAACCGTCTCCGACCGACCAACCTGAGACCGATCCGGCCGCCGATCCCAAAGGCGCCGATGGCGAAGGCCAAGCCGGCGATCCGAAGCGAGCCGAGGGGGGCCAACCGACCGAAAAACCTCAACCCGCCGACCCGAATGCCAAACCCAAGCCGGCTGATCCGAACGCCAAACCACAGCCTTCGGACCCGAACGCCAAGCCGCAAGCCGGAGAATCACAGCCCGGCGGTGACGCATCGAAGCCTTCGGAAAATGGCGAATCGGGCCAACCCGCTTCCAGCGCCAAGAAACAGCCCGGCCAAAAGCCGCTCGAGAATTCGATGCAGCATCAGAAGAAGGCCGAAGAAAATTTAACCGAGGGGCACCCGACGGACGCCCAGCGCGACGAGCAAAAAGCCCTTGCGGAAATGCAATCGTCGCTGGATGAATTGAACAAGGAGCGACGCCGAGTGGCCTCGCTCCCCCCCGAGGCGCTTGCCGAATTGGCCAAACAACAACGCCGCACGCGCGGTAAAACGTTGGACCTGGCCAAAGACATGGCCAAAGCCAAGCGACCGAGTTCGGATGAAAATTCGCAGGACAATCCCAACGCCAAGCAACCGGGCCAACAACCCGTTCAAGAAGCCGAACAGGCGATGGACCAAGCCGCCGGAGGTCTCGAGGAACAGGAAGGACAGCGGGCCGAACGGCAACAAGCCAAATCGGAGAAGAAATTGGAAGAGGCTTTGCGCGAGATTGAAGAGCGCCTCAATCAATTACGTGAAGAAACCCGCCAAGAAAAATTGGCCCGGCTCGAAGCTCGCTTTTCTGAAATGCTCACCCGACAACGCGCCACCACGCAAGCCACCATCGACCTCGACGACAAGAAAACCAATTTGGCCAAACTGCTCCAACGCGACCAGTTGAATATGCTTCGCATGGCGACCGAGGAGACCGAGATCAGCGAATTGGGACAACAAGCCTACGATTTGTTGCTCGAAGACGGGACCAGTTCGGTATTTCCCGAGTGCGTTTTGGACCTCCGGGAAGACCTTGGCCGCGTCGCAAAATTGTTGGAATCCGAACGAACCGACCAGTTGACGCAGTTTGTCCAACGTGAAATAGAAACGGCTCTGGAAGACCTGTTAGAGTCACTCAAACAGGCGAAGAAGGAAGGCGGGGGTGGCGGCGGAGGTGGCGGTGGCGGAAAACAACCGTTGCTTCGAAAATCCGCTGAACTTAAAATGCTCAAGGCGGCTCAGTTGCGGGTCAACCGACGTACCAAGCAATTTGAATCGATTCGCGGCGAAGGGGCACTCGATCCAGCACTCGAAGCGGAAATCCAAAATATCAGCGGACGCCAGTCCGAAATCACGGAAATGACCGAACAGGTCATGGAAAAGAAAGATTAAATCCCGCGGCCTCCGCCGAGCCTTCGTATGCGACGTGGCTGCTAAAGTGTTTTTTATAGAAAGTAACTCATGTCGAGCTTGCGAAAAATCTTGTTGGGCAGCGCGCTGTTTGCGGCTTTGCTGTGCGCTCCGGCTTGGCTCCAAGCCGATGATAATGACCGTTCCAAGGTAATTGACGGTTTCGTCGCCCACGTCGACCAAATGACCGCCACCGACCAGGCGACGAAGGACCAAGCCAAAGCAGCAGTCGAAAAGCTTCGCCAAGACGCCGAAACACAAGCCGACGCGATCTCCGAAGGATTGATGCTGATCCACCCGGATTACCGCCAAGCGCTTGCCACCGCCGATGGCGATATCGGTCAAGCCCTGATCGCGCTTCGACCTTGGATCGAATCGAATGATCGTTATGCATCGGCGGACGCAAGTTTCTACTTGGCCCGCGCCTTGGTCAATGCCGAACGATTCGAAGACGCGCTACCGCTATTGGAAACGGTTGCCTCGCAACTGGCGGATTTCACATTGCATAGCGCTGCCGCAACGTATTTCGTGGGTGTCGCGAATGCCAAATTACTGCAAAATCAAAAAGCGGTCGACGCGCTCAGTGCGTTTTTGCAACAGTACCAAGACGCCCCGGAACGACTCCGTGTCAGCGCCTGGCGACAGATTCAGGAACTCGCAACGATCGAAGAGGGACAACTCGCTGACGCCCACCAGCGCATGGATTTTTCGCGACGGAAACTCGATCAAGAAGATTCCGGCGACACGACGCAGGAACAGCAAAATAAAGTCGTCGGAATTCTGGCCAAATTGATTCGCGAGCAAGAAAAAAAGGAATGCAGTAGTTGCAATTCAAAAAAGAATTGCGAAGGTCAGAATCAAAGCCAAGCGAAAAAGTCCGGTAAAAAAGACAGCGAATCTCAAGGCAAAAGCCAAGCAGGGGGCAAGAGCAACAACCCCAACGGAGTCGCGGAACGAGTTTACAGCGACGGCCCGGCAAGCCCTTGGAGCAAACTCCGCGATCGAAGCCGTGACCCGGCTTATAGTGCGATCAAGGATCAACTCCCGGCCAAGTATCGCGAAATTGTTGAACGGTACACGGAAAAAGCACAAAGCGGTCAGCCGTCGTCGGGTGGATCGGAATAGCCGTTTCTCCACGCAGGCTACGTGGTTCACGATCAGATCGTTTAACGGCAAGCCGAAGGCGACGGTGTTGTCTTTGATCGCACTCGCCGTCGCCTTCGGCTTGCCGTTAAACGAAGCAGTTGAATCTCCTCGGGCCGCCAATGTCATCTTGGAAATCCATCCTGGCCGACTTTATCTTGATCGCCTGGTTGGGTCTGCTTCTCTCGCCATGGTCCAATTTTGCCATCGCGGAAGATCACGACACGATTGTGATGATCGATGGCCGCGTCCTGGAAGGAGAAATTCGCTCGATCGACGAACAAGGCCAAATTCAACTGCGCGATGGCTCCAACGCCGCGCTGACCCAGGTGCTCAGCATTCAGCGCAACGTGGAAGCTTCGCGTGGCTCGGCGACATCGATCGTGGTCCACCTTGCTTACGGCGGGACGTTGTTGGCGCAAGCCGCCCAATTGCAGACAGAACGGGTCGCCATTCGGACGAGCTTTGGTGAGCTGGATTTACCGATCGAGGCAATTCGGGCCATCGTCTTCAAGCCCTCGTCGCTGACGGATCCGATGAAGGAATCCATTATTCACCCGTCCAACCAGTTCGACTTGGTCTGGGCCGAATCGAATGATGGTCCCCAAGCGGCTGAAGGATTGATTCGTTCGATCGCCGAAGGAAAACTTACGGGAACGTTTGATGGCCAGGATCGGACCATAAACCAAGCGAGAATCGTCGCGTTCGTCGCGGCCGACTTGGGACTCAAACAGGCCTCGGGATTGGCGAATTGCTTGCTCGCAGACGGATCGCAAATTCGCGGATCGATCGAAAAGCTCGTCGATGACCAGTTCGCGCTTCGATTCCCCGGCGGCGGAACTGCGACGATCCCTTGGTCCCGTGTCGTCAACATCGGGATGGAATCCGACCGCCTCGTTTGGTTGTCGGACCTTTCTCCGATTTCGAACGAACAAGAACCAATCGTCACGAGTCCACGTCCGACGCAATTCGACAAGAGCGTCGACGGCAACCTGCTAACGCTTCGGTCGTCACGACAGCCCGCGCCGCTGGTTTTTTCCAAAGGCTTGGGCGTCCATGCCTATTCGCGACTGGTCTATCCAAATGCCGGCTTCGATCGATTGACGGCGATCGTGGGCCTCGATGCAGAAACGCAAGGCCACGGCGACTGCATCTTTCTCGTTCGTGGTGACGGCATTGAACTCTGGTCACAGCGCGTTCGCGCCTCCGACGATCCGCTACCCATCGATATCGACGTGAGTAACGTCCGAGAGATAAGCCTGATCGTTGAGCCTGGGGCAGAGCTGGACTTGGCCGACCACGCGAATTGGTGCAATGTCCGCCTGCTCCGAACAAAATAGCGGATCCGCAGATGAACACAGATGAACACAGATTTATGGAAGAAAGTCGTGTGTCGAACATCCGCGTTTATTTGCGTTCATCCGTGGTTCCATACCTCTTATTTGCGGTAATGTTCGCGTCGAGCACTTGGCGGCCATTGATGGCCTTTCAGTCGGCTCCGCAATCTGATGATTTGCAACTGGTTCGCCAATTCGAGAAAGACCGCGTTGCTGCAATTCAGAAAGTCATGGGAAGCGTCATCGCAATCTACGGCGACGATCGCGAAGGGGGTGGTTCCGGAGTCATTATCGATCCCTCGGGAATCGCCCTGACCAATCATCACGTGATTCAAGCGGCCGGGGTTGAAGGTTGGGGAGGATTAGCTGACGGGAAACTGTATCGTTGGTCGATTGTCGGTTCCGACCCAGGCGGGGATATCGCGCTAATCCAAATGAAGGGACGCGATGCGTATCCGTTCGCCCCGCTCGGGGACTCGGACAAAGTGCGGGTTGGCGATTGGGCGTTCGCCATGGGCAACCCGTTCGTCCTTTCCGAAGATGAAACCCCCACCGTCACGCTGGGCATCGTCAGCGGAATCAACCGCTTTCAGGAAGGGGCCGGCTCAAATCAACTGGTTTACGGCAATTGCATTCAAGTCGACAGTTCGATCAATCCAGGGAATTCGGGCGGACCGCTGTTCAACATGGAGGGCGAGGTCATCGGAATCAACGGCCGCGGCAGTTTTGAAGAACGCGGACGAGTCAACGTCGGATTGGGCTACGCGATTTCCGCAAATCAAATCAAAAATTTCATACCGGATTTATTGGCCACCAAGATCGCCGAGCACGGAACGCTGGATGCGACGTTCGATTTGCGCGACGGCAACGTCGTTTGCGCTTCGCTGGTCGAGGATTCCGCGGTGCATCAAGCGGGGCTAGCGCTCGGGGATCGACTCGTCAGCTTTGAACGGCAGCCCATTCATTCGGTCAACCAGTACCTCAACTTAATCTGCACGCTTCCCGAGAGTTGGCTGGCTGAACTTGTCATCGAAAAACCGGATGGAGTCCAAAAGACCATTCACGTCGCGTTATACGGCTTGCCCTATAACATCGAGGCGCCACCGGAGGCACCGGCACCCAAGGAGCAGGAAAAAAAGCCCACGCCAGAACAACAACGCGCACTCGATCGACAAAAGAAAATGATCGCGTTCATGGCAACCGTCCCCGGAACAATACGCGACGGTGCGCTCAACGAGCAGTACGCGACCTGGATTGTGCAACAGTGGCGCCGCAGCCTCGAAATCCCGGACGAATCGCGACCCCGCATGCTGCACTTGATCGACTCGCTCCACCGGGGCGATCAATCGATCGGCCGCCAGGAATCTTGGCTGGCCACCGACGGCCGCTTTCAAGTCCTTTGGACGGAAGACGAGGAACATTCCCGGTTTGGGTTTGACGGCACAAATTTCTGGCGGCAGTCCGGAGGCGAAACCAAGACGCTGACGTTGATTGAAGCCAAGACCACACCGCAGATCATTCAGGCCTTGACCATTGTCGCTGCGCACCAAGCAAATCCCTTCGGCGTTTTCGGAACGCGTTCGCTCGACGGAAGCGACAAAGCTCAAAACCGTTTAGCGTGTCGCCTCAAATTCCTCGACGTCAAACACGACTGGTTTTATTGCTGGGTCAGTTTGTATGACGAGGCAGGCCGACAAGAAATCCGTCCGCTCAAAGTGGCGAGCAATCTTCACGAACAGACTCGCGGGGCAAGCGTCACATTTGCTAATTGGACGCCTTACGAAGGCGTTTACATTCCGCTGCGGCGGGCGTTTGTCTCCGGATTCAACGAACAAACGGAACTCGAGATTCGCTTAGATTCGTGCGAAATCCAAACGGAGGTCGCGGATGCCCAATTCCGGCAACCCCACGAAGAACGGCCCGCGCCATGATCGGAAATATTCTTGTTCCCTCTCCCCCAATGACTTCGCAAATGATGAATAGACAAAACCTGGCATCGTCGCGCGAAGTTATTGGGGGAGAAGGAATAGAAAGTGCGCCACGACGACGTTCAACAGCGAGGGACTTACTCGCGATCCTAATCTCAACCGCGCTGCTTTACTTTCAAACGGCGACTTGGGCCAATCCGCAAGAACCTCCACGCTCCGCGACGCAAGATCATTCTCAACCCGACGCGAATGCTTGGCTCAGCCGTGCTGTCGAATTCGCTCAACGCCGAATGGTCAAGGTGTACGGCGCGGGGGCCGGGCGCGTGAATTCGTACGCCACGGGCATGATCGTCTCGCCCGAAGGTCACATCATCACCATGCAGGGCGTTTTCCTGGACGGGGATCAAGTCCGCGTGGCCTTGCCCGATGGTCAACTGGTGACCGCCGGCGTCGTTCGCCGCGACCGGCAGTTTCAATTGGCGTTGCTGCAGACCTCGGTGACAACACCGGAATATTTTGAACTCTGCGATGAACTTGTGGGAAACAAGGGCGATTGGGTCGTCGCCCTCAGCAATGCATTCATGGTCGCCGAGCGCGAAGAGCCGATGTCGGCCACATTGGGAATTATTTCATTGGTCACGTCGATCGAAGCACGTTTGAATCAAGACAACGTCGCGTACAACGGCGAGTTGGTGTTGATCGATGCGATCACCAGCAATCCGGGGGCGGGGGGTGGCGCGGTCGTTTTGCCCGACGGCACTTTGGTCGGGATGATCGGCAAAGTCATCAACAGCTCGGACACCAACACCAGGCTCAATTACGCCGTACCCAGCCGGATCCTTAGACGTTTTGTCGCTGGCGAGCCGCTTACGCAAACAACTACAGCCGTCGTCGCCAGCGACCGGCAGCCGACCCTTGGATTCGAGCTATTCAAACACGGAGGCAAAGGGGGACCGGCGTATGTCGATCGCGTGTTGCCAGATGGTCCCGCGGCCACGGCTGGATTGAAGCCGGACGATTTGATCGTCTCCGTGGGGGGCGAAAAGATTGGCTCGATCCGCGATTACGATCGCGTGCTCCCAGCACTAACCGTCGGCAGCGAATCGATCCTCGTCGTCAAGCGTGGTCAAGAATTATTGCGCTTGCCGATCACGCCGGTTGCACAAAAATAACTTGCGCAAAAGTAACAAGCACGAAAGTATCCAACGCCAATGTTGAAGGCCGATCCAAGTTCCCTCTCCCCCAGGGGGCTTTGCCCAAAAATAGCACTGGCAGAGTCAGTGGCACACAAGACTGAAGCCTTTTTTCCGTGTGCCACTGGCTCTGCCAGTGCTGTAGAATCACTTTCTGGGCAAAGCCCCCTCGCTTCGCGGGAGAGGGCAGGGTGAGGGGGAGAATCATCAACATGCTTGAACGAAACGTCGCCGTTCCTTTCGGCACCGGGCTCATTATTGTGGTTGCCTGCCGCGCGATTTTCGCGATCTCGAGTCTCGAAGGGACGTCATTTGACAGCCCTGGGCACCAGCCCTGGGTCGCGGTATTCCCATCGTTCCCCAGCGCCGATCAAGCGTTTTTGATGCAAGAATGTGCCGCCCTTTCAGGGCTTGAAGATCAATATGTCAGCGCAAACCGGGGGCTCGCGCCCCCGGCTATCTCCTGTCGCCGCTCCGCGGCTGAACGCTCGTGGGTTGCCGCATCGATCCAATCGGACGCGCACTCTGTGGATGCCGACGAAACCGACGAACTTGCCCGCGCCTTGCTCGCCACCCCCAAAGTCTTCGCGGCCGCCGCGCAACGGATCCAACCAACGCTCGTCACGATTGAATCCTTCGGCGGCGTGAGCGCTCTCCAGGGCGTGATCGGCGGAATTCGCAAACAAGGCGAAGGAAATACGACGGGCGTTGTCATTTCGCCGGATGGTTACGTCGTGACCAGCTCCTTCAATTTCATTCAACAACCACCCGTGATCACCGTCGTCACGAGCGATGGGCAGCGGCGGCTGGCAAAACTGTTGGGGCGCGACGATACGCGACAGATCTGTTTGCTCAAGATCGACAACGTGAGCGATCTGCCGGTTCCGGAGTTCTTCGACCCGTCAGAAGTCCAAGTCGGTCAATGGGCGATGTCGGTTGGCGTAGGCTACGGCGACGTGAGCCCAGCGGTATCGTTGGGAATCATTAGCGCGAAGAATCGCGCCGGGGGTCGAGCAATCCAAACCGATGCCAACATCAGCCCGGCGAATTACGGCGGACCGTTGATCGACGCGGCGGGCCGCTTAATCGGAATCTGCGTCCCGCTCAACCCGAACTCGCTTGATAAAGGCGCGGGAGTCGAATGGTATGACTCGGGCATCGGCTTCGCGATACCGCTGTTTGGCTTGGACGATCGCTTGCAGCAAATGAAGGAGGGCAAAAACTTCTTCCCCGCCTATTTGGGCGTGGTCGTCGCGACCACCGGCGACGACCAAGGTGTGCGGGTCGAAATGGTCGACAGCTTGGAAGCACGTCGCAAAGCTGCATTGGCGGCGCGAGCCAAGAAATCCAAGCTGGAAGAAAAAGATGCCGAGCCGGACGACGAACCCAAGCCATCGGTTCTCGAACAAGAACGGCCCGAGGATTACGACTATCCAGCTTTCGAGGCGGGAATCTTGGCGGGAGACATCATCCTGGCGCTCGGCGATCATCCCGTCATGGACACCCGCAGTTTGCGGATCACATTGGGGCGAATGAACGCTGGCGATCGAGTCGACGTCCATTTGCGCCGCGGCGACCAGCCGCAAACGATTTCGGTCGAGCTTGGCCGGCCCCCCAAGACCGCGCTCACCCAGCATCAACTCCCCGCCGGCCCCCCGCCGGGGAATTAACCGCGCTGACCAATAGGGGTTGCATCTGCATTTCGATCTCCTGTCTCAATTACATGACGATGAAGAATGACTGTTTCCAGAGAGCCATTCTCGATTCGATTCTTTTGGGACCACGCCGGGAAAGTCGTCGAACCTGCGCTGATCGATTACTCAAGTTTCTCAAGCGGCTAAGGCACATTGACCCTGTTTTCAAATCGAACTGGTTTGGCGCAGGTGAACGACCTGAGGACCCGCGAAATAAACCAGTCGTTTTAGATAGTGCTGCTTTGGATTCGGTCCTAAAAAAAGGAATCCATAAAACAGACTATGTTCCTGGATCGCTACCAACGCCAATCCGAGATCTCGGCTTTTCTGTTTGCCTTGTCAGTGACGGATATCATCGCGTGTCATTGTGGATCCAATGCGGCGGACACACCAAATTGGTAGATAACTCCATTATTATTCAATTGCCGAACTCCGGCGTCGCCGGAGGCCGTGTTTTTAGCATTCCAACACTAACGAGGATATTCGACCTCATCGTCCACTGCTGGAATCCAGATGTTGGCCAGGTGTGGTCTTCGCAAATGAGTGATGCCATTGGAGAGTCGAATGATGATCTTCAAGTGGGCTGGCTCACTTATGTTGCAAGTCGGACAATAGCCTTGCCAACGCTTGATAGTCGGTTCCAACGAGTTCCCATAGGTAGAGTTGGACATGTATTCGTCGCCACGAAACAGCGATTCAACGTGGACCATGAAAACCACGTAGCTCGACTCAAGCATCTATCAAGCGTTCTTAAAACGAAGTCAAAAAAAAGAACGAACAAGAAATAGAAAATGTGGGGCGAATGACCCTCAGCTAATTATTAGCTTGTTCCGAGTTCGGACTGGAAATCGCGCGCCCCATGCAAAATGCGAATGACTTCGATTGCTTCTGGGTGTTCTAGGTAAAATATTACGTGATTAGGAAACCCCTTGACGCGAAAAGCCCGCATATTTTGAAGAGCGGCAATGTCCGTCTTAAACAAACTTCCGATGGCTGAAAATTCCGCGAGAAAACGAATCGTTGATTCCGTGTTATCCAGAAATCGAACAGCTGCCTCCAAACTATCTCGGGCAATGTGGTCCGCGATTTGTTCGGCGTCCTTGGCTACCCTTGGTCGCCGCAGAATTCTGAGAGCCATCCGTTAGCTCTTTCGATGACGGGCGATGGCCCGTTGCTTCATCTCGTTCCAATTTTGATCGGTCCATTCTTCGGCTGGGCCACTGTTCAGGCCCTCTAACAAGGCAGCCTCGATATCCGATCGTTTTTTTCGTGCAGCGTCGACGAGTGCTACGATATATTCGCTGGCATTTGCGAACTGCCCACCAGAAATTTTTGCCTCGATGAATTTTCGCAAGTCATCAGGCAGTTCAACGGGAATGGTGGACATTGGCAAATCCCCTACGATCGTGATCATGATAGAGCTTGATATCAAACAATTATATCGACAATAATCCGTTGGCGAGGTCTCGGGGCAATTTTTGGAAGTGTCGTCTTTTGCTGCGCCTTCGATCGCTGGCCGCTTCCTTGCGTCATTCCGAGCTGAGTCCCGGAATCCATCTTCCGTGGATGGAAGAATTGGCAATCGCGACGCGCTTCGTGAGGCAGAGCCTCGAAGACAGTGCGTTCCCACGCAGGCGCATGGGAACGAGAGGACGCATCCCACCTCAGTTCGTTGGTTCCGATCTTATTTCCAATCCGGAATCTTGCGGCCTGGGGTCCAGGGGGCTTGGGATTGATCGAGTTTTGCGTTGAGGGCGGCGAGATCGGTGTCGACGAGCTGCCGCAGCTCGACCAAGACTTCTTCGAACTCCTGACTGGCGATGTCGTAAAGCTTGCGATGCGTGCCAGTCGGGCCGGTGCTGGCCGTGAAACTTGCAAAGACCATTCCTTGCAAGCGCGCATTAATGCCGGGGTAGGTCGGTTCGTTGCTCCGCGCGATCAGCGCGTCGCCGTCGAACTTTTGGCGGATCTTGGCCAGCCGCAGCTTGAGCTGCCGAGCCTCTTCGTATAGCGCGCGATCGAGTTGCGGATTTGCTTTCACGGTCTGCTGAATCGTCTCCAGTCGCTCCGCGGCTTCGGTCATGATCTGATTTGCCGCGACGACTGCATTCTGCAGCTTGGCAGCTTGACGACAGAAATCGAGAATCGACTGCCGATTGGGTTCTTCCATCGAAGCCCAAGCGAGCGGCTCGATTTCAAATTCGGTCGCGGCAACTAGCTCCTTAACCTCTCCGGCGACGATTTGCGTGACGTTGACCGTGTACTTGCCCGGCAATGCCAACGGTCCCATACCACCGCGGCCTCGGGCACCGCCCGTGGCCGGGTAGCGATAGTTCCAGACCAAGCGTTGGATTCCGCTGCTGAGCCCCGCCTCGACCGTGTTGACGACTTGACCTGCGGAATCGCGAATGGTGAGCACAACGCGCGGCGGGTCTTCTTCCTCTTCGGCGCGCAGCTCATCCCAGGAAGGATACGGTGTATCTTGTTTGGCCTTCGCTTGCTTGGACTCATTCTCCTTGCGGGTTTGCTTTTTCGACTTCAGCGCTTCTTTGAGATACAGCGTAAACGCAATTCCGTACGGCGGGTTGGGGGCGGTGAAGAAATTCGCTCCTTGGAAGGAGCGACCGCTGCCGGCCAACGGCGCGGACTGGATATACATCTCTCCCTTTTTGATCGGGAATAATTTGGCCGTCTGATCGATCATCTCTTGGGACAGTTCGCGCATCGGAGCATAATTGTCGAGCACGAAAATGCCGCGGCCGAACGAACCGAGAACCAAATCGTTTTCTTCGCGTTGAATCTCGATTTCGCGAATCGCGATTGTGGGCAAACCGCTTTTGAATTGAATCCATTTCTCGCCGCCATTGAGCGTGAAGAAACAGCCGAATTCGGTGCCGCAAAACAGTAGATTTGCGTTGACGTGATCCTGTTCGATCGTGTACGTGCTCCCCCGCTCCGGCAAGTCGCCGACGATCGAGACCCAAGTCTTCCCGCGATCGATGCTCTTGACCAAGTACGGGCGAAAGTCGCCGCGTTTATGGTTGTTGAGGCACGCGTACACCGTGTTCGGATCGTGCATCGAAGCTTTGACGTCATACACGTAGGCGAACTCTGGTACGTCCAGACTCGGAAACGATTCGACCTTAGTCCAGCTTTGGCCGCCGTCCTCGCTAATTTGTATGAGGCCATCATCGGTTCCGACATAAAGCAATCCTTGAACCAACGGCGACTCGTCCACGATCGTAATATTGCCATAGAACGACGTCGAGCTATTTTTTGCAACAGCATCCAGGCCCCAGATTCGACCCATGACCTTGAGTTTGTTGCGGTCGATCTGCCGAGTCAGATCCGAACTGACGGCAGTCCAGCTATCGCCGCGGTCCTCGCTACGAAAAAGAATTTGCGAGCCAAAGTAAACTCGCTTGTGATTGTGGGGCGAGATCAGCAGGGCCGAATCCCAATTGAACCGCAGCGGCGCTGCTCCCTTGTCGGGCTGCGGCTGAATGTCAATCTGTTCACCCGTTTTGCGGTTGTAGCGGACCAAGCCGCCGTATTGCGACTGACTGTAGATCGTGTCGGGGTCGTCCGGATCCACGGCCGAGTCAAAGCCATCGCCGAACACCGTGATAAACCAGTCGCTGTTGCGGATGCCGTGGCGATTGGCGGTGCGCACCGGGGCGCCTTGCGTGGCGTTATCTTGAGTGCCGCCGTAAACGTAGTAGAACGGCTTTTCACGGCTGAGCCCGATCTTGTAGAACTGGGTGATCGGCAGATTGGCTTTGAAATCGTACGTCTTGCCCCGATCCCAAGTTTCATAGACGCCGCCATCGCAACCGACCAGCAAATGGCTGGCGTCGGCCGGATCGATGACCAACGCGTGATTGTCGACGTGTTTGTCCTCTTCGCCGAGGCCCACAAAGTTCTTGCCGCCGTCTTCGCTGACCATCAAAAACGTATCGAGCGAATAGATTCGATCGAGCTTGTGCGGGCAAGCGACGATTTCTTGATAATACTGTGGCGAGGACGAGAGGTAGCTGCTCTGCTTTTCCCATGATTCGCCGCGATCGGCGCTGCGATAGAAACCGCTTTGACCCTCGGCAGCCTCAACGATCGCGTATAAGATTTCGGGATTGATCGGCGAAATGGCAAGCCCGATCCGACCTTTGTCACCCCCGGGCAATCCTCGGTTGATCGCCTTCCACGTTGCCCCGCCGTCGGTTGATTTATGAAGGCCTGATTCGGGACCCCCATCGATCAACACCCATGTGTGCCGTCGCCGCTGGTAGGCCGAGGCATACAAAATATTGGGATTGGATGGATCCATGAGGACTTCGTTGATTCCGGTGTCTTCGCTAACATTGAGTACACGGGTCCACGTCTTCCCACCATCGGTTGTTTTGTAGAGACCGCGCTCGCCGCCCGATTTCCAGAGCGGACCTTGAGCGGCGACGAACACGGTGTTTCCATCCTTCGGGTGGACCACGACTTTGCCGATGTGCTCGGAATTCTCCAGACCGGTTCGCGTAAACGACTGACCACCGTCGATTGATTTGTAGATTCCGTCGCCATACCCCACACTGCGTTGGCTGTTGTTCTCACCTGTGCCGACCCAAATTGTGAACCGATCGGATGGGTCAATCGCCACGCAGCCGATCGAATAAGAACCTTGGGAATCGAAAATGGGTTGCCAAGTAACTCCAGCGTTGGACGTCTTCCAGACGCCGCCTGAAGATGCGACCACATACCAAATCGATCGGTTGGCCGAATCGACTGCGATGTCGCCGATGCGACCGCTCATCAATGCCGGACCGATCGAACGAAACGACAAGCTGGACACGATCCCGGAGTTCAACCCGGGCGTTTCATCCTTGGGCTGGTCCGAATCTTGGCCAAAGCTCAATCCCAACCCGGTTGCAATTGCCAGAGTCATCCCGGCGAAGCCCAATCGTGTGCGCATCATCCAATCGTCTCCCCAATAATGCCGAATCAAGAACCGCCAACCGTAACAGCATAATTAGAAAAACGGGTAGTGAAATCATTTGCTTTGAAAGTCGCCATTCGCTTCCTAAATGTAAACTTATTCATTTCAAGAGTAGACCGGTCCTTCTGGGCCGTCGTTTTTCGGTCGACCGACGGCCTAGAAAGGCAGTCCTACGAACAATTTCAAAGCGTCTCCGCGAAAGTACGTGCTTTTGCGGAGCAAAAGTCGACCCTGCAGAAAATCGATTTGCGAAAGATGCCCCCGCGTTTCGTGTGTGAGACGGTTTACAGAAACAACGGCAAACCGTTCGGCGGAGCGACCGCTACTTAACGGGCTCCGGTTTGGATTCGACCGCGTCCACTTTTATCGCTGCAGGCGCTGCCGTTCCGTGAAACACGAACAAGATGCGATAGCGGGCGGTGTGCGGTTGATACTGCAGGCCAAGCGCATCGATGGCTTGTTGAGTCTTAGACGATCCCTCCTCGTCCCGCTGGCGATTGGGCTGTTTGTCTTTCGCTGAATTGTCGGATCGCTGGGGAACGCCGAGCAGTGGTAGCCGTTGCGCAAACGCTGTGTTTCCCCTGAATGATTTTTGCTGTAGCCGTTCCGCTCCGCGAGCACTCTGATTTCCATTGCTGGAAAATCCGACGATCACCGCGCCGTCAAGGCGGTCCATAATCGTTCGAATCTGCTGGACCTCGGCATCGACCCAATAGGCCGTAGTCGTCTGGTCGGGTTTCAGATACTCCGGGGCCGGCGAAAGTTCTGGCTGTGATTTTTCAGCCATTGCACGGGCATCTTGCGCCTCTTGCTTTTCGGTTTCCGGTAAGACTTGGCTGTTTTCCGACTCGGAAGATGTTTGCTTTTTGTCGTCGCGCAGCTGAACCAATTCCCCAAATGAATTCGGCTCGTCGCTCGGGTCCATTTGGACTTCGGCTTGACGAAATATGGATGCAATCCATTCGTCCGCTGGTTGATTGGCGGGGACTTGCACAAAGATCAACTGATCGAGGCGTACACAGATGTCGCTCGGGGCAACGGGCTCGGCGACAGCACCCGACGGAGCGTCGACTAGCCCGCTGCTTGGTTTTGCGCCGTCTTCGGCCAGCGGGTCGGCATCTACTGTCGCGCGTTCGCCGCCACCGCCGCCGAATACCGCGCGATTCTGCCATTGCTCAACGGGCGCTGGAGCTACTTGTTGACTTAACTCTTTCGCGAGGCTGCCATCGTCGATCGCTTGTACGTTTGCATCGTCAACCTGGTCGGCCATTGCGGACGCAGGCGGCGGCGGTGCAATTTCACCCGCCGAACCCGCTTGCGCTATGCTCTTGCCAAGACTTTCACGTTGCCGATCCATTGCGCCGGGAGCTGGTTTTTCTGATTGGACGGTTGCATCGTTGCCTATTGGGGTTTCCGCCGATTCGTTGGGAGCATTCTCGGGACCAGTTTTGAAACCCGCCGGTTGTTGGGGCTTCGACTGGGCTACGTCGACGTCGGCAATCAAGCGCGAGTCATTCCGATTGAGGCTGAACAAAACGCCCGCGAGGAGTAGGGCGGCCAACGAAGCCGCGCAAGCCAAAAGCCAAACGGTATTATTTGCGCTGCGCCGCGTGGAAGGAATTGCAGCGAACACCGGGATCGCTGCGGACTCGTGAACTCGCTGCAGCACTCGTTGCTTGAAATCTGCAGGAGCCGAGAGCACCGGCAATCCGCGCAGTTGATTGTGCAGGCGTTGCAAGTCTTCGTAGACGGCTGCGTCCTGCGCATGGTTTTGCAAATGCTCTTCGACCAACGCTTTTTGCTCCGGCGAAAGTTGGCCGTCGAGCAGCGCGGAGAGCAGTTCAGGATGGAACGAATGGGCCATGGTCAACGCTGCTCCTGGCGCGCGATCAAGCTATCTCGTAGTTGGAGACGAGCGCGGTGCAAGCGGCTGCGAACCGTGCCGATCGGCATATCGAGGATTTGGGAAATGTCTTCGTAACTCATGCCTTCAATCTCCCGCAACACGAGGATATTGCGATGTTCGTCGGACAGTTGATTCAATGCGTCTTGTAACTCGCGAACTTCTTCGGATTTTTCCAACCGCCGGTCCGGGCCCGAATCCGCGTCGCTGATCAATTGGTCGTGGAACTGTGCGTTCTCGGAAAGGTTTACGCTGCGCCGCTCGCGCCGTCTCAAGTTGATCGCCGCGTTGATCGCGATGCGATAGACCCAGGTGTAAAAGGAACTACTCTCGCGAAACGTCGACAACTTGCGAAACGCTTGCAGAAAACTTTCTTGCAAAACGTCGTCGGCATCGGCGGCGCTTCCCAGCATTCGCGAGACGCCATTAAACAACCGATCCTGATAGCGAACGACCAGGATGCCGAAGCGTTCCGAGTCACCCTTGAGAACCGCTTGGATCACTTGCCGGTCGTCGGGGCTCGAATCGGGACGGCTCATGATTTGGACTCGGAAACCGCGCGAAAAGTTCCAAAACCGGGAAAAACAGTGTTCCGGTGGTGCGAAACGCAGCAAAGTAGCCCGGGATACCTTATTTATAGCAGCCGCAGGCTGAAAAAGCCAAACGGTTTTCCGCGGTCGAGTGCCGGCCCGCGCTCGAAGCGACGGGGTCTGGCGCGCGAAGAGGCGAACGAGAACGACGCCCAAGTCGCGGACTGGTTCCGGTCGCGGCGCGCGTCGGGAGTCGATTTGCCGCGCGAGTTCCAGTTGGGGCGAACGGGCGAGTGGTAACGGTCGCGAGTTTGATTCACGTTGCCGAAATGCTACCGAATGCTGCGCCTGCGAAGAAAGTTAAAGGTTTTCGGATCGCAAAGATTTGACTGTCCTCGAACCTGACATAGGTTTTGAATGTTCACGCGGAGTATCGCGTGGAACGCACTTCCAAGTGCCGCGTCTGACGAAGAACGAGTTTTTTTGTCGGGCGTCGCCTGCAGGTGTTGTCGAGGCGAGGCGAGCAGCTTCTTACCGGAGACTGATGTGATTGGTCGAAATCGCGCCTTCCGCCAGGGCAACATGCAACCAGTGTGGCTTTGCTGAACGCATGCAGGCACGCGAATCGCCGAAAGCAGTTCGTCGTGTTTAGCAAAGTCGATTATTTGCCTGGCAACAGGCATTCGTCCTAGTTGGAGGAAACCATGAAGAATCTATTGAACAAGGTACAACGCTTTATCAAATCGGAAGATGGCCCAACCGCGGTGGAATACGCCATCATGTTGGCGCTGATCGTCATCGTCTGCTTGACCGCGATTCAAGCGGTTGGCACCAACGCCAGAAGCACCTTTGAAAACATCGCTACCGACCTCGGCACGGTCAGCAGCGGCACCGGCACCTTCTAAGCAAGTAGCCTCATGCTCCGGTGGAGCCCTTTGCTATCGCCATGAGCCCCCTCGCGAGGTTGCCTCCGAGGGGGCTCTTTTTTTGGAATTCCTTGTGCGACCGGTAACGTCGGCAAAAATTTACACGAAAGTTCCAGTTTTTACCCGCCAACCAGTTTTTGCGAGCTAATTTTTCACAGTTCAAACTCTGACGGATGGGAAGAGTAGAACGACAACGACGCAATTATTTTGAGCGAATGTCCGCACACGGTGAATTCACGGGTAGGCAGAAACAATGATCGATACACTTCGAAATGGCTTCCTGGAAAACTGGCCGGTTTGGATCGTCAGCGCGACGCTGATCGTCGCGGCCGTCATCGATGGCATTCAACTCAAAGTCCCCAATTGGATCACACTGCCCATGATCGCGAGCGGCTGGATGTACAGCGCCTTTTCGTACTCGATTGTGGGAGATTCGTGGTATGTCGGACTCGCCTGGAGCATCGCCGGGACGGCAATCGGCCTGGGGCTGTTGCTTCCTCCCTATGCGATTGGCGGAATGGGCGCCGGCGACGTCAAACTGTTAGCGGGCGTTGGTGCCTGGGTCCATTGCAGCAACACGCTGCTTGCCTTTTGCGTCACGGTGATCGTGGGCGGCCTCATCGCGGTCGGACAGATTGCCTGGCACCGAGGTTTTTCCAAACACTTCAAGCAACTCGTTTTTATCACGAATGAAATTGTTACGGTCAGGAACCCCGAGACGCTGTCGCAAATCGCTGCGCAACGTAAAAGCTCGATGTGCCTCCTCCCGTATGGAATTCCCATTTGCATCGGATCAATCGGTTACTTCGCTTGGATGGGCATGTTGGTCTAGGCCGCGTTTGGTCTACACCCGTTACCACGCAGTCCCGGCAGCGTTCGCATTGATCCTGAACAACACTGTTAAAACTTTCCCCTTACCCTATTTCCTGAACACGTCTCCAGACGAGGTGGTTTCCGATGAAGTCCAAGTCCATTGTTTTGATGGCCGTTTCGCTCGGGTTTGGCCTGGTCGCCGCAATCGGCATCAGCCAAGTCATGGGCCGCAACAACAATCAGCCCCAAGCGCCGAAGCAAGAAACGCGTCCGATCATGGTCGCGCTGGATCACTTGGACGCGCACGGCGAATTGACCAAAGAAAAAGTCGCCATTGAAAACTGGCCGGCGAGCTTGGTCCCTCCCGACGCGATTGCTTCATTTGAAGAAGTCAAGGACAAGTTGCTCAATTGCCGCGTCGCCAAGAAGATGCCCGTCTTGAAACAGATGGTCGTCAACCGCAATGAAGTCAACCGTTTGGCCATTCCCAAAAACTACAAAGTTCTGGGAATCAAGCTCCCCGCGGACGACGTCATCGGCGGCTTGCTGTCGCCCGGCGACGTGGTGGACTTGATCGGCGTATTCACCAACGACAAAACTAAAGTCTCGCGCACGTTTTTGACCAATATCCGTGTCTTCTCCGTCAACAATAAGACGGCCCCCGATATGGAACGCGGCAAAAGCGGATCGCAGGGTGCCATCGTCGGTGTCTTGCTGACCAAAGGTCAATCCGAAAAGTTGATTTTGGCCCAAAAAGTCGCGCAGATTAGACTCGCCCTCCGCTCCGAGGATAACGACCGGAAATCCATTGCCAACACCGAAAACGAGAATCCCGATGGCGCCACCGTCGAGGACTTTTCGTCCGAGGACAAATCGAACGATACCGACAAGTCCGAAGTCGTGGACAAGCTGTTGGGAACTTTGCTATCGGGCAAGATGGAAACCAACATCATTCACGAAATGGTCATGGTGACCCCGGACGGGCCCGTCGCGTACGTGTTTCACAAAGATTCCCCCGTTCCGCAGCGGATCGAGGGCTATTCGGCACCCGCACCCAAGGCCGCGCCCGCAAACTCTAACGATCCGGCAAACTCTCCAGCCGACGACACAGGGGAGATTACGGATTCCGTGAACTCTGGCGCAGATGCGATCAATGACAGTGAGCCAGAGCCTGCCACGGATTCGGATCCTGCCGATGGTTCCGATTCTGCGACGGACGAGCAAGAAGATCAATTTAACGCGCCATAGGCTCGAATTATCAGAAGCACGGTTGCGACAAGCATAAACGGATCGCTCGCCACAACCGTGTGATCGCGGACCAACGCTATAGGCGGATCGTCCGACGATCGCCGGACCCAAGCATCTTGACCAGGACTCGAGGCGAACTTTCGTCTCGAGTTATTTTCGTCAGGCTCCCACTCGTTTTGGATGACGCAGTAAAAAGGATTCCACGGATGGCCTCCAAGCATTTTCTCACAGTCCCGCTGTCGCTTTTAATCTTCGCATCAAGCTGCGTCCTTGCCTCGCGCGCTTGGGGCCAAACGCAAGCTGGGAACGTATCACATTTCGAAGTCTCGCAGACGCACGAACAGATTGAAATCGTGCAAAACACCAGTCGCCGCATGCGGTTCGACTACAACATTCCTGAATTCGTCGTGGAAAACCCGACCATCGTTCAGGTCCAACCGGTCGCCCCTAACGAACTCGTCTTGCGCGGAATTAAGCCCGGCGTCACGTCGATCACAGTCAGCGATCCCAACCGCAATTTGACGACGTTCGACATCCATGTCTTGGGCGACGTCCGCAAACTCGAAGTCTCGTTGCAACAAGCCTTTCCCGATTCGAGCATCAAGCCGGTCGCGCTTTCCAACGGCGTCATGTTAACCGGAGCAGTCGCGCGGGCAACTGACATCCCGCTCGTCATGTCCATGACCAAGAGCTATTACCCCGAAAGCGTGTTGAATAAGCTCGAAGTGGGTGGCAGCCAAATGGTCGCGATGCAAGTGAAGGTCTACGAAGTCTCGCGGAGCAAACTCCGCAAACTCGGCGTGGACTGGGCATTTTCCAATTCCGATCTCGCCGTCGCCTCCAGCGTCGCCGACATCATCAAAGCCTTCTCCAATTCGCCCGGCGCCGTACCGGTTGCCACCGGCCAGACGTTTCAGTTCGGTGTCTTCGGCGACGACAGCCGGTTTGACATGTTCATCGAAGCCCTGGAACGAAATAATCTTGCCAAATTGATGGACGAGCCGACGCTGGTCGCGATGAACGGCCGAGCTGCCGAATTTCTCTCCGGCGGTGAAGTCCCGATTCAAGTCGCCTCCGGTTTGGGCACCAACTCCGTCGAATTTCGACCGTTCGGCACCAAGCTGGACATGGTACCGATCGTCCTCGGCCAGGGCCGTCTGCGTTTGGAAATCCGAGCGGAAGTTTCGGAAATCGCCGCGGATTTAGGCGGCAACACGGGCGTTCCGGGCTTCCGCGTGCGACGCGTTAATACCGGCGTTGAAATGAATGCCGGCTGCACCTTGGCCTTGGCCGGTGATTATCGCGAAGAGACTGAAACCGAAAAAAGCGGCTTGCCCGGACTCCTGAATCGACCTTACCTGGGGCAGATGTTCCGCCGGGTGGAAGAAACCAAGAATGAAATCGAACTCGTCTTCATGATCACCCCGAGCTTCATCGGCGAAGTTGAACAATACAAGTTGCCGGTCAACATCCCCGGCCGCTCGACGCAAAGTCCGAGTGACACGGAGTTTTACATCCGCGGCTACACCGAAGTTCCGCAGTGTGCGACCGACTGCCCGCTACCGGTTCCGGTTGGAGCGATTCAGGCCCACCAAAACGTATTGCCACAGCAACCCTATGTGCCGGAATCGATGCCCGCGCCTCCTGAATCGGACCCCAACGCTCCGGCAGCGCCTCCGGCCGAGCAGCCCAAGACCGAGGGAGCGAGTAGCGATTATCGCATCCCCATCTTGACCCGTCCGACGGAGAACGCGACCTCGCAGGTCTCGCGATTTGGTTACCCTTCGCGCAATCCCTAAAGTGTGACATTCGTCGCGACGATGCAACCTACACGCGGCGGGCTTTGGTCCTGGATCAAAGTTCGTCGCGTTTTTTGTTGATCCCGCCCGAACACCGTTAGGCAATTGAATTCACCAGGATTCAGCTCCATCCAAGCCCCAAATGTCCTACAACCCGCAAAGTCCTCCCTACGGATCGCAAGCTCCGCTAGACCCTTGCCACGATTCGATAATAGTGGCACCGCAGCCTAATTGTGAACTAAATATCTCCAGAAGAAATTCCGTCGCGAATATCGTAAAGCGGCAATGATGTCGTTTGAAAGTAGGTTGTATTGGGTATGAGCAATCCCCTTCGAATCGTCATTTGCGATCCTCGAGACTCGTCGCGCGAGATTCTAAAAAAGTACTTGCTCGGAGTCGATGAAGTTTGGCTCGAAGCCGACTGCTCGCGATATGACTCGTTTCAAGACGTCATCGAGCAGACCTCGCCCGATGTGGCGGTGATCGACCTTGACTCCAACTCCGAGAAAGCTATTGCCGTCGTCCAAGCGGTCAAGACCGCGCAACCGAATTGCGGCATCATCGTCATCAGCAATAGCACCGATGGCCAAGTCATTTTGCGCGTGATTCGGGCCGGAGCCCGCGAGTTTCTCAACGGCCCGGTTAAAATCGAAGAACTGGTCGCCGCACTGGCCCGCGTCTCCGACGCCGACTCCAGCCGCCGCAAATCAAAAGCCGGCTCGATCATCGCGGTCGCCGGTGCTTCTGGTGGCGTGGGAACCACTTCGTTCGCCGTCAACTTGGCCGTCGCCTTGACCGCTCAACCTCGCCGCAGTGTGGCGCTGGTCGATTTGGACTTATCACTGGGCGATGCCGACGTGCTGATGGATACGATTCCCGAATACACTTTACTCGACGTGGCCCACAACATTGCACGGCTCGACCTGTCGCTACTTCGCAAGTCGCTCACCAAACACGATTCGGGAGTTTATTTGCTGCCGCGACCCGTCCAATTGCAGGATAACGATACGATCTCGTCGGCAGACTTCAACCGCGTCCTGAGTTTGTTGAAGGCATCGTTCTCACACTTGGTTCTCGACCTGTCCAAGTCCTACACATCGCTGGACCTCCAGGCCATCCGAACGGCCGAACACGTTCTGCTCCTCACCCAACTCGACCTTCCTTGCCTGCGCAACGTCGTCCGCTTGCTGATGTCGATCGATGCCATCGAAGGTGTGGCTGATCGCGTGAAAATCATCGTCAATCGAACTGGTCTCGATAAGAGTCAAATCAGCATCAAGAAGGCTGAGGAGACGATCGGGCGGGAAATTTACTGGCAAATTCCCAATAACTTTGGCGTCGTTTCCGAGTGCCGCAACAACGGCATTCCTTTTGTGCAATCCGCTCCGAAATCCAATATCTCGGAGAGTCTCATCGCGCTCGCCGACAAGCTCTTCCAAGAAGCCAACCCCGACGCAACCGCTGGGGACGAAGCCGCCAAAGATAAGAAAAAGAATTGGCTGGGCTTTCTGAGCCGCTAAAGCTCATTCCGTCAAGTTGTAGCGAAACTCGCCAGAGTTTCGGCCCGAATTGTCTCGTTCCCAGGCTCCGCCTGGGAACGCACTGTCCGCGAGGCTCCGCCTCGAAAATCGCCGACCGACCCGGCAATGCAGCGATGCCCAAAAACATCACTGGCTGAGCCAGTGCTTTGAAGTCACTTTTTGGGCACAGCCCGGTAATACAGTATGTTCCCACGCGGGAGCCTCTGAACCAGATCTCGAAAACGCACTCGCCGCACCCATACCGCTGTCGTCTTGAAGTTGTCCTAGGCGCATCGTTAGACTGCGGGGAGATTCGCTCTACCGTTTGATGCCGACAAGTTCATGATTCAACACGCTCCCATTCGTGCGATCGCGATAAGCTTCCTTGGATTTCTTGGCTTGGTTTGCCTGCCCGCGCTGGCTCAAGACTCTACACGGTCGGAGTCAACAAAATCCGCGACCGAATCTTCGGACGACTCGTCGGTCTCCTTGTTTGATGGACGGACATTGGACGGTTGGTCCAAAACCGAATTTGGCGGCCAACGAGAAGTCACCGTCGTCGACGGCGCGATCCAATTGAATGCGGGCGACCCGCTCACCGGCATAACTTACGACGGCGACCCACCCACCTGCGATTATGAGCTCGCGCTTCAAGCCCGAAAGCTGAAGGGAAACGATTTCTTCTGCGCAACGACGTTTCCCGTCGCGGATTCGCATTGTACGCTGGTCTTGGGAGGCTGGGGTGGAACGACCGTCGGGCTTTCGTGTCTCGATGGCCGGGATGCGTCCGAGAATGAAACCACCAAATACATCAAATTCGAACCCGATCGCTGGTATTCGATTCGAATTCGAGTGACCCAGCAGCGAATCGAATGCTGGTTGGACGATGAAGCGATCATCGACGCCCCAGTTGCCGGACGCAAAATCTCGCTGCGGACCGAAGTCGTGCGCAGCAAGCCGCTCGGCATTTGCAGTTACACGACCCAAGCCCAACTGCGCGATATCAAAATCACGAGATTGAAATCGGCATCATTACATTCGCAAAGCTCGCAGCCGAAATCCGACAAATAGTTGTACCGGTGGGAACACTTATCGCCGACGAATTCCAATATTGAGCGAGCGTTCGGCAAAACACAGGCGCGTTGGCAATTGAGGCGTAAATCGTAAGCACTGATGTTGCGCAAAGTATTCTTTCGCTTTCTTATCGACGAGAGGTCCCGGTGGATTTGGAGACGCATATTGCCTGGATGCAGCTTGCCTTGCAACAAGCGGTCCAAGCCCAAGAAGCCGGTGAAGTCCCGGTCGGCGCGGTCATTGTTCACCACGATCGGATGATCGCGGCTGCGTCCAATCAACGGGAACAACTGCGCGATCCGACCGCACACGCCGAAATGCTCGCAATCACTCAAGCTGCCTCAGCACGAAACGACTGGCGACTCAACGATTGCGTGTTATACGTCACCTTGGAGCCGTGCTCGATGTGCGCGGGCGCGATCGTACAGGCCCGAATTCCGCTCGTCGTCTACGGCGCTTCCGATGCCAAAGCCGGTGCCGTTCAATCGCTGTACCAGCTTCTCAGCGACGGGCGACTCAATCATCGCTGCGAAATCATCTCGGGAATCCTGGCGGATCAATGTGGGCAACTGCTTTCCCAGTTTTTTCGTCAGCAGCGGCAAATGGGCAAGAAATAAAGCTCTCGCTTGCCTCTTGGGCAAGCCGTCTTTTATCCGCCCGACCGCATGAAATACAATGTGACAAAGAAGCTCACCTCAAAGGAGAAATCCATGAAACGAATTCCGGCTGAAGTCATCTTGTTAACGCTCTTGGTCGCAGGTTGCGATCCCGGCCCAGCCGGGCCAACCGCTGGAGGGACCACGCGAGTCTCCCTGGCTCCGTCCGTGGGGCAGATGGCACCCGATATTTCTGGCGAGGACATCGACGGCGTCCTCTTCAAACTGAGCGACTATCGCGGCAAAGTTGTCATGCTCGATTTTTGGGGAGATTGGTGACCCCCTTGCCGGGCCATGTACCCCCACGAGCGGTCGCTCGTGAAGCAGTTGTCGAACAATAAATTCGCCTTGATCGGCGTCAACAGCGATCGCGATCGAAACGAACTGAAAGAGATTGTGAAGGAAAAGAACATCACGTGGCGCAGCTTTTGGAATGGAGGAAGTTCCTCGGGTCCCATTTCGACGAGCTGGGCCGTTCGCGGCTGGCCGACGATTTACGTGATCGATGCAAAGGGATTGATCCGGTATCACAACGTGCGCGGGCCTCAACTCGACAAGGCAATTGAAACCCTGCTCAGCGAGATGGGCGAACCCGTCAGCATCAAGCACGAGGAGCCGGAAGCGGAAAATAGCGACGCAAAAACGAAAGCGGAGTAATAAACCTCCCAACGCGAACTCATACGAAATCGCGCATAGGACGAGTGATTGCTCGTCCTTTTGCGTTGATTCTCTGGTGCGGCACAACATTTTTGCCATACCCGTGAACCTCAGCCTGACTTGGACGGTCGATCGATTGCCATGATCAAATCTGTTGCCAAGGCGTATCGCGAAGCGTTCAGCGGATTACCGCGGGAAGTGTGGTATTTGGCGCTGGCGATGTTCATCAACCGAAGCGGTTCGATGGTCATCCCATTTCTGGCGTTGTACGTCAACGAGAAACTGGGTTGCGATGAGCGAATGGCGGGTTGGATGGTCGCCTGGTATGGCCTGGGTAGTGCCATAGGCTCATTTATCGGCGGCTATGCCTCGGAACGCTGGGGCCCGATGCGCGTTCAGGTGGGGACGCTTATTATCAACGCGATGGGTCTGATTCTGCTATCGCAGATGCCCACCTACCTGTCCTTTGGCATCGTTTTGGTAGGCATGAGCATCGCGGCGGACGCGTTTCGCCCGGCCAATTTCGCCGCGCTGACGATGCTCTGTCCGCCAGAGCACCATCGGCGAGCTTTTGCTTTGAACCGATTGGCGGCCAATCTTGGATTCGCGATCGGCCCACCGATCGGCGGCGTGTTGTGGCATTTCAGTTATCAATGGCTATTCGCTCTGGACGCGGCGACTTGCCTGATCGCGGCGGCCGTCATGTACTTCCTATTGTACGAACACCACGCCGATTTATTGCGCCGCAGCACGCCACGAGAATCTGAGGTGCGCCAAAACCCCTTTCGGGATATCCACTTCATGATGTTTGTCATGTTGAGCATTGTTTGCTTTAGCACTTTTTTCCAATTGCTGTCGACCTATCCCTTATTCTTGAGGGACGAGTATCGGTTGAATGGACTCCAATTCGGCATACTGCTCGCGTTAAACCCGGCGCTAATTGGCCTTTGTGAAATGGTACTGGTCCATCGAATAGGACATTGGAACCAGATGCGAACCATTGCATGGGGAAGCTTCTTGATATGTTTTGGATTTGGAATTCTTCCGTTCGGTAGCGGCATGGGGTACGCCGCGTTCAGCGTCTTGATCTATACGCTAGGAGAGATGTTGATGATGCCCCAAGCCATGATTCACACGGCGGCCTGTTCGAATGAAGCCAGTCGCGGACGTTACGTCGGCATCTACACCACCGGCGTTTCGCTGTCGTTCATCCTCGGTCCGCTCCTTTTCTCGCTGATTTACGGATACGATCACTACTGGGGCTGGTATTTGACCTTGGCAACTGGATTTGTCCTCTTGATCGGCTATTTTTTGTTAGATCGAGCCGTCGATTCGGAGTCTGAACCACTGGCCAAAGAACGCGTGGTGGTCGACCTTCCGTTGCACACTGTCGAAATCGAAAATTAAGTGCCGAGTACTTCAGCCATTGGAGTCAACCATGGCCCACGGTTGGAAAACGATCAGAATGTGTCCAGTTGACGAAGTTTGGAGCGTCCTGGCGATGGCAATGCTGCTTGGTGCGGGGTGTGGAGAGGACTCCCGGCCGCATCAAACTCGGGAAAGCACCGTTTCCATGAAGACCGATTCCGACATGGGCGTTATTCAGGCGGACCCCATGAACATCGCGCCCCAAGAATCCCTTGCGAACAAGCCTTTGACTGTAGAGGCCATTCCGCCAGAGGTGCAAGTTGCCGAGAGTGCGGCTCAAGAAGCCTCAAACGGTTCCCTTTCGTCGCTCGCGCGGACGATCTCCCAAGCTTACGAGTCCGCCAAATCGCAAGGTCTGACCGCGGCGACCAGCGCCCGCGATTGGGTCATGGATGATCTCAATAGTTCGAATCGCTGGGAGTACAAAATCCTCACGTCGGCCAACGGCGACCCGGCTCAATTGGAGCGCGAGTTAAACGAACTGGGCCGCGACGGCTGGCAGTGCTTTCATGTGCAATCCCAAGAGGGATCGCTGCGATTATTCCTTCAGCGACATCCTTCGAGCATTTCACGTAACATCCCGATGAGCGACTTGCTCAAAGTGCTTCCCTATTTGGGTCTTGGCCAAGGCGACCGCTGATCCAAACGTTTTTGGCGAGCGCGGGCGCCAGCCCCCTGATTCTATTTCTTTTTATTTTGCGGTCTCATTCGTTTCATCCATGAATTCCGTGGCCTACTTTACCTTCAAAAAATTTCATACCACGGATTACACGGAAAGCACGGATAAGACAAATCTTCGATACAGTCCACGATGAGCACGCCTTGGCCCAGCACTGTGCGCAGGTCTCCCGACCCCGCACAACAGCCGACCGCAGGTCTCCTCGGGTCTGTCGTCTCCTCGTTCCCACTTCTCCTCCCCATGCGTGTCATCCGTGAAATCCGTGGTCTACTTTCTTTCGATTCGCATGTTCGAGTGCTATATTTCCCGATCGCCTGCGTTTGACTTTTCCATTGCTCGCATCAACAATGATCGTGCTTTCAGACTTAGGGGGCGAATTGGAATCGACCGGATGGCCTGAAGCGATGTACCGCGTGCCGTGGTTGGTCAGTGGGCCACGTTAAAAGCTGACTACAAACCTTAATTGCCAACAACAACTTGGCTTTGGCTGCCTAAATAAACGGGTAGCCCCGGTTGCGGGATTTCTCCGGAGAGCCCCAAAAATCGGTAGTCAATTCCGGATCGTCCGCAGTCCTGTCTGAGACGCTGCGGGTTAAAACTGTTTCGGGCTAAGTCTTTCCGAAGCCTGTCGTGGGCGACGGGAAGAACAAAAACCAAATCAACGACTACGCATGTAGAAGTCATCGTGAAAACGTCTCGGGACGCGGGTTCGATCCCCGCCGCCTCCACTCATCGGCATCGGTGCCAACCGGTGCCGATTTTTGTTCTTGTCGCCATAATCCCCGAAGGCTATTAAAGCGGCGGTGTTGCGGAGGTAATTGTCTTCGATCGTAGTTGACCTGGCCGATCGAACTCATGTGCTTTGTTCTTTCTGAAGCAATACCGATCGCTTATCACCGAAGCGCCAGCCGACGAAAAACTCCACCACGCCGATCAGGAAATAGGCCACACCCGCAAAACCCGCCGCGCCGCCGGGAATGACGATCGCCAAAAGAACGGACAACAAGCCAATGCCGGCAATTCCCAGGCAACGCGCGATCTCGGCGCGTGTCATCAGTTGTTCGAGCTCGTTGAGCCCTAACCGTTGACGAAGCGAATAAGCGCGGATGTTCATCAGCCCCAGGATCAGAAACACGGCCATGAATCCGAGGCCGTAGATGACGAACAGATCACCGACTTGATCGTTGCGAATGCCGCCGGTATTGCTCGGTTGAATTCCGGTAAGCATCCCCATAAAAATGGTGAACACAAACTTCAGCGGGTAGACGTAAACCATCACGACGAAGAGAAGCACGCTGTTCAGCGCGATGGTGAGTCGATCTTCCAGGCCAAATCTACGAAAAAACTTGAAGTGCGCCACCCAAAGCCAAATCAGGATCGTAAAACAGACGGCAAAGGCCGGGATGCCTCGCAACACATCCAGCAGTTGATCGAAGCTTCGTGGCACCTCGAGACTTACGACCAACAGCGTGACGGCAAAGGCAAACGCTGCGTCACTAAAGCCCTCGATCCGCGAGACGTCGGGGCCGCGCACCCGAAAGTCGCCTTCGGCAATTAATTTTTGATCAATAATTGCCTGGCGCATCATGCAGCGACCTGACCAACCCTAGGGGAAACCACTTTCATCGCGACCAACGGTTCTCAGACAGCCACGAATTGTCCCTTGTAAGTTTAGAAAAACAAGACTTTCTCGCTTTTCTCAATTCAATTTCAGGTCGAGTCGATTAAGGCTGCACTCAGTTGGATGGCCGATTCGTTGCGTCACATCGCGCCTTTAACCTGAGGCGAATCAACAGATCGTTTAAGGCTGCTTTGCCGCTGGGGACTTCCGGGAGCGTCGAACGGGCGGCGGCGGCTTCTAGTGCGCCCACGAGCCTTCGGTATTCTGATTCATGAAAGGCAAAGTCCACGACGGGCAGCTGCGACTTCTCCGGGCCAGCTAATTTAAGCTCGATCAAATCGTCGATGTGCGAACATCTAGCAGAATCGTTCAGGCGCCGCAGATTGGCCTCGACTTCGCCCGATTGCATAAGGTGAATTCCGGTCAACAAGACACGATATACATACAACAACGGCTTCGCACGCTGCGGATTTTCCTTGGCAAAAAGTTTCCATTGTGTTTCCGCAAATCCAAGATAATGATGGGCATGGAACCGGGTAATGCATTGCCGGGCGAATTGCTTAAGTTCTTCATGTTCAGGCGTAGTGAATATCACCAGCGGCGAAAAGATCTGCTCAAGCACGTAACCATTTTTTTTACCACGAGGCTGAAGAATTTCCTGGCGTCGTGCGTGACAAGGTCAATTTCGATGCCATCATCAATTCCAGATCGCTCGACTGTTTCGTGTCGGACCTCTAAACCGACGATTTCATTGAGTGGTAGCAGGTGCGTTCCGCGCAAATCGTAATCCGAGTCCGGCGACGGAAACCCGTAAAGATGGGCTCCGCTGATCGTGACAAAGACGAGTGGATACGGATGCGCTCGGATTTGCTTTAGGAGGAGGGCGTTGTTTTCAATCACGGGAGCGCCTCCTTCGCCGCCATTCGCCGCGCTTTTATGAGAAAACTATTGGCGGCGTCGTAATCCGGTCTTTCTGGAAGCGACGTTTCCTTAAACGCAATATCCAACTCTTTGTGTAGGTCATGTCGCCAGGACTCGACCTCGTTCCAAGGCATTTTTCCTAGTTTGATCTCCAAGAGCGCGTCTCGATGTGCGCCCACGTGCACTGGCACGACACCGTCCCGAAGCACCGAGATTCCCGACAATACCAATCGGATCAAGTGCATGACGTGCTTCCATTTGACCTGTCCTTGGTTGCGAATGTCCGTTTGCATCTTTTTAAACTGCGACATCACGTAACCGTTGAATGTCTGATAAACCAAGCGGGACAAAAAAAGCCCACGCATCCCAAGCAATTCTTGGGCAAGCGGTGTCGCGACCTCGACGATGGGCGTGTAAAGGCATTCCAAAACGTTGGGATTGGATTTCAGCGCCATCACGATGAACTTCTGAATTTCCCAATACGCTTCTTGGGTATCGTCGTTTTCCAGTTGTTCGGGAACGCCGTAAAGGGACCAGTGCAAGTCGGCGGGGGGCAGGTAAATCCCTCGGCGGTCGATGTCAGAATCTTCGCTATCGAGACCAAATGCTCGAGAACCGATTATGCAACGGTAGATGACTCGGTCGAAGAGTCCGTGCTTGGTAAGAACTTGACTTGTATCGTTGATAGTCCCTTGCTTGTATTCCGCCAGAGGAATCATGCTGTCGTGGTGCAACGTCACTTCGTACCCGTCGACAAAACGGGCTCGGTAGGCATGTTGGCGGTCCAGCGGTGATTTCACGATCACGCCAACCGCCCCGACCGGGTGCACCGTCTTCCCGTTCGATGCCCGTACTGGCTTACGGACGACAATCTGCGTTCCGACCGGGTAGATCAGATTCGGACTATGATGAACGCGTTCACGCATGTTAGATTTTCGTCCGCTTGTTTGGTTCCAGAATATACGTTGCAGCCGCCGCCGCAAGCTGAACGGCGGCTAACGAAGCGAACGACGGTCGATAATCCGAGTGCCAGTCTAGAACTCGAAGAACGCCCTCCCTGGCCCTCCCCACGCTACGCGGGGGAGGGAAACAATCGAGAGCAATGCCTGCTTCCGGTGATCCGAGGTTCCAACCTTCCGTAGAATGAGTAAGGTCCGAGTGGGACGAGCCTTTGAGCCCCATCAGTTTCTTGCATTGAGTGGATCCGAGTTAAACGTTGTTGGCGAGACTTGAAGATTCGTCCCCCCTACTTGGCTCCGCGCTAAACAAAAAATCATGAAGACCTCCGACGGACAGGGGCCGCACGCAACAAAAAAATCGATGGCGCTGCCGATGCTGGCCGAGCATCTCGATCCCGTCTGCGGGATGAAGGTGTCTGCGAACTCGCCCCTGGACTGGGAACACGGCGGACAAAAATACTATTTTTGCAATCCTAGCTGTCGCGAAAAATTTCGGGCGAACCCAGAAAAGTATCTCAATAGGCTGCCCGTTGGGATGCTCGACGAAGACGATGCGGTGCCCGGCGCATTTTATACTTGCCCCATGGACCCGGAGATTCGCCAAGACCATCCGGGAACTTGCCCCAAGTGCGGCATGGCGCTCGAGCCGGAAATGCCTTCGCTCGATGCCGAGAATGATTCCGAACTGCGCGATATGTCGCGGCGATTTTGGGTTAGCGTTCCACTCACGATCGCGACTGTGGGTTTTGCCATGTTTGGCCACAGCGTTTTGCCGATTGCACCGTGGCTTCAAAGCTGGATCGAAATGTTGCTTACAGCCCCCGTTGTGGTTTGGGCGGGCCAGCCGATCTTTGCGCGTTTTGCGCAATCGCTGCGCAACGGTCATCCCAACATGTGGACGTTGATCGGATTGGGGACGACCGCCGCGCTGGCGTACAGCGTCGTGGCGACCGTCGCGCCGAGCTTGTTTCCGTCCTCGTTTCAAATGCACGGGCGCGTGGGAGTTTATTTCGAAGCCGCCGCCGTGATTATTTCGCTGACGCTGTTGGGGCAGATGCTCGAACTCAAAGGGCGTGCCCAGACTTCAACGGCCCTTCGTTCATTGCTCGGCCTTTCCCCCAAGACCGCGCGGCGGATCGAGCCAGATGGAAGCGAGCACGACATTCCTCTCTCACACGTTCACGTGGGCGACTTGTTGCGTGTTCGACCGGGAGAAAAAATCCCGGTCGACGGACAAGTCACGCAAGGCTCCAGCAGCGTCGACGAATCGATGCTCACCGGCGAACCGCTTCCCGTGCTCAAGCAAGTTGGTGATCCCATCGTGGGCGCGACGCTGAATACGTCGGGCGGACTGGTGATGCGGGCCGAAAAAGTCGGGTCGGAAACGCTACTGGCACAAATAATCCAAATGGTTGCCCTCGCCCAGCGATCCCGAGCACCAATGCAGCGGATGGCCGATTTTGTAGCCGGATATTTTGTCTGGGGGGTCGTAGCAATCGCCGGCGCGAGCTTCGTTCTGTGGGGAATTTTCGGCGGAGAACAAGGTTGGCTGTTTGGTTTGATCAGCGCCGTGTCGGTACTGATTATCGCTTGTCCTTGTGCGCTGGGCTTGGCGACTCCCATGTCGATCATGGTGGCGATGGGCAAAGCCGCGACGCAGGGCATTTTGTTTCGCGATGCAGCCGCGATAGAAAACTTTCGCCGAGTCGACACTCTGATCATCGACAAGACCGGCACATTAACCCGAGGCCAGCCGACTCTGGAGCAAATCATTCCGACCGCGAACGAGTCAGCTGATGAATTGCTTCGGTTGGCGGCTAGTTTGGAGCAAGCCAGTGAGCATCCCTTGGCCGATCCAATCGTGGCCGCCGCGCGTGAAAAAAAACTGACAATTTCCACAACACAATCATTCGAATCGCTCGCAGGCAAAGGGGTCCGCGGCGTGGTAGACGGCCGCACGATCGCCATTGGCAATTTGTCGTTGATGCGTGATTCCGGCGTCCCAGTCGCCACGACACCAGATCCAATCACGACGCAATTGGAGAATGGGTCGAGTGTTGTTATGGTCGCGGCCGACGAGCGACTTTTAGGATGGCTAGTCGTGAGCGATCCGATCAAGGAGAGCACGCCGGAGGCAGTGGCGTCTTTGATGTCCGCCGGAATTCATCTCGTGATGGCCAGCGGCGATTCGGTCGCGACCGCGCGCGCGATCGCGCGAAGGCTGGGAATCGACGACGTGCACTCGGAAATCTTGCCCGCTGCGAAATTGGCTTTGGTGGGGCGATTTCAAGGAGAAGGCCGAGTGGTCGCGATGGCGGGGGATGGGATCAACGACGCGCCCGCGCTGGCCCAAGCCGACGTGGGAATAGCGATGGGCACCGGAACGGATGTCGCCATGCACAGCGCCCACGTGACTTTGGTCAAGGGGGACTTGCGCGGGATCATGCGAGCCCGCAGTTTGTCCCTCGCAACCACGCGTAACATGCGGCAGAATTTGGCGCTGGCACTTGTTTACAACGCCCTGTGCATCCCACTTGCCGCTGGCGTGCTTTATCCGTTGACCGGCTGGCTCCTTTCTCCGATGATCGCCGCGGCAGCGATGAGTTTGAGCTCGGTGTCCGTGATCGCAAACGCATTGCGCTTGCGCGGCGAAAGAATCTGACGCCAATGTGATCCGGATTTGAACAGGAGCAAGCAGAGGAAACAGTGGATTCAAATTAGAACCCAACTTTCTCTGCTATCCCTGCTGCCTCCTGTCGAATCTTTGGGCTTCATTTGCAAACGCCTGTGCGTTGTGCTGCGCGTACCCTGAAGTTAGAGCGTCGAGGCCGGCTTCACCGCAAAGACTTTTACGCTGGCTGCATAATCGTTGACGTCGTATCGCTGCAACAAGTCACCCAATCGCTCGTGAAACGACTCGCCTTTTACAGTTCCTGAACAACAGCCGGAACTTGTCGAAGGTATTGCCGAGGCGTTATCGCTTGAGCAGCAGGCCGAAGAAGTTGCCGGTGCCGATGTTGACGTGGTCGGTGAACAACAACCCGATTGATTCTCGACTTTGGCGTAGGCGTTCAAATCCGCGCCGCTGTCGATGATGTCCACGTTGGCGAATCCCGCCTCGATGAGCAACTGGCGATAGACTTCGATCGGGATCGCTCCGGCGATACAGCCGACATAGGATGCCACATCATGAGCAAGTTCGTCTGGAAGCGACTTTTTCAAAGCGATATCGCTGACCGCTAACCGCCCACCCGGCTTGAGGATGCGCGAGACTTCGCGAAACGCCGCCGCCTTGTCCGGAACCAAATTGATCACGCAATTGCTGATTACGCAATCGGCGATTCCATCTGCCAGCGGCATTCGATCAATGGAGGCCAAATAAAATTCGACATTCCCCACGGGCCGTCCTTGATTGGCGATGGCTCCGTTTCGTTGAGCGAGTTCGATCATCTCCTTAGTCATGTCGATGCCGATCGCTTTGCCGGCCGGCCCGACTTTGCGCGCTGCCAAAAGCACGTCGAGTCCTCCGCCGCAACCGAGGTCGACGACTACTTCACCCGGTTTTAGACTCGCCATCGCGGTCGGGTTGCCGCAAGACAATCCCATGTTGGCGCCAGCGGGAATTGCCCCCAGCTCTTCGGCTGTATAACCGAACGCTTCGGCCACGGCGCGGACGCCTTCTTGATCCGAGGAAAGTCCGCTTGCTGCGACCGCACCGTATTTGTCTTTGACCGCTTGGGTTAGTTCAGATGACAAAGTTAGATTTCTCCGTTTTATCGCGCACGTTGACGGCCGCTTTTGACCTGCATGGTTACATCGTAGGGATAATGGTTGTCTGATTCAAGCTGAACGCAAGCTATCGCAGCGCGCAGGAAATTCCCAATCGAAATATTGAGTGATAACAATGCTCGTTTGGCAGGACGATCGCGTCGTTGACGTTAACCGTACGGATGCACACAATAGCGAAACGCATTAACAATAATTGCTCGAACAAAACCGGAACTGTGATGACCGACGGACAAGCGGAGATAACTTGGCATCGGCAAACCGTCGAGCGACGGCGCGGATGCGTTGTCTGGTTTACGGGACTTTCTGGCAGCGGAAAGAGCACGGTAGCGAATTGCGTCGACGCCCAATTACACGAAATGGGTGTGCCCAGTTTTTTGCTCGACGGCGATAACATCCGCCATGGATTGAACGCAAGTCCAGAGCTATTGGAAAACATCTACGGATCGGATTTTGCGCGGCGATTTGGTTTAGGCTTTAGCCCCCAAGACCGCGAGGAAAACATCCGCCGAATTGCAGCCGTGGCCGAAATACTTTGTGCCGCTGGCCTGGTCACGTTGACCGCGTTTGTCAGTCCCTACCGACGCGATCGCAGTCTGGCTCGCCAAAACGTTTGTGGATTCGGTGAGGCGACCGATTTTGTGGAAGTCTTTGTCGATACGCCGCTCGACGTCTGCGAGTCGCGCGACCCCAAAGGACTGTATAAGAAAGCTCGCGCTGGACTGATTCAGAACTTTACGGGAATCAGCGACCCGTACGAACCGCCGGAGCAACCCGAATTGCGATTGGCTGGCGGCGAACATGCTCCCGAAGTGCTTGCCGAACAAGTTGTCGCTCAACTGCGTTTGATGGAAAAAATTCGAAGATAATTCTGTCGGCGATTCGACAAACTCGATTTTCAAAGTTGTCCGCCAACGTTCCTTGGCTTGCCCTTCAGACTTCAATTGCCAGTTGTTATTCGTGCAATGATTTCCGTCACTCCCGCGAAGTCGGGAATTTAGTGAATCATCCTTAGCGTGGACGGGTGATCTCACGCATCCCTGCCGATGGATTCCGGGTCTCAGCCAGGAACGACGAATACGTTCTGAATTTCAACAAAACCGCTGTCGTGAAATTCGACACTTGATCTCAAATTGAGTTCGAAACAACTCATATTGAGGGCACAAGCCAGCTTGGACGGCGCGGTTCCAGTCGCCGCCACCCTGGAAATGGTCATTTGCCGCGATTTGGCCGTTTCGTCTCAAACCGCCAGTTCTTGGTACGCAATTTGCTTAATAACTCGTCGATATCCGCGAACTACTTAGCGAGTTGTCATGTCCAAGCCTCTGGAGGAGGCACGAGCCATGTTTGAAAAGAAATCGATTCACGCCAAGCACGTAATCCGGCTGGAAAACATCATCCAAAACCGGCTGCGCGAGGATTTTCCACTCACCGATTTCCAGTTGGCAGGTTTTCGCGATTGGATCGACGCCCAATTGCTCGTGTTGGAAACCGAGTTTGGCGCTTTCATAACGCCGACGTCACGCCGCGGCTCGCTCGGCCGCTAAGCTTGGCGTAGGTTAAACACATTCTGATTCGACGAATCAATCTTCGGTTCTTAATTGCCCAGTTGCCTTCAGGGCGCTCGGGCGATTCGATTGACGATGGTGGTGCGCCGCGTAGGTCAAAAAAATCAAGCCCGCACCGGTCAAAATTAATCCAACCGTCAGCGGAAATGTCCAAGGCTCATTGAACCAGCTGAGTCCGATGAACGCGGATGCGATCATTTGTAATGTGTTGATCGCGTTGACGTAAACGACGGGGAGAATCTTCAGCGATTTGGCTAGCGCCAGAAATGCCACGGCGTTTAGAACTCCCGCGGCCACCATGGCGAACCAACTGACGCCGGATATGGCCTGGATTTGCTGCGGGCCCTCGAATGCGATACTGAGCAATCCCAGGACTACGGTTCCGATGACGCTCACGAAGACGATCGGCGTGGCAAGCGGGATTTCGTGCCGCGTGCTCTGTCGAACGGCGAGACCCAAAACCGCATAAGCCACGCCGCTAACAATAGCCGCTAGTGCGCCCCATAACCAAGTCAGATCAACGGGGTTTGTGCCCGCGGCAGGGAGAACCGCCTTCTTCGCTCCAACGCTCAAAACGGCAATTGCCGCGATCAGAATCGCCAATCCGATGACGATTCTCAAAGAAAGAGGCTCGTTCATGAGCATCCGTCCCAATAGTGCCCCGCTAAAAACCATGGCTCCTAGAGTAAGCGGGACCGCCAAGGCGATTCCGATTTGCTCCAGCGCTAGTTGGTAAAAAACGTTTCCGCAAATTTGGACAAACACGCTGACCGCGGCGAGCATCCAAATGATCCGCCAGGGAGGCAAGATCCGTTTTCCACTAAGGCCAATCCGAACCAACCAGGGGACAAATATGATCGCCGTGCAGGCTGCTTTAATGGTGGAAACCCAGATCGGCGGGTCGCTGGCGGCTTGCCGCAAAAACGCGCTGGCCAACGAGTACCCCAGTGTCGCAGCCAACCCGTTGATGATTCCCAGCCATGCCAACGTCACCAAAGGTCGAGGCGAATCGTTGGTTAAGACAGGAGCCGACTCGCCGGCGATTGGCGTTATTGGATTGGCCTCGATTCCCGGATCGTTCATGGATGATTTGCCTGTATGCTCCGCGATCGAGACGATGATGTGACTCGTGTTTCGGCCAACTGAACAAGAAGTTCGCGAGCCCTCGCGGCACCAACCAATGAATCCAATGGTGAAAACGGCCTCCGACCCATTACTTTTCGACGTACTGCTGGATGCCCATGCCCGACGCGACCGCAACCATTACATCGCTGAATCCCAACTCCCACGGGTGATCGGCAATCGGGGCAATAGGGACCAATCGTCCAATCGGTCCCTTCCGCCCGTCCGGCCGGAACTAGCTGCAGGGAAAGCGGCAAGTTTCTGTCGCGGCAATGGACCAACGCCTTTTGAAAGCGCTGCCAATCAGGCGTAGCGGTCGCGTTCTCCACCAACTGATCGAAGATGCCGCTGAGGAGCTCCAACGATTTGCCTTCCAGCTTATCTGCAGACCACAAACCATACCACGCCGGATGGGTCGGCCGAAAATCGCCCCTCGACGAAATTTCCTCCCGGTGCCTTGCAATTATTTCGTCAAGTCGTTGGACCAAATCCTCGGTTCGAATCAACCAACCAAAACAGCCTGCCAGGGTCGAGCTGTTTATTGATTCGGAGGCGTTGTCCTGAGCCGGGATATTGGCGGAACAAGCCCCGCATTGTTTTTGGCAGAACTCGAGTCCGCCATAGAAAGCGGCCACCTCATGCACAAAACATCCGCGCGCAGGTTCCGCCTCTGATTCCGGCGGTACAAGGCAGATTTCGTCGATAACATTGCCTTCCTTGAGGCAGAGCCCAATCGCGGCTAAGGACCACAAGTATCGCTGTGTCCTGTCGACCAGCATCGTTTCGATAGGTTCGCGAATCGGACAGGCAAAGTCGATACTCCAACGAACGAATTCCGGCGTCGGACCCTGGAGTCGTGAATTTTGACAAAGTGAATGCGGCGCAATCGACATGGAACGATTCTTTACCTGAACTCACTGATCCCAACCCTCGACGTCCCTGGCCACCGCTCATCGGCCTCCTTCGTCATTCTCCATTTTGCAATTTGCAATTTTTTCTCCCTAATGCCGAAAGTGCCTTTTCTCGGTGACCAGCATGGGAATACCGTGCTCGTTGCAGGCAGCCAAAACGTCGTCATCGCGAACGGAGCCACCGGGTTGCACGATCGCAACAATTCCGGCTTGTGCCGCCAGGTGAATTGAATCGGCAAAAGGAAAAAACGCGTCCGAGGCCAGCACGCAACCCCGGCAACGCGAACCGGCCTTGCGAATGGCGATCTCAACCGAGTCCACCCGGCTCATTTGCCCGGCCCCGACACCGCAGATCGCAAGTTGTTTGGAAAGCGTAATGGCGTTGGATTTGACGTGCCGCACAATGTTCCAACCGAACTCAAGTTCTCTGAGCAATTCGGTTGGTGCCGGCTGGGAGGTCACGATTTGGTCCGGCGAAAGCCGCTCGAATTCGCGATCCGATTGTTGCACCAAAGCTCCGCCGGCGACGGAGCGAAACTCGAGCGACATCGGTTCCGGAGCCAATGAACCAACTTCGATCAAGCGCACATTTTTCTTCCACTTGGGACGCGTCGTTAAGATCGTGACCGCCTCGGGACTGAATTCCGGGGCGACGATCGCTTCGATAAAATGGTCATCGAGCGCCAAGAACTCGGCGGATTCGCCGTCGACTACTCGATTAAAGCCGACGACGGAACCGAATGCGCTGAGCGGATCGCCCTCGAAAGCCCGCCGGCAGGCCTCCATGAGGCTCGTCCCCAGGGCTGCCCCACACGGATTGTTGTGCTTGATCACGCAGCACGCCGGCTCGGCGAACTGCCGCACGATTGCCAGCCCGGCATCCAAATCCAAAATATTGTTGTAGGACAATTCCTTGCCGCTTCGCTGTCGGGCATGAACGATGTCGGCTGTACTTTCTCCGTCTCGTTCATATAGCGCCGCCGCCTGATGGCTGTTTTCTCCGTATCGCAAACTGGACTTGCGCCTCAGTTCCAAATTCAGTAGGGCCGGCAAGTCCTCCGAAGTCCGCTCCCGGCCAAAATGCTCGGCAATCGCCCGATCGTACGACGCCGTGTGTTCAAACGCCGCAGCCATCAGTCGTCGCCGCAGCCCGTCATCCGTGCCACCGATGCGTTGGATTTGTTCCAGGATCTCGCCATACTGATCGACTGAGGTGGCAATGGTGATCCAGCGGCTGTTCTTGGCGGCCGCCCGGACCAAACTGGGTCCACCGATATCGATTTGCTCGATGATCTCCTCTTCGGTCGCATCGGCACGCCGCGACGTTGCGGAAAATGGATAGAGATTTACCACGACCAGCTCGAACGCGACGATGCCGTGCTGATTCATCGACGCGATATCGCTCGGACGGTCAGGCCGCGCCAAGATGCCACCAAAAATCTTGGGGTGGAGCGTTTTGACTCGGCCGTCCATCATCTCGGGTAGGCCGGTGTATTCCGTCAGGTCGCGAACGACGATTCCGGCGGCCTGCAGATGCCGGCGCGTTCCGCCGGTGCTCAACAATTCGACACCGGATTGGCTGAGGCCTTGAGCGAAGTCAATCAAACCCATCTTGTCGCTGGTGCTGAGGATCGCACGGCGAATCTTGGTGGCGTTCATGAAGGTCCATTCCAGCGGTGCAGGGAGTTATCTGATCAGGGCGTTGTTACATCCGCCGGGCATACATCCAAGGCCGGCAATCAACGCGGAAATGGAGATTCCGCGGGTACGCAGTCAACTCCAACGCTTATAAATCACCCCTAGCCCCACCGGAGAAAAGGTGGGAAATTTGTGGCCTTAGCGTGGTTGAAATGCGGGCCGCGCATTTTACGTCCCGATCGGCGCGGCTCCAAGTGCTCGTCACGCTCGCCGCATCCCAGACCGACCATAATCACGTCATACGCTGTGTCTAAAGCCACTTATAAAGCCGCGGGGGTCGATCTCGAAGTCTACGAGGAGTCGATGTCTCGTTTGCCGCGGCTGATGCAGCGGACGTTTTCGCCGCGCGTGATTCCGCTTGAAGGCGGATTTGCCGGACTGTTTCAGTTGGATTATCCAGCCCGATTGTTCGCGCGGCGCTACAAAAACCCAGTTTTGGTTTCGGGGACCGACGGGGTCGGCACCAAACTCAAAGTTGCCTCGCTTTGCGGACGGCAAAACACCGTCGGGATTGACTTAGTCGCGATGTGCGTCAACGACGTCATCTGTTGCGGAGCCGAACCGCTGTTCTTTTTGGATTATGTCGCGATGGGAAAAGACGATCCGGACCTGTTGGAGCAAATTGTCAGCGGCATCAGCGATGGCTGCGTCCAAGCCGATTGCGCGTTGCTCGGGGGCGAAACGGCGATCATGCCGGATTTATATCGTGCGGGGGACTACGACCTCGCCGGCTTTTGCGTCGGCGTCGTCGAACGCAAGAACTTGATCGACGGGAAGCTGATCGCGGTCGACGACGTGGTCTTGGGCATTGCTTCGAGCGGCTTCCATTCCAATGGGTACAGCCTCGTTCGCAAGATCGTATTCGATGACGGCGGATTCAAAGTCGACCAATCGATCCCCGAGTTGGGCGCCACGGTTGGCGAATCGCTTTTGACGCCTACAAAAATCTATGCCTCGATCGTGCGCGACGTGCTCGCCCATTACAAAATCAAAGCGGTCGTTCACGGCATCGCCCACATCACCGGTGGCGGATTGGGCGATAATATCGGGCGATTACTTCCACCCGGCCGCCAAGTCCAAATCGATCGCAGTGCTTGGACCCGAGCGCCGATGTTCGACTGGCTTCAGAAACTGGGCGACGTCGATACGGAGGAGATGTATCGCGTCTTCAACATGGGGATTGGGTTGGCGCTGATCATCAGTCCTTATTACGCAGACAGCGTCCGCCGCACGATCGAGCAGCACGGCATATCCTGCTGGCCCATCGGCCGCGTCGCCGCCGGCCCCACCGGCGTCATCTTCCCTACCAGCGAGCAGAAGGCGTCCACGCCCTGATTCTGAAGGGCGTGGGAATAATCACATGCGTTTCTTAGCACGGTGCTTTGCGCGGGCGAAGGCATCGGCCGGACTCGGCGCCGGTTCTGCACTTGGTTCCACGACAGGTTGGCTTGGTCCGGTCGACGGTGCCCGTTCCTTAGTTGTCTCAGGCGTAGCGGACTTCTTATCGAACGCGTTGGCATCCCGGGTCGCGCGGCGTACGTGGCGTCCCCAAGCGATCCAATTCCGATGTCGCGCGATTCTTGGCTGCTCGGCCGATGCGTCGATGGACGACTCGACTTTATACAACCTGGCTTGAGCCCGAGCACTGGTCAATCGCTCCCACCAAGACCACCGCCGACCGGCGATTTCCGCGAGCAGCAGAATCATGCTGCACAAGCACAACAAAGGCGTCAGCGAGCGGAGTATTCGCGCTGCGATTGGCGGATCGGTCAGAACCTCGCGAACGTCGACGCGCGAGCGTCCGCCGGAAGTATCGGCCATCGCCCGCAATGCGTCCGGCCCGCTCGGCAATCCAACGCGCGGCATGAATTCCGGCGAGTAAGGTAACGTGAGAAGTGGCCCGGGCGCGAATTTTCGGTCACTCATTTTTACCAGCGTGCGGTACGTGCCGACGCGATCCAAGCGAAACCGGCCCTCAAGCGAATCCGCGCCGACCCAAGTCAAGGCCGGTTCGATTGGATCACTGCGTTCGTCGTCGGGTGGAACAACCACCAGCGTGGGCGTTTGACCGCGCGTTGGATCGGCCCGATGGGGATCAAGTTCGACACGAACGACGGCCGTCATTCCGTCTTGGCTGAGCGAAACAAAGACATCCTCGGGCTGACCCGTTCCCATGAGCCAGCGTGCATGCGTGATAATGAAATCTTCGTATCGGTCCCAACTCGATAATTTGCCCGAAAACGGGCCGTCCACTTCCAATGCGATTGCGGCGGTCCTTCCCAACCCGCGAAACCAAAACGCCGACCAGGGGGCTCGGTTCTCGTCGGTTGAAACGGTTCCCAGCGTCGCGTCTGGCTTCAGATAGGTCAGGTTGTATCCATCGACATTCGGAAACTCGGAGGGAGCGAATTCACCGAGCAAGCGAAAGTCCTGCAACACTCGCCCGGGAAATCCGTTTGGGGCGTCCTCGGACTCGCGCGTCAAAAACATGTTGCGCGCGATGTTCATCGTTTCCTGGGTAAACAGTCGGGGCAAGTCCAAGGCATCGGAGGAAAACATGATGTTTCCATTTCCTGCTTTGGCAATATCTTTAAGCAATTGGGCGTCACTATCTTTTTCGTTCCCGAGACCGATCACGCTGACGGTGATTCCAGCTTTCGAAAACTTCTCCAACAACGCTCGATAATCCCCCGGTTCTTCGCTGTCGGCAGCATCCGAGAAAAGGACAACGTGTCGGGTCTTGTACTCACTCGCCGCGACCAGCTCGCGGCCTGCCGCAACGAGACCGACGTAGACGAAAATGCCACCGCCCATGCTTTCGATCCGGAGGACTCGATTGCGGATCGCCGCCGAATTGGAGACTCTTGTCATCGGCTGGATGACGTGTGGTTGGCTGTCAACGGCGATCACGGCGACCATATCCTCTGCCGACAAGAGCTTGATGCATTCGGCGGATGCGAGATTGGCCAAGTCCATTTTGTTCCGATTTCCGGCCACCGGTACCGCCATGCTTCCCGATCGATCGAGCACGATTGCCAAAGCCACGCGACTTCGGCGTTGATCCTCTTGCGAGAACATTGCGACCGGTAGTATGGGATCGAGCGGGCTTTGGTAATAGCCGCCGGTGCCGTAGCTCTGTCTGCCGCCCGTCATCAGCAACCCGCGCCCAAGATCCTCGACGTATTGCGCCAAGTGCTCCATGCGAACGCGGCCGATCGATTCGGCCGAGACGTTTTCCAAAATCACGGCACGGTAGCCCTCAAGGGCATCGAGCGTCAACGGATGTTGACTTGGTGCCACGGCATCAAACGGAATTTTCCCGGCGGTCAAAGCCCGACCCACGTTTCCTGGTTGACCGTCGTGAGTAATCAACAACAGCTTGGGGCTGGCGACCACGCGAACCACCCCGGAGGCGCGATTGTTTTCGAAGTTTGCATCGCGCAGCGGTCTCTGCGAAGCGTCCGTCAATACGTCGAGCTCCGCGGCGTATTGATGCAGCCCGCCATCCGAAACCCAATCGCGAAAATTGAGCCGGTTCAGGCCGGGTCGCAAGTCCGCACTGCGCCGCGCAATCTCTAGGCCGTCCCGTTGTACAATCACCGTACTCGCTGATTCCTGGTCGGCGTAAACCATCACCGAAAACTGAAACGGCTCATTGGGCGAGATATCGCGCGGCAAGCTCAACGACTCGACGGCCCAATCCCCGGCGATCGGTTTCTCAAACGATCGATAATCAATCGGCACGCTTCTGTCGCGGGCGCGCCGCGCGGCATAGAGCGGTGACGCGCCGTTATACTCGCCGTCGCTCAATACGAGGACTCGCATCGGGCGATTCGGATCGCTGTGTCGATCGAGCGCGGTCAAGAGCGCTTCATTGAGGTCGGAGCCGTCGGCCGAAACGGGCTGGGTGAACTCCGAGAAGTACGCCGTCTCGGAAAGTTCGCGCTCGACGACGGGTTGTTGACCAAACGCGACGACTGCAATTCGGTCACCCGTTCCTCGCGACGCCTCGATGTCCTTGATCAAATCGCGCATGATTGGGCGGGATCCGCTCGGCATCGATCGTGACAAATCGACGACGACGACGACGTCGCTGCCTGGGCCAGATCGATTCAATCGGGGAATGGCCATCGCCGCCAAGAGCAGGATTGCCATCCCCGCTCGCAACCAGCCCGTTGGGCCGCGCGTCCAGCCCCAACGGCGAAAGGCCAGCGCCAGCGGAATCGCGAGCAGAAAAACTTCGGGATAGTCGAAGCGAATCATAGTGCCTCGCGCCGCACGTCTCGCCGCAGTATTGCCCAATCGGCGAACAATGCCGACAAGGCCAATCCGATTAAGATTAGCCACAACCATTGTGGGCTTTCGCTCACGGCAAAGCCGCTCAAACCCTGCGACGCATCGCGCGGAATCACGCCCTTGGCAAGTTGACTCAAGTCCGATTCGGCGGCATCAAAAAAATTGGTGGCAAACGTTCCAAGACTCTGCTCGCCATCGCGTAGCTCAAAGACGCCGCTTTGCAACAAGGGAGGGATTTCGATGGTGCCCGCGCGAGCAATTTTTCGCTCGCGCCCGCCCGACTTCAATAGGAGTGGCGTTGCGGACGCCCCCAGCCTTTCGGCCGAAAGCTGAAATGTTATCAATTCATCGACCCGGTAATTCCATTGCCGCAAACCCGGTAGACTGTCGCGACAAGATTCGACCATGTTGTTGATCAGTATCGGCCACGCCGGGCTTTCGACCAGGTTCGACTTGGATAAGTCGACGTTGAGAAAAAAATGCGGCGTCGGGGATTCCATCGACTGGCCCACCAAAACGTAGGGAGTCGCGCTGACCAGCGGATTCAAGGGGATGCTTTCGGTCGGCTGCACGCCAGCCCAAATGACGCCCTCCATTGAGACTCCCTCTACGAGTTCATTCCGCCGGTCCATCAAGAACGGACCCGCCGTTTGAACAGCCGCCGCTTGTTGCGGGCCGTCGAGTTCGATCGGCCCGATCGTCAAACGCCAACGATCGTCCTCGGGATTTGCGGCCGCGAGCGCCCGCGTGCCAATACGCAAATGGGCCGCGTCGCTCGCCGCGACCTCAATCCCGTCCAGCGATTGCAAAACGCGATCGATGGCTGGACGCCCGGGGAACGGGTCGGGCAACTCATTCGATATACGCAACGTGCGGGACTGCGGTTCGATGAGCGTGATACGGCTATCGGTTGGTAGCGCATCCATCGGTGACTCAAGCTCCAGCACGAGTTGTTGGATCCCTCCTGGAACGTCGAACGACATGGGAACCGTAGCCCCGGGGCCGAATTCAAGCGATCGCCGGACCACTTCGCGATCGACCGACCGGCCGATCATCGTTGCGGAAGCCGCACGCGACGAATAATTCTTGATGCGAAGGTATAGATTGCCTTGAAGCGATTTGGGATCGAGGCTCCAGCGCGCCGTTTCGAACGCCAGGTTGGCCGCCGGCGCCCCGAATGCCATGACTTCAAACGTTTTCGGTACCGTGCCGCCTTCGGGCAAGGCGTCGGTGATGAAAAGCAATTGGCCGCTGTCGGCCAGTTGTTGGGCCATGTCCCAGGCGGAATCGAAATCGTGTCGAGTGTCCTGGGGCGACCAATCTGCCAGGATCGTCGCGGCATCTTCCCAGGTCGCCGCTGGACCGGCCAACATCGCCGGGCGACGCCCCGTCGCAATCAGGGTAACACGCGCGTTGCGTCCCGCGGCACGCATCCGCCGATCAACCTCGGCAACCGCGCGGTCGCATGACGTCAGGTGTTCCCCATCGCGCGCGAGCATCGACGCCGAGTTATCCAGAACGACAACGACGTGCTGGACCAAGTGCGAATCGATCCACCGCGGTTGGGACAAAAGCAAGCCGAGCATGGTCGCGGCCAGCAATTCCAGCAGCAACGTCCATGTCACCGGCAATCGATCGATGCGCTGGCCGGACGTCTTCACTCGCTCGTCGTTGAGCCAAAGAAAAAGCCCCGCGACCTCCAGCGGTGGGAATCGCCGTTGAAACAAATGAATAAACACGATGAAGGGGACCGCGGCCAACGCCAGCAAACCCCAAGGATTGGCAAAGTACATCGAATTTCGCCACCTCAAAAGTCGATCAGCCTGGGACGCAATGTCGCCGATTGGATTAACGAGGACGCAAGATTCCCGCCTTGCACAAATCGCGTTGACAAATCTCCATCAATCCGGACTCGGCCACAACGGTCACGAAACAGCCGTGGATCCGTACCACTTCCGCCCGCAACTGTTCTTGCAGCCGATGCAATCGAGAGCGATAGCGAGCAATACTTATCTGATTAATGCGTAGGTCGGTTTCGTCGCGTGTTTCGACATCCGACAATTTCCGACCTCCGATCGGCTGAGGATCGGATTCAAATCGCGTGAGCACTTGAACGACCCAAAACAAAGTGCTTCCCGCAGCCAAAGTGCGAATGAGCTGTGTGGCGTCGTGCGGATACAAAAAATCGCTGATCAAGATCCGGGCCGAATGGGTCTTGAGAAGTACGCGTTGGCGCATGGTCAACTCGGCCAAACTGATCCGTCCTTTGGGCTCAAGTGAGACCAATAATTCGAAGTCGCCGCGATTCAATTGTCTCAGCGGCTGCTCGTCGCCGAGCAACGTGATCGTTGGGTGGCCGCCGATGGCTCCCACCATCAGTCCCATCGCAGTTGCCAATTGCCTCGCCACGCGCGATTTGGCTCCGTCGCCAATGGCCGTCGAGCGACTCATATCCAACAGAATTTGCGTTTGCAGGCTGGTTTCTTCGCGGTATAGTCTTACGATCAGATTGTCGGTACGCCCGTACGCCGCCCAATCGAGATGCCGGATATCATCGCCCGGCAGATACTGTCGATGCTCTTGAAACTCGAGTGAATTCCCCGCCGCTCGCCCCAGTAATTCACCCGATCTGCCGGCAACCGGAAGCCGTGGAAGGCCTAATTGAAACGTTTCAACGGCGTTACGAACGTCCGGATCGTTGTTCATGGTGATCGCCGCGATTCTGCTTGCCCTGGAACTTCCAATTGCCTCATTAAGGCCGCTTCCGCGCTCGGTGAACTTTTCGGCGATCCCGCGGGGATCGGCCGATACATGTCAATGATGTCTCGCGCGATTCCTGGGATATTGGCGACGACTACGAGTGCCGCAACGAAAGTTAGGACGCTGACCATTTCGATGCCGAGGCGCCACGATTGATAAAAAAATGGGCTCAAGATCATCCAAAAGTGAAAGTCGTTGTCCCACTTTCCCAGCATCAATCGCAAGACGTCGAAGATATGTGGGGCCAAAACGATCCCCAATACAATAATGAACGCGGACAATCGAAGTTCGGCTGCGCGAAGCTGAGGAAACTGAGTTCGCGCCAGCCGCGTCGCCAAACAGGCAACCCCGGCGTAAATGACCAAATAGTCCAGGGAAAAAACAACCGGATGCCTTTCCCCATACCCGCCATAATACCCGTAATAACTGCTCGACGGAGCGCTGTAGGGACCGATCAGGATCATGATCAACAAAAGGATGCCGATCATTGCGACGACATGGACCAGCACAAAGAGATAACCGCGACTGGCGCCGGGGAACCAAGGTGCGACCAGCATTTTGAGCATTCGATTCCGCGGAATCTGCCGCCGCACGCGGCGCGATAATTCCACGGGTTCGGCGACGAGGAACAGAGACACAATCCCCAAGGCAATTGCCGTGCTAACGGTATAGGCAACCGACATCTGGTGAACGTCGCGAGCCGAAAAGGGCCCGCCGACAAAAAAGCAAAGGACCGGCAAGCTACTCCAGAAAAACAAAAACAGGACTGTCAACGTGATCCGAATTCCCGAACTTCGGTTATCCGACTCGAACGTCAGCGCCGAGATCGCAATCTCTCGTAGAAACATCGCCACAGCCCACAAAGCGCCAATCAGGATGAGCATGGGCCAGTAGAATTGCCAGCTATCCGGCGGGTCGAACAGTCCGCCGCTTTGAAGTATTCCTCCGACAGACATCAGATACACCCAGAGGATGCCGGCGATCAATGCCAGTCCTAGAATCCCCTGAAAAATCCGCGATTTAGTCAGTGTGCTCAAGGCAAGGGCAAGTGTCGAGGTCGCGATCGATAAAGAAAAAACAATGACCAGGAATATCAAGGCAACCCCCAATCGAAAGCCGTTCAAGAGCGATGTAAACGCGATGAACGGAAGGATCGCGGCAAAATAGAACAATATTTGCACCAAGGCCCCGGCCAATTTGCCGTTCACAATCCGCCGCGCACGGAGCGTCGTGATGCTCAGCGTATCGAGCGTGTCGTCCATTCGCTCGGCGCACATGTTCCAATAAAGCGTGAATGGAACGACGACAAATATCGCGCCGAACAGGACGAGAAAATACCAACCGAAGAAGATCGTGCCATACGAATAAAACTCGAGCCCGCGGCCAACAGAAACCGTGCCCAAATAGGAGATGACCCAACAGAGTCCCAGCAGCAACACAAACGCGAAGCCAAAAATTCGACTCTTGAAGGCTTGGCGAATCTCTTTGACCAAGATGGGATTGACCCAATCGCTGGCCCGATCCCAAAAACTGAGATTCGTGGAAACGACCTGGGGCTCAGCGGAACCGCTCATTGCATGATCCCTTTGGTAATCTCCATGAATGCCTCTTCCAACGATTCGCTCTTGCCGAAAAACTCGCACACCGAAAATCCTGCCTCGCAAAGTTGCTTGAGCAACGCGCACTGTTGGGCTTCGTCCCCGGCAAAATCGACAGAGACGCACAGGTGGCTATCGCGTATTTGGTGAACCAAGGGCTGCTCCAGCAACCACTTCGCCAGCCGGTTCGATTGCTCCGCCGTGGAATGCGCCGCGAGACGAATGATCAACGTCGATGCCGCCGTTTGCAGTCGCGATGAGCGTGTCAACTTTTGGATATCGTCGATCGTGCCGCCTGCTAGTATCTTGCCAGCCTCGATAATCACGACGGCGTCGCAGACTTCACCTAGCTCGGTCAAGATATGCGAACTGATCAAAATGGTCTTTCTTAATTCGCGGGCCAACGCCAGAACTAACTCCCGCAATTCGATTCTGGCGCGCGGGTCCAATCCCGCGGCCGGCTCGTCCAGAATAAGGACTTGGGGATCGTGGACCAGCGTCCGCGCTAAACCCAACCGCTGGGAAAGGCCCTTCGAAAGCGTCTTGATTGGCTTCTCGGTTAGGCCGTTTAGCTCGGTGAACGCCAACACGCGATCGACGGCGTCTCGCCTCGCCGTTCCGCGAAGTCCATAGGCCCGCGCGAAGAAATCCAAATATTCGACGACACTCATGTTGGGATACTTGCCAAACGAATCGGGCATATAGCCCATCACACGACGGACCTGATCGGGATAGTCGACGACTGAATGGCCGCAGACAAACGCCTCACCCGACGTCGGCAAATCGAGGGTCGCCAGAATCCGCATGGTCGTCGTCTTCCCAGCACCATTGGGTCCAATGAACCCGACGATTTGACCAGGCCTGGCTTGCAACGAAACGTGATCGACCGCTTTCAATAAACCGAAATGGCGGCTCATTTCCACAATGTCGATGATCGGCCCAGCAGCCATCGGCCGAACCGCCGCGTTTTGCGAGAGCAAACTCGGGTCGAGAATCACGGCGTCGTTCATGGGTCGTTCACTCGGGGCAATTCGGGATAGACCATTCGCCCGTCGCTTCGGCAACTAATAAAACCCCACCAGGATATTCAACTGTTCCTTGAGCGAATGGCGCTCGATCCCCAAATCCAACGAAGGGGCCTCGCTGACGATCGCAATGTAGCTTTGGGGTGGCAAGAGAGCCGAAGCCTTGTTGCTGCGGAATTGAGAAATGTACCGTTCCATTTTTCCCATTCTGATATTAACCGACGGCGTTGAAGCAGAACTATAATAGGATCGATAACCTCCGAAGTCCGGGGGCTCGAGCCCGTCTGCCGGCGAACGGAGGACTTGTGCCTCGATCGCCTGGGGGATTTTTTCTAAATCCTCGGCCTGCGCCGGTGAAAGCATGGCTTGGGCACCGGCAGCCAATTCCTCGCACCAATACAACTGCCCATCGGGCCCGCACACGAGCAACCGCTTGAGCGCCCATTCCAAGCCATTGGTGACTGGCAATTTAGCGTCCGCGACTTTGCCGAACTCCAAATGCCCGCGCTCGGTCCGCGGTTGCAACAACTGCAATTGCGATTGCTTGTTGGCGCGATGAAAGCCTCCGCTCAATTCTTGCAGCTCGCTCCAATCCACTGAGCCGCTGCCAAAGATCCCGACTTCCGCCCAAATCGGAGTCACCGAAGTTGAGGCTTGAAACCGCAATTTTGTCGACCCCGCGGGAGTAAAGAGCGCCAATCGCGAATAGGAAACGGCAGTCTGATTGCGTTGGTCGAGCACCGTCAAACTGCGAAGCCGCGACTTCGTGCCAAATCCATTGGAGAAAGTCGAATAGGTAAAAAGTAACGCACAGGTGATCAGCGAAATTGTCGGAACCGTCCAAAGCAATTGCGTCAATTGGTTCCTTCGCCTCAGAACAAACAGACTCACCGGACCAATCAAGACGACGAAAATGGTGATCAAGGTAATAAATCCCCAGGCCGGTATGCGACGAATTCCTGGAACGAGGAATTCCAGGAAATTGTCGGATTTGCTCGCGGGCGTGATTCCGTAGCGATCGCTCCAATCCAAATTGTTCTCGCCAATCGCGTTGAATATGTCTCCCCATTTCTCCGACGACCAGGCATAGGGCGATTCCGAGATCGCCAGCAACCGACCCAGCATCACAAATCGAATCGAGAGATCTTCGTTCTCGCGCTTGCCTTCCGCGCGCGACGAATACTGTGTTGCCTGGGCTGGCAATATTCTCGGAGTCCCGCTGTATAAATCCGCAAGCGACAGCCAGCCACTGGCCCCAGCCGCCCTCTCGAGCTCGAACAATTCATCCAATTCACTCGACCCCGCGCCCGCTTCTCCGGTGCTGTGCACGATCAGATTGCCGCCACAACGGACCCAGTCGAGCAGCGCCTTTTGCCGGTCGACGTCGAGTTTTTCCAACTCAGCCAACTGAATCGTAACCACGTCCAGCGCGGAATATCCGAGCCAGTTGGTTGGGGCCGACGCCGGCTCGATCCGCGGTTGGAACCAATAGGTACTGAAATGATGGTCCTCGAGGAATTTGAGGAGCTTGGAATAGTCCGGAACCGTATCCGAAACTTCAACCACATACGGCGCGACGTGAAGGGTCCCGCTCGGACCACCGTACGAAGATCCGTTCGAGCCCGACACGCGCACATTCGCTTGCATTTTGTCTAAGTGCTTCCCATTTCGATAGAACTCTAAATCACCATGGAAGCTGTTGGCTAAAACAGGAACCAGCAATTGGAGTTTCTGCTCCGAATTCTGCGGCATCATGAACTGTTTCCTCACCACGATCGACGATTCAAGATCGGCCCGAAAGCGAACTACGATATGGGCATCGGGGCCGCGGTTTTGCAAATCGATCGGGATGGGAGCGTAGCCTCCGCCCTGACCCGCGGGGAACGAGTGCACAACGGCGGCCAGATCGTCTTGCTGGAATTGGCCAATGTCCTGCCGGGCTGCGGCTCCTTCCGTCAGGACCGAGACCAACAGCCCAACGAGCGAGACCACAGGGGACAGACGCCATCGCTTCGCACGTCTGCTGGTCATTAGTGCACCGCTCCGGCGTCGCTTAAGTCGGGCGGTAGCGATCGATCGAGTTCGGGGACCGCGCTCAACAATCGCTCGACCACACCGGGTGCATCGAACCCGTCGAGCTTGGCGGAATAATTCAACAAGAGCCGATGCCCGAGCACATGCGGGGCAACTCGCCGGACTTGGTCAAAGCCTACGTTGGGCTTTCCGGCCAGCAGCGCCGCTGCTCGACTCGTACCGGCCAAGGCAATCGCCGCGCGCGGCGATGCGCCGAACCGCACAAAGCGCTTGATTTCGTCGGGCGCTGCCGAACTCTTCGGATCGGTCGTCGCGACGAGCCGTGCGATATAATTGGCGACCGCTAGGGGCAGGTGAATTCGATCCGTGGCTTGAAACAACGCGTCGATTTCGCCCGCGTCGAGGACTTGCGCCAATTCTGGCGGCTGACCATTCTTCCGCGTCATGATGATGTCTTGCAACGTTTGACTGTTGACGCCGTGGACGTCGATTTTGAATGTAAAGCGATCGATTTGAGCTTCCGGAAGCGGATAGGTCCCCTCAAGCTCGATTGGATTCTGTGTCGCCAGAACGAAAAACGGTGCCGGCAGCTCGTGCGTCGTCCCCATTACGGTCACGCGCTGCTCCTGCATCGCTTCCAGCAGCGCGGATTGCGTTTTGGGTGTGGCCCGGTTGATTTCATCGGCGAGCACCAAGTTGGCGAAAATCGGACCGCGATGAAAAATCAACTTTCGACCTTGCGCGGTTTCTTCCAAGATCGGCGCGCCGATAATGTCACTCGGCAGCAAATCAGGCGTGAACTGTACGCGGCGAAATTCCAATCCGAGCAACCGCGAAAGCGATTTGACGAGTTGGGTTTTCCCCAATCCCGGCAACCCCTCGAGCAGCACATGTCCCCGCGCGAGCAGACAGATCACGACCGACGTGATCAGCCCGTCCTGCCCCAAGATCGCCGCCTTCAATCCGTCGATCAGACCGTTGGCCAACCGAGTCGATTCGGCCACTTCACCGGGTGACAGAAGTTGATGTCGCGGATTTGTCACGGCGGCCGTCGCGGTTGGATTCAAGGAAACCCTTCGGTTGAAGGACTATTGGCTGGACTTGGGTCCGAAATATTTTTTAACCGCTTCACGATGCCGCGGGCGAAGCGATTGTTTCCAAGTTTGATCACCTGTCGAATCGCGCGCGTCGCGGGCAGCAGCCCGACCGGTCGGGGTTTCTGGGTTGACTTCGGGCACGGAAAACTTTGTTTCCATCAAATCGCCATTTTCGTCCGCGATCCCCTCCGGGATTGCGACGTCCCTAAATTTAGCTCCTTGCTCAGCGGTTTCCTCGCCATAGGTCAACTCCGCATCACCTCGTCCACGATTGACGGCACCGCGTCCCGGATTGCCGTCGCCATCCAGGCCCTGACCAGGGCCAAGTCCCATCCCCGCTCACAATCCATCGAGTCGATCGCATTCGGATTCGATCATCTCGGCAAGCTCGTTCAGCGCGTCTTTCAATTCGTTCGCATCGCCACCGAGTTTGCCTTGGCATTCCGATTGGGCGATTTGGCCGCTCAATTTGCCGGATTTTCCCCCTTGGCCTTTACCGCCTCCCTTTTTGTTTTCACCTTGCGAATCGCTTTGGCCCGACTCGCATAACGAATCAATTTTCTGTTGCAACTCGGTCCGATCCTGTTCACTCAGCTCGCCGGAGTTTTGCAATCGGGCTTGGGCCGAGGCGATTGCGCTCGCCGCTTGCGACATCTGATTCCTCCGCGATTCCGCCGCAATCTGCATCGTTTCGCGCAGCGTGTCGACCGCGGCCCAATCTTCGTGGGTCAAGGGTGAGAATTTCGTTTCCTGTTTCAGCTTTTCGATTTCCGCTTGCAGTTCTTCTGTTTCCTCGTCGGCCAAGACTTCGGCTTCGGCGAGTTGATTGAGCAATTGGTCCAATTGTTCGGTTTGCGTTTGCGAAATTGCCGACGGCTGATACGTCAGGGATTGCGCGATGCGCGGTGGCAATGCGATCGCGGCAACCAAAAACAAGAGCGGAACGACCAAATGTTTCAGCAGCCGAACCGGTCGAATCGGCGGCAATCCGCGGAGCCAATCTTGTCGAGCCTCCGGCAACCGAGACTCCCATTGATCGTGGGGCTGTTCCATCAAGGTCATGAGCAGCCCGCCTGCGCCGATCCGGCGATCCAACATCGCCACCGTTTGCGATTGCGAATACATAGCCCGGCGGCTCAGCCAATACGCCGCCAGCGTGAGCGGGATCGTCAACAGCAAGAGATATAGAGTCGCGGGCCACCAAGCCGGCCAAAGCAACTTGACGGCCAAAAACACCACGCCTACCGACAGGCAAAAAACGACGGCGGCATCCACAAACGACTTGAGGAATACGCCGAACTGTAAGCGGCGCACCAATCGCCGCAGCCATAGTTCTTTTTGAGTCATGCGTGCCTTCCTACCCACATGCATCCGATCTTATAGTATCCGATCCCCTAATTCCACAAATTATTTCGCCATCGTGACGCCATTATCGTCGATTGCGATCCCGTACTTTTCGCGAAAACGGCCGACTTCATTTAAGTTCTGCGGTGGCCGAGAGGCAATTTCGCCTTTCGCTCCGCGAAAGATCGCCCTTTCGCCGAGCGAGAGGCGATTATCGCACCGCCATCGGCGGTATCGATGAGTCGATCGGGGGAGGGGAGACGGCGGGCTGAATCTTCTCGATCATCTGCCCACTCGAAAAAAAGATGCCGTCGAATTGCCAAGGCTCGTCGGCTCCGGGCCGAAAGACCGCGTAGTAAGGAATCCCTTTGCCGGTGTTGCCGATCTGCTCCAAAAACGGATCGACTTCCGGATTTTTGTCGCGCTTCGCTTTGAGCGCAACGATCTTGTTGTCTTCGAAGTATTGTTTAGTCGTTTTCGTGTTGAGAGCGAACCGCTCGTTCGTTTTGCAAGTCGCTCACCAATCCGCCGTGAAATCAACGAAGACGATGTTCCCCTCAGCCAGTTTTTCCTCGAGCAATGCTTTGGAAAATGTATTCCATTCTAATTCGTATTGCGACATCAGCGCGACAAACGCGATCCAGCAGCCCACGGCGATGATCGTCAGGCCCCAGGCCCAGGCTTTTAGCTTGTCGCGCAATTCCGCCGCAATCGACGTGTGACCGACGACCCAACAGGCGACCCCAATGGCCAACAACATCGATAAAGTTGGAATTGCAAATTTTTCCTTCAAACTTCCGAAAAGAAAAATCGCCGCGCCCAACATGGCGAATCCCATCGTGTGCTTGAAGGTCAACATCCAATTTCCCGGCCGGGGCAACATCCCAACTAATTTGGGAAAGGCCCCAAACACCAGATAGGGCATCGCCATCCCCAAGCCCATTGCGGCAAACGTGAGATAGGTCAAATATTGCGGCTGGGCTAGCGCCCAAATGACGGTCGGAATCAAAAGCGGACCCGAGCAAGGCGTCGCCAAGAGCGTTGTCAGAATGCCTTTGACAAAGGCCCCGAGGAATCCATCTTTGGCCGCCATCTTGCCCGCGACGCCCGTGCCCGACATTCCCGGAATAGGAATCTCCCATACGCCCAAAAAACTGAGTGCAAAGGAAAACACGACTCCGATCATCACGATCTGAAACTGATCGTTCTGGAAAAGCTCGCCCCAGCTCCCCGATGGCCGCGATGCGACGAAGGCCAGCACCATGAACACTGCCATCACACCCAGCGCGAACGCTAAGTTGAGTAAAAAAACGCGGCCGGGATGCTCGCCCGCTTGTTGCACAAAAGACATGATTTTCAAGCCAATGACCGGAAGCACGCAGGGCATGAAATTCAATATGAAGCCCGCCAGGAACGCCAAAGCCATCACGGCGGGAATACTGTAGTTGGCGAACTTGCCAGCTTTAACTTTCTCCGCCGCTGTTCGGTCGACGAGGAGCTTCTGGATTTGCTCGTACGACGGACCTGGCTCGAAGCTGAAGGGAATCGTGCCCGGAATTGATTCGGCTCCCACGGGCAATTCCACTTTAAAGCCGAACGTCGCGGATTTTTTTGCGCCGTCGCTCCCTTCGGCCTGAAACGCGACAAGTCCTCCGAGTGAGTACGCTTTTTTCTCGGCGTCCGCGGGAACGTCGACAGAAATGATCCACGCCAATTTGCCCTGGCCATCCGCCGTCCCCTTGCTTGCCGGGTCGGCGATCGGGTCGTGCACCCGCCAACCGTTGGTCTTGTTCAACACGACGAGGGTGGGCTTTGAAGCCGTTGGCGATTCCGTTGATGCGCTCGTGCCAATCAAGCCGGGAATTTTCCATCCGGGTTCTGGTTCTGCTTCGAGCCGCAACGCGACGGCTTGGCCGGGTTTGGCGACGGATGGCGTCAACGAACCGCTGAATACCACGGGGGCGGATTCTGGTCGAAACACATCCCCGGGGGCAATTTTAGGAACGAAATGCGACGTTGCCTCCGACGAAAACAAATTGCATTTGCTGCCTTCGTCACAGATTTGGCCTTTGATCTTGATCGGAATTGTCGCGGGCTTTGGGCTGGTCGCCGATTCGAATTTGATTGGGGCAGTCCAAGTCACTATCCCTTCGTAATAGGTCGTTTCTTCGTTCGTCGCCGGATCAAAGCCAACGACCGGGTCGACGTCGGCTTCGAAATCGCCCGCGATCGTGACGCCTGTGAAACCCTTTTCAATGGAAAAGCTAGTCGGGATCTCCGCGTGGATTTTCTTCGTTCCGTAGATATGGAATCCCAGATCGATCTCGGCCATGACATTCAGCCGTCCATCGACGCCGTTCGGCTCGATGGTGAATGAGCTGTTCCAGCGAATGTTCTCGGCGGATTGCCCGAGCCCATGCGTGGGGATGAGGAGCAGGCATACGCTGGCCAGCAAGCAAATCGTCGGATTGCGGTAGGTCGTTGCAATCATGGTGTCGCGGACTTGGTTCAGACCTTTTGTCGTGAGGGAAAAACCGCTGCGGGCAAACATCGCTTGCGTATATAGAGTATCGGCCCTTGGCAAAGCGAATCAACAGTCTACTGGAATCCGCCCGGCTCGAAGGGGATGTTGCCGCACGGCTAGTCATCCTTGCCGCCGGTGGAGCCTTTAGGCGATTGCGAAGGTTGGGCCTTTTTTTCAGCTTCGGGGTCAAAATATCCGCCGAACCGAACCTCGATCTTCTTATTGCGAACAATCACACATTCGTTGTTCGAACAGACTTGGCAGTTGATCGTTAACTCGATAGCCAGTTTTTCCAATTCTGCGTCGCCCGTTAATTGTAACGGCGCCGTAAACGCGACTTTGCCATCGAACAGTTCCAGCCGCGTTTCAAAAACCGGGTCGTGTTCAATCACCGCCGGTTTGCGATCGGGCGTGAACCCTGCGGTCAATTTGAACTTGTCCGAATCGGCAATTTTGATTTTTGTCGGGCCGGGAGGAGACGCTTGCTGCGTCGAGTAAATATGGTGGCCCTCGGGTATGTTGCACAGGAGGACCACACGCCCTTCGCGAGTCCCGCTCTGAATTTGATACAGCGCCTGAATCTTGATCGCTTGCAGGTCGTCATCGGACCAAGCGATGGATGAAGCAATCCATCCAAAAATCAGAATCAGTGCAAAGGGCTTATGTTGCAGCATGATCAATGTTCTCTGTCCCGTCAGCAATCATTCTCGGTCCGGTCCTGCGCCGTGACAGTACCAATTTGCCCAAACCTCGCTCAATGTCAATTGGGACGATAGCATTGCGGGGCAATCATGCGATTTCGCGTGCCGGATACGTATGACGCGCAAATTTTGATGTTGGGCTATTTCTGTTCCTTCTCCCCCAATCTTAACGAACAGAGACAATTGAGAGTCAAAAGAACTTGTTTTGAGTTAAATTTGGGGAGAAGGCTAGGATGAGGGGAGAGCTGTTTGCAAATGCGGTCCCCTCACCCTGACCCTCTCCCTCAATGACTTCGCGCGACGATGCCAGGCTTTGTCCCACCAATTGCGAAGTCATTGAGGGCGAGGGAACACAGAAGTGCCACATCAAAGCGCGCAAGCGAACGAGCATCCGCCACTGACCTTCGACTTCTCCTAGGAATCTAGATCTCAAATTCCCGCGGGTGACTCAAGCGACGCAAGATTCTTTTCAGTCGATCGTCTACCAGGGTTTGGTTTTCGAAGCTTCGCTTTTCCACGAATAACCAGCGGACCCAGTTTAATCCCGCAATCACCTGCGAACTTCCATCGATCACGCCGATCAGACTTACGTTGCCCTGCGCAAAATTCCCAGCCGATCGATACGCGTCCAGCGCCAAGCGCCACTGCCGTTCGTCGTCGTCCACCAAGCTCCCCACCAGTCGGGCGAAATCTGTTGCGATCGAGTCAAGACGCAGGCTGCCAAAATCAATCAGCCCGCTGACTCGATCGCCCACAAACAATACGTGGTCATGCCACACGTCGCGCATGCAGGGAACCAGAACTTCGGACGCCTGAGCGACAGCGTTCAATGCGCGCTGCCACGGAACGATTTGAAATTGCGCACCGACAAGAATCTCGCGAGAGAGTCTTGGCAATTCATCCCGACTATCACCGATGGCTTTGGCGTAATGAGCAACAGAATCGGAATGCTGTTTCAACGCGACGATTCGATTAGCGATCGCCGGTATGAGCTGCGGACCCGATGCCCAGTCCTGGACAGCGCGGTGAAAGGCCGCCAATGCTTGCACCGCCGCGACTAATTTTTTGTCGGATGGCTCGCGCCAATAATTCGCCTCGCCGCGCATCCACGGCTCGACACTCCACAACGAATCGCCACGCCGCGCGAAGGATTGTCCGTCTAGCGTTCGCAAGGGAATTGGAAGCGGGAGCGATTGGGGCAAGCCGAGCAGGACTTGATGAATCCACGTCAGCCGATTCTCGTCGTACCCCTCCGGCCAACGGCGGACGGCCCAGTCTCCGGAAGTGCCATTGAGGCGCCAAACGCTCGCCCCGCTCAATCCGCTTGCGACGCGTTGGAGCAGTGTGCTTTCCGCACGCCCTGCGGTTTCGGGAAAGCAGTTCAACACTTGCATCAGTTCGTCACGCGATTGTGTCACGTTGGCACCCAGCCTTGCAGCCATTTTGCGTTGCGTGCCATTGGGACTTCGCTACGGGCATTCTGCCACCCATTGGGGTGCCAAATCTCGGCAACCCGACAATTAACGAAAAAAAAGGAGTTTTGCTTTATCATCCGCCCCGCTAAACTGGTGTGCAACTAGATTCATGCAGCACCCACACTGATTTGGCGAAACGGGCGATGGCAGTCGACTTTAAAACTAAGCAACCTTCACCAAAGGTATCCGACGAACCGCGTCAAACCGTCGACGACCAACTGCACGTGGAACACGCTCGATTTGATCTAGCTCACCCCAGTGTTCCGCATCCCAAAATGGTCGATTCGCAGAGCCGCGTACTTTGGGAGTACGTGATCCCCGTGATTGGGTTTCATTTGTTGATCCCGTTGGCGTTTATCCCTTATTTCTTTAGTTGGTGGGGTCTACTCTTTCTTCCCGTCGGCAATTATCTGTTTTGTTCGATGGGGATCGGCGCGGGTTACCACCGACTGCTGACCCATCGCGGATTTCAGTGTCCCAAATGGTTTGAATATACGCTTTCGATTTTGGGCGTTTGCAGTTTTCAAGACTCACCTGCCCGCTGGACGCTTGTGCACCGCGTCCACCATCAACACTCCGATCACCAGCCCGATCCGCACACGCCGATGGTCAGTGGATACTGGGCCCACATGGGTTGGCTGTTTGTCGATAATCGAGAGCTATCGACTGCGTCAGCTTACGATCGCTACGTTCGCGACTTGATGCGCGACCCATTGTACTTGTGGTTGCAGCGAGGGTTGAATTGGGTTTGGGTCTACACCGCACACGCAATGCTGATCTACGCGCTTGGCCTGGGAGTCGGTTGGCTCATCACGGGAACACTTGCCGGAACGGTGCAGATCGGACTGCAATGGCTATTGTGGGGCGCGATTTATCGCACGATCTATACCTGGCACGTGACCTGGGCGATCAACTCGGCCGCGCATATTTGGGGCTATCGCAATTACGAGACTCGGGAAAACAGTCGCAACAACTGGCTATTCGCGCTGCTGACCAACGGCGAAGGTTGGCACAACAATCATCACGCCGACCCGCGCTCCGTCGCCCACGGACATCGCTGGTGGGAATTGGACGTGACGTATTGCACGCTGTGCGTATTGGAAAAAATCGGCCTCGTTTGGAATTTGGCGCGACCTAATCGGAGCGCCTTAGAGCGCAAATCGATCTAGCTCCGCGTGCGTCGTCAAAACGATGCGGGCCAACGAGCCGCCCTGCCGGGGGAATTAGCTTGATTTCGGCGACCAGGGGAAAAAGGAACTCGTGCGAGCTTGGTACGCCGCATATTCCGGACGGCGGTCGACAATCGTGCTTTCCAAAAGCGTCACACCGGAAACGCGCATCAACAGGAGCGACATCAGCAACGGGCTGGCGATTGTCCACCAGGCCCCGCCCGCCACGGCGATGAAATAAAGACCCCACCAGACGCAGCAATCGCCAAAATAATTTGGGTGCCGCGTGTACCGCCATAATCCGCGGTCCATGACGCGCCCGGCGTTCCTCGCGCCGGCCTTGAATCGCGCCAGTTGCCAGTCGCCAACCGCCTCAAAGAATAAACCGACGCACCAAACCAATGTGCCGATCCCATCGATCCATCCCAGTGGATTGATCGAACGCATCGCCGCCGATACTTGGATCGGTAAAGCGATAAACCAGAGAATCACACCTTGCAGGAGAAAGACGGTGAACAGGCTGATCCACCAAAAGCGCTGGCCGTGCCGCTCGCGCATGGCAACATAACGTCGATCTTCCCCTTTGCCCCAATTGCGCCGCAATAGAAAGATTGAAAGCCGGAGTCCCCAAATCGTCGTCAGCCAGGCGAGCAACAAACCGCGCGGACTCGCCGGCCAATTCCACCACACAACGAGCCAGGCCGTCAGCGCAAAGCCCGCTCCCCAAAACGGGTCGACGATGCTCGCATCGCGGCGGGCCAAGGACAGGCACCAAAGCAAGAGCATCACAAGCAGTAGGCCCAACAAAGCGATCAGTAGTGTTTGTCCCATGGGCACTATGCTCCCGCGGTTGGCAATTGCGTCACGTTACACGGCTTGCTCCAGCAAATAGTGCGAAACGCACCATTCTCGTCCGCGCGCGTATCCAAAGAGTTCCGCACCGGAGAGAAAAAACGTGCGCCAACGGTTGAGCCAACGCCAAGCGTGATTGCTTCCGTAAGTCGACACCAAGATTGAGTGCACCTCGTTACGACGGGCATCCATATTCGCCAGCCAGGCCGCACAGGTCCGCTGATAATGGATTCCCGGCCAAGTCCATTGTCCGGTGACGATCATGTCCCGATTGAACCGCTGCAGCAAATCGGAGCTGGGCATGATTCCACCCGTAAAAAAATGCTGCCCCATCCAATTCGCCGCTCCGTCGGATTCAAACGCATATGCCAGCCGACGATGGCAAAAAATATGAACAAAAAGTTTGCCCGCGGGGCGCAACCACGACGCGATCCGAGCCAAGAGTTGCTCGTAATTTCGCATGTGCTCGAACATCTCGACCGAAACAACCCGATCAAATTGGTTGCTGCGCGGCGCAAAATCGTTCATGTCGGCCGTGACGATTCTGAGATTTCCCAATCCTCGCCGGCGAGCTTCCAGCTCGATAAAACGCCGCTGGGGTGCCGCATTGGACACCGCCGTAATCCGGCTCCCCGGAAACTGCTCCGCGATCCATAACGACAGAGATCCCCAACCGCAACCAAGTTCCAAGATGTCTTGGCCATTGGAAAGCTGGGCCCGCGCGCATGTCGCGATTAGCGCGGTCTCTTCTGCTTGAGCCAACGTGCTATCGACGTTGGCAAAATAGCAGCAACTGTATTTTCGCCGCGGACCGAGGATGGTCGAAAAGAACTCTGGTGGCAATTCGTAATGCTGTTGATTGGCCTTTTCTGGCACCGGAGCAATCGGTCCGTGGCGCATCGATTCGACGAACGCTTGCTGGACTCCAGGGGCTTGTTCCGTTTCACCCTGATCCGATTTGAGCAACCGCGCCCGGCACAAACGACGGATCGCAGCCCGGGTCAAAACGTCCGGGACGAGACCGCGTTCGACGGCGTCGATTCCAATTTGTAACATCCCCATCGATCCACTTATTCTCCGCAAAGCATGGAGGGAAGGGCCGGCATCGTAGCCGGGATTGGCGAAAATGAGCGATCGCCTTGCGCCGCAGCCGCGCGGAGTCGATACGGATCCCGACGGCATAAATGCTTGTCGAATTGGATTTGCAAAACACCGACGTGCCGTTCTTCAAACGCTGCTTCGCAATAGCAAAGATAGTATTCCCACATGCGGATGAACGCCGGCGAAAAACCTTGCCGCCGCACCTCATCGAGCCGCTGGCGAAACGCGTGCCGCCAGCAGCGCAACGTCTGCGCATAATGGGCGCCAAAATCCTCTGCGTTTGCAAAACGCAAGTCTGTCGTGCGACCGACCGATTCCAGAATGGCTCCCAGTGAAGGCAAACAGCCTCCTGGAAAGATGTAACGCTGTAAGAAATCGACCGAACGCAGGTATTTGTCGTAATCACGCTCTGGCATGACGATGGCCTGTAGCATCATCGTCCCGTCCGGCCGCAGCAGCCCGCCGCATTGGCGAAAGAACGCGTCGAAATTCCGATAGCCGACGGCTTCAATCATTTCGATCGAAACCAACTTGTCGAACTGGCCAGCCAATGCGCGATAGTCCTGATTGAGAAGCGTAATGCGCTCGTCCAAACCGGCTTGGTGGATACGCCTCTGGGCGACGTCAAATTGTTCTTTCGAGATCGTAGTCGTGGTCACTCGGCACCCATAGTGCCCTGCCGCGTGCAGCGCAAAGCCCCCCCAGCCGCTGCCGATTTCGAGCACATCATCCCCTGGCCCCAAGTCGAGCTTGCGACAAACGCGATCGAACTTTTCGGTCGAGGCTTCGCCCAGCGTCGCGTCGCACCTGGGAAAGATGCCGCTCGAATAAGCCATCGTGTCGTCGAGCCACAGGCGAAAGAAATCATTGCCCAGATCATAGTGAGCTTCAATATTCCGACGGCTCCCGGCGCGCGTGTTCGCACGCCACCCGTGATGCATCCGCTGGCCCCATCCCGCGAGACGGGCCAATCCACCCTCCAGCCGATTCGCTGAGTCTCGGTTTCGCACAAAGATTCGGAATAAGCTAGTTAAATCATCGCAATCCCAGTCGCCGCGCATGTACGATTCGCCAACCGAAATGCTGCCACTCACGACCGCATCGCGGTAAAACCGCGGATGATGCACGTCGATCGTCGCATGCAACTCCGCGGCTTGACCGTAGGCGCGCGTACCGCCGGCATCAACGAGCGTGATCTGGCCACGACGCAAGCCATCCAATTGGCGAACGACCAATCGCCGCGCCAAGCGATCGAAGAACCCCAAGCGAATGGGAACATTTCCCCGGGTTGAAACCATCTTGTTCATCTGAATTTCCCTCGACCGAGCGGGATGGAGGAAACGGCAACTTGGTCAGACGTTGGCGGACGAGCACCACGCAGTTGATTTGTTTGGGGATGCGGCACATAGGGCACGCGTTTGCGCCATAAGCGAAAAGCTTGCCAATAAATGCCCGCGAAAATCTGCAGCGTCATGAGCGGATACCGTACCAGCACGCGCGTTAAATGCCAACGCGTCAGTGGAATCCTGCGCATGACCAACGTCGCGTCAAATGACCGAGTGCGTTGGGCCGAGGACTCGATATGAATCATCAGTCGTTCGCCAGGGACATTCAAACGCCAGCGGTAGTCCATGTCCATCGAAAAGAAGGGCGACACGTGAAAAGCTTTGGCGTGCGCTGCGGACAGCATGCGACACCCGGCTTGATCGCGCAGATCCAGCACGTAGCAATGGCGCTCGTTCCAGGGCGTGTTATTGACTTCGGCGACGACGGCCTCCAGCGATTCGCCGCGCGGATCAAAACAATAGAACATGCTGATGGGATTCATTTGAAATCCGAAGTAGCGAAACTGCGTCAACAGTCGAATCGGGCCAGCCGGTCGCCAGCCGACGCGCGACTCGACCAACTCGCGAACGCAATCCGCCAGCGGTCGATCGGGGTCGCCCAGATGATCCTCCCGCTTGAATCGGGCCACCGCCGGCCAGCGGGTCGACCAGATGCCCGGTTGGCCGAAAAGTATTTCGGTTTCTGCCAGATCGAGTTGAACCATGAATACTCGATAGCGGAACGCGTGTGCGGCCGCGACATGTCGCCGATGGCGAACGGTCCCTTCGTACAGGCAAGTTGACAGGGCTTCGCGTGTTTTCATTTGACTTCTCGACACGTTCATCTTCCCGTGCAGTCGCTCGGCAGTGCGAAGGCGTTTTCAATTTCAGCATCTTGCAACTTTGCCGCATTCCACGTCGCGGAAGCTATGATCTTACCTTCCAATTTCTGGCACACGGCCAAGGCACTCACGACACCGTCTTCATGGAAACCGTTGCCCCAATACGCTCCGCAAAACGAGGTGCGATTCGCGTCGAGCAGTTCGCCATGTCGCGCTTGGGCGGACGCCCGGCGAGCCGTGAACACAGGATGCTCATAATCGAATCGTCGCAAGACTTTGGCCGGATCGATCCGGTCGTCCGAGTTGAGGGTCACATTGAACACGTACCGCGAGCGAAGGTGCTGCAAAATGTTCATGCAATACGTCACGGTGGCACCTGCTTCGCCCTTGCCCCCCGTCCCGCAAGCATCATCGCCCGATCCTTGTGGCGGCCCATAAGCCCACCGCGGATCCAAATGGCCTCTGCCGGGCAATCGATAATTCCAACTTGCCCAGGCGCGTCGGTTTAGAGGCAAGATCGAATCGTCGGTGTGCAAAACGGCATGGCTCTTCTGATACGGAAACGAAGCCAATAGTTCTTTTTCGCAACGAGATGGGTTGTCCAATAGCTTAAGTGCCTGGTCGGCGTGGCAGGCGATCACGACGTGGTCAAAGCTCTGGGGCCGGCCGCCTCGCGGCGTGACCTCCACGCGGTCCAGATATCGGCGAACCTTGTGAATCGGCGAGCTGGTGAAGACTCGGCCCGAGAATCGGCGAATGAGCGCCGCCACGTAAGTCCCCGATCCGCCCTGGATCACGCGCCATTCTGGGCGATCGCACAAAGCGAGCATTCCGTGATTGCGATAGAACTCGACGATAAACTGAATGGGAAACTTGGCAAATGTTCCAACGGGGCAGGACCAAATGGCCGAACCCAGGGGTAATAGATAATGTTCGACAAACTCGCGCGAATAGCGACCGTATTCTAGGAATTCGGCGACGGTTGTTTTTTCGTCGCATCCCCGCCACTGCCCCTGCAAAACCAAGCGAAGGGACTCGCGATTGAATCGCACGATATCGCGCAGCATGCGATAAAAGCTGATCCGGATCAAATTGCGGCGCTGAGTGAACAATCCGTTCAGCGACGATCCGTTGTATTCCAGCCCGGTGCGATCGCAACGCAGACTGAAACCCATTGAAGTGGGCCGCGATGCCACCCCTAATTCGTCTAGCAAAGCAACGAAATTCGGATACGTGCGATTGTTGAACACAATAAAACCCGTGTCGATCCGATGCCGCTCGTCGCCAAGTTCCACGTCGACCGTGTTGGTATGGCCACCGATATAATTATTGGCCTCAAATAAGGTGACGGCATTCCGAGCGCTCAAATAGTGCGCCGCCGTCAAACCGGAGATCCCGGCACCAATCACGGCAATTTTTGTTGACAATTGGAATGAGAACATAGACTAGCCTTGCGAATGGGGGACGGCGACCTTACACGGCCAAATGTTTTGCCGCCAAAAAGCCGGCGACAAAATTCACCAAATGACGTAGGTTGTCGCAGAAGGCGTTGTACTGCATTTGACATCGAATCTCGGCGTTCAACGCGTGGCCACCGACTGCGATCAGGATGTTGAACTGTTGCGCGCGCTCGTACATCAACTTGTACGACTCAAGAAATGCGGGAACCGACTCGATGTTCGAAACGCTTAGCCAGAATAGTTTCGGCCGCAACGTCTCCATCGCCGCGCAAAGCGTTTCGGCGGGCAGGCCTGTTCCCAAAGATTCGGCGCGCCAACCTGCTTCACGCAGTGCCAATTCAACAAGCAATGTTGGCAGCCGATATGCATCGCCCCACAGAGTTCCGCCGATCGCCAGCGGGGCCGACTCCGGAACGGTCGGCAGGACGGCCCGCAATTGGCTCAAAATGTGTCCGCAAATTTCACACGCCCGTCTCTCTTGATACGGTTCAACATCGTGATTTGACCATTTCTCGCCGATCTGGCGCATCGCTTCGCCTATAACGCGATCGCCGATATCGCAGAGGCTCGTCTTAGCCAAATACAAATCGAACAAGACACGAAGCGCCAATTCCTCGTCGCCTGCGATCAAGCCCGCGGTCAAATGACGGATCGAATCTTCTAACGTCAGATTCGTCGCCGAGCGCACTACCGGCAGTTGCAGCAATTCTGCGTTCAGCGGTCGACGCCCGGTACGACGCAAAAACTCGAGCACGTCCTCAACTGCCAGACGGCGGTGGCCGCCGGCCGTTCTCACTGCGCGGACGAGGCCCCTGTCGCACCAGCGTTTCAGCGATGCTTCACTGACTCCAATCGCTTGTGCGACTTGTTTGGGTGTCAAAGACTGATCCACAGGAAGTCTCCTAACGAACGCTTTGAACGATTATATATTCGTCGACTCGACTTGTCTACACCTTCACATTCTCGTCTATACAAGCCTGAATAGTCGAAAATAAATGCGATAACAGCCGCATTTAATCAAATCAACAATTTTCCTAAAAATGAACGATTTGAACGATATGGCTGTTGACTAACCGGAAATGTCTCGATACCATACTGAACGAATTGAACGATTTTGCGGTTCGGTGTGAACCGCGAAGTTCATCGGCGGGTCAATGGTGGCCCACCCCCCACGGTGCCCCTCACCGGGCAAGAAAACCCTTTAGGAGTTCCCCATGTTTGTTTTTCGAAATTGGTCCACTCATTTGTGCGCGTTCGTGCTTGCGACGGGCATCGCGTCGTCGGCACTGGCTCAAAACACATGTCCGCTTTCCGGAAAATCCCCCGGCACAAGCGCGACTCAGGCGATTTCAACCGCTTCGGCAGCGACCACCAGCGACAAAGATATCGTCGACACGGCCGTAAGCGCCGGATCTTTTAAAACGCTGGTCGCAGCGGTCAAAGCAGCCGAGCTGGTTGACGTTCTCAAAAGCGAAGGACCGTTCACGGTCTTCGCCCCGACGGATGAAGCATTCGCCAAGTTGCCCAAGGGTACCGTTGAAATGTTGCTCAAACCAGAGAACAAGGACAAGTTGATTCAGATCCTGACCTATCACGTCGTGCCAGGCCGCGTCGATGCGGCCCAAGTCGTGAAACTGAATTCCGCAAATTCGGTCGCTGGCCCGGCCATTAGTATTGTCACCAAAGGCAACTCGGTGATGATCGACAACGCCAATGTGGTGAAGACCGATGTCCCTTGCAAGAACGGTTTGATTCATGTGATTGACGCGGTGATTCTGCCGCGCGATATCTTGGACACGGCGATTTCCGCTGGATCGTTCAAGACCTTGGTCGCTGCCGTCAAGGCGGCTGGGTTGGTTGAGACACTCAAAGGCCACGGCCCTTTCACGGTGTTTGCTCCGACCGATGAGGCCTTTGCTAAGTTGCCCGAGGGAACTCTGGCATCGCTGTTGAAACCAGAGAACAAAGATAAGCTCGTCGCGATTTTGACCTATCACGTGGTGGCTGGGAAAGTCCTTGCCGCGGACGTCGTCAAAACCGACAGCGTCAAGACCGTCAACGGTCAGCCTGTAAACGTCTCGCGAAAGGGCGACACAGTGATGATCGAGGGGGCGAAAGTCCTCACGACCGACATTCTCGGAGCCAATGGCGTGATTCACGTCATCGATTCGGTCCTGTTGCCTAAATAGTTTGTCAGGAGAGCCTCTAGGTCACGGCTGGCGACCCTCGCCAGCCGTGGCTAACTTGGTCCGCGTGGACTTGAACAGATCGCCGACACCGGGATCCAAATTTGAGAAACTAAACCTGAGCCATGAAAACAACTACGCAACTGGATGAAACAACGTATATCGCCTGCGGAACTCGCAGCACGTTGCTCGGTTATTCCACCTCAGCTAAGGCTCGAATCGAAAGGATATCTTGAAATGAACGATTCCCGACTGTTCTCGACCCCAAACGATCTCGACTCCCAATCGCGCCAAAAAATCGTGGCGCTACTCAATCAGCATCTAGCCGACACGTTTGATCTTTATAGCCAGACCAAACAGGCCCATTGGAACGTCAAGGGTCAGAATTTTTTTATGTTACACGAGCTGTTTGATAAGCTCGCGGGGCAATTGGTCGACGATATCGATATGATCGCCGAGCGGGCCACCGCACTGGGCGGCATCGCATTGGGAACGGCCCGATTGTCCGCGGCTGGTTCGCGCCTGCCTGAGTTTCCGAGCGATGCAATGACAGGCACGCAACATCTGGAAGCACTGGTCATGCGATACGCGGCACTGGCAACGACTTGTCGATCGGCCATCGACTTGGCGACCCAGCTTGGTGATGCAGGCACCGCGGACCTGTTCACCGAACTCTCGCGCGGGTTGGACAAGTCGCTCTGGTTTTTGGAAAGCCACCTGCAGGCCTAACAATGGCAAGAACCAAAATAATACGTCGCCCGAACCGGCGATCTGACTCGACGCCGATGAATGCCACAAGCCGCAGGCGCTCGAATTCCGCGCCGCGGATCCGCTGGGGGCTTTGCTGCCAATTTGCTAACCAGCCAATCCGATTTCGGACTACGACTGCAACAAATCTCATGCGCCTTTCGACGGCGGAACGCTTGTCCAAGCTATCGAAGCTTTGTTTGGCCAACGCCGAGGCGCTACTCGAATCGTTGCAGTTTTGTGCCGCCCACGAGATCGGCTGTTTTCGCATCGGCAGCAGCATTCTCCCCATCAAGACGCATCCGCTGATCGGATACTCCATCGAGGACTTGCCCAATGCGAAAATTATTGTCCAGACTTTCAAGGAATGCGGCCGGTTCGCGGTCGAGCACATTATCCGCACGGTATTTCATCCGGATCAGTTTGTTGTGCTCAATTCGCCCCGCGCCGACGTGGTGGCCAAATCGATCCAAGATTTGGAGTATCACGCGGAAGTCGCCCAATGGACTCACGCCGATGTGATCAACATTCACGCTGGCGGCGCTTACGGCGATAAACCGACAGCCCTGGTGGCATTTGCCCGCAACTTACAGCGTCTCTCGCCAGCCGCTCGCTCGCGCCTGACGTTGGAGAACGACGACAAGATTTTCACACCGTCCGATCTGCTTCCACTCTGCCGCGCGGAGGGGCTGCCACTGGTCTATGACGTCCATCATCATCGTTGCATGCCGGATGATTTGACGATCGAGCAAGCAACGAGCGCCGCCCTAACGACGTGGGACCGCGAACCGCTATTTCATTTGTCGAGCCCATTGAATGGTTGGTCCGGCTCTCTGCCCCGTCGCCATCACGATTACATCGATGCGAAGGACTTTCCAGAAGTTTGGAAACCGCTCGCCGTTACCGTCGAGGTCGAGGCTAAGGCCAAAGAGCTGGCCGTCGCCCGTTTACAACGGCAGCTAAACTTCGTCGCCCATGCTCGACCTGCCCCAGTCCCAGTACACCTCAGGGCAGACGACGACAAAACACGGCGGTAACCTTCGATGGACGCAAAAACTGGACAGCGACGCAACCCAAGTCACTCTGGAATGCAATTCAGTCGTTTGCCGCGCAATCGCGGCTATCGCTTGGAGAGCGCCCAATGGCTGCCACAACCGCGCGACCGGGTGTTCGCGTTTTTTTCGGATGCATTTCAATTGGAAACCCTCACGCCCGCTTTTCTTAACTTCAAAGTGCTCAGCCCACCGCCGATCCAAATCCAGAAAGGGATTACGATCGACTACCGATTGCGGCTGCACGGGCTTCCGCTACGTTGGCAAAGTCAAATCGAAGTCTGGGAGCCTCCATTTCGTTTTGTCGACGTGCAAACGCGTGGCCCCTATCGGCACTGGCACCACGAACACCGCTTTGAAGACGTTGACGGTGGGACACTTTGTGGGGACGTCGTGGATTATTCGGTGTGGGGCGGGCGAACGATCGAAGCCATTTTTGTGCGCCGCGACATCCGTAAGATCTTTGCCTATCGCCAAGCAAAACTGCGCGAACTTTTTGTGGTCGATCGATAATGGTGCACGCGGATTGGCGCGATCGATGGAGGGATTCCCGAACCAAGTGAGGCAGCTGGCAAAGAGCTCGGCTCTTGTTAAAGCGGCTTCACTTCGAACGCAGAGTTATTTCAGAAACCAAATTCAATAGATGTCCAACCAAATTCTACTAACAGGAGCCAGTGGCTACGTCGGCGGTCGCCTATTGCGACTCTTACTCAATCGACCGGAGGCGGTTCGTTGCTTGGCTCGACGACCGGAATTTGTGTCTGTCAAATCCGACAAAGTGGAGATCGTGCGCGGCGATGTGATGGATATGGACTCACTTCGGGCGGCGATGGTCGGGATTAATGCAGCCTATTATTTCGTTCATTCGATGGGTGCGACGGGGGATTTTGAGGGAGCCGATCGCCGTGCGGCGGAGAACTTTGCCGAAGCCGCCCGAGCAGCGGGTGTTCAGCGGATCATTTACCTCGGTGGACTGGGGGACGAAAGCGAGTCCTTATCCCCCCACCTGCGCAGCCGCCAGGAGGTTGGGAAGCTATTGGGATCGACGGGCGTGCCGGTCACCGAATTCCGGGCTTCGATCGTGATCGGCTCGGGCAGTTTGTCCTTCGAAATGATTCGCGCCCTGGTCGAAAAGCTCCCCCTCATGATCACGCCGCGATGGGTGGACGTTCCCGCGCAGCCGATCGCGATCGACGACTTATTGCACTATTTGATCGCCGCGTTGGACTTGCCTGGCAACGAGCCGCGCTTGTACGAAATAGGTGGAGCCGACCAAGTTTCTTACAGCGAATTGATGAAGGAATATGCGCTGCAACGCGGGTTGCGGCGAATCCTGATTCGCGTGCCCGTGCTGACACCGCGATTGTCCAGTTTGTGGCTGGGGATGGTTACGCCGTTGTACGCGCGCGTCGGACGAAAATTGATCGATAGCATCCGGCATCCGACGCTGGTGTGTGATCACACGGCGGAAAAGGACTTCGATATTCGACCCGTGGGCTATCGTGCGGCCATCGCCGCAGCCCTGCGCAACGAGGACCGCGAATTCATCGAGACTCGCTGGTCCGACGCGGTTTCTTCGAGCGGGCATCCGCCCACCTGGGCGGGCGTGCGGTTTGGCAATCGCTTGATTGATTCGCGCGTCCTAACAAGCGAGCTTTCCCCTTCCCAGGCATTTGCCGCGATTCGAAGAATTGGCGGCGTGCAAGGCTGGTACTTTGCGAACGGGTTGTGGAAACTGCGCGGTGCGATGGACTTGCCGGTGGGGGGTATCGGTTGGCGCCGAGGTCGCCGAGATCCGGATCAAATTCGTGTGGGAGACGCAATCGACTGTTGGCGCGTCGAAGTCTTTGAGCCCGATCGTCGCCTGCGGTTGCTTGCTGAAATGCGCTTGCCCGGCAGGGCTTGGTTAGAGTTCGAAGTTGAACCGACGGCGGGTGGCTCGCAAATTCGTCAGACGGCCGAGTTTGATCCGGTTGGCCTGACAGGGTTGGCGTATTGGTACCTAGTTTGCCCGTTTCATCAAATCATCTTCGCGGGCATGTTGCGCGGGATTGCGTCGGCAGCCCACGAACCCGCGGAAGAAAAATCCTATCGGCCGTCGCCGCAAAAGCAGGCAGGATGGCTGATCGGCCTTGTAGCGATTTGTTTTACGGCGGCTGCCCTGGGCGGATGGCTCACTTCGAATTCCGTCGCCGACTGGTATCAACGAATCGCTCGGCCCAATTGGACGCCGCCGGATTGGATATTTGGTCCAGTTTGGAGTGTTTTGTATTTGATGATGGCGTTGGCAGCGTGGTTGGTATGGAGGCGCGGCGGCTGGCAAAAGGCGCGGTGGTCGCTGGGATTGTTCGCTGTGCAGCTTGCCCTGAACGTTTTGTGGTCGGCGATTTTTTTTGGCTTGCGCAGTCCGGGTTGGGCGTTTGCCGAGATTCTTTTGTTGTGGATTAGCATTGCCGCGACCCTCGTCGCGTTTTGGGGACGATCCGCTGGTGCGGCGCTGCTCATGGTCCCTTATTGGGCCTGGACGTCGTTCGCAGCCGTGTTGAATTTTGCGATTTGGAGAATGAACTGAAGCGATGAAAACAATCACACTATTTCTGATTCTGCTCCCCATTTTTTTGCTGATCGATTTGATTTGGTTGGGGGTGATTATGAAATCATTTTACGCCGCCGAATTGGGGGACTTGGCCCGCCGCCAAGGGGCTGCCCTGGCCCCGCGGTGGGGCGCGGCGATCTTCGTTTACTTGCTCATTCCCGCCGGAGTCGTGCTGTTTGTGCGACCGTTGCTGGGCGAAAGTTCGTCAGTGCTCCAAGCGTTTGGCTGGGGGGCGCTGTTCGGTTTGGTTTTGTATGGAGTCTACGACCTGACCAACTTGGCCATCCTCGACAAATGGACGTTGCGGATGACCATCGCCGATATGATTTGGGGATGTGTGCTGTGTGGTACAACCGGAGTCCTGATGCGCTACATCGAACGATGGCTGGGAAAATGATCAATCGTCTGTACGCACTATCGTCGTGCTGTGAATGTCGGGATGGCTGGGAAGTCTTGACAAACGGATCAAAATCGGACTGGTTACCACCATTTCGTGCATGGGCGATTTTCCGCGAACAGTTGCCACAGTATCTTGAATCGCAGAGCGTGTGATCGCCAACCGGAATGGGTGATCTTCACGTCGGTGGACAACCAACGCGATGTCCACAAGTTCAAACGATCGAAGGCCCTTTGCCAAGAATTTAATTCATGAACGCAAATCGCTTTCTCGTAAACCAACGCGGACCGGCTACGTTTACTAAGTCGACGCAGCGAGCCGTAACCTGGCGGCGTGCGTTGCTGGGATGTCACAGAGTTGCCGGCAGTCGCTTCAACGCCGTAACGCGGATTGTGGGCGCGTGCTGCTTCTGCTGGCTGGTGAATACTTCGACTTGGGTTTCCGCCCAAGGTACTCTCGCCGGGGCGTTACAATTGTTGCGCGAGGACCGCGGGGCGGAGCAGCTGGTGAACCGATCCATGCTGAGATTGGCGCAAGAATACGGAACCCCTTTATATCTCTACGACCGACAGTCCATCGTATCGCAGTTCCACGCAGTCGACTCTGCCTTTCGCGATGCGTTTTCCCACGTGCGAGTTTTTTATGCCCTGAAAGCAAATTCGAACCCGGCGATTGTCGAATTATTGAAGTCACAAGGAGCTGGCGCCGAGGTCGTGTCGGGCGGCGAGGTTGTGCTTGCCAGACGTTGCGGCGTCCCCGCGTCCGATATTATTTTTACGAGTTCATCCAAGTCGCCGGACGAACTGGACCTGGCCGTTCGCGAAGGCGTGGTAGTCAATGTCGATTCGCGCGATGAACTGGAACAATTGCAACAGGTGGCGGCTCGCCTGAATCGCCTAGTCCGAATGTCCATTCGGGTCAATCCAGCGGTTGATCCGGATACGATCCACCAGATCAACACCGGCAAGACTGAATCGAAGTTCGGCATTCATCTGAGCGAAGGTCTGGCACTCGCCGCATTTGCGCGAGCACGCGAGCTTCCCAACCTGCAAATTTGCGGCGTCCATTGTCATATCGGGTCGCAGATTACCGTGCCCGAAAGCTATCGACTGGCCGCGGAGAAAATGCTGAATTTTGTCCAGCAGTTACAAGCTGAACTCGACGTGAAACTGCAGTTTATCGATCTCGGAGGGGGGTTAGGCGTCCCCTATCACGATGGCGAAACGGTGATGACCCCAGTGCAGCTCGCCGCCGAACTGCGTTCGGTTTGGCAATCGGGCGTCAAGACCTTGGGCTATGAACCCGAGCTTTGGATTGAGCCGGGACGATATTTCGTCGCCCCGTCTGGTTTCCTGCTGGTCCGTGTCAACTCGGTCAAACAAACTCCCGTCCGGACTTTTGTCAACGTTGACGCGGGCTTTAACACTTTGGCTCGACCCGCGATGTATGGAGCATTTCATCGCGTGCGAGTCATCGGGAAGTCTGGCAACGTGGAATCGGTCGACATTGCTGGTAACGTTTGCGAAACAGGTGACCTCCTGGCCACCGATCGCCAATTGCCATTGCCAGCCGCCGGCGATTTGTTAGTCATCCTGGACGCCGGGGCCTATGGATTCTCGATGGCAAGCCAGTACAACTCGCGCCCGCTGCCCGCTGAACTGCTGATCGAAGGCGACGAGGTGCGGGTCATTCGATCGCGACAAACGCTCGATCAGTTAATTCCGTTGCCGGGTGATTAAATGGCCGACTTGATACGGAAACGAGAAACGCGTACGCAAGGCAGGACGTTTCTTGCGGCCTCGATTTTTGCCTGTTTGATCTGCTGCTTCCGGTCGCATATCGAAGCGCGGGGAGACACTCTCTCCGATCGGCTACAACCGTTGATCTCGGCACATCCCGGCCTGGTTAGTGCCTCTGTGAAGCATCTTGGAAACGGCCAAGAGTTTCATTTCGAGGCGGACCGACCCATGCCCACGGCGAGTCTTATCAAGCTGCCGTTGATGGTGTCGGCCTATGGCAAGATAGCCCGTGGCGAGTTGCAACTAGGCCAGCGGATTGTTTTGCGCGAGGACGACAAAGTTCCCGGTAGCGGCATTCTCACCGATCATTTTTCCGCTGGCACCGACCTCTCATTGCGGGACGCGATTCACCTCATGATCGTTTTCTCCGATAACACGGCGACCAACCTCGTCGTGGACCAAGTTGGATTGCGCCACTTGAACGACGACATGGAGGGACTAGGACTATCGCAAACGCGGATGAATTCGAAAGTTTACCGGCGGATCGATTCCGTCGACCCTGAGCGAAGCGAGCGGTTTGGACTTGGCAGTACGACGTCTCGGGAAATGGTGCGATTGCTGGAATTGCTGGAACGATCTGAATTGCATGGATCGGACGCCTGTGCGGCGATGAAGGAACACTTGCTCGTTTGCGACGACAAGACGAAAATCCTGCGGCGATTGCCCGAGGGGGTTCGCGCGGCCCATAAATCCGGGGAAGTGTCCGCCTCGCGAACGGAAGCCGGCATCATCTACAGCGCGTCGGGACCGATCGCGTTGGCCGTTCTAACCAGCGACAACGAAGATCGCAGTTTCGACGATGACAACGCAGCACATCAACTCATCGGCCAGATCGCGGACGAGGCCTATCGTCATTTCAATCCGCACGGCGAGCCGATCGCGGCTGGCAAACCGATGGGCAATGGCGCCCAGGGTGAACTAGTCGCGGATCTGCAGCGAACGCTCAATGCGCGGATCGATCCCTCGCCCAGTCTATCCGTCGACGGCGAATTTGGGCCGGCGACTTTGGCGGCGGTCAAGACGTTTCAGGGTAATCAGGGTTGGGAGACGACGGGTGTTGTCGATGCCGCGTTTTGGGAACGACTTGGGCCATTGAACTCCGCGGAATCTGCCATCGAACAACTCGTTCCGCGAACGCCAGCCGATCCTGAAACGGGAGCCCCCTTTGTGACCGCGGCCGCATGGGCCGTGCTGGACGGCCAATCCGGCAAAATCCTCGCCAGTCACGAATGCCAGTCCCAACGCGAAATTGCATCGACGACAAAGATCATGACGGCTTGGATGGTGCTGCGCTGGGCGCAACGACACCCCGAAGTGCTCCGCGAACGAGTAACCGTTTCGCCAAGGGCCAGCTCGACCGAAGGCTCGTCCACCCGACTCAGGCCGGGAGAATCGTTGACCGTCGATGAATTGATGTATGGTTTGCTCCTGCCGTCGGGTAACGATGCGGCTGTCGCGCTGGCCGAACACTTCGGCAACCGAGTTTCCGAGTTGACGGACTGTGCAACCGTGCATGGACAACCAGCGGACCAAGTCGATTCAGCCGTTTCGGGCGGGACGACGCCGGATAGTGAATCAGGCCGAGATCGACTCCACGCGTTTGTGAAGGCCATGAACTCCGAGTCGCAACGGCTCGGATTAGCGGGAACGAATTGGACCAATACCAACGGCCTACCCGACACCAAGAACGTTTCGACGGCGGGCGATTTGGGTGCCTTGTCCGTTCAAGCCATGCGGATTGATACGTTTCGCCGGTACGTCGGGACGCGCCGGTTTACCTGTGCGGTGACTGGAGCCGGCGGTTATCAACGCCAGGTCACGTGGGAAAATACTAACCAATTGCTGGATACGGATGGCTTTGGTGGGATCAAGACAGGTACCACCGACAGAGCCGGATCCTGCTTGGTCGGGCAGGCCACAAGCGGTGATCGGGAAAGAGTCATTGTGATCCTTGGGGCCGCATCGTCGGAATCGCGATACACCGACATTCGCAATCTGTTTCGCTGGAGCAGGTCGCTGAACGAAGAGCAATAAAAAAAAGGCACCCAAGCCAACGGCAACAAGTTCTGATTCTTGGTGTATTGTGGTACTCAAACCCTATTCGCGATGGAGGCTTTATGCGCTACGTTGATGGCTATGTTTTGCCGGTACCGAAGAAGAATTTAAAGGCCTATGTCCGCATGGCTCAAAAGGCGGCAATGATCTGGCGCGAACACGGCGCTCTCGAAGTCCGTGAATGCGTGGGGGAAGATTTCGAGTGCAAGTTTGCGGTCCCATTCCCGAAGCAAATCAAAGTCAAACCGGGCGAGACCGTGGTGTTTTCTTGGATAGTGTTCAAGTCGCGCGCGCAGCGTGACCGCGTCAATGCCCTTGTGATGAAGGACCCGCGGCTGGCGACCATGATGGATATGAAGAAGACTCCGTTCGACGTCAAGCGCATGGTCTACGGCGGATTCAACGTCATCGTTGACGAGTAATTGCGGAAAAGCGGACGACCGAAGATCGCTTTCAAAATTGATCTGCAACGGCACGTCGGTTAAACGCCTCTAACCGTTTGTTTTATCGCTGTTTTGTGGCTTGGCCCACGTCCGCTTGATTGCTTTTAGGCGCCAGATTAAAAGTGGCGGAGTAGTGCGGGTGACTGGATTAGAAAGACAGTACGGGAGCAGATTATGAGCAGAGTTCGAGTACTAGTTGGCACGCGAAAGGGCGCGTTCATTTTGACAGCGGACGGCAAGCGACAACGATGGGAGGTCAGCGAGCCGCTCTTTGCGGGTTGGGAACTCTATCATCTCAAGGGCTCGCCGGTTGACCCGAATCGAATCTACGCGTCGCAGACCAGTGGCTGGTTTGGCCAAATCATCCAACGCTCCAATGATGGCGGCAAGACTTGGGAGCAACCTGGTACTCCGCCCGGTGAACCGACCACCACGCCAGACGGAATGCCGATGGGCGAGAGCAACAAATTCGTCTACGACACGTCTCCAAAAACCGGCGCGCCCCTAACCACCCACCAATTTTACGACGGCACGCAGCATCCTTGGGAATTCAAGCGCGTTTGGCATCTAGAACCATCGCTCACCGATCCCGATACCGTGTACGCCGGCGTGGAAGACGCCGCCATTTTCCGTTCGACCGATGGCGGGAAAAACTGGAACGAACTCGCGGGGTTGCGCGGTCACCCGACAGGCTCCCAATGGCAACCCGGTGCCGGTGGAATGGGCCTGCACACGATCCTGCTCGACCCCACCGATCCCAAACGAATTTACATCGCCATCTCGGCGGCGGGCGTGTTCCGCACAGACGACGGCGGAAAAACGTGGAAGCCGATCAACACGGGACTCAAGTCCCAATATATCCCCGACCCAAACGCCGAGGTCGGCCATTGTGTTCATCGCATCGCGATGCATTCGGCCCGCCCCAACGTCCTGTTCATGCAAAAGCATTGGGACGTTATGCGCAGCGATGACGCTGGCGAGTCCTGGCACGAGGTCAGCGGAAACTTGCCGACTGACTTCGGCTTTCCGATCGAAGTTCACGCGCACGAGCCGAACACCGTCTACGTGGTTCCGATCAAAAACGACTCGGAGCATTTTGTGCCCGAGGGAAAACTCCGCGTCTACCGCAGCCGCACGGGAGGCAACGAATGGGAGCCGCTCACCAAAGGCTTGCCGCAAAGCAATTGCTATGTCAACGTCCTTCGCGACGCGATGGCGGTCGACTCGCTCGACTCGTGCGGGGTTTACTTCGGCACGTCGGGCGGGCAGGTTTACGCTTCGACCGATAGCGGCGACAATTGGAATGCCATCGTCCGCGATCTCCCTCCCGTTGTCTCCGTCGAAGTCCAAACGCTCCCATGATCCGCGTGGAACTTCCGTATCATTTGCGATTGTTGGCCCACGTCGATGGCGAAGTCCAGCTTGACGTCGAGAATCCGATCACCCAGCGCTCGGTGCTCGATGCGCTGGAGAACCGCTATCCGATGTTGCGCGGGACGATTCGCGATCAAGTCACAAAAGAGCGGCGGGCATTTTTGCGATTCTTCGCCTGCGAACGGGATCTCTCCCTCGAACTACCCGACTCCCCGCTCCCCGCATCGGTGGCATCCGGCGCAGAGCCCTTTCTCGTGATTGGCGCCATCGCAGGTGGTTAGCGCATTCAGCATAAGTCTTCCGACCTCCCCGATCTTTGGCGGGCGGGGGGCGTTATGCCCCTGATTCCGATTTCCTCTTGTGTGCCACTGGCTCCGCCAGTGTGAAGCTCCATTGAGCGCCAATTCCGAGTGATTACGAAAAGAGCACTGGCAAAGCTAGTGGCACACGGAGAACTGGCCAATTGCGCCCCGGGTTCGCGCAAATGGCGGGACCGGGCATCTCACGCGTGATTAGTCCCACGCCACAATCCATCGCGCATATAATGCGGGTTGGCTAGACGGACCAATCGAAATGAAAGGGGCGAACATGATTGCCGATAAGTCAGTCTCGCAAGATCGCATGGCGGTGGATACTTCGCTGTTGGCGCTGCGCTTGATCGTGGGCGTTATTTTCGCCGCGCATGGAGCGCAAAAAGTACTTGGTCTGTTCGGCGGTCCAGGCTTGGCTGGAATGTACTCGATGATGGGTCCGTTGGGAATTCTCGTATCCGTCGGCGAGTTTTTCGGGGGACTCGGTTTGATCGTCGGATTTCTCACCCGATTCTCGGCCGCCTCATTGATCGTCATCATGCTGGGCGCCATCGGCATGGTACACGGCAAGAACGGATTCTTTCTCGGTATGGGACCGGAAAGCACCCTGGCCGACGCCGGGTTTGAATATAATCTTGCACTGATCGGTCTGCTTCTGCCAATTTTGCTTGCAGGTCCCGGACAATTCTCCATTGGGCGATTCCTGCCGCTCCCCAAATCCATGCGGAGCGATCGGCCAGTCGTGTTTTTGGAATAGGCGATCGAACGAACCGCTTGGCCGCGGAGCGCCCGCGGCTTATCCAAATTCGATTTCCGCCACCTGTCGCACCCTACCGCACGCCACCGTAATGATCCTGCGGCATTCCCGGATCGAATCATGCGGCGGCGGCAATCAACGTCTGATCCGGCAGACAGGCAAGGCGGCGCAGCTCATGCAAAATGAATCGTGAGTCCGCCGTGTCCGGCACCTGCACGACCGCGTCGGTAATTCGTCGGATAAGGTACGGCAGCGTATGGCTCATCGACAGGATTGCGACTCGATATGCCGACTTTGTTCGAAAGTGTTTTGCCCGCGGGTAGAACAGCAACTCCAGCTCCGGTTGACCTCCTCGGGTATCGAATGATCCCGTCAGCATTTGAGCAAGTCGTCGTTGACGATCTTCTCCCGCAGACAGATCGCCGGCCGTCACCAGCATCCGAATCTGTTCAACCGCGCGCTGCTGCAAACCATTCAAACAGCGTGTCAGCACCAGCGGACGTCGAAAATAGTCGACATTGTTACCGTTCCGCCAGCGGACGGGTGCCGTGGAGTCCGGCGGATGCCACAAGTGAAACGACACGCCGAACCACGAGAAAGATCGAATCTGCTGCCCGCTTTGCACCAGTCTCCGGCGCAAGTCGTCGTCTTCACAACCCCAGCCACGAAATACTTCATCGAAGCCGTTGATGCGGTCCAATTGTTCGCGCCAGATCCCGATGCTGTTGCCGACAAGTTTCGGCCTTGACGAATGCCGGATCCAGCGTTCGGATTCCGATCGCAGCCAATGCCGGTACTGACCAACAAGGGATGGAATTGCGATTTGTCGCAGCCATGCGCCGGAACGAATGGCGGCATCGTCAATTGCGTTACTGACGCTTTGATCAAGTCGAATGCAATGTCCCGCTCGAACCACACCAGGACGACGTGCGGCAAGTTGACGTGCCAGATGGTCCGGGGGAAACAGGCAGTCTCCGTCGGTCAGGAGCAGATAAGGTGCTCGGGCCATCCGAATGCCAAGGTTTCGGCAGCGGGACAACTGAAATCCGTCATGGGGATGAGTCAGAAAATGCAACGGGAAATTCACCTCGCCCGCGAGTCGCTGCACAACCCCAGACGTGTCGTCCAGTGATCCATCATCGACAACAATCACCTCAAACCGTCCCGCCACTTTCTGCTGTCCCGCTAGCGACAGCAAACACCGCTGTAGATGAAGCGGGCGCTGATAAGTGGAGACAATTACGCTGAGATCGAACTTTGGCAACAACGCGGAACTCTCGGAGTGTGTGAACGGAGGCTAAGATCAGGCAAGGCCGGATCAGACGCCGAATCGGCGCAGTGGCGTTCAGATTACGGACTTCGCAGATTAGCAGAAATCGCAGAATCACCGAAAGGTGAATCGTCAGCCACCGCAGTCTGTGAGACGCGGAGTTTCATCTTGACGCATATTTCAGGTTTGCCTAAATAGTACGGGTTGCCCATCGTTTGTCATTGAATGCGGCTCCTGTGGACAATTTCGAATGACTTGCCGCGGTATGGATGGGTGATCTGCAAAGCACCTATTCAAAACCACAAAAGGATCCGCCCGGCGTGGTGGTCCCAATGCCATGTTATTACCAGCCGCGACCATCGCATTTGTTCCACGCGAACAGTTTGGCACGACACAACGTTCGCTGGAGACTCTCTACGAACGGACGAAGGAACCATTCAAGCTCATTTGCGTAGATGGCGGCTCACCACCCGCAATTCAGAAATATCTCGAGCAGGCCGCCCGTACCCATCGTTTTACACTGCTGCGGACCGATTCCTTCCTGACGCCCAACCAGGCAAGAAATATTGCTTTGGAACGTGTTCGTACTCGATACGTTGTCTTCGTGGACAATGACGTCATTGTGGGTGACCGGTTCCTGTCCCCCCTAATTCAATGTGCTCAGGAGACGGGCGCGTGGGTGGTTGGCCCTTTGTATTTCGAGTTTGAGCCCGAATCTAACCGAATTCACATGTTTGGAGGCGAATGTCGGATTCAAGTTCTGTCGGACGGCGCGCGCGACTTGGTCGAACGACATCGTTTTGCACACATGCGACTGACTGACGTTCCAGGCGGCTTCCGTTTTGAACGCGAAGAGACAGAGCTGATTGAATTCCACGCAGTGCTGGTGGACATGGAAGTATTTCGGCGTCTTGGTCCGCTGGACGAGGCGCTGCTGTGCTCGGCCGAACATGCCGACTTGTGCCTGACGGTTCGTGACGCCGGAGGGCGAGTATTCCTTGAACCTCGCTCACAAATCACCTATGTGCCGCCAAAGCAACTATCCGGGGCGGATCTGGACTACTTTCGACTCCGCTGGAGCGAAGCATGGGATACTGCCACTCACAATCGACTGCAGCAAAAATGGAATCTGTCCAAAGGTTGCGACGGCTTACGACAATCGCAGGTCTGGACCAGGAGCCATCGACGCCATGCCCTCGCCTGGTTACCTTCGCTGCGACGTTGGTTCGGTCGAAAATTAAGTCATTGGCTCGAAAAACACATCATTGCACCGCGAGAAGCTGCGGCAAACCGCCGCCAATATCCTGAGTCAGCCTATTCGGTCGTTGGGCGTCCTGAAGTGAAGCTGGTTTACGAGCCTCGCGCATCAGAGCGTCGGGCCGCCTGACGTTCTTCCAACCGAGAGCCTCCATGTTGCCGCAAACAAATCTGCAGCTCTACCGGCTGATGATCCAGGGAAACGCCGATGGTGAGCCGCTTGCCCGGGTGCGTGCAGCTTATGACGTAGCCCGACAATTATTTGCCGGTGCTTTTCGACCGAGTCACAAGCCGTTTCTTTGCCATCTTGTCGGTACCGCAGGTGCGCTGGCCGGATGGGGCCAGCCAGTCCACGTGACGATCACCGGCCTGCTCCATTCTGCGTACCTTTACGGACAGTTCAACGATGGTGCCAAAGGCGCCACGCTGGAACGGCGCAATTGGCTGCGCCGTATCATCGGAGTCGATGCAGAGGAATTGGTTTTCGTCTATACGCAAACCTGCTGGCAACATCGGACGGCCGCAGGATTGATGGAAGATATCGAGACTGATCCTCCGCTGCGGCAAGTGACTACGATTAAGCTGGCCGATCTCCTTGACGAATTCTCTGACAACGGAACGTTGTATTCACCAGCGAAAGCACTCGAGTTCCGTCTGCACGAGGGGATCATTCGGCAAGAGGAAATTCTGCCACTGGTCAGCCGCTGTGCCGGACCCCGCGCCGAAGAACAATTTCGCGAGGTATTCGCGGCGCTGAATGAAATCCATCCTCCGGACTGCCTTCGCAACGACGATCGATCGTTTCATTTCATCGAAGCCGGCGTTCCAGAATTAGCGCGGTCTCCTATCGGCCGCATGCTGACACGTTTTCAGCGACGAGTGTTCCAATCGCGGGCCGCCTGATGTCTGGTGTTACCGTCAAGAATCAGTCAGCGCCGGTGACCGACCGGCAGAGCCGGGTTGGCGTCATCATCCCGGTCTACAATCGAGCATCCGTCATTCTCTCGACGCTGACATCCGTGGCGCAGCAAGTACTGTTGCCGACGCGCGTGATTGTGGTTGACGACGGTTCCACTGACGATTCTCTAAAGGCCGTCGCTCAGTGGGTTGACGAATACCGACCCGGCTTTGAGACAACGCTGATCCGACGGCCTCACACAACGGCTGGCTTTGCGCGGAATCGCGGTATGCGTGAGCTGAACGGTCTGCCGCTGGTGGCATTTTTGGATTCGGACGATCGCTGGCCGAACGACTTTCTGGCTCGCACAGTTTCCGCATTGGAACAGAATACGTCGATCGTCGCTGCGACTGCCGATCGACGATTTGTTGACGCGAAGGGCACGGTGATTCGGTGTGATAACTGTCGTCACCTGGCAAAGGATCCGGTTTCTTGGATCTTTGGGCATGGAGGAGGCATCGCATCCTCGACGCTGCTCCGAACGGACACTGTGCGGGCGGCCGGAGCGTGGAGCGAAACGGAGGAATCCGCTGAGGACTCGCTGCTGTTTGTGCAGGTCGCCCTTCTGGGTCGGTGGGAGTACGTTGCCGGTGCCCCGGTTGAATTTCATCATGGCAATGCCGCGGTACGTCGTGAGGAAGGCAATCTCAGCATGCGGCACTCCGATTCGTTTCGACGGTGGGCGCAAGTCTATGAATACATTTACGACGCTCTCTCTGGCCGAATTCCGGAACGGCGTCGCAAACAGTTGCGATCGAAAGTCGCCGTCTATTGGTATCGGGCCGGAAAACAACTGGCTCAACAGGGCCAGTCAACGGCGGCGGCCGCCTGTTACGATCGGGCAATCTTCTGGAACGCGAGTTTTCTGCGTGCCTGGCGACGACGCTGGGGTCTCCGTTCACACGCCGGATAACTTCCACTTGCTGTGTTGGTACTTTGGGATTGAGGGCGAAAATGAAAAAATTGTTTGGCTTGTTGACGATTTCTTTCTGCCATTGGGCGGTTGCGCTGAGCGGGCCAACTACGCTTAGCCAAGAGTCGCGCGAGCCGACTCGGGCCGACATTCTGCGCGGTGAATACGGCCAGCACCGTGCGAACAACGATTTGCTCTCGTATCAACTCGACATCCGCGTCGACCCGGAACGAAAGTACATCGCCGGCAAGAACACCATCCGATTCCGGATGCTTGAGCCCGACAATCGAATTCAAATCGACCTCTATGAAAACCTCGGCGTGGACAAGATCACGATGAGGGAGCAATCGCTTAAGTACGAGCGGGAACTCAACGCCGTGTTCATCGACTTTCCTGAGAGGTTGCAAGCCGGTGAGGAATACTCGATCGACTTTCATTACTCCGGCGCGCCCAAAGCCACCGGCCGGTTCGGCGGAATCGCATTTCGGCTGGACCCCGAGGGCCGGCCTTGGGTCAACACCGCTTGTGAGGGAGAAGGTTCCAGCATCTGGTGGCCGAGCAAAGACCAGTGGCGCGACGAACCGGAGACCATGGACATTCGCGTCGCGGTGCCCAACGATCTAACCGATGTCTCCAACGGCCGCTTCGTTGGCAAAACCGATCTCGGCGACGGATATACGCGCTGGGATTGGCACGTGAACTATCCGATCAACGCTTACAATGTCTCGCTCAATATAGGCAAGTACGAACACTTCGCGGATTCGCTGGGAGAACTAACGCTCGATTTTTATGTCCTTCCCGAAGACCTCGAAAAGGCGAAGGTCCAATTCGCCCAGGTCAAGCCGATGATGGGCGCGTATCAGCATTTCGTGGGCGAATATCCTTTTATCAAAGATGGTTACAAGCTGATCCAAGTCCCCTACACCGGCATGGAGCACCAAAGCGCGGTGACCTACGGCAATGGATTCCAAAACGGTTACGGCGGGCGCGATTGGACGGGTGTGGGAGTCAGTCCGAAGTTTGATTTCATCATCATCCACGAAAGCGGCCACGAGTGGTTTGGCAACGCGGTAACGGCGGCCGACGTCGCCGACATGTGGATCCACGAAGGCTGGACGACGTATCTCGAAGCCCTGTACGTCGAGCACGTGTTCGGCGCCGAGGACGCGCTGAAATACATCAACGGCTATAAATCCAAAGTCCAAAACCGTCGCCCGATTATTCCAGAGCGCGGTCTGCAACGCGTGCCACCACAAGACCAGTACTTTAAGGGCGCGCTCTTTCTGCACACACTTCGCGGCGTGATGAATGACGACGCCAAATGGTTTGACTTGATCCGCGAGACGTATCAAACCTTTAAGTACAAGAGCATCCTGACGGAAGATATCGTGAAGTTGTTCAGCCAGCGTTTCGGCCGGGACATGACGCCGATTTTCAATCAATATTTGCGGCACGCAAAATTGCCGACATTGGAACTTGCGTTCGACGACACCGCCGCGACCGTTTCCTATCGCTGGGTCGCCGACGAACCAGACTTCGCCATGCCCGTCTGCGTTGGGGATCCTCAGGCATGGCAGGCCATTGTGCCAACGGTGCAATGGCAATCGATGAAAACTTCGCTGACAAAAGAAACCTTTGACGTTGCGACGGATTTGTATTTCATCGATGTGGCAATAGTCGATCGGGCAGACCTCGAAAAATCGGAAAAGTGATCGGCCGACAATAAATCGACAGCGCGAAGGTCTTGTTCGTCATTCCGGGCTGAGTCCCGGAATCCATCTTCCATGGATGGTACGACCACAACAAAGGCCCAGTGTTTCTTGCCTGGATTCCCAACTGCGCGGGAATGAAAATAGTGTGGCCGCACGTGTGGGCTTCGGCCTGCGTGAAAATGACGAAGACAAATGGTCCACGGTAGTGTGGTTCGACGAACTCTCCTTCCTAGAAACTTGAATGACTCCATCGAACTCGAAAAACGTTGACGCGGCCTTTCGGCTTGCTCAGGAGCGCTACGCAGAATTGGGAGTCGACGTCGATCAAGCCCTTCGGCGATTGCAAAGCGTGTCGATCTCGGTGCATTGCTGGCAAGGCGATGACGTTAAGGGGTTTGAGAACGCGGGGCAAACGCTGGGCGGCGGGCTGGCGGTGACCGGCAACTACCCCGGCCGCGCCCGCTCTGCGGATGAACTGCGGCGCGATCTAGAACTTGCCTACTCACTGGTTCCGGGTCGACATCGCTTGAATCTACACGCCATGTATGGCGAGTTCGACGGAAAAAGAGTCGACCGCGACGAGATTGGTCCGGAACATTTCTCCGATTGGATTTCCTGGGCCAAGGCACGCGGGTTGAGGCTCGATTTCAATCCAACGTTCTTTTCGCATCCAAAAGCCAACGATGGTTTTACCCTGAGTCACGTCGATTCCGAAATTCGCAAGTTTTGGATCGAGCATGGAATCTGCTGTCGCAAAATCGGTGCGGCGATGGGAGCGGAATTGGGATCGCCTTGCGTCACAAACTTCTGGATACCCGACGGGTTTAAGGACACGCCCGTCGACCGTAAGGGACCGCGGCAGCGATTGGCCGATTCGCTCGATCAAATTTTTCGGGAACCGGTTTCCCCAGAGCACAATTTGGACGCCGTCGAGTCAAAGCTGTTCGGAATCGGAAGCGAGAGCTACACTACCGGCAGCCACGAGTTTTATCTGGGTTACGCGATCACGCGCCAAAAAGTGCTTTGCCTGGACTCGGGGCACTTTCATCCAACCGAATCGATTGCCGACAAAATCAGTTCGGTGCTGCAATTCGTGCCGCGACTTTTGCTGCACGTCAGCCGTGGTGTGCGGTGGGACAGCGACCACGTGGTGATCGTCTCCGACGAGCTGCAAGCCATCGCCTTGGAGCTCGTGCGCGGCGACTTTCTGGATCGAACGCACATAGGGCTCGACTATTTCGATGCCAGCATCAATCGCATTGCCGCTTGGGTCATTGGCATTCGAAGCGTATTAAAATCCCTTTTGTTCGCCCTGCTCGAACCGAGCACTCGCCTGCGCGAGGCCGAAGCGAGCGGCGACTTCACGTCTCGATTGATGCTGTTGGAAGAACTTAAATCCATGCCCTTTGGCGCGATGTGGGATTACCATTGCGCCGTATCCGGCGTACCCATTGGCGCCGCTTGGCAGACCGCCGTTCGCTCGCGCGAAAACCGGAATCGTTAGCGGTGAAATCGGCGGAGCCGATCATCTTGGTGATTGTACAAGTGCCCTCAATTCCGGGACCAGGTCAGTTCGCGTTCACGGGCGACCAGATGAACCCGCGGCGGATCAGGCCGCCGAGGTCGGTGCTGTTCCAAACGCGAATGGCGATCGTGTTGCGGCCCGCTTTCAATTTTCCGGTCGCGTCCACATCCATCTCCAAGGCCTCGCGCCCGGCCCACCACAGCTTCCACGGTTGGTGTCCGGCATATTCGCCGTTGATCCAGACCCACCCCTCGTCGAGGATTCCTCCAAGATGCAGCTTGAGCGGTTTGTTGACCGCGTCCGGCGGAATGTCCACGATGGCGCGATACCAGCCAAAGCCGTCATAGTCGTGGCCTTGGGAGTCCTCGGGTTTGTCCTGGGCCTCCCAGGTCTGGAACGTATTTTTCAACCCCCAGTTTACGTCGTCATGATCGGGCAAGTACCATTCGGCCACGACCCCTTCGTTGTACGGGTCGCGCTGGAATTTCGTTTCCAAGGGAATCGGTACGACGAGCGTACCAATTTCACCGTTGATCATCTGGGCCAGCTTGGAGTAGCGTTCCGCCCAGCCGTTATTGAAGTCAGGATGCGTCTTCGGCCCGATAAAAAAGGAATACATCGCGATCAACTTCGCGTTGTCATCTTCCATCCGTTGGGCCTGCTTAAAGGCCTGGGAGTAGTCCAGATTCTTCTCCGCCTCATTCCGCGCGGCGTACCCTTCTAAGTGGTCGGCAATGAGGGCGAACGCATTGAAACGCTCCCTCTGTTTCGGCGTCATCGCGCACTTTTCCGCCTGGGCAACGTACTGGTGGAGATGGTTGGTGAAAGCGACCGTGTAAACGTGATCGACGAGCCAATCCTCGTGGCAGTGCATCGTGGTGCCGGAGAGCGCCTTTTCGCATTCGTCCCACCATTGCTGGACAAAAGGTCCGGCTTCGGGGCCGAAAAATGTCGTGTAGAAGTCCCGCTTGAACGCCTCGACGTCGGCGTTGGCATCCCACATCAGCTTGCCGCGCAGGTAGTAGCTGATCCAAGTGATCATAAACGCCTTGCGACCTTCGGCTTGGAACCCTTTGAGCTTCATCTCCTTATAGAGCTTCACGTTGACGGCGAAATTCGCCACATCGCGCTCCGGAACAAAACTACCCAGCAGGAGACCGGGATTGTAGTCGTACAAGTACACGTGCGGAGTGAGCTTGCACCATTGCCGCATGATGCGAATAGTCTCGGTTCGGCGCCAGCAGGTGGGATCACTACCGGGGTGGAGCACACACGTTGCGATCGGCGCGTACATCACGGTCAGGTTGGGAGGAATCGCGACTCCTTGCGGGGGCATTTCCCGGCCGGCATACGCCATCGTCGCGACCCACTTGTCGGGAAACTCCTTCGCCAGCTTGGCGGCAAACTCGAAGAACTCTTCGCTGGTCATCGGGTGATCGATGTAGGTCGGATAATTAAAATTCTGGTTCTTCTTGATCGCTTCCGGATCGAAGTCATACGCCGATCCGTCAGGCGGGCTGATGCCGAAGCCGTTGGGGCCTACGATCCCGGTCACTGCGCTTTCCGATGTTCCGGCAAACGCTTCTCTAAGATTTTTCACCGCGAGCTCAAAAGTCTTGGGATTGACGAGCGAGAGCATCGCGTTGTTTTCGTATAGGGGCTGGGTTCGGCTTCCCGATTTGTCCATGGCGTAGAGCGTGGGGTCGCCGGCTTGGAACTCTTTCGGGGGTAGGAGATAGGCGAGAAACCCGTCACCCACCAAGGGATAAAAGCTTTTACCCGAAGGGGTGAACTTGATTTTGCGCTCCCAATCGGCGTAGGCGTTTCTTTCCTCGTCCGAGGAGGGAAACCAACCACCCAAGTTAATATTTCGCAGCGCGAAGTCGGGCGCCGACCGCAAATCCGTCTCGGGGAAAGTCAGGGTCGTTTGCTCGGGCACGACCTCACCCCACTCACCCGGAAAATAAAACCGACACCCCAGTCGCTCGAGAAATTCGTACCCAGCATAAATGGTTCCCTGATACGGACCGTCGGAATTGCCCCCAATGATTAGATTCGTTCCCATGGTCTTGATCACGAACCCTTCCTCTTCAAACGCTTCGGGGCGAATGGCGGGATCGAACCCGGAAGGAATGGTCACGCCCAGCGCCTTCGCCGCGGCCGTATGTCCGACGAGGATCGAGATCGGCGCGGCAACCGGCTCACCCTCTTTAAGGATGGTGAGCTTCGCGCCGCTCATTTTCTCGACGTACTTTTGAATCTCGATCGCCGCCCTCTCGGCCTGCGGTTCGTTCGCCGCGACCACAATCGCCGCGCGCGGCGCCCCGTTTTCAACGATTGTCAGCGTATCCGCTTTCGCGTCAGCGACGGCCACTACCATTGCCACGAACCATATCACTAGGGCTAAAACCTGTCGTCTCATGCGTGTAGATTTCCTTTTATTAACAGCTACAGTCAAAATGTCCGTTTGCCAATTGATTGTAGCTTTCTCGCTCCGCGAGAGGAAAGCGATTTCAGATTACACTCGAATTCACTTGTCGGGGTCGCATTTATCACGCGGAACGTGATGGCTACAAGGTAACTGACCCACCACCACCTTTCTTATAGGAATGGGCCCTACGAGGATTATGTGGACGTTCGTGGGCTCGAACTTGACAAAGCTATGCGGCTAGGTTGTGAAACAACGTCAACGAATCAAAAACCTGAATGGGAGTTAGCAATGCAGCTTGGAATGATCGGGCTTGGCCGGATGGGCGCGAACATGGTGCGGCGTTTGCTCAAACAGGGCCAACAATGCGTGGTCTTTGATAGGTCGCCAAAAGTTGTGCAAGAGTTGGCCCAGGAAAAAGCGGTGGGGGCCGCGTCGCTCGCTGACTTGGTCAAGAAGCTTGACAAGCCTCGAGCGGTTTGGCTCATGGTGCCAGCGGCAGTCGTTGACCAAACGATAACCGACCTAACCCCTCACCTTGAGCCCGGCGACACCATCATCGATGGAGGAAACTCCTACTACATTGACGATATTCGACGGGCCAAGGAACTTGCCGCCCAACAAATTCACTACGTGGATGTAGGGACTAGTGGCGGCGTCTGGGGACTGGAACGAGGATATTGCATGATGATTGGAGGCGAGCCGGAAGTGGTTAATCGACTCGATCCGATTTTTAGTGTCCTGGCCCCTGGGCAGGGTGCGATCCAGCGCACGTCGGGGCGCGAGAGGATTCGCGGGACCGCGGAGCAGGGGTATTTGCATTGCGGTCCCAGCGGTGCCGGCCATTTTGTAAAAATGGTGCACAACGGAATCGAATACGGGCTGATGGCCGCCTATGCCGAAGGCTTTGGTATCTTGCGTAGCGCCAACATTGGCAAAGGAAGTCGCGACGTCGACGCCGAGACGACGCCGCTGCGCGACCCCGAGCACTATCAGTACGATTTCGATCTACGCGACATTGCCGAATTGTGGCGGCGCGGTAGCGTGATTGCGTCCTGGCTCTTGGATCTGACAGCGAATGCCCTGGTTGAAGATCCGAACCTGGCGAAGTTCGCGGGACGTGTCTCGGATTCAGGTGAGGGACGGTGGACGATAAAGGCAGCAATCGACGAAGCCGTTCCGGTCCCAGTTCTGTCGACAGCGCTTTATCAGCGATTCAGTTCGCGCGGCGAGTCGGATTATCAGGACAAACTCCTGTCCGCCATGCGCTTCCAGTTTGGTGGCCACCACGAAAAACCCGCCCAGTGACGAAAAAACTATGAACGAAACTCATTCAGATGCTTTGGTTTTCTTTGGTGCCAGCGGCGATTTGGCCTACAAGAAAATCTTTCCCGCGCTGCAAGCGATGGTGAAGCGCGGACAACTCAACGTGCCGGTCATTGGCGTTGCCAGGTCTAAATGGAACCTTGACCAATTTCGTGCACGGGCTCGCGAAAGTTTGGAGAAACATGGTGGACTCGATCCGGTCGCTTTCGAAAAGCTATGTGGCTTGTTGCGTTATGTCGACGGCGACTACAACGACCCGTCCACGTTTCAAGCCATTCGCAAGGAACTAGGCTCGGCTCAGCGCCCGGCCCATTACCTCGCGATTCCGCCAGTGCTCTTTGGCACGGTTGTAGAACAACTTAGTAAAGAGTGCTGTACCGAAGGTGCGCGAGTGATCGTCGAAAAGCCGTTTGGCCGCGATTTGGAATCCGCGCACGAACTTAATCGCATCTTGCACAAAACCTTCGATGAGAAATCGATTTTTCGCATCGATCATTACCTTGGCAAACGGCCCGTGCACAACATGGTCTTCTTCCGCTTCACAAACGCATTTCTGGAGTCGTTTTGGAACCGCGACCGGATTGAGAGCGTGCAGATCACAATGGCTGAAGACTTTGGCGTCCAAGGTCGCGGCTCGTTCTACGAAACGACCGGAACAATTCGCGACGTGGTGCAAAATCATTTGTTCCAAATATTGGCCAACCTGGCGATGGAGCCGCCAGTCCGGACCGATGCGGAATCGATGCGGGACGAGAAAGTCAAAGTCTTGAACGCGATCCCTTCACTGGAGGCGAAAGATTTGGTCCGCGGACAATTCAGCGGCTATCGGAACGAGAAAGGAGTCGCGCCGGATTCCACCGTGGAGACCTTTGCGGCAATGAAGTTGGAAATTAACTCCTGGCGTTGGACGGGAGTTCCCTTTTACATCCGCGCCGGAAAGTGTCTGCCGGTGACCTGTACGGAAGTGGTTGTCCGGCTACGCCGACCGCCCACCATGTACCGTGGATTCGATCTGAAATCGAATTCCGTTCGATTTCGCATTAGTCCCGATGTCTCGATCGCATTTGGAATCAATGTCGCTGCCCCAACGGAAGAAGAGGTTGGCGTACCCGTGGAGATCGTCGGATACCAATATCCGTCGGAACATGAGATGGATGCTTATGAACGGTTGTTAGGAGAAGCGATGGAAGGGGACACGACGCTGTTCGCGCGGGAGGATTATGTCAACGAGGCGTGGCGGATCGTCGATCCAATTCTGAAGTCAAATACCGCGATCTACGAATACGAACCAGACACGTGGGGGCCCAGCGAGGTGGATGCTACTGTCACACCGCCTGATGGGTGGCAGAACCCAATGGATACCGAAGAAGCGAAGATCGACTAGAGCGCGTTTCACAAAGCTGTAGCGGCCTCGGCTCACAATGAAATCCGCTACATTTTCGTCAAACGCGCTCTAGACCTTCGCGTGGCCCGCCGAACTCCGCTACCAGAATCACCGTGCTGACCAGCAATACCCAGAGCGGAAACAACAGCGCGATCCATCCCCAGTTCGTAATGACCACCAACAGAACTAGGGCACACGCGTAGCCTACAAACGTTACCCAGCGCGGGAAAATGCCCGTTCGAAGCCCGATTGTGCAGGTCGAAATCATGAACACCTCAGCCATCTTGATGGCAAAGACGTTCATGAGCGCATTGCTCGAATGCCGGCAAAAGTAGTACGTCTCGCTGTGGAGCAACTGAAGGTGGTTGGCGGCGACGGCGTCTGCGAGTCCACCCGCTAGGGCCGCGGCGCCAAATAAGCACGCGACGAACAGCAATCCGCTGCCAAGCATAACAGTCGCAAGGAACTGATCTTCCTTGGCCGCTAGGCGGCTGCGGATAACGCCCACGAACCAGAGAAGCGCGATCCCAGCAAAAGGCACATGGTTGGCGAAGCAACTTCAGGAGTTGCAGAAGGAAAACGCCAGACTGAAGCGGCTGGTGGCGGACCAGGCTTTGGACATGCTGATCCTCAAGGAGGCGGCCCGCCCAAACTTGTGAGCCCTGAGCGTCGGCGGAGGACGGTGGA
>JBGTJE010000090.1:0-1547 GCA_041745295.1 Pirellulaceae bacterium | reverse complement strand
CGTAATTTAGCATTCACTCGAAACCCTCCCTGCGTGCGGAACAGAAGTTTTTGTCATTACCTCTGAAACCGCGAAAAACGCCGAGGGTTTTCGAGTTCTTTCAAATTAACCTCAACAAGACAACACTTGATTGAGGACTAGCGCAGCGGAATTACTTGTGCCGGCTCCAAATGCGACTTTGCTGAGATCACCTGGTTGCGTTCCTGGCGCTGCGACTTGATTTCCAGGAGCAACCCGCCTAGGAAAGCACTGTATCGAACTTCCTGTGGGAGAGTAGTTGTACAAAACGCGACCGCCCGGAAAGGAAATGTCGGGCTTAATGGACCGCCGATAACCGCTACCGAACGCCGAGATTGGGCTTGGCAGAGGATTCGAGAAAACGTCAATCAACCGCCCGGTTGAGCCGCGCGTCGAATTGTCTCGGTGGATGGCGTTTACCGTGATGCCGTTGATTGATTCGGCGGGAGCAAAAATGCGACGGTTGCGGGCGTCTTCGTACAGTTTGCGGATGACGAGTTCTTCGCGCTGAAGCTAGGACAGTCGTTGGAATTGTGACTCGTTGATTCCGAGATCAATGTCTTGCCTCTGGTTACCTGCGCTGACGATAAACAGAACGCCGTATTTGGCACTCAGCCAGTCGAGTAATCGGGCGATCGGGCTGACCAATTGGTAGAACGGTCGGCTGGGGTCGCCAATCGAAAGGTTAATAATTTTGACGGTAGGGGCGGCAGGAGCCTCGTTGCCTTCGCCCTCAAATAGTCTGCGCACAGCGCGGTGAATCAGATCGACGGGCAACATTTCGCGCGGGACTTCTTCGGGCCATGGAGTGGAATGCCAACGAACGGGTTTCATGATAGGCCGAACGTAGACGGGACGAGTCAATGGTGGCTGGCCGTCGCTGAGATCGCCCCAAACAATCAACGAGCACATCGCGGTTCCGTGGACGCGATCGCGGACCTGATATTCGGGTGCGTAGTCGTCAGGGTCTTCGATGATCAAGCGATCCGCCAGCAGAACGTGGTTCTCCACCGGTAGGCCGTCGAAGACGGCAACGACCGGATCACCAGTTGGATACGAATGACGGTCGGCACTCGGAACACCTTGAATCTCGCCTTCAATGGACTCCTTGCCCGCCGCCATCTGCCCGACGGGTCGAAAGAACATAATGCTGTCGCTCTTGACCAGTTCCGTAGCCGGATTCTGGATGATTCGCTCAATCTCACGACGCGGCAGTTCGGCAAGCAATGCGTGATAGGCGATGTCCTGAATCACGCAGCGGTGCAGTAATCGTCCGCCCGCGCTTGTTACGAGTTGGCCAATGGTATTCTCTGCGGATTGTCTTTGCGCAGGCGTTCGACGAAACCACAGTTCGATTTCCAGTTTGATCGGTTCGTCGGGAAAGTGCGTCAGGTCCTCCTGCCAGATGTCAAGAACACCAGTCTCTTGCAGTCGGTCTTCAATGCCCCAACGGCGAATGTCATGAAGGGTTTGAAAGACGTTTCGAAAGTTGGTCAACCCGCGTGGCCACTGCATATCCGGGTTTCGCT
>JBGTJE010000089.1:0-204898 GCA_041745295.1 Pirellulaceae bacterium | reverse complement strand
ATCGAAACACTCGCTGGTCGAGTTCGGACAACGCGTAACGCCACGGCTCTTCTTTCAACATGGCCATCCTCCTCCTCATACGACGCCAACGCTACCAACCAAATCATATACCCCTCGACGATAGTATTTCAGGACTCTCCTAAGGCTCCGCGTTAAACGATCTCAATCCAGACTCATTCGACGAAGTGAACCGCGCGATGCGGGCCTTTACACGCTGAGTTCTCTGAGCGTTCCTAGATACAACTTATTGAACAGAAAAATAATCGCGGCGCCCAAAATCAACCCGACAAAAAGCAGTGTCAGAATAAAGGTCACGGTTTTTAGCAAGGTGAGCCCCGTCTCCACGCGGCTTTGGTAGATCCCGCTGAGGCGGTCCAACATTTCGGGCAACTCACCAGCGACTTCTCCGTTGCTTACGAACGTCAAGAATTCATCGGGAAACCGACCTGTTTTTGCCAGCGTTTCGTAAATCGTTCGATTATCCACGATCTGTTGCGTGATCTGCTGCTCAAGCTCTAAGAACCGCGCACTCTGAGAGGCATGCAAACCAATGCGCAAACTCTCGGCAACGTTCATGCCGGCGCCGAGCGCAGCGCTGAGAGCCCAGCTGAATCGGGCCAAGCTCAGATTCCTCAGGATTCCGCCGAGCAAGGGAATGACCGTCGCAATCCGCGAGGGTAACGAGCCAAACCATTCGAGCCGATTGCCGATCCACACGAGACCGATACATGTCAGCCCAAGAAAAACTACGGTCACATACGCGCGGAAGTAATCCCAGGTATCCCAACCCCAACCGAACCAGTCCATGCCCTGGGGGTTCACGTTCGACATCGCCCAGCCCATTAACAGAATGAGTCCGCCAATCACTAGTATCGAAAAACCCAATTCAAAAAGGGGCCAAGCCATCGCCACCAAAATGTCGCGTCGAAAGGTATGCCACGTCTGAAAATGTTGGGAGACACGCCGAAATGCTTGCTCGAGCCGACCGCTAGCCTCGCCGGCTTTGACCACGGCGAGGATCAATGGAGAAAAGTAACCGTTCGTGTGGCCCATTGCTTCCGCTAGCGATGCGCCAGCAGCAATCTTTTCCAAGACGACCTTTGCGCTGCGCGCCAAGATAGGGTTGCCGGAATTTGATTCGCGTTGCCAGAGAGTCCGCAAGTCCAATCCCGCGTGATACCCGGTGGCCAGTCGATCGAACAACTGGGCTCCGGTCTTATTGGAAATTTTAATCATGATCCAATTGTATTCCGGCGAGGCACGCCGCGATGAGGTGTCGTTTGTGCGAGAACGTCGAGGTCCAACGGTCGGACAGGGGATTTCTTGGCGGTTTTGCCGTGCGGCAATCGGATTTCCCTCGCTGATTGTAGCGATTTGGACGGCAAACGCGCATCTCTTCGCGCCGACAAAGTTGTTGCCCAGGGCGTATTCTGAACTAAACTTTAGAGTTGTACGGCGACCGGATTTCAACGGGACGAAGAGACGCGTATTTTTCGGGACGGGGTTGACTATGAACCTGCGCATTGTTTTTGTCGCATTAGTCGTGAGCGGATTGGTATGCTCGTCGGGCTTTGCTCAGCCTGCTTGGCATACCGAAGTCGGCTACATCCAAGTACTCAATGAGTTTGGCTTAGTCGCGGACGGGACCGGAGTTGTGGTTGCCCAAATGGAAGCGGGCGTGAACTTTTTGCCCGATAGTGCAAATGCGGAGTTTTCCGGCAAGACCATTACCCAGGGCAGTCCCGGATCGTCGACACCTTCCAACCATGCGACCAATGTAGGGATTGCCTTTTACGGGAACACGGGCAGCATCGCCCCTGGAATCACCGATGTGACGGGTATTTCCGCAAGCGATTGGCTCAATAACAAACTAGGTTTTCTGTTGAATGAAGATCCGCTTCCGCAAAACTTCGCCATCTCGAATCACAGTTACATTGTCAACGGCTTGACCGAGGCAGTCGCCACGAACCTCCTTCAGCGTATCGATTTTGCGATCAACCAGACTGGAATGATCGCGGTCGCTGGCCTAAACAACGCGGGCAATCCTCAACCGCAATTGCTCGCCCATTCGTATAACGCCATTTCCGTCGGCCTTACAAGCGGAAATCACTCGCTCGGAACGACTACGGTTTCGATATACGGACCCGGACGAACCAAGCCCGATATCGTCGCACCGGGAAATACGACTAGTATTGCGACCGGCCGAGTCAGCTCCGGCGCAGCATTCCTTTACGATGCGGCCAATGGTTCTAACGCCACGCAACCCGAAGCCTTGAAGGCAATTTTGCTGGCAGGGGCCACGAAATCGGAATTCCTGACTTGGGATCGCACGACGACTCGCCCTCTCGACGAAGTCTTTGGCGCGGGCGAGATGAACGTCTATAACAGCTACCGAATTCTGGTCGGTGGCGAACAGAACGGCTCGACGACCGAGCCGATTGCTCCCTCCGCCAACGAAGGCTGGGACTACAACCCGTTGGCAGTCGCGGCAACTCCGATTTATTACGACCTCCAAGTGGCCGGAACCAACCAGGAGCTTTCGGTTATCTTGGATTGGAACATCGATGTCATTGACGGCGACGCGTCGGGGACGTTTGATCCGAGCACCATCTTGGCCAACATGGATTTGCGGCTGTACAACTCGACAGGTAGTTTCTTGAACTCCTTGCTCGATTCGAGTCTAAGTACCGTGGACAACGTGGAACACATTTACCAGGCGAATCTCGGCCCGGGTCGATACACGCTGGAAGTCAGTTCCGATATCGCCCACGATTATGGAATCGCTTGGCGCGTCCGAGCGATTCCCGAACCTTCGCAATGGTTGGCGATGGTTGGCGCAAGCGCGGTGTTGCTCTGGTTCGTTCGCCGCCAGCGTCAATTGAAACAATGTGTCCCGGCGCTTGCTCGCAAGTCCTAGGCTTGCCGTTAAACGGAGCGAAAAGCACGGTAAATCTGGTATTCCGCCAACCGGACTGCGCTTTTCGATTGTTCCGGTCGATGGATAAACATATAGTTTTCTCAGCGGATGACTTGGTACAATGGGAGTGGGCAAGAGTTCGTCCGACGTTCGGCGCTTACCTCGGTCGGCGTACGGGACTTCAGGAACGCCTCTCTAAAGGCGGTGAAAGGTCGCGATGATTCGGAAACTGTTTTGCCACAGCGCTTTGGTCGCTAATGCTTTCGGTTTGATGTCCGCGATGAATCCATTGATCGCAGACGACCCCCTTCCACCTGACGTGGTGGTCCTTAGTTCCGGCGGGCGGTTGGAAGGGCAGGTCAGCGAACAGAAAGTCGGCAACCGCACGATCGTCGAAGTCAAACGAAGCGACGGTTCGATCATCCAATTGACTAAAGATCAGGTTAAATTCGTCCGCCGCCCAAAGGTTGCTCACACAGAATACGTCGCCAAGAAATTTACGATGGAAGATACGATTGACGCGCATTGGGAGATGTCGCAATGGTGTCGCGACAATTTGGACAGCCGGTTGAGCAACGGGACCAGCGAATTGGGCCCCGAGAGACGCTTCCATTTACAAGCGATCCTCAAGCTCGATCCCGATCACAAAGATGCTCGCCATCTGCTCGACTACACCAAAGAAAAAGGGGCCTGGATCAACCTGGAGCAGAAACGGCTTGGCCACGGCTTCGTTCGCTACAACAAACGTTGGATGACTCGCGAGGAGGTTGCTCTGGAGAAAGCCGAAGAAGCCTGGAAAGATCAACAAGCGAATTGGGCCCGGCGACTAAAAAAACTTCGTTCATCCAGCGGCCGAGATGCCGAATTAATCGTCGAGTTTAGCAAGATCGACGACGCGGCGGCCATTAAACCACTCATCGAACTCTTGGATTCGGAAAAATCCGAGCAATGGCAACTCGTTTACGTCGATGCGTTGGGAAATATTCGCTCGGCGCAAGCGGCCCGGGCGCTGTGCGATATCGCCGTAACCCATGCTAGCCCGGTCGTCCGCGAACACTGCATTGCGCGACTCAAACTGGAGCACGTTGACCAGCGCGCGGCGGCTCAATATCTGGCCGGTCGATACTTGAACTCCAAAGAAAACGAACTCATCAACCGGGCCGGATTCATCATCGGCGAATTGGGGGCGGGTTCTGCGATCGGTTTGCTAATCGACGCACTGGTCACGGAACATATCATCCCGAACCCGCTGGCGGCCAATCCCGGTGCACTCACGACGACGTTTTCCAATCAAGGTAATGGGATCAGTTCGGGTAACAGCCAGCCCAAGCTTCTCAAACACACCGCCCGAAACCATTCGGTGCTCGACGCGCTGCGGCTTTTGACCAAGGCAGATTTTGGATTTGAGGAACAGAGCTGGAAAGACTGGTTCGCACAGCAGCACACGCTGATCGATGTCGACGCCAGTCGCGACGAATGATTTTGGTGCGACGCTCCGCCACGCATCGTCCGACGATCGGCCGATAATTTAGTGCCTGGAATCTCGACGCGGAGCGGCGAGCCAGATTTTCGCGGGAATGGTGATGAATCAGATCGCAGGGATTCTGTGCGTCGCCCTCGCGATTCTTAATAGCGGTGTCCTGGCCGCTCAAGTCGACCGTGATTCGCAAGCCGTCGCAATCTTTCGCCAACGCTGCATCTCGTGCCACGGCGAGAATCAACAAGAATCAAACTTGCGTTTGGATCAAGAATCCGCTGCGCTCCACGGAGGCGACGGTGGCGCCGTGATCGTCGCCAGGTCGAGTGATGAAAGCGAACTAATTCGGCGCGTGACGAGTTCCGACTCCGACGAATGGATGCCGCCCGATGGCGAGCGGTTGTCCACGGAGCAAGTAAAACTGCTCCAAGATTGGATCGATTCGGGGGCGGCGTGGCCCGCGGATATGGGAGCCAGTCCCGTCTGGAGCGATAACCGCTTGGAGCATTGGGCTTGGCAGCCGATTCGCTCGGTGCCGCCCCCCAATCCGGTCGTCGCCGAGCGCTGGTCGCAATCGGAAATCGACCGCTTCATTTGGGAAAAACTGTGCGAGAAATCGCTCGATCATTCCCCACCTGCCGATCGCGCGATATTGATCCGTCGAGTCACGTTTGATTTGATTGGCTTGCCGCCGTCACCGGACGAAGTGGCCACATTTATTGCGGATGAAGATCCAAACGCGTACCAAAAACTAGTCGATCGATTGTTGAGTTCGCCACGCTATGGCGAGCGCTGGGCCCGACATTGGCTTGACGTGGTGCATTACGCCGACACGCATGGCTACGACAAAGATCAGCCGCGCCCGAATGCTTGGCCCTACCGCGACTACGTCATTCGTGCGTTGAACGAAGATAAGCCCTACGGTCAATTTGTCGCCGAGCAAATCGCCGGCGACGCCTTGTATCCCAACACGCGTGACGGCATTGAAGCACTCGGTTTCATCGCCGCCGGGCCTTGGGACCTAATCGGCCATGCGGAAGTTCCCGAAACAAAGATCGACGGCAAGATCGCTCGACACCTGGATCGCGACGACATGGTCGCCAATGCCCTCGGAACGTTTAGCAGCGTGACGATCCACTGCGCTCAGTGTCACGATCATAAGTTTGATCCGTTCACCCAGGATGACTATTACTCGCTGCATGCCGTTTTTGCGGCGCTCGATCGCGCCGACCACCGGTTTTATCTCGACGCCGAAAAAGGAGCGCGTTCGGAACAATTGCTCGCCCAGAAGGCAAACTTGGTCGCGGCCGCGAGTGACGTGCAGGCCAAATTGGCCGACAAAGCGAACGAGGGGATCGTAATTCAACTCCAACTCGAAGCCGAAAAGACGAAAGCGGAAATCGCGACCCTCGAGTCAGAATTGGCCAGCTTGCCTGCACCCATCACTCTTTATTGCGGGACGGTCCATCAAGGAACTGGCTCGTTCTGCGGCACCGGTCCCATCGGCCAGCCGCGCCCGATCCACGTGCTCAATCGAGGCAACGTGCAACAACCTGGCTCGCTTGCCGCGCCGGGGGCATTGTCCGCATTGGCCATGTTGCCCGCTCGATTCACGTTGCCGGCCGAACATGGCGAAGCCGACCGCCGAGCCGCACTGGCTCGTTGGTTGACTGATCCCCAAAATCCTCTCACTTGGCGCAGTATCGTCAATCGCATTTGGCAGCAACATTTTGGCCAAGGCCTTGTCGACACGGCCAGCGACTTTGGTCGGATGGGAGGCGTGCCTTCGCACCCGGACTTGTTGGACTGGTTGGCGACCGATTTTCGCGACCACGGCGGATCGCTCAAGCGATTGCATAAGCAAATTGTACTAAGTGCGGCGTACTGCCAAGCATCTGCGTCTTCCGACAACCTGCGGACCAAACAAGCCGCGGCAATCGATGCCGACAATCGTTTCCTGTGGAGGCAGAGTCGCCGCAAACTGGACGCCGAGTCGATCCACGACGCGGTATTGGCTTGCAGCGGCAAACTCGATTTGACGATGGGCGGTCCCGGCTACCAGGATTTCGTCGTCGAGTTTCCGGAGCATTCGCCACACTACGAGTACTCCAAAGCCGATCCGCGCGACGCGAGCTGCTTTCGCCGCGCGGTTTATCGATTCATCGTGCGCTCGCAAACCCAGCCCTTTATGACTTGTTTGGATTGTGCCGACCCGTCGCTGCGCGTGGCTAAAAGAAACGAAAGCGTTTCCCCCTTACAAGCATTGACCCTGCTCAATAATGGCTTCATGATCGCCCAGTCCGAGTACTTTGCCGAACGACTGTGCGCTGAGAAGCCGAACGACTTGGGGGCACAAGTCACGCTTGCCGCTCAATTGGCTTGGGGACGGGATCCCACGACGGGGGAGCGAGAATCGCTAATCCAGTTCGCAAGGGAGAATCAATTGGAGAGTCTCTGTCGCGCCTTGTTCAATTCGAATGAATTTGTCTTTGTGGATTAGATGATAGATCGACGCAACCAACATTCCGGTTCCCTCCCCTCGCCGCAGGGCTTTGCCCAAAAACAGCACTGGCAGAGCCAGTGGCACACAAGACAGAAGGTGTTTTCCGTGTGCCACTGGCTCCGCCAGTGCTGGAGAATTGGTTCTGGTTCCCAGGCTCCCGCCTGGGAACCCACTGCATTGCTGGCTCTGCCAGCCCAGGACGAGGCAGAGCCTCGAAGACAGTGCGTTCCCCGGCAGAGCCAGGGAACGAGGATTTTGTTGTAAACGATTGCCAAGTCTTGCCGGCACAATCGCATTTAGTTGCCGCTAGGGAGAAGGAACCGAACCTGGATAAATGAACCAGCAAATCATAACCCAACCGAAACCCGATCGACGCGATTTTCTCTGGCGCTTTGGCGGCGGCCTGGGCGGAATTGCGCTTTCGTCCATGTTGTTCCAAGGTGGCCAATTGATCGCGGGCGACCAAGTGCATCCGGCGCGTCGATTTGTCCCCCGCGCCAAGCGGATCGTGCAGCTATTTATGGCGGGCGCGGCGAGCCACCTCGACTTGTTTGATTACAAGCCAGAACTCATCAAGCGGCACGGCCAGCAAAGCGACTTCGGCGAGCCAGTCGAAGCGTTCCAAGATGGGCTCGGGCCGTGGCTCAAACCCGTCTGGCCGTTTCAAGCATACGGTTCGTGCGGCAAGTTACTGGGGGACGTCGTTGCCCCGTTGGGTCAAGTCGTCGACGAGATCGCCTTTATTCACAACATGGTCAGCAAGAGCGGCGTGCACTCGCAAGCCACGCTGCTGCAGTCGACCGGTTTTGTATTGCCGGGATTTCCGGGGATGGGCTGTTGGGCCAGCTATGGCCTCGGCTCGGAAAATGAAAACCTGCCGACGTTTGTGGTCTTGCCCGACCATCGCGGGCTGGCATCGAACGGCGTCAAGAATTGGGACGCCGCGTTTCTTCCCGGTCAACATAGCGGAACCGTTATCTATCCCGACCGCCCCGCGCCGATCACCGATTTATTTCCTCCGACACCATCCCTCGCATCGGGGAACAATTCGTTTCCCTCCCGCACGTCGGAGCGCTATTCTTTTCCCTTCCCCTCGTGGGGAGGGCTAGGGAGGGGGGCTTCTTCGCCCTCCGCGCAAACAGTAGCAACCGCGAACGAGCGCGAACAAGCAACCCACCGCCTTCTAAATACCTTGAATCGGCAACACGCACAAACTCGATCGGACGACGAACGACTCGAAGCGCGGATTCGCAGCTACGAACTGGCAGCCAGGATGCAGTTGGCCGCGCCGGAGGCACTCGATTTTGGTCAAGAGCCCGAACATATTCTGCGCTTGTACGGTTTGGATCGAGGTCCGCAATCTTGGCCGAGTGAAATCAACGCGCCCGAAGAAGGTTTTTACTTCGCCCAAAAATGTTTGGCCGCGCGACGGCTACTCGAGCGAGGCGTTCGCTTTGTTCAAATTTGGAGCGGTAACGACAACGGTTTTCCGCGGCGCAATTGGGACTCACACGAAGACATCGAGCGCGATCACGGGCCGCTAGCGCGGGGAATGGCCCAAGGTGCAGCTGCCCTGATTTCCGACTTGAAACAGCGCGGAATGCTTGACGATACGATCGTGCTGTGGACGACGGAGTTCGGGCGATTACCTTCGTCGCAAGTAGGCCGCGGGCGCGATCACAATCCGTTTGTCTTTACCAATTGGCTGTGCGGCGGCGGAATCAAAGGGGGCATCAGCTACGGCCCCAGCGACGAATGGGGATTTAAGCCGCTCGATCGCGAGCATCCGACCCAAGTCTACGACGTCCACGCGACGGTTTTGCGTCTGCTTGGAATCGATCACACTCAATTGACCTGGCGACACAACGGCGCCGACCGCCGTCTCACCGACGTCCACGGCCATGTGATCGAGGACATTCTGGCCTAGCGACTGCCCACAACGTCATCGTGCCGAGTCTGTTGGATAACTCAAATGGCCCACGATGATTTTCTTGTGATGGCCTTGAGGTAGGAAACCACAGATGAACGCGAATAAGCGCTGATATCAGATGGGTTGGTTTCTGGCCATCAATTGCGTTCATTTGGGTTCATCTGCGGTCCTTCATCTCGGCGATTAGTTCATGCGACTCGCCATCTGGAAAAACGGAAACACGACTGCTAGTTTGGGGATTGGATTTCAAGCTCTAAATGATATTCGGAGTCCGCCATGGGTCGACCATTTGTTGTTTCGGCTTTCGGAGCGCTAGCGCTACACATCTTTTGCACAGCGATAGCTGGCGCCCAATCGGAGAACGTTGCGCCCCCCGAAAAATACCGACCGGCAGTCGAAAAACTCTCTCAATTCGTCGATCGAGAAATCCAGCAAAAAAAAATTCCGGCCTTATCTATTGCCATCGTCGATGAGAACGGAGTGTTTTGGGCGCAGGGGTTCGGATTCTCCGACCGCGAGCGGCAGCGGCCCGCGACCGCTCAAACCGTCTACCGCGTGGGCTCGGTCAGCAAGTTGCTCAGCGACGTTGCCGTTGTGCAATTGATCGAGCAAGGCAAATTGAAACTGGACGACGAAATCCAAACTATCCTTCCAAATTTTCATCCTCACAATCCGTTCGGTCAACCGATTACGGTGCGCCGGCTGATGAACCATCAAAGCGGGTTGGTCCGTGAATCCCCCGTCGGCAATTATTTCGACCCGACGGCCCCAGGCCTCAAGGAAACGGTGTACAGCCTGAACGAGACGACGCTGGTCTACGCGCCGGGGAGTCGAACCAAGTACTCCAATTCAGCCGTCGCGGTTGCCGGGTATGCGGTCGAAAAAGTGATGGGCCAGCCGTTTGCCGAATACATGCAAGCGGCGTTGCTGGGGCCGCTGAAAATGACATCAAGTAGTTATATTTCCAACGAACTTGTCGCGCCGCGCTTAGCTGCAGCCGAGATGTGGTCGTACGATGGCCGACGATTTCCCGCCCCAGACTTGTCGATGGGTGCCGTGCCCGCCGGCAACCTGTACTCGACCGTGGTCGATTTAGGGCAATTCATGCGGGCGATCTTCAACGACGGCATGCTCGATGACCGGCGAATCTTGTCGGCCGACTTGTTAAACGAGATGTTAGGAGACGTTCCGAGCGACAAGAAGCAACGAACATTCGGAATTGGATTTGCCGTCGGGAACTTCGACGGCCAGAAGACGTTTGAGCACGGCGGCGCGATCTACGGCTTTGCGACAGATTTTCGCGGACTCAAGGACAAACAGATGGGGGTCATTGCCGTCGCGTCCTTAGATGTCGCGAATGGGTTTGTCAAACGCGTGTCGGAAGATGCACTGCGGACGTTCTTGGCGGTCAAGGAGGGGCGGACGGTCCCGGAATTAGTCTCCACAACATCCGTCGACCGCGTGTTTGCTCGCCAAGTCGCTGGGCTGTACACCGATGGCAAATCGACCGCCCGGCTCGTCGAAACCGCGGGTCAATTGCGACTTCTGGAAGGAACGTTTGACAAGGAGATTCGACGACTTGGCGAACGCTTTGTCGTCGACGATGTTCAAACCAACGGTCCTGACCTCAAATTCAGCGCAGACCAATTTCAACTTGGTTCCGAGGTCTGGGATCGAGTCGACGATCCCCTTCCGCAGCCGACGCCGGAGCGCTGGACTGGTTTGATCGGCGAGTACGGCTGGGATCACAACACGCTGTTCATTTACGAAGATCGCGGCCAGTTGTGGGCGTTGATCGAATGGGTTTTTCGATACCCCTTGGCAGAAGAATCGGAAAACGTCTTTGCGTTTCCCGCTTACGGTTTGTATCAAGACGAAAAGATCATTTTCACACGCGACGAATCGGGCCAGGCAACTCTCGCATTGGCGGCCGAGGTGGCGTTTCAACGCCGCAACGCAGATCTGGACAACAGCAAAACGTTCAGGATCCAGCCGTTATTGGCGGCCGATCGACTGCGCGAAATCGCTCTTGCGGCGGAACCGCCGAAGGAACCACGCGACTTTCGTCCGGTGGAATTGGTGGAACTCACGACACTCGATCCCACGATCAAATTGGATATTCGTTACGCGACCACCAATAACTTTATGGGCACCGTGTTCTATCAAGAGCCGCGGGCATTCATGCAGCGCCCGGCTGCCGAAGCGGTGGTGAAAGCCAATCAAGGGTTGAAGCAGCGCGGCTATGGACTATTAATCCACGACGCCTATCGACCTTGGTTCGTCACTAAAATGTTTTGGGAAGCGACGCCGCCGGAACTACGACGATTCGTCGCCAACCCCGACAACGGTTCACGGCATAATCGCGGCTGCGCCGTCGATTTGACGCTTTACGACCTCAAAACTGGCGAAGTGGTTCCGATGGTCTCGGGTTACGATGAGTTCAGCGAGCGCGCTTATCCCAACTACGCCGGCGGCACTTCTGGGCAACGATGGCATCGGGAATTATTGCGGCAAGCCATGGAAGCAGTTGGATTCGAAGTCTACGAATTCGAGTGGTGGCATTTTGATTTTCAGCAATGGAAAGACTACCCCATCTTAAATCAATCGTTCGCTGAGATCGGGAAGAAGTAACATTTGTCGCCGCATTGAACGGGAGTCCAATGCAACTGCCGGGAAATCCCTCGTTATTGTTTCTTGCCTTTGTGCTAGTTCTCCTGCCTTGGCTGCGTTGCTGGCCATCCGCGCCGTCGTTCGAGCAACTCGATCCGACGAGGAACGTCGCAAGATGGTGGATTACTCTCTGGCAGCGAGGACTCCTCGGGAATGGCAGTTGAAGACAGTCATGGTTCTGATTGCGAGCATCAGCGAGGAGGCAACGTATCGCGGCGTTGCCTTCCAAATTCTGTGGTATAGCAGCGGCAGCGCGTTATTCGCCGTTCCCTTAATTCGACAACAGTCGTTCTGCTAAGCGCGGACGGCGACAGAAGAGTTGCGCGCACGGAAAATGACTTTCTCCAAAAGCAAAATGTCGATCGAGGCGATACCCTGGTCACAGCGCTTTGTCCAACGTGTCGACGATTTGCCGCGAGGCGGTGCCGTCGCCATAGGGATTGCGCACGGAAGACATTGCTTCACGCTCGGCGGGATCGGATAGGAGCCGCAGCAGGTTGGCGACGATCGAGGCGCGGTCGGTCCCGACCAGCTTGGCGTTGCCGGCTGCAATACCCTCGGGGCGTTCGGTCGTCTGCCGCATCACGAGTACCGGCTTGCCCAGCGAGGGAGCTTCCTCCTGAACGCCCCCCGAATCGGTCAGCACGATGGTCGAACGGTCCATCAGCCAAACGAAGGGTCGATACGAAAGCGGTTCAATTAGCTTCACGCGCGGGTGATTACCTAAAATCCGAAAGACCGGATCGCGGACGTTGGGGTTGAGGTGTACTGGATAAACGAACGTCGCTTCGTGCCTGGCGTCGGCCACATCGCGAATCGCCAGGCAAATGTTTTCAAATCCATCCCCAAAACTTTCTCGGCGATGCCCCGTAATCAAGACCATCGGGCCATTGGCGGTTATTTGTGCGACTTCGGCAGGCAGGGCTGGTTTTTCCGCGCGAACTTTTTCGCGGGTCCAGAGTAAAGCGTCGATGACCGTATTTCCGGTGATGCGAATTCGTCGCGGATCAACTCCTTCACGGCGTAAGACATCCGCCGCATGTTCCGTGGGGGGAAAATGCCAATCCGCCAAGTGCGTAATGAGCGTCCGATTGATTTCCTCGGGAAACGGATGCCGTTTGTTCCCGGTCCGCAGCCCCGCTTCGACATGCCCAACAGGAATTTGATGGTACGAGGCGACGAGCGCTCCGCAGAAAGCCGTTGTGGTGTCGCCTTGGACAATCGCAATATCCGGCTTGGCACTCCGAATAACCCCATCCAATCCGGCCACGGCGCGCGAAGTAACATCGGCGAGGGTTTGCCCTGGCGCCATGATATTGAGGTCGAAGTCGGCCGTGAGATCAAAAGCGCGAATCGCTTGGTCGACCATCTCGCGATGCTGACCGGTCAAGCAAATCAGGCACTCGAATCGATCGCTGCGCCGCGCTAATTCGTGCGCGATCGGAGCCATTTTGATGGCTTCGGGGCGAGTGCCAATGACCAAGAGGACTTTGCGGCGCATGGGGCCAACGCGGGCAGGGGAGGACGGGGTCAGACTTCCAGTATAGTTACGGGGAATTTTGAATCCGCACGGTAAATGTCGGCCGGAAATCGTTTAACCTAGAGCCGGCGGCGACGGCAACGCGCAAAGGGCTGATTTTGCGCTTTGGCAATTACTCGCCAAGCCCAATGAGTCTTTGCGGCTAGACAAGAGTCCAAAACAGCATCTTGCGAAGTGCCAGGGCACTTCTCCGTCCATGGAAGATGGATTCCGGGTCTCAGCCCGGAATGACGAATTGTTGGGGTGACGTATTATCGGAATGGCGAATTGTTGGGGTGAGGTCAAGGCCGCTCGGTGGAGGAAACAGTCGGCGGCGCCCCGGTGCGAAAGAATGCAAGGTACACGACGAACGCGACTGCGATCCAAATCATTCCAAGGTACGAACTGCTGCGATAGTTTGGATCGAGCAGGGCACCCGCGATCACAACCATTTCGCCGAAAACGAACAGCAAGGGAATGACCGGAAAAAACGGAACCCGCACCGGCCGATTAACGTTCGGCAATTTGCTGCGCAGAATGATGACCGCCAAACCGGTGAGCAAGAAAAACGTCGAGTCAACAAAAACGACGCCGGTCAATATTCGATCGGCCCCTTTCTCGCCGCCCGTTATCAATAGGACGAGACCCAATCCGGCTAACAACGCGATCGCCAAGATGGGAGTGCCTCGAATCGCGTCCACATTCCCAAACGGTCGAAAAAATCGCCCGTCGCGCGACATCGCCATAATCAAGCGCGGGCCCGTAAGCAGTTGCGCATTCAACACCCCAAACGCAGAAATCGCGACGGCGGCCGCGATGAGCCTCGATCCAAAATTGGGCCAGACTTTTCCGACGGCATCGGCGGCCAGGGTCTCGGTGTTGACAACGCCAGCGTAACCGAGCAAGTCCAGATAGGCCCAATTGGCAGCTAAGTAAACCGTTATGACAACGAGAACACCGAAAATAATCGCACGCGGGACATTTTTTTCTGGATTACGAATTTCTCCTGCCAGCCAAAGTCCTTGTTGCCAACCACCGAACGAAAATAAAACGGGGACCAGTCCGGAAAATACTCCCTTCCAAGGCGATGCAGGTAATGCCAATGGAGCAACGTCAGTCTTACCTGCGGGAGTTACGAACAAAACGGCAAGCACAATGATCAACCCAAGCGCGGCCAGTTTGATAAACACCGTAAGATTCTGGATGTCGGATCCCCATCGCACACCGATCATATTTGCCGCTGCCAAGCCAACGATGGCTGCGATGGCCACTAGCAATATGCCCGATGATCCGGGAGCGACTCCGTAAACGAGAACCCCCAAATTCTTCGCGACGATCGCGGCGATCACGGCGATGGCGCCCGCTTGAACTGCCGTGGCATTGCAAAAAACAAATAAGAATGCGATCGGCGTGCCATATGCGTCGCGCAGGATGTCATACTGGCCACCGCTTTTGGGATACATGCCTCCCAATTCCGCGAACGTGAGTCCGCCAACGAGCGCGATCACACCTCCAATACCCCAGGTAAGGAGAGCCAAATTCGCGCTCCCTGCTAGTTCCGCGACGCGTGACGGCGTAAAAAAAATGCCGACCCCCACGATCGCGCCGATGACAATGCAGCCGGCGCTGATCGGACCCAATACGCGTTTCAGTTCGCCTTCGTTGGGATTCACGGACGGTCCTTGGTGTCAACGTCGCATTCAATTGAATGATTCTGATGGGCGAACGCCGAGCCTAATTCAAATTGCAATGCATAGCTACTAAGGACAGGAATTCGCCGTCATTCCGGGCTGAGACCCGGAATCCAATTGCATGGACGCGAGAATCCTGCGTACGGGTCAGCCGTAGTTCACTGGAATCCCGCCTCGGTGGGACTGACGGTATGGGGCAAATTTATGTGAGGACGAGCCTACGCGAGAACGATTTTGGCCGGCGCGCCGGGACGTTCGGTGACGTACCGCGGAACCATGTAGCCTGGCAAGCGGCGCCGCATTTCTTCCATTAGGAATCGACCGCGTTCGACGGAGACTTCAAAATGATGGGATCCGGTCACGCGATCCAACTGGTGCAAATAGTAGGGCAAGACGCCGCATTCCAGCAGCCGTTCGCTCAATCCAACGAGTGTCTCGGCATTGTCATTGACTCGAGCCAAAAGCACGGATTGATTCAACAAAATCACGCCGCGTTCGGCCATTTGCCGAAGGACTTGACGAACGGCGGCGCTCAGTTCGCGCGGATGATTGGCGTGAATTACGACGACCGTTTGCAATCTCGATTGGGAAACTGCGCTTAAAAGCGATGGAGTCACTCGTTGCGGAATGACGACGGGCATCCGCGTGTGTACTCGCAATCGCGTTACGTGCTCGATGCGCGCGATTCGCTGGACCAGTTCGCCAAGTCTTTCGTCGTCCCACATCAACGGGTCCCCCCCGCTAAGGATGACTTCTTGAATGGAAGTGTCGGCGGCAATTGCGATCAGTGATGGCTCCCATCCTGCGAGCGATTTCGGCGACTGATCATAGGACCAATTGCGTCGAAAACAATAACGACAATGGATCGCGCAGGCTCCGGTCAACACGAGCAACGCCCGGCCGGAGTATTTTTGGAGCATTCCCGGCAATGCATTGGCTTGGGAGTCGCCCACCGGATCGGACGATTCACCGGGGTGGACCGTCAGCTCCGCGGTCGTCGGCCAAATCTGCAATAGCAGCGGATCATCCGCTCGTCCGCGCTCGATCGCATCGACGAAGGGCTGTGGGGCAAATAGTCGAAATCCGACTTGGGCCGTAGCGGCTTCGGCGGCCATTGCATCAGGCAACTTTAATTCGTCTGCCAACTCGCTTGGCCGACGATACGCCGCTTTTAAGATCGCCTGCCATGAGTCGATAGTGGCCGCGACAGAAGGAACTTCGGTCGCTAAAATGTTCATCTCACCATTAAAACAACGAAATCAGGTTTGAGGTAGGTCGGTGGCTGTATACAAAACGAACGATTTTCGCAAAGGGCTGAAAATCCAGATCGATGGCGAACCCTATTTGATGACGGAAATGAACTTTGTCAAACCTGGCAAAGGGAATGCAATGTATAAGTGCAAAATGAAGAATTTGATTCGCGGCACCGTGCTGCAACGCACTTACAAAGGGGGCGATACCCTCGAGTCTGCCGACGTCGAGGAAATCGATTCGCAGTATTTGTACCGTCAAGGTGACACGTTTGTGTTCATGAACAGCAAGTCGTTTGATCAATACGAGCTTTCGGCTGAACAAGTCGACGAGGCCTGGAAGTATCTCAAGGACGGGATGGGCGTTTCCATGGTCCTATACAACGGTAATCCGATAACCATCTCGCCCCCTAACCACGTCGAACTCAAAGTCGAGTTTTGCGATCCCGGCGTCAAGGGCGATACTGCAACCAACGTGACGAAGACCGTCAAAGTCGAAACCGGAGCAGAGTTTACCGCTCCGGCGTTTGTTGGCATGGGGGACATCATTCGGATCGACACGAGGACCGGGGAATACGTCGGACGAGCTTGATCGTGATGCTTCTCGCGTTTCGGTTGCTTGTCATCCAATCCCACGATGAGTGACTACGGCCACAGCAAAGGAATTTGTCTCGGAGATGAAACCCGTTGGGTCGTCCACGGGATATCCGATTTTGCGCCGTACTTCCGCAACCTTGGCCGTTTGCTTCCGGATTCAGGCGCTGTGGTGTACTTGGAGGGAGTCGCGATTTCGCGTGAAGTTCGCGAGTACTTGGAGCAGCATACGGTTGCAGCATGGCATGAGGTTTTTCGTGGGACTATCTGGCCAAAGCCTTCTACTTTTCATTTGCCAGCTACGCCCGAAGTCTTGACCGGTTTGGCGGATTTGGCATCGCGCCACGCGTATCCCGAGATTGCGGACCATTGCCACGTATACACGAGAGACGGGATGATCTTGCAGTGGTATGATGCGTGCGATACAAAATGCCCACTTGGTGTCGGGCCCATGGTGCCAGAGGAAAGCGTGAGAGCATTCTGTGCGCACACTGGAGCGACGTACGATGCATACACGAATGGATAATAATGCGATGAACCGAAGTCGCGGAATCTGACGTTTTTGCAATTGAAAATCAATTCCCGCGACTCGGTTATCGCGGTCGATAGACTGCTTTGCCGGACAAACCGATGAAGGTCGAATTCTGGGGCGCCGCGCAAACAGTAACCGGCTCGATGCACTTGGTGCACTGGCAGGGCAAGCGTTTATTGCTGGATTGTGGGCTCTATCAAGGCCAACGCAAACTGGCGTTTGAGCTGAATCGGCGGTTGCCGTTCAACGCTCGAGAAATCGATGCGGTCGTCCTGTCCCACGCCCATATCGATCACAGCGGGAATTTGCCGTCGCTGATTCGCAACGGCTTTCGCGGCCCGATTTATGCGACGAAGCCGACCCGGGAATTGGCATCGATCATGTTGCTCGATTCCGCCAAGATTCAAGAGAGCGATGTGGCCTACGTCAACCGCAAGCGAGCCCGCGACGGCCAAACTTTGTTTGAACCGTTGTACGTTGAAGCCGACGCGGTCGAGACCACAAAACACTTCCGGGCCGTGGACTTCATGGCGGAGTTTCACCCCATACCCGACGTGAAGTGCCGGTTTCACGAAGCGGGGCATATGCTGGGAGCTGCTTCGGTCGAAGTCGTTTTGGAGGCCGCCAACCAGAAGCCGATTCGACTGGTCTTTAGCGGCGACATCGGACGCCCCAACGCGCCGATCCTCAAGGATCCCAAAACCATCGACGGCGCCGATTATTTGATCATGGAAGCGACCTACGGCGATCGGCTGCATCCCGCCGAACAAGACGCCGCGATCATGCTGCTGCAAGCCGCCGAGGACACAATGCGCAATCGCGGCAAGCTGATCATCCCCGCGTTTTCCGTCGGTCGCACCCAAGATATCGTCTACCGACTCAATCAGCTGCATGAACGAGGCCAACTGCCGTTGATTCCAGTGTTCGTCGACAGCCCGCTCGCCGTGGATGCAACCGCCGTCTTTCGCAGCAACAAGTCCTTTTTCGATGCCGAGACCATAGAGCAAACCCAACGCGATGCCGATCAAGATCCTCTTTCCTTTCAAACGTTGCGCTACATTCGTGCGGCTGAGGATTCCAAGAGTCTCAATACGCTAGACGGTCCGGCGATCATCATCAGTGCCTCCGGTATGTGCGAGTCTGGCCGCATCTTGCATCATCTGAAGAACCATATCGGAAAGCCCACCACCACCATTCTCTTTTCTGGCTTTCAAGCGCCCCACACACTCGGTCGCCGGATTTTGGACGGTGCCAAATGGATTAAAATCTACGGTGAAGAATTCGAAGTCAAAGCGAAAGTCGTACGATTGGAAGCAACCAGCGGCCACGCTGACCAAAAGGAGCTGCTCGAATGGGCGCGGGCAACTGCCCACCACGGCCACCTCAAAAAAATCGCTATAGTTCATTGCGAAATCGGACCCGGCACGGCCTTAGCGGAATTGCTCCGCGAGAATGAACTTGGGTCGGTGTTTCTCCCCGCCAAAGGGGAATCGATGCCGCTCGTCTAGGCCAATCCGGTGCGTCCATGCTGAAGCCCTTCATTGAATTCGCAACGGTCGAACCCATGTGATTCCGCAAGATGAATTGGTGGTATTGGTCCAACGTTTTAAGTGTCTTGATAGGCCTGGCCATCGAGCTTGGTGCATGCGGCGTTTCGTTGGGCCAGCCAACGATTCTGTTGCGTGATTTCTCGATTCCCGCATCGCCCGTTGCCGGTTACGACGAAGACGGAGTTCGACTTCAGAACGGTGACGTCGTCACGTGGGATCGCGTTGCCAAGGCCGTAGTTGTCGCTTCCGATCAAGATCGCGTCGATCAGTGGCTTCATTCGATCGAAAAACCATTGGCCCGGTTGCGCTGGCGTTTGCAAATTGGCGATTTCGCCGGCGCTCAGCAGGCCGCCGCCGAACTGCCGACCCAACTGAATAACCGACGCAGTCAAACCGCGCTGCTGATGTGACTTGCGAATATGGCCAATAGTATCGAACAGGGGGACTCGGTATCGGCTGCCGTCGCCTGGGTTGCGGTTCGGGCGTCGACGCACTGCCGCCCACGGCACTCGTGTATCTTTCGGCCATCGCGATTGACGCGGGCAAAGTGGACCAAGCTGCCGTTTGGATTGAACTAGTCGCGAAACGATCGACGCCTTGGACGAACGCCCTAGGCTGGAAGCTTCAGCTGACAACGGGCGAGCTTGATGTTGCCACGAGATTGAAGGAGACGAGCGATTGGCCCGCCGAGGTCCAAGCCATTTGTATTTATTGGCTTGCCGCCCAAGGTCTGTCTTCAAAGCTCGGCCGAATTTGACCAAGCTGCGGTGCAAGCGTTGGCGGTCCCTGCTCGTTTTCAAAAGCAATTCCCTGAACTCTCGGCGACGGTATTGGAAAAAATCGCCGCGCGGTCTCACGAGCTGGGAGATGATGCAATTGCCCAAAAACTGCATAAAGAGATTCAACTTGGCGTTGATTTGAGTTCCCAGATTGAAAACCTAGAGCGCAAGCGTTAGTTCGATAGCAGGGTTTCCTTCGCTTGCGCGTCAGGCTTCAATCGGCAAGGGATCGTCGTTCCAGGGCACGTTTCTTCCAAGTTCTCATTCCTTCGGGCCTTGACTTGGAAATCAGAAGTACTAAACTCGGTATCAACATGAGATCAACATTCATCCATCATCGCGTCCACCACCATTCGACCCACGAAAGTGCGGCGGCGTGATTTTGTTTGACTTAATAGTCTGAACGACGCGACGCCGGCACCTGTCGGCGTTTTCTTTTGCGCCGAGGGATTGTGTTGGCGTCACGCGCTTTTTCCAAGGAGCCGATGACGATGACTCACAAATTGCATCCGGATCTATTGCGGCTGGGCCTTCCCAAGGGGCGAATGTCCGAAGGCGTCGATCGATTGATGGGCGATGCAGGCATTCGAGTGCGCTCTGCGGCTCGCGAATATCGACCCGAAGTCTCCGTCGGCGGGTTTGAGACGAAGCTGCTCAAACCCCAAGCGATCGTGAAAATGTTGCAATTGGGATCGCGCGACCTCGGCTTCGCCGGTGCCGATTGGATTGAGGAATTCGGCGGAGGACCGATCGAACTGCTCGACACCTGCCTGGACCCCGTCCGCGTGGTCGTCGCCGCGCCGGCCCGCAGTGCGGCCGATTCGGATTTTCTCAAGAAGCCACTCGTCGTGGCATCCGAGTTGGAACAATTAACCCAACGTTGGATTAAAAAGAACGACCTTCAAGCGACCTACTTGCGGTCGTTTGGTTCGACCGAAGTCTATCCGCCCGAAGACGCTGATTGTATCGTCGATGTCGTCGCCACCGGAGCTACGCTTAAAGCCAACGGCTTGGAGATCATCGACCAAATCATGTCCTCATCCACTCGTTTGTACGCGGCGCCGGCGACGCTGGACCAGCCGGCATTGCGCGCTCGAGTCGAGGAGTTCGTCGTCTTGCTCAAGTCGGTATTGGAGGCGCGCCTGCGTGTGATGGTTGAAATCAATGTGACGCGGGCGGTCTTGGATCAAGTCGTGAAGGCGTTGCCTTGTATGCGCGAGCCCACCATTTCGCCGCTGCACGGAGATCAAGGGTTTGCGATTAAAGTGGCTGCTCCTCGAACCGAACTGCCAACGTTGATCACCAAGATCAAGGCCCTCGGCGGGACCGATATTGTGGTCAGCCAGTTGTCACAAATTGTCCCCTGAAACCTGCGCGAGAAAAGCCTTATGAACGCTCTAGACATTTCACGATGTGATGCCGAGTTGAAACCAGCCGACCGCATTGCCAATCAAGAGGCCTATCGAATGCCGATCGCTACATCGAGTCCTCGGTTGCGATTGGATCGAAACGAGGGCCGGCCGCCGACGATTAGCCCAAGCGACTTATCCAGGTTGGGCCCACAGCTGCTGCGGCGCTATCCAATCGTTAGTGACTTGGAAGCCGTGCTTGCCAATCGGTTGGGCGTCGAACGGGAGCAAATCTTGGTAACCGCCGGTGGCGACGATGCATTGCTGAGAATCTGCTTGGCGTTTCTCGAATCCGGGCGGGAAATGATTTTGCCGGTTCCAACATTTGAGATGTTGACGAAGTACTGCCGATTGGCCAATGGCATATGTATGGAAGTCCCTTGGCCACGCGGAGACTACCCCGTACAGGCAGTTCTCGAAAACGTCTCCGATCGGACCGGCATCATTGCCGTTGTCTCGCCCAACAATCCGACGGGCGAAGTCATTTCTACCGCCGACCTCTCGCGCCTTGCGGTCGAGGCGCCACACGCACTGCTACTCGTGGATTTGGCGTACACCGAATTTGCGGATGTAGACTTGACGAGCGCGGCATTGCGAATGTCGAATGCGATCGTGGTCCGCACGTTTTCCAAGGCGTGGGGACTAGCCGGGTTGCGGGTTGGATACGCTGTAGGTCAAGCCCGGCTAATCGAATGGCTTCGCCGCGCGGGAAATCCCTATTCGGTGTCAGGTCTAAGTGCTGCGTGCGCCATGCTTACGCTGCAAAACGAATCCAACGAGCTTGCACCGTACGTGGCACAGGTAAGAGCAGAACGAGCCGCATTGTTTGAGTATTTGTCGTTGAAGGGTCTGGATGCGGTACCGTCCCAAGGAAATTTTGTTTTCGCGCGAACCACGCGGGCGGAATTCATTTGGAAAACCCTGGCGGAACAAGGAATTGCAATCCGTTGGTTTGGTGAACAACCGAGTCTGTCCGACTGCCTGAGAATCACTTGCCCCGGAAACCAACGCGACTTTGAGTTTTTGATCCTTGAACTAGAAAAAGTACTTTAGAACAAGTTCCCTCGCCCCGCCGCGGGGGAGAGGGCAGGGTGAGGGGGCCACGAAGAACTCGGGCATGCCGTTAGAAAAATGTAGTAACGAAAAACGTCAAGCAGTTTTTAACGCAAAAAAAGATCGACCAGCTTTTTCAAAACGAGCCTCTCATGACAACCATCGGCAGAATCGCACAGATTTCGCGCGACACATTGGAAACGAAGATCTCGTTGAAGCTGAACCTTGATGGCACCGGTTCTTCCAATTGCCAAACTGGCATTGGGTTTCTCGATCATTTACTGTCCAGCTTGGCAAAACACTCGCGAATGGATTTGAGTGTGACTTGTAAAGGGGATTTGCAAATAGACGATCACCATACCGCGGAGGATTGCGCGATCGTGTTGGGCCAAGCGATCGATCAGGCATTGGACGATCGCCGCGGAATCGTCCGATTCGGATACGCCTACGCTCCCCTGGATGAGGCGTTGGCGCGCTGCGCAATTGATTTGTCCGGCCGGCCGGGCGCTTGGATCGATTTGCCCTTGAACCGCGAACAGCTGGGCGGGCTGAGCTGCGAGAATATTCCCCATGTGCTTTCATCGCTGGCGATCGCCGCTCGAGCGACGATGCACGTCGATTTAATACGCGGCTCGAACGCGCATCACGTAGCGGAGGCCGGCTTCAAGGCGGTCGCCTTGGCGTTGCGGATGGCGGTCTCCCGCGCCGGCAGCGATGCGATTCCCAGCACGAAGGGGTCGTTGTAATGGAAGGCGAGTCATTCGTGGGCGTCGTCAAAACAGGAGTTGCCAATTTGGCTTCGGTCGAAGCAGGCCTTCGTCGAGTGGGAGCCACTCCGGTTCTGATCGACCGGCCGGAAGAAATCGAACGAGCCGCTCGATTGGTCTTACCAGGCGTTGGAGCATTTGCGGCGGCCATGCAGCGGCTTGTTGAATTGGGACTGGTCGGCGCATTGCAGAATCGCATTGCCCGCGGCCGCCCAACACTGGCGATCTGTCTCGGACTGCAATTGCTGGCTGCGGAGAGTGACGAGAGCCCCGGTATCACAGGATTTTCCATTTTCCAAACTCGAGTGGAGCGATTGCAGGCAACTCGCGTCCCTCAACTCGGTTGGAATTTGGTCGAAGCCGCGGCGGACAGCCGATTTCTCGTCAGCGGACACGCCTACTTTGCCAACTCGTACGGACTCAACGAATGTCCGCTTGGATGGACTCCCGCTTGGACGCATAACGGCCGGCGGCTGATCGCGGCAGTCGAACGAAACAATGTTTTGGCATGTCAGTTTCATCCGGAATTGTCGGGTGCCTGGGGACAAGATCTCTTGCGGCGCTGGTTGCAAGCGACCGCGACCACGAGTTCTGAGGAGCGAGTCCGATGCTGACCAAGCGAATCATTCCCTGCCTGGATTGTCGCGATGGGCGCGTCGTCAAAGGCGTTCGTTTCGAGAATTTGCGCGACGTCGGGTCGCCGGCGGAGCAAGCCGCGTTGTATGAAACTCAAGGTGCCGACGAAATTGTCGTGCTCGACGTCTCCGCGACCGTGATGGGCCGAGCCAATCAGGTGGAAACGGTCAAGACCGTGCGCGAAGCCCTTTCGATTCCCCTGACAGTTGGTGGGGGCGTTCGCAATGTGATCGATGCCGCCCGGTTGTTGGAGTTCGGCGCGGATAAAGTTTCAATTAACTCTGCCGCCGTTCAGGATCCGGAATTGATCAACGGTTTGGCCCGGCAGTTTGGTTCGCAATGCACCGTGCTCGCTGTGGACGCAGCGGAAGTCGAACGCGGATTCTGGGAAGTCGTCATTCATTCGGGCACGACTCGGACGGGACTCGATGTCGTCGAATGGTGCCGGAAGGGAGTCGATCGAGGCGTGGGCGAAATCCTACTGACAAGCTTGGATCGCGATGGCACACGAATAGGATATTGCTTGGAGCTGATCTCGGCCGTCAGCGGCGCGGTGACCGTTCCGATTATCGCCTCGGGGGGTGCCAACGAGCCGCAACACTTGCTCGAAGCCATCCAGGCCGGCGCCGATGCCGTCCTAGCGGCAAGCATTTTTCACTCGGGCGAATTGAGCGTGGCGGAGATCAAGGACTTCTTGGCGAAGCAACAAGTGGAGGTACGGCAATGATCGTCCCTTCGATCGACTTGATGGCGGGAAACGCGGTGCAACTCATCGGCGGCAAGCAATTCGAGCTCGACGCGGGCGATCCCCGACCGTTGGCGGAAAAGTTCGCTCGCGTTGGATCGATTGCCGTGGTCGATCTCGACGCAGCCCTGGGCCAGGGCTCGAATGCGGCGCTGATCCATGAGCTGATCGAACTTGCTCCATGCCGCGTCGGCGGTGGGATTCGATCGGCCGAAGCGGCTTTCGCCTGGTTGGACGCCGGTGCGGAGTCTGTCGTCCTAGGAACTGCCGCCCAGCCGGAATTGTTGCGGCAATTGCCGCGCGAACGGGTCATCGCGGCATTGGATGCCGTAAACGACGAAGTTGTCGTGGAGGGTTGGACAACACGCACTGGCCGAACCGTGCTCGAACGAATGGGTGAGCTTCGCGAATTGGTGGGTGGATTTCTGGTGACTTTCGTGGAACGCGAAGGCCGAATGGCTGGAACGCGAATGGACGCGGTCGAAGCGATCGCAAAAGCCGCCGGGACAGTGCGTGTGACGATCGCTGGAGGGATTACGACAGTCGAAGAAATCGCGGCGCTCGATGCGATGGGCTGCGACGCACAGGTTGGGATGGCGCTCTACAAAGGTCGATTGAGTTTAACTGATGCCTTCGCGGCGCCGATGCGATCCGATCGAAACGACGGACTCTGGCCCACGGTTGTGGTGGACGAGCACGAGGTTGCGTTGGGGCTGGCCCACTCAAGTCGCGAAAGCCTTCACGCGGCGATCGAATCGGGGCGCGGCGTTTATCATTCCCGCGAGCGTGGACTGTGGGTTAAAGGCAAAACTTCCGGAGCAACCCAACAACTTTTGCGAGTGTCGGCGGACTGCGACCGCGATGCGCTGCGGTTTCAGGTACACCAGCAGGGGAGCGGGTTCTGTCATCGGGATACTAGAACGTGCTGGGGTGCATCGCAAGGCGTTCCTGAACTTGCCCGGCGAATCGCGGGCCGCGTCTTCGATTCGCCACGCGGCTCGTACACTCGAAGACTACTGAACGACCCGGCGCTTTTGAAAGCCAAAGTCGTCGAAGAGGCCCACGAGTTGGTGGCGGCTGAGCGACCTGCCGACGTCGTTGCCGAAGCGACTGATTTGCTCTACTTCACCTTGGTCAAACTGGCGGCCAGCGGAGTGGATTGGGCCGATGTCTCCCGCGAATTGAACCGCCGCCAATTGCGAGTCTCCCGCCGACCCGGAAACGCAAAGTCAACGAACGCTTCGTAATCGAATTAATTGGGAGGGCGAAGCGGCTTTGCACAAAAATGCACGGGCATAGCCCGTGGCACACAAGAAAGAATTGCGGCTCCGCTCTGGTTCCCAGGCAGCGCCTCGGCATTTGGAGACAATGGCCATAGAGACAATTTGTCCGACATGAAATCCAACGTACTTAAAATCATAAACGTCGACTCAATCGCTGACCTTCGCCGCGAATCGGGGGTTGCGGCCGAGACGTTGCAACAAGCCGCTCAAATCATCGAGCAAGTGCGCTCGGGGGGCGAACCGTCGCTACGAATGCTCGTCAGCCATTGGGATCAGCGCAAGCCAAATGATCCATTGATTTACGATCGGGCGGCATGCGAACGTGAGCTGGATGCGCTTGACCGAGAGACTCGCGAATTGCTCGAGCGAGTCGCCCAGCGTATCCGCGCTTTCGCCCAAGCTCAACTTGGCCTGATCCAGCCGATGGAACTGGCGCTGTACGGTGGCATGGCCGGACAAACGTGGCATCCCCTCTCCGCTGCGGGCTGCTACGTCCCCGGAGGCCGCTATCCGCTAGTTTCGAGTCTGTTGATGACGGCAGTGACCGCGCGCGTCGCCGGAGTCCCTCAGATTTGGGTTTCGTCCCCGGCGGCTACTAACTTGATGCTGGCCGCAGCGGCGATCGCCGGAGCCAACGGATTTCTTGCAGCCGGCGGCGCCCATGCTATTGCCGCGTTGGCTTATGGAATTGGCGGAGCCCCTAAGTGTGATGTGATCGTTGGGCCTGGGAATCGTTGGGTGACCGCCGCAAAACAACTCGTTTCGGTTGACGCGCGAATTGATATGCTTGCCGGCCCGTCCGAGTTGCTGGTCGTTGCCGACGATTCGGCCAACCCTGCAACCGTCGCAGCCGATCTGTTGGCCCAGGCCGAGCACGACGTCGATGCCCGGCCAATGCTATTGGCATTTTCAGAAACAATGGTTGCCTCGGTAAACCGTGAACTTGAGCGGCAATTGAAACTGCTGACGACGGACGCCGTCGCCCGACAATCACTGCGGCATGGCTTTGCGCTCGTGGCCCGAGACTGGGATCAGGCTCTTTCCTTTTGCCAAGAAATTGCCCCGGAACACTTGGAATTGCATCTGGCGGACCCGCAACTATTGGCACCGCACCTGACTCGCTGCGGCTGTTTATTCATTGGAGGGAACAGCGCCGAAGTTTTCGGTGATTACGGTGCCGGGCCGAATCATGTCTTGCCGACCGGGGGCACGGCCCGGTACGCCTCTGGTCTTTCGGTGGAGACATTTCTTCGTCGCCAAACTTGGTTGCGAATTGACGACCTGTCCACCGCTCAACCAATGATCGCGGACACGATCCAATTGGCGCTGCTTGAAGGCTTGCCCGCTCACGCCGAAAGTGCCAGGCGAAGAAAGTCGCAAAAGCCTTGAAGCCTACCCAGCACTCAGATTCATTCCGTCGATGCAAGCGTTGGTCGGCGAGAGCTTGAGTTGCGTAGAATGGAACGCCGATTATGTGTGAATTGTCCTTATTGCATCGGCGACGCCGCGGTTCGGATTTTACTTGTCGCTTGGAAGGAATGAAATTGTCAAACGAAGTTACCGCAAAGAACTCGAATTACCTGGTCCGCTGGGCCATCGCGGCGACTGGCGTTGCCTGCGTCGGCTTGGGGGCGTTGGGAGTGATTCTGCCGGGAATGCCGACGACCATCTTTTTGATCTTCGCTTGTTTCTTATTTTCTCGTAGTCATCCGCATTTGGAAAAGGTGCTGGTTCGGAATAAGTTCTTCGCGCGATTTCTGCCGTTTGTCGATGGCCGCGTGCGACTGTCTCGCTTGGCCAAGGCGTCCGTGCTATTTCTCATTTGGGGAAGCACGGTGATTAGCTGCACGACACTTTACATGACGGGGGTGCTTGGAGTCTGGCCGATTGCGGCGATCGTCGGACTTAACGCGCTCGGCAGTATTTTTATCGTGCGAAGCTGAGCGTTTCGAAATGCATTAGAAATCGAAGATGGTGGGACCCGAAGACTCGTCCCACCCTACAAAGAATCGAGGCGCACCTATCGCGGCGCGACTAGGTTTTGTCGGATTCGAACTGGGGTCGTTCGGATTTCTTTTTGGCGCGATCGTGGACGCCGACGAACTCGATGATGGCCCGATCACCGGCGTCGCCCAAGCGGGGTTTTGACATTTTGAGGACTCGAGTGTAGCCTCCTTGTCGAGCGGCAAATCGCGGAGCGATTTCGTCGAACAAGAGTCGGACGGCGTCTTTGCTGCCGAGCATCTGAAACGCTCGTCGCTTAGCGACGACGACAGGGGCCATTTCGGCTGCCCATTTTTTCCACTGATCGCTTTTCCGCCATTTGAGCCATTGCTCTGAGTTTCGTTCAGCCGTGGTCGCGAACTTGGCCGCAGCCTCCTGTTGGGGCAGGGCACGCTTGGCAATCGAGATACACCTTTCAATGTACGCACGGGCTTCTTTGGCTTTGGCCAGCGTCGTGATAATGCGACCCTTGATCGCCGGCGGCTTGATCGTCGTTTTGCCGTCGGATTGAAACATGCCTTCGTAAAAGTCGTCGTCTCGCTCGGTCAAAATCAGGCAGCTCGCCATATTGCGCATCAACGCTTTGCGGTGGGGAGAACTCCGGCCCAATCGCCGACCTACTTTTCTGTGACGCATATCAAAACCATCGCTAAAGATATCTTGGTGCGATCGTCGCACTAACCCATGATCGACGCAGGGGGAACTCGCATTCCCAAATGAAGCCCGAGCTCCCTGAGTTTTTCGGTAACCTCGGACAAAGTCGTCTCGCCGAAATTGCGGACTTCCATTAGTTGGTCTTCGGTCCGTTGCACCAAATCGCGAACCGTCGCGATGAGTTCGTGTTCCAAGCAGTTATTGGCGCGGACCGACAAGCGCAATTCCGAGATCGGCATGTTAAGCTTGGACTCTAAACCCGGGTTCGAGCCGCCGCCCGAGCGGGGTTGAGAATGAACTCGCTCGCCCAATTCCGAATACTGCACGAATGGATTCAAGTGCTTGCGGAGGATTTTGGCGGACTCGACGAGTGCCATTTCGGGGCGCACCGAGCCATCCGTCCAAATCTCAATGGTCAGCTTGTCAAAGTTCGTCTTTTGGCCAACTCGCGTCTCTTCGACTTGGTAGCGAACGCGGGTAACTGGGCTGAACACCGCGTCGACGGGAATAATCCCAATTTCGTGTTCGATGGCCGTATGTTCCGAGGAGGGGACGTAGCCGCGTCCATTTTCCACGACCATTTCCATCATGAACGGAACGTTTTGCGTAAGCGTCGCCAGGACGTGATCTTTGTTGATTACGTCGACTTCGCCGCTGGTCACGACGTCAGCACCGGTGATCGGTCCCGCGGTGCTTTTCTCGACGGTGATCACTTTCATTTGTTCGGAATTGTTTTTGACGACCAGCGATTTGACGTTGAGCACGATTTCGGTGACGTCCTCGATCACGCCGGGAATCGTGGAGAACTCGTGGCTAGCGCCGCGAATTTTTATTTGGGTTACCGCGCTCCCTTCCAAGCTCGAAAGAAGCACACGACGCAAGCTGTTTCCGACCGAGTTGCCGAAACCTCGCTCGAACGGTTCGGCAATGAATTTTCCATAGGTCGACGTCAACGAGTCGCGATCGCAAATCAAATTATTGGGCAATTCGAGTCCACGCCAGCGAATATGCATAAACTGACTCCGTGGTTGTTGACTGGGGATGGATTGAGGGATGGTTGATTGGGGATCAGAGACCGCAACGCGGCCGATTAGACGCGTCGCTTCTTGCGCGGTCGGCAGCCGTTGTGGGGAATCGGCGTGCGGTCTTCGATGGATTTGATATTCAAACCTCCGGTTTGCAAGCCTGTGATGGCGCTTTCGCGGCCGCTCCCCGGACCGCGCACGCGAACGTCGACTTCCTTCATGCCGAACTTGAGGGCCTTTTCGGCGACTTGTTGTGCGGCGCATTGACCGGCGAACGGCGTGCTCTTGCGGCTCCCCTTGAAGCCGCACGTTCCGGCGCTGGCCCAGCACAACGTCTCGCCTTTGTTATCGGTGATCGTAACGGTGGTGTTATTGAAGCTGGCATGGATGTGCGCAATGCCAAACGTAACGCTTCGTCGAACCCGCCGTTTTTTTGGTGCCGTCGTCACTGAATCGAAACTCCGAATTTGTTTTGTAAACCAACAGGACTACTTCAAGTCCTTGACGCCCTTCTTGCCAGCGACTGTCTTCTTGGGTCCCTTGCGCGTCCGGGCGTTGGTCCGCGTCCGCTGGCCTCGGACGGGTAGCCCTAATCGATGCCGGATGCCGCGATAACATTTGATATCGCGCAAGCGACTGATGTTTTGTTGCACGTTGCGGCGGAGCGGCCCTTCAACGACGTAATCTCGTTCCAGAATCGTCGCCAGCCGACTGAGCTCTTCGTCGGATAACTCGCGGGCCTTCTTGTCTTTGTCGACATTGGCTTTGTCGCACAGCTCGCGTGCAACTTGTGGCCCGACGCCAAACAGATAGGTGAGCGAGACGATCGCCTTCTTATCATTGGGAATATCCACACCGAGCAAACGCGGCATGCAAAATCTCCTCGCCTAGGAATGAACCATGAGCCCGATGGTCAGTTCGCGGCAAACTTCCGACCAGCTTTTCCGTAGAGAACCCCTCAGGCAATAATAATCGTCGATCGAAATCTGCTAGCCCTGGCGCTGCTTATGACGCTTATTGGTGCAAACGACGTAAACGCGGCCCTTACGCCGAACGACTTTACAGTTCTCGCAAACTTTGCGAACGCTAGCGCGGACTTTCATCGACGGCAACTCTACCGATTTATGGTTCGATGGGAAAAGGTCCCAGTATACGGCCTGATTGGCCGAGCCGACAAGGGCCAACCCACAAAAAATGGGAAGGTTGGCAAAGCTAATCGTTTTGCTCTCGAAATCGTTACTTTAGCGAAATTGACGGTCGAATAAGAACGATGGTGCGCCGCAAGCATCCCGGCTCGCAAGCCGCACCTACCGCCACCACCCACGATTCGGAAACGACTCGCCAAATCCGAATCCCATTCCCGTGCCGCTCTTCGACCCATGCTGCGCCCGCAATTCATCGTCCTCGGATTCGTGCTGCTCGTTGGAGTAATTTGCACAGGACTCAACGTCCACCGTGCAACCCATCCGGCGAAATCTCGAAACGCGATCGCCCGCGAACCGATCGAGCTGATGAGTGGGGGACAGGACCTCGATCGATCTCCGCTAGTCGATCAACCGGTCCAAATGAAGGTTGAAGAAATTCCGCCAGTAGATGTCGCGCTGTTGAAGCAACTTCCGCCGGTTTGCACCGCTGAAATTCCTGGGCTTTCACCGACCTCGACGTTTCCCGACCATAGCAACTTTGTGCCACCGGTTGGCTTTGATCCAAGCCCAACCCTTCAAACGACGATCGCCCAAAACTGGGAATCAGGTGAATCGTCGGACGAGGTGCTGAAAACAATTTCGCACGCACAAGAACCTACAGCGCCGGAACATTCGCCGGTTGGCGAGCTGCCAGTTGTGACCGACTCTGCCCCAATGGTTACACCCGCGGATCATCCCGTGGAGAAGAATGGCCTGTCGCCGAGCGTGGCGTCGAATGCTACTCCTGCCGATCCTCATGCTGAACTCTACGCGCGTTGCGAGTTTCCCTCGGCGGCAGAATGTGCTCAATGCCACCAACAAATCTATGATGAATGGTCCGCGTCGAGCCACGCCTACGCGAGCATCTCGCCGATGTTCAACCGTTTTGAAGACACAATCCAAAAGCTGACCAGCGGAACGATCGGCTACTTTTGCATGCGTTGTCACGCACCCGTTGCCACGATCATGGAGCATCCGCGGGACCAAGCCATTTACGATGGACCGCGCGTATTCCGCGAAGGAGTCACTTGCGTCGCCTGTCATCGGGTTCGCGAGGCGTACACCAAATCCAATGGAGAACGCCGGATCGAATCGGGCGATCCATTTCAACCGGTATATGGCGGTAGCGACGGCTTGGGAAACGAACTTGCCATCAAGTATAAGGACTTCTTTAAGACCAAAACAAGCCACGCCGACACAAGTTCGGCGCAAGCCATTCACTCACGCAGCATCCAGTTCGAACAGATTTCTCAAAGCGACTTCTGCATGAGCTGCCACCAAGTCGCCGTTCCGCCCGGCATTAAATTGGAAGTTGTTTGGGATCAGTATCGGGCTTCGCCTGCGTATCGGGCCGGCGTTACGTGCCAAGACTGTCACATGGGGAAAGTGCCTGGGGTGGACGGCGGATACAGCGTCGGGCCGGCCGCGGTCGTCGCCAACCACGCGGTGATTGCCGAGCGCAAGCATTCCAACCATTCGTTTTATGGACCGGGCAATACCATCGCTCACCCGGGGATTTTTCCCCAAGATCCGCGAGCCGATCGCTGGACGCCCGATCAGTGGTTGGAGTTTGATTGGCGCGCTGGCTGGGGAACCGAGGACTTTGAACGACAAGTCGCAGAGGCCCAAATTCCAATCGCATTCCCGACGACTTGGAGCAATGCCGACGATCGCTACGACGCTCGGGAACTCGTCGAATCAAACCTGAAAAAGTTGCAATACAAGAATGACTTGCGCCGCCAAGTTCTTGAAAACGGCTCGAAGATTGCAGGTCCGGTTTTTGCTCGACCGCCGCGGGTTCAAGCGCCACTGGTCTTTGAGTACTGCGTTTCAAATTTGAATCCGGGCCACAATCTTCCCAGCGGATCGCTCGGAGCGCAGCCGCAACTCTGGCTCAATGTCGCGCTGATTGGTCCTGATGGTCAACGGCTTTGGGAATCCGGCTATCTGGATTCGTACGGAGATTTGGCGGACATTCAGTCCGCCGATGTCCATTGCGGAAAAATTCCATTCGACGACCAACTGTTCAACTTGCAAACCAAATTCCTCACGACCAACGTCAAAGGGACCGATCGCGAAATGTTCCTGCCGATCAACTTTGACATCGATCAACTGCCGTTTATTCGGCCTGCGCCCCAGCCGGTGACCGTGCTCAACCACCCGCCCGGCATTCGCATGGAAGCCCATTCCTTACCCCCACTTGGCTCGCGCTTCGCGACATACAAAATTCCAGCGTGTCTGATTCAGGCGCCCGGAACGTACCGACTATCGATGCGAATGCGCAGTCGGATGGAGCCGATCTATTTCATGAAATTCTGCGATGCGACGCCCGACATGATTCGCTCGATGAACGAATCGATTCTCGACGTGCACGCCTATTCGGTTGCGTTCGAAATCCAATAACGTATGTCACAAATTGCACGATCCCGAAAACCACGGCACGGTCAAGGAGATCGGCACGTGCGCACGCGCCGCTGCCATTGTTTCCTTCTTGTGTGCCACTGGCTATGCCAGTGCTGGACGTTACGGCGAGTATTGGGCTATCGGCTAACATCCACTGCGATTATCGCCATCCTCCTTTTGCAATCTTGGGCCTCTCAATCGGCATGCGGACAGAATCAAGCGACCCGCTATCCGCTGCAACAAGCGCTGCAGCAGCACGCGCCGTATGCGACACCAAAATCAGTTGAGGCCGCAACAGCCTCTGCTCCTCAAGATCTCCCATCACCCACGCCAATCCAAGCGGAAACTGTTCCACCTCCCACCGCGGGACCATCGGTTGGCACGGGCCCATTCACCCTCGCCGATCAACCCAAATTCGGCGCTAGTTACTTCGAGCAAACTCCACGGATTGGCTGCGATTCGGCTTTGGTGGAATATGGCCCGGGTGATTTCGCGCCCGACCCAATCGATCCAGACGCTCCGTATGATAGCGAGTCGTCGATCTGGGTTTATCGCGGAAAGTCAGCAGTCGCCACGCAGCGACCGCTCGTGGAAATCGGTCGGCCCTGGTTTCAGTATGGCCAACTCTGCCCATCGAGCACGATTTTCGGGCGTGCGAATCTTGCCGCTCCCCAATTCATAGTCTTTGGCGACTTTCGCGTTGCCGCCGCTTCGAATACTTCCGCCGGCGACAATGCGAATCTAGTTGCAGTCGAAGCCAACCTGAATTTCGATCTCAAAATCACTTCGACCGAACGATTCCATTTCTTCATCAGCCCCTTCGACCGGGGCGGGCTGAACTCGAGGTGGCTGTTGGACGAAGGGGATTTTGTCAGCGAGTTCGACCCCAACGTCGAGTTTGGATTTTTTGAAGGGGACCTGGGTGCGATCGCTGGCGGATTTTGCGGCCAAACGCTGCCGTTCGATTTGCCGATCGCCGCGGGCTTTATGCCGCTGGTATTTCAAAACGGGATCTGGCTCGAAGATGCCATGATCGGTTTGGCCGCAACGGTTCCGGCTCGCAACAATGCACGCTGGGATATCCCGAACATGGACACGACTTTCTTTTGGGCCTTTGATGAACTGAGCAGCGAAGCGTTTGACAACGACGACGAAGCGGCCAAAGTATACGGCGTTGCAAGCTTTATCGAAGCCTGGGGTGGTTATTGGGAGACCGATTATGCATTTCTCGAAGACCGCGACGCCCAACTCGATCGAAGTTATCACAACATCGCTCTGGCCTACACGCGGCGATACGGTCGCTGGTTGTCCAATTCCGTTCGCTGGGTCAGCAACGCAGGCCAATCGACCGAAGGGGGACCGAACACCGCTGACGGATATTTGGTTCTGATCGAAAACTCGTTGATCACTGCTGCTCCGACGACGATTGTTCCGTACTGTAATTTGTTCTTTGGCTCGGATCGCCCACAGTCGGTGGCTCGCGATCCGGGGGCCGGGCAGATCCTAAAGAACACGGGCATCTTGTTTGAGCCCGATGGTATGACGGATTATCCGACGCTCGACGCGACGGCGAACGATACGTATGGTGGAGCGCTCGGCCTCAATCTGTTGTCAGCCGATTTTTGCCAACAGCTCGTATTGGAAGGCGCCTTTTTGCAGGTCCGCGGCAACGACGCGACGCGAATCGCCGCCGGCGATCAATACGGTTTGGGTTTTCGTTACCAGCGTCCGATCAGCAACGCCGCGATCCTGCGTTTCGATGGCATGCTCGGATTCTTGGACAACGCGGACGACCTCAGCGGCCTGCGGGTCGAACTTCGGCGCAAGTTTTAGAGAACACGTTTCTCCGGAGTGTTTTGAGCGTGCTTTCTTGGTAGGGCAGGACGAGTATTTGAGTCCCACCAATTCTCTAACGGTCCGCGAAAAAATGATCCACGTTGACAAGCCTTCTTTCATGTTTAGGCAATTCTAGGTCAAGACACTCGGTGATTTGGTCCAATGTTTCCTTTCCCTCCAAGATGAAAATCCGCCCGGACTTGAGCCTATAAGAATCAAGGCGCATGTCCGGTCGAGGCTCCATCTCCAATTGATCGGGTTTGGCCCTAAATTTCTCCAAGCGGTTGATGGCTTCGGAATACGACATGCCTACTTTGATTTCGGCCATTGGATTGGGACCGCAACCTTGAATGCTCAGCGCGAGTAACACGATGGTGAGCAGGACATGATGCGACCTGTGATTTTTCAAAAACGGTAGTGGATTCTTGGTCAGGTGACTGCGGGAGAATGGTGGGTCTCTAAGACCCGACCCGCCTTACGTAAGAATGACTATTTAAGAATCACTCAGCGACGAGATTACGGCTTTTTTCCTTTCGGCTTGTTATTGTCCAACGATTGCCAGAGGTACCAGCTTGCGATCGAACAGTAGGGGCGCCACGAAACGGCAAAGCGATCGATTCGTTGAGGCTTGGGATTGTTGCGCAGGCCGTAATTTTTGCGAATCGCAATCTGAATTCCCAAATCGCCGTGCGGCATGACGTCCAAGCGACCAAGGCCAAAGATCAAAAACATCTGCGCGGTCCAGCGGCCGATTCCTTTGACTTGGATCAGATGTTCGATCACGGCATCGTCCGTCATCCGAGCGACTTTCGTGAGTTGCAGTTCGCCAGAGCGAGCTCGTTGCGTCAAATCGACGAGGTAGCCGGCCTTTTGCGGTGAAATTCCCAAGGGCCGCAGCGTCATCGGCTCGAACGCGCTGAGTGATTCGGAGGATATTTTGGCGGGAGCCACGGCGTTCTCCAGCCGGGCCATGATCGACCTGGCCGCGCCAACCGAAATCTGCTGCGAGATGATTGAGCGTACCAACAGCAAGAATCGGTCCGAATGGGTCTTGAGCGTGAATGGACCGATCGTCCGAATGATCTCTTTCATGGTCGGATCGGAACGCTTCAGATGCCGAATCGCGTCGCGAATATCTTGGGCGTTATAGGGCATGTGCGAGTTGATGGGCCAACGACCCGCCGAGATTCTGTTAAACTTTACAACCGGAAAACGATTTTACGAACATCCCATCGACTTGAATATCTGGCTCGCGGGATTCATGAACTTCGCCGCGCTCAATCGTCAACAAATCATGTCGCTGCCGCGCGATTCGTTGCGCGAGCTTCAATTGGCCAAGCTCAACGCGTTGCTGCGTGGCATTTTGCCGGCGAACCGGTTTTACGCTGAAAAGTTTGCAGGAATTACAACACCTTTTGACCAATTGGAAAAGCTGTCAGGTCTGCCGTTTACCACAAAAGAAGAACTTTTGGGCGACGAGCCGGCAGGGATCGCCAAGCATCTGACATTTCCCCTCGAACGCTACACGCGATTTCATCGGACCAGCGGATCGCGGGGCCGACGACTAGCGGTGCTCGACACGGCAGACGATTGGCGATGGTGGATCGAGACCTGGCAATACGTGCTCGACGCCGCGGGGATCGTCGCGAACGACCGAGTAGTGATGGCGTTTTCGTTTGGACCTTTTGTCGGCTTTTGGAGTGCTCACGACGCGGTCATCGCACGCGGTGCGCTAGTGATTCCCACCGGCGGCATGAGTTCTCAGGCGCGATTGGACTTGATTCTATCGATCGGCGCTACTGCGGTTTTTTGTACTCCCAGTTATGCACTCCATTTAGCCCAGGTTGCTCGCATCGAAAAAATCGACTTACAAAAGAACTCGGTTCGCGTGCTCGTGGTGGCCGGCGAGCCAGGCGGTTCGATTCCCTCGGTGAGGCAGCAGATTGAATCGGCTTGGGGAGCCAAAGTCCACGACCATTGTGGGGCCACCGAGATCGGGCCGTGGGGTTTTGCCGACCTCCAGTCGCGCGGCGTGATAGTCAACGAGGCCGAATTCATCGCGGAATATATTCCAATCAACAGCGCGATCGCGGAACCATCCGAATCGCTTGCCGAACTGGTGCTGACGGCGCTCGGGCGAGTCGGTGCGCCGGTCATTCGCTATCGCACTGGCGACTTGGTTCGCCCCGTTTTCTCCGACGTGCAAGGGGGCTGCCCTTGGGTGCTATTCGACGGTGGCGTTTTGGGTCGGGTCGACGACATGATCATCATCCGCGGAGTCAACATCTACCCCAGTTCGGTCGAGCAGATCGTGCGCGAGTTCGCCGACGTCGACGAATTTCGCTTGGTGGTCCGCAAGCAAGGCGCCCTCGATCAGCTCACCATCGAGGTCGAAGATCGCGCCGCGGATACCAGCCGCATTGCTCAACGATTGCAGCTTCGGTTGGGGTTGAGCATCGACGTGGTTGGCGTTCCGGTCGGCAGTCTGCCTCGATCGGAAGGCAAGGCAGCGCGATTCGTTGATCTGCGAAACAAATCCTCCGGCGGTGGAACATGAATCAGTTCTATCCAACCGATCTGAAGCTGGGCAAGGACGGCACGCTTTCAATCGCGTGGAACGATGGCCTGGTACAAGAGGTTGCGCCGCGCACACTGCGCAAGGCTTGTCCGTGCGCTCGTTGTAAAGCTGAGAAACTTCAGCCGCCCCAGCCCGCAACGCTGTTTCCAACACTCTCGCCAGCACAGACCCGCCCGCTGGCGATCGATCGGATGGTCCCCGTCGGCAACTACGCGTATTCAATTGAGTTCAGCGACGGCCACCACTCCGGAATCTACTCATTCGAATTCTTGCGCCAGATGTAAAGCCATTTGTCCCGCGCCAAAAGAACTCATGGCGCTCAAAAGCACGGACGATGCAGATCAAGCTGGAGACGCCCGTCGCCGGAAAAGAAAACGATTATCCGGCCTGGTGAATCCTTGCGGATTGTGTCGAATTTCCGGAATTCCGACAAAGCAAGCTCCGTGGAAATGTTCCCCTCGCTACTCGGTGTCGCCGTTGGCGCGATCGTGCTGTTGCAGTTCGCAATGTGGACGGCGATCGCGATCCGGCGTCTGCATTTCGATCGCCAGCAGTTCGATCTCAGCCAAAAATTGCTACGGCGTCAGATCGAGCAACCGCTCGATACGGAAGCATTGGATGACAATTTGCGCTGGCATGGGTACCGAAAGTTTTTGATTCAAAATTTGCAGAACGAAGCTACGGACTGCAAAACGATCGACCTCGTTCCCGAGGATGGCAGACCGCTGCCGTTCCATCTGCCAGGACAACATATCACGATTCGCCTCTCGATCCTCGGCCAAAGCCGACCGATCGTTCGTTGCTATTCCTTGTCGGACGCCCCGAGTACCAATCGATTTCGAATCACGGTCCGAGCGATTGGCCCGCCTCGCGACAATCCCAACGCGCCTCCGGGCGTGGCAAGCGGTTATCTCAATCAATTCATGAGCATCGGCGATCGAATCGATGTGAAAGCTCCAGCCGGCGCTTTTTACTTGGACTTAAACGATCGGCGCCCAGTCGTATTTTTGGCCGGCGGAATCGGCATCACCCCGATCATTTCGATGTTGGCTACGTTGGTCCAATACAAGATCAAACGTGAAGTGCTCGTGGTCTATGGCGTGCAAAACGGTGAACACCACGCCTTCAAACACCGACTTGCCAAGATCGTGGCAAATTTCCCCCACATCAACTTGGTCACTTGCTACTCCAATCCGTTGCCCACCGACACTCCTCGGGTCGATTTTCAGATCGCCGGGCGCGTGTCAATCGAGACGATTCGCAAACTCGTTCCGAGCAATCAAGTCCCGTTTTATCTGTGCGGTCCCTCGGCATTCATGCAGACTCTTTACGCCGACTTGCGGGAATGGGGCGTTCCCGAGTCGATCATCCATTTCGAAGCGTTTGGACCCGCTTCCGTTCGCAAGACCAAAACCGACGACACTCAGCCGCAGCGCAACGTTCTCCCGTCCGAGGTCAGTGTATCGTTCCACAAATCCGCCAAACGGACTCGTTGGAGCAACGATTTGCAATCGATCCTCGAGCTCGCAGACAATTCGGATGTTGCGATTCCGTCGGGCTGCCGTGCGGGCAATTGTGGAACGTGTCAGACGCGATTGATTTCCGGTGAAGTTAGCTATATCCACGACATTTCGCACGCGGATTGCGAACCGGGGCATGTGCTCGCTTGCGTTGCTCGACCTGTCGGCGAAGTCGTTGTGGATGCGTAACGACCTCATTGGAGTCCAACTCAATTATTGTCATGAATCGCCTGCAATACTTACACCTGTTTACGTTTGCCCTGGCCGGCATTTTGTCCCTAGTGGTTAGCGCGAACGCTATGGCTCAGCCTTCGCATTGCGATCCCACCAAAGTTGTTACGGCCGTTCAGTGCGCGAAGTGCCACGTAGCGGAAGTCAGCGTTTGGAAACAAACGCCACATGCCCAATCGTTTGATTCATTGCACCGCAATCCCCAAGCCCTGGAAATTGCCCGACGCTTGGGTCAATCGAGCATCAAGCGAAACGATATTTGCCTCGACTGCCATTACACATCTCAAGCTGAGCAGGACTTGGCACGCGTCGTTGCCGGCGTTTCCTGCGAGTCTTGTCACGGTGCGGCCCGCGATTGGATCAACGTGCATTCCGATTACGGAGGTCCTGCCGCCAGCAAGCAATCCGAAACCGAACAACATCGACTGCAGCGGCAAACGCAAAGTGTCGCCCTCGGGATGCGCAATCCAAAAAATCTTTACTCGATCGCGCGAAGTTGCCTGCAATGCCACACGGTGCCCAATGAGAAATTGGTGAACGTCGGCGGCCATTCGGCCGGGAGTCCGAACTTTGAAATGGTCAGTTGGTCGCAGGGCATGGTGCGGCACAACTTTCTGCACAGCGACAACGCCGTGAACGCACCGAGCCCGCCGGAGCGGCTGCGCGTGATGTTCGTCGTCGGTTTGATCGCAGATTTGGAATTCAGCACTCGCGCGACGGGCTTGGCAACGCAAAAATTAACCTACGGAACGACCGTTGCGTCCCGCGCCGCTGCCGTGGCGATCCGCCTTTACGAAATCCAGCAATCGATCAACGACCCCCGCGTTCAGCAAGCCCTCGATGCCTTTGCTCAAGCCGATTTAAAGATCAACAACGCCACGCAGCTCAACGCCATCGCAGACCGGATTGCGCAAGCTGGAATGCAATTCGCAGAAGCGGCCAACGGCGTGGCGCTCGCCCAACTCGATCCGCTGATGCCCACGCCTTCGCAATACAAATGATGAATCCATGCTAAACCCCAACTTTATCGAACGTCCGCGCCGCTGGGACACACCGTTTGGTGCCGAGCAAACGGAAGCGATCGTCGATAAACTGCAGCGGGGCGATCCGTTCGCCCAGATGTCGGCGGCCGCGTTCCCCTCGACGCTGTCGTTGCGCGGCATTTTGCGAAACGACTGCCGAATCGTCGATTGCGCCGATGGAGAGATCATCATTCGCCAAGGCGATTACGGCAACAGCGCTTTCTTGTTGCTTTCAGGTCAAGCTCTCGTGTCACTGAAGTCGATTCCCGAAAACATCCTAGGACGCGGCGAGCCGCGGCGTCAAAGTGTTTTGGGTGCGCTCAGGCAACTTTGGCATAATTCGGCGGTCCCGGAACGACGTCGCTACCAAGTCCCCGCGCAAGGTTCTCGCACAGCCAGGGGCCCGTTTACATTTTCGGCACCGCGCCGAGTCTTTTTGCAAGACATCCCGCGAGTGCTCGATCTCAATCAAACCGAATCGCTGCAACCGAGCGAACTTTTCGGCGAGCTTTCGGCGTTGACGCGCACTCCACGCAGCGCGACTGTTTTTGCCAAAGGCCCAGTTCAATTGGTTGAGATTCGCTGGCAAGGCTTGCGTGATCTGATGCGTTTTGACAAGAACTTGAAAAACCACGTCGAGCGACTCTATCGCGAACACAGTTTGCAGACACATCTGAGCGAACTGGCGTTGTTTCAAGGCCTGCCCAACAGCGCCCTGCAAGCCGTGGGGCAAGCAGCCGAGTTTGAAACATACGGCAATTTCGATTGGCAGAATAAGTTTCAGCACGGCCGACAAGAAGATATCGCCGAACGCATTTTGGGGGAACCTAACGTTGCGGAACGCGGCGAATACGTCAACGGGTTGATTCTCATTCGCAACGGATTTGCTCGAGTCTGTCGCAAAGAGGAAAACGGCTATCGGACCGTAGCGTATTTGGGCAAGGGCGAGTCCTTTGGCTGGCGTGAAATCGCACACGCTTGGCAGACCAAGAAAGTTGTTCCTTGGCAGCTCTCGTTGCGGGCGGTCGGATATCTCGACGTCATCCGAATTCCCAATCCGATCGTGGAGGAGCACATCTTGCCGCATATTCCCCAAAAGCAACTTCCGGCGTTGCTGCCAACCGAATCATCGGAGATGTCCACGCGGCAAGATCGCCGCTTAGAACCGCGGCCGGAGCCGCTCGAGACCGCGATGCTCGAGTTCTTGGTTGAAGAACGATTGATCAATGGCACGCAGGCCATGTTGATCGACTTGGATCGCTGCACGCGTTGCGACGATTGCATTCGGGCTTGCGCTTCCACCCACGACGGTAATCCGCGATTTGTCCGCGAGGGGACGCGACACGAACAGTACCTAATCGCCAATGCCTGTATGCACTGCGCCGATCCAGTTTGCATGATCGGTTGTCCCACGGGCGCGATCAGCCGTCACGCGACGGACGGAGTCGTAACGATCAACGACGACACGTGCATTGGCTGCTCGACGTGCGCCAATAGCTGCCCTTACCAGAATATTCGCATGGTCGAAGTGCGCGATGACAAGGGAAACCCTTACGTCGATCTGGAACGCAACATGCCGGTGGTCAAAGCGACCAAGTGCGACCTCTGCGTCGATCAACTTGGCGGTCCGGCCTGTCAACGTGCTTGCCCTCACGACGCACTCATCCGCATCGACCTCACGACAGCGGATCAAATCAAATCGTTCATGCATAAGTAGCGCGGAGCGATTCCCATGGCCCATCAACTCAAGGTGTTACCCCGAACGGCGTTGATGCAGCGGCGTTGCCGTTACGCGGGATTGATGTTGCTTGTCGTGGCGGTGTTGGTCGCATGGTTCGTTTATCAACGGCAGAATTTGCAACGCGATTCGTTTACCTCGGGATACTTGCTGATCGGAGCCGTCTTTTTTCTGGCCGCCTACAACCTTCGCAAGCGAATCCCATCGATTCCTTGGCTTGGCTCCAGCTCCCATTGGATGCAACTGCACATTTACGTCGCATTGGGTTCGTTCTTCGTGTTCGTTTGGCATGTCGGACTGAAAATCCCAAACGGAGTTTTGGAAGGTTGCTTAGCCGCAATGTATCTGACCGTTTTTGCCAGCGGATTGCTTGGGCTGTTTTGGACTCGAACGATTCCGCGGCGCCTGACGGCTGTGGGAGAACAAGTCATCTTCGAACAGATTCCGCTTTTGCGGCGTGAAGTCGTTCGCCAAGTCCGGGCCTTGTTGTTCGAATCGCCCGCCAAATCGATCGTGCTTTGTCGCTTCTACGTGCAACGGCTAGCTGGCTTTTTTGAACGAGCGCGGCCCGTGTCCTATTTGGTTCGCCCCAATGGCCACGCTTGCCGAGCGATCATTCGCGAAATCGAAGATCTCGATCGCTACCTTTCGATTCCGCATCGCGAGGCCGGTCGCAAGCTCGCCGAACTGGTCCGTCGCAAAGACGATTTGGACTACCATCTGGCGCTCCAAGGTCGACTCAAGATTTGGTTGTTCCTGCACATTGGATTGACCTATAGCTTGATCATCATCGCGATCGTACACGGTTTCACCGCGCATGTGTTTCACGGAGGGTTGCGATGAACCAACTCCGCGATCCCTACCTGCGGCCGAACAATCATTGGGAGTGTGGTAGCGCAAGCGGCGATTGCGATCCATGCCCGGGACCGGTGGGCGGTCGATGTCCGGCGCGCCCACGGTGCCACCCGATCAAGATGGGCGAAAAATGGGTAGCGACGTTGGACCCCAAGCTTGGCAAATGTGTGCTCGGGCCGCTCCCCAACGGCCAATGCTGCCAAGGCCCCGGCACCTGTTCGCCACGGCCGAGTTTGCGCGCGTACCGGACAGCGTTTGTTTGGTGTTGCGTTGCCTTAACAATCGCCGGTTTGTCGTTTGGTTTCTCCAAGCCGCGTCGCGCCGGTTTTCTGGCTCCGGGACCGCTGAGCTCACATCATGCGCAAGTCTTGAAAGGGGAGGGGTTCGACCGCTGCACCGCTTGCCACGAAGCCGCCAGCCAAACGATTTCGCAATGGTTGGCGAGCACGCTTGGAGTCGGGCATCATGCGACGACGTCGCAACCGCAACTTTGCTTGCGATGCCACGGGGAACAGTTTGCCGAATCACTTGCCCTTGCGGCGCACAATCTCGATCCGGATGTGCTCGGCCAATTCACCGCCAGGGTGTCTGGCGCAGCGATTCCCACGTCCCACAGCCATCGCGAACCAATCGCCTGTTCGACCTGCCATCGCGAGCACCATGGCTCAACTTTCAATTTGAGCCAATTGACCGACCGTCAGTGCCAGACTTGTCATGCGACGCAGTTTCAGAGCTTCGAGTCCAATCACCTCGAGTTCCCAGCATCGTATCCGTTACGCCGCCGCTCGCGGATCGCGTTCGATCACGCCGCACACCAAGCGGTGCACTTCGCGAGCAAGAACCGGGAATTCGATTGCCGGTCGTGTCACGTCGCAGATGCTTTGCAAAACGTTCAGTTGCTGCAGTCGTATGAAAGGACGTGTCAGGAATGCCACCAGCAGCAAGTGCTCGAGAACGAGAGCCTGACGTTGCTTACACTGCCATGGATCGATACCGAGGCGATCCGCCAAAGCGGATCGGCCGTTCCGCAATGGCCCGCGCCCGCGAGCGGTCAGTTTGACGGCAGCATTCCGCCCCTCATGAAAGTGCTACTCGCTGCTGACCCTCAAGCCCGCGCGGCGTTGGACCAATTGGGTTTCGAATTCCAGTTCTCCGATGTCGATCGCTCCAACCACGATCAGGTGCGACTTGCCGCCGAAGTGGCGAATGGAATCAACGCCCTGGTTGATGAACTCGCCGAAGACGCCGTGGCTGCCTTGCGCCACCGCCTCGCCCAATCTCTCGGTTGCGCCGAGGACGCAAAACCGCTGAACGATTGGTTGGCCAGCGTTCCCATCGATGCGCTCCGTTCGCTCAAGGCAACATGGTTCGCCCAAAATGGCGCGACGTCAAAGTTAACCGACCAAAATTCTTGGGTGGCACGCCCAGAGTCTTCGATGGGCGTGGTTAAATCAACAAGCAACGCCACCACGCCCTTCGCAAAGCCTCAGGGCGTGCCACCCAATTCAAGTTCGACATTGGGTGAACGTCATGGAATGCCAACGAATCCGCTCTCGTCCGCGTGGCTACCCGGCGAAAACGATATTCTGGCCCGACTAGGCGGAGTGATGGATCATCCAACCAGCCCCCAAGAGTCCGACGAACTCGTACCAAATCCGTTGAAAGGCCTAGTCCGGCCTTCCTCTGGACAGCCCGTTTTGAAATCTCCGGCCTTCGACAATTCGCAACAATCGACCGCCGCGACCGATTCCCAAGTTGGTTCGAACGAGCGCGTCGGCGATGCGGCACAAACTCCTGCGCCAAAAATTCCCGACGACGAGTTGCTGGCGATCAATCCACTCCGCGACGGCAACTTGCCCAAAATTGGCGGTGCATTGGCAACACCTTCAACCCCTCAACCAGGCGCCAGCGACAGTCCCAACGCACCAATTGTGGTGGCACCTCAAAGCGCCGCATTTACGAGCGACGGATGGCGGGTCGACGGCGCGACAATGACGATTTCGTATCGCCCCGGCAAACATTTGGACGGCTCGTTACAGGCCTTATTGAACTTGATTGCGTCGATCGAAAGCAAACAAGAAAACTCGGCCGCCCAGCATTTGTTTGAGCATTTAACCAGCGACGTCGGCGTCGGGGCTTGCGGCAAGTGCCATACGGTCGATCGCGATTCCGACGGGCACAGCGTGAATTGGAAAACTCAATATCGCGACCCGACGATTCGTGGGTTTACGTCGTTTTCCCATCGACCGCACTTAGTTTCCTTCGAAGTTCCCTCTCCCCCGCCGCGGGTGAGAGGGCAGGGTGAGGGGTCTCTTGAGAATTCGGATAGCCCTCTAATGGCCGGCACAAACCACAACTGCACCAGCTGCCACCAACTTGAAACCGGTCGAACAACCGCAGCGCAATCTCGCGGCGATGACCCGCGCGTGTTCGCCAGCGACTTTGCGCCGATCCGCAAAGCAACTTGCGCCGCGTGCCATCAATCCGGCCTTGCAAAGAACGGCTGCACGGAATGCCATAACTACCACATCGGTAGCCGGGCCAACGCGAGTTTGCGTTGAGATCGGACTAGTCGGATTGGTCGGCCTGGTTGGAGGTGTCCGACATCTCGGGTTTGTTTGGATTCCGGATAGCCGGTACCGCCCCAAAACGATTTTCCTGCACGCGGTCCGTGTTTGGCCGTTCGCCGACGCATGGATTTGCCACAGACCGGACAGATTGGCGCGTCGGACGCGTCAGACGTGTCGGACAGGTCAGACCGGTCCGACGTGTCCGACTTTTTCTGAGCGCGCGCCTGGGTCCGGGCTGCATAGAGACGTTTGGTGAATCCGCCTTTTTCGACAAATTCGCGGCTCTGCTGTTCGACCTGCCGGCGCAGTAAATAGGCCGCGTCGAACCTGTCATAATGTAGACGCTGTCGGACGCGTCCGGCAGCATCGGCATGATCACGGTTCCGCTTTGCGCGCATTCCAATTAGGCGGCCGTTTTTCCAGAAACGCCGCGACGCCCTCTTTGGCGGAGTCGGTGGTGCGGGCGGTGGCCATGTTGGCGGCGCCGATGCTCAATTGGGTAAACACGGCTTCGCCGATCGTTTCGTTAAGAAGTTGTTTGGTCAACAGCACGGATTCCGGGGCGGAGAGTGCGATTTCCTTGGCCCATTCTTGAGAACGGAACCAGACGAGTCGATCTTCGACCACTTGATGGACGAGCCCTTTGGCCAAGGCATGCCCGGCATCGATCGCCTGAGTGAGAAACAATAACTCCGCAGCGCGCGCCGCGCCGACGCGAAGTACAAGCAGGGGCGCAGCTAGCCCGGCGACGAGACCGCGCCGAGTTTCGGGCAGCACGATTTTCGCGCGGTCGCTGGCAATGACCAAGTCGCTGGCCAGCATTAGAGCTACCGCGCTGCCAACCGCCCAACCGTTGAGCGCGCACAATATGGGTTTGGGGAATCGCAACATTTCTTCGATCAAGGAAAGGAAGTCGGCCACGTAATCGCGCCACAGATCCATCGATTTTTCGTCGCTAAATCCCTCGTTCAATTCGTGCAAGTCGGTACCCGCGGAAAAGACATCCGTGGTTCCGGTCAAGATCACGGCCCGCACGGAGCGTTCTTGGTGCAAGTCATCAAAGGCTTGGCGCAGTTGCCGGATGACGTCCCAGGAAATTGCGTTGCGGCGATCCGGACGATTCAAGATGATCGAGCCGCTGGGGACATCTTTGCGGACTTGGACGATTTCGGAGGGTGCGATCATGGGATGCCTTTGCCATTCCCGCGCAGGCGGGAATCCATTCTCGGGTCGGTGCGGTGCGGCAATTCCCCCGTCCTTGGAACTTGGATTCCGGGGCTCCGCCCGGAATGACACAAGATGTGCTAGGGATTCTTGGTTTTCTAACGTCGTGACAACGCGGATCTTACTCTTCAAACGCGGAGTCGAAGGCCCGTTTGCTCGCGGCAAAATCTAACTGCTTGGTGAACGCACAAGCTTCTTTGGCGCCGAACTCGCGGTCCATGCCGCAATCTTCCCATTCGATCGACAGCGGACCCTGGTAATTGATTTGATTGAGCGCGCGGATAATCTCTTCGAAATTGATCGCGCCCCGCCCGGGCGATCGAAAGTCCCAACCGCGGCGCGGGTCGCCGAATCCCAAATGGCTGGACAGAATCCCGCTGCGACCGTTGAGGGTGGTAATCGCGTCTTTGACATGGACATGAAAAATCCGATCGGGAAACGCGCGGATGAACTCGACCGGATCCACGCCCTGCCAATGCAAATGGCTGGGGTCGAAGTTAAACCCAAATTCTTCGCGGTGGTCGAGTGCCTCCAAGGCCCGCTGAGCGGTGTGCAGGTCAAAGGCAATTTCGGACGGGTGGACTTCGAGCGCGAATCGGACTCCGCATTCACCGAACACGTCCAAGATCGGATTCCAACGCTTCGCCAACAGGGCAAACCCGTCGTCGATCATCTGCGGCGGGACGGGCGGAAACGAATAATGGAGATGCCAAATGCTCGAGCCCGTAAAACCGTTGACGACGTCGACCCCCAGCCTTTTGGCACTGCGGGCCGTATTCATCATCTCTTCGGCGGCTCGCTGATTGACGCCTGCCGGCTTGCCGTCCCCCCACACATGTTTCGGCAGGATGGTTTGATGCCGTGCGTCGATGATGTCCAAAACGGCTTGTCCGGCGAGGTGATTGCTAATCGCATGGCAGCGCAGTCCGTGCTTTTCCAATGTCTTCTTTCGTTCATCGCAATAGCTCTTTTGCGCAATCGCTTTGTCGACCTCGAAATGATCGCCCCAGCAAGCCAGCTCGATCCCGTCGTAGCCAAACGACTGGGCTAGTCGAGCCATTTCCTCAATCGGCAAATCCGCCCACTGGCCGGTAAACAAGGTCACGGGTCGAGCCATACAAAACACTCCGCGCATCGGGGAAACGAATCCTCGGTAAAAAATGTCGACGTATTCTGGTCGTTGGGCAAGCGGATTGCAAGCACGCGCCGGCAACGCTGCTTGAGTCTGTTTGCCTCCACCCAAGGTCACCCATCGGCGACGGAAATTGCGACCGCAGCGACGCGTTGATTCAACGAGCAACCCCCGTGGGTTGGACCACGTCGCGCGGGGGCAGCAACTGCGACCGCATTTTGCGTCGTCGGCTAGGACTCGCGTTTCAGCGGGGTAACGAAAACTGTCCGATGAAAGCCCAGACAGTGCAAAAGATCACTACGATGAGAGAGTTCATCCATTCAGAAGGCATGGTAACGGACTCCAAGGATAGGGAATGAGAGTTCCTCCTTGATGGCGCAAAACGTCCATGCTCGACATTGTATCGGAGCCCGTTGCAAAACAATTCCAAAAAAAATCGACGCGCCGCAGCCTTGTCGCGACGCACCGTTTTTGACCAATCGTCAGTCTTTTCGCGACCGCGAAACTTGGCTGGCCTCCATCGTTGCGATCGCGCGAGCTTAACACGCGGCTATCGATTGAATCAATCATGACATTCGCTTGACCGCGAAGCGGCGCAGCCAACTGCCGGTGAACGAGCAAAAAAAATTGCTGCCGGAATAGGTCCCACCAGACAACAATGTTCCCTTGCCCTACGAATCGGTCGCTTCAACCGAACTCTTCAGAGTCAGGACCGGACAGGGAGATTTGCGAACGACATGCTCGGCCACACTTCCCATCAACAATCGCGAAAGGCCGCTTCGGCCGTGGGTCGTCATAACGATCATGTCCACCCGATTTTCATTCGCAAACTTGACGATCTCGCTGGCGGGATCGCCGCGGCAAACTTCGTGACGGAACGCAACGTTCGGATCGGTCGGTCGAATCTGTTCGAGCTCGGATTGAGCCGCTTTGGTCGCCGCGGCAATTTCGATAGCCGCGTAGCCCGACTCGGTGGGCAAATCGGGAATCGCGGTAAACAAAAAGATGATTTGCCCGTTCTCGGCTTTGGCCAAGGACGTCGCCACGTCGATCGCCTCGAGGCTATTGGTCGACAGATCCAACGGACAAAGGATGAATTTGGTGTGCATAACGTACTCCCGAAACTACAAAGGATTGCCAGCGATGTTGTCGTTACTTTCCGCAAGTAGCGTGCTGGAGTCGAAAGCGGATTGTTTCGTCGCAGGCAACCCGTGAAAACAGCGAATTGGACCCGCAGCATTCGTCATTATGTCACAATCCAAGGTCAACGTGCGTCATTTCGAACCGTCTCGCGGGCCTTCACCGCTATCTTCTATTGTCGCAGGAACTAAAATTTCCCATTAGCCGATTGACTCGGGGCTCGAGCGCTCAGGTGCTATCATGTCGACGCCGATTGCAGTGGTTCCGCTTGCCAAAGGAGCGCGGCTTTCACTGAATGCAATCCTTCAGAGTTTTGTCGCGACCTGGCCTCGGCTTCCGCGACCGATGGATGCCAAGAAAACCGAACAGTCGTTTTCGTTTAACGTGGGCGGCTCGACGGTTGCGTTTCGCATCGTACCCCAGCCCATCGCCGATCCGGATTTCTCACGCGCTTGCGCCGAAAGTTGGTTCTGGCCTGAGGCCAAGAAATCCGTGGACGACCATCGCGGCCATGTGGTCATCACAACCGAATCGCATGAAACGCGGCTGAATCAAGTCAAATTCGTATCGTTGGCCACAACCGCGCTGCTGATTTCAACTCCCGGCACACTTGGCGTCTATTGGTTGGGCGGTGGCTTGGTCATTTCGCCCGAGATGTTTCGCGAGTTTTGCATTCAAATGCTTCCGGATAGCTTGCCGCTCTACATTTGGGTCGACTTCCGAGTGGCGAAGAGCGATCATGGTCGTTCGATCGGATACACCCGAGGCCTCTCGCAGTTTGGGCTCATGGAATTGGAAACGCTGAATGCCAAGGAAGAACCGGACGGACTGCGTGAGCGTTTTTTTGGCTTGGCGGTCTACTGCATCGAAAATGGACTGATTATCAAGAACGGTGATTCGATGGGTGATGACGATCAAGAAAAAATCAAAGTCGTCTATAGCGATTCGTCGTTTGGCAACGTCAAACGAGTCATGCGATTGGACTACGAAGCCCATGCTAAGCCGGTCCGCAAACGCTGAAGACAAATTCAGTTGTCGGTCGAAGAATCGAAGTTCTGCGGTTCGGCTTTTCCTTGTGTGCCACTGGCTTTGCCAGTGTGCGCCGCCGGTTGAGATCCCAAAAGAACACTGGCAGAGCCAGTGGCACACAGAATCGAAGACATCGGTAGGAGCTCATTGGAAGTTCGCGCGATTATTTCTTTGCGCTATCGCGCAGACTGCGCAAGAATACCGCCAAGTCTTGCGGCAAGGGCCATTCAAAATGCATGGTTTCTTGGCTCATCGGATGAACGAAACCCAGTTCGCACGCGTGCAGGGCCAATCGTGGCGCCCCACTGTTGTCAGACTTTGACCGCGCAAAACGTTTTGCGGAATAGACTTTGTCGCCGCAAACAGGGTGACCTTTTTCGGACAAATGAATGCGAATTTGATGCGTTCGTCCTGTTTCCAGCCGACACTCGACCAAGGTGTACTCACCCAACGATTCGATCGCCCGCACGTGGGTGACGGCCCGCTTTCCCTGACCCACGACCTCGTCATCCGAGCTACCGCGCCGCCCATCCCCCCGGTCACGCACCAAAACGGAATCGATCGTCATCGATTTGACTGGTCCCGCGACGATGGCTTGGTAGCGCCGCACGATCGAATGTTGCGCGAATTGTCCGATCAAGAGTCGCTCGGCTTTGACCGAGCGGGCGAATACCATCAAGCCGCTGGTGTCGCGATCCAGTCGATGGACGGGTCGCACGCGGGGTGGAGTCCGTGGGCCTCCGGCGCGCGGACGTTCGCGTTTGGCGACGATCCGGTTGAGGCATTCTTCCAGGGTCGGTTGTCGCTGCCGCCTTTCGGCCGGCCAGAAACGTTCCTCCGGATGGCGCAGGGTCGTCATTCCGGAAGGTTTGTCAACGACCACGATGTGCTCGTCGATAAAGCGAATTTTGACGCTGTTCTCTTGCGGGGGCAGGGCCAGCGGATGGGGAAATACATGCAGCACTTCGCCGACCGTCAATCGGCGACCGGCGTCGAGGCACAAGTTGCCGTTGACCTGAACTTGGCGCTTTTCGATGAGTCGCCGAGCTTGCCCCCACGATTGGTCGAGGCACTGATGCAAGGCAGCGACGAGCGACTGTGTTGCCAGCGACCCGTCGACTTGAATGATGCGCGGCTGATTGGGTCCACGGGCCGGCTTTTTGGGAAAACGCTTAGCCAACCTTGTTGGTCTCTTTGACGATCAGAAGTCCACCATTGGCTCCGGGAACAGCCCCATAAACCAACAACAGGTTGTTTTCCCTGTCGACGCGAACCACTTTGAGATTGCGAACCGTCACGCGATCTGTCCCGTAATGGCCGGGCATTTTTTTGCCCTTCTTGGGGCGACCACCACCGCGCCAGGCGGCCAAGGCACCCGTCGAGCCGCCATGTCGATGGACTTTTTTGACGCCGTGCGACGCGCGTTGACCCTTGAAGTTGTGGCGCTTCATGACGCCGGCGAATCCGCGTCCCTTGGTGACGCCGGCGACGTCGACGGATTTGACTTCGTTAAACGTTTCCACGGTAACGATTTGGCCGACTTCGTATCCTTCGACGGCGCCGAGAAATTCCCGTACGTAGCGCTTTGGTTCGCAATTTGCTTTCGCCACCGCGGCAACACCGGACGCGGTGCGCGTCTTCGAGCGTTTGCTGCCCAATGCGGCGACGTGTCCGCGTTCGCTGCGGAGTGCTTTGCGCCGAGGCTTATCGATAAATCCCAATTGAATCGCTGAATAACCGTCGCGCTCTTCAGAACGAACCTGCAAAACGTTGCACGGTCCGGCTTCAATCACGGTAACGGGTATCGCTTTCCCGAGTTCGTCAAAGACTTGCGTCATGCCGACTTTGCGGCCCAAGATGCCTTTGATCATGGCAAGAATCCTGTCTTCAAATTTTGGGTTGGCCGGCAGCAAGCGGTAGGCGGTTCAGGAACCTACATTGCGCCCGATTGATTAAGCCGCGAAGTGCGGCGGCCAAAGCGTGTTATCGTATCGCACCGGCGCTGCCTCGGTCAATGGCTATCGTGCGTCTTGAGGGCGTGATTGTAGTGCAATCGCGTTCTGAACCGGAAGGTGCGGATTGAAAGTTTAGCCGCCGTGAGTTTTCCCGCATGCTCTTCCCATCCTACATTAACTAGTCGTCCATTGAGGTTGAGCGTTGCCCTGTTTGGTGCGAGTAGGTGCTCTCGAAAATTTTATCGGCGTTGGCTGTTTCAAACCCGTCCCGACGGTGCTCGCCGCGGATCGATCCGGGCGGCAGGTGCTGAAATTGCGGAAGAATTCTTCGCTGCGCAAACTCGACGTACGATCCGGGAATTCGCTGTTGCTCGATGCCGCGATGTCCGTTATCGAACTCGGCCAAAACCATTTGCGCCACGGTTGAGCTTTGAATGAGCAGTCCATCTGCGCTGGTTTTCACTTTGCCACCAGCGTCGTTCAGTTTCAGACCGTTGCGTTCGACGTACCCATTGAACTCCTCAATCGTGTTAAACCCTTCGGGGAAATCGTGAATACTCACCGTAAAGTGATTGAGGTAGTAGCGATTGTAGATCGCCCACGCCGCGTATTCGCTTTCCGCAGCGAGCCGTTGGTAATCCGACCAAGTTGGCGTTCGCCACAGCGGCTGATGCAAGAAATTGTCCACGGCGAAGCCATCGTCGAGCTCAAGTTTGTCGACGGGATCGGAATGAACGTCGGCGGTGTACGAGTGAATAATTGCTTGCCCTTCGAGCGAAAGATCGCCGACGCGCAACGCGGATACAAAAATCCGGGGATACTTGGGTTGGGGGGGCGAGTACCAAAATGCGTTTAGCTTTTTCGCGGCAAAGAAATAGGCATCGCGACGACGGTAGCCGCAGCGCAAAAATACCTTTTCGAGCGAAGGAATTCCCAGCGCGGGAACGCCGATCGTGCGAAAGGCGATATGGTCGTTCTCGATGTCGTCGGCCGATGGAATGACGCCATCGCGAACCAAGCAGTCCGTCACGACTTGCACGTCGGGTACCCGTTGTCGGTAGCGACGCATCAGCCCTGCCAGGACGATCTCTAACGTCGTTGACGACGAACGATTTTCACTCATGGCCAGTATTCTTATCCGTGTTTTTCGTGAAATCCGTGGTTGATTATCGTCTCCTGGCAGTTGCGCCAGGGCTCACAATAAATCGGCAGGCAATTGTAAAATCTCTGCCAGGTCGTCGAGAGCCGCATTTACTTCGGCAACGAGATTCGGATCCCGCAAATCGTCGGGCGAAAGTTGTTCGCGGTAGTGCCTCTTGACCCAGACAACCAGTCGCTCATAGAGCGCGTGATGAAAGACGATTGCTTGATGCATCGCCGCTTGCTCGGCGTCGGTCAGCACAACTCGCAGCCGCAGGCAAGCCGGTCCGCCGCCGTTCTGCATACTTTGTCGCAAGTTCACGTATTCGACTTGGTCGACCGGATTGTCTCCGTCGACGATGGCTTGAATACAACGTTTGGCGGCGGCCATTTCATCGCATTCAGCCGGGCAGATTAAGCTCATGTTTCCGTCGGGTCGCGTCACCAGTTGGCTGTTGAAAAGGTAACTCTTGACCGCATTCGCGAGCGACAAATCCGCCGTTGAAATCTGAATGACGTGCAAGGGTTGGTTGTTTTGTTGCGCGAATTGTCGCCGCAGCTCGGCGATTGTGCGGGCTTGATCCACAAACGCCAATTCGTGGCAGAGCAAGACGTTTTCGTTTCCTACTGCAATCACATCGTTGTGAAAGACTCCCGCGTCAATTGCCTCGGGACTTTGCTGAATGTAGAGAGTGTTCGATGGAGCCAATTGATGCCAGCGGGCGATGCTCTGTGAGGCCTCCAGCGTCTGCCGAACCGGGAATCTTGTCGCTGGAAATCTAGCTGACATTTGATTTGCGGTTCGCGTGTCAATGCGACCGTAAACAAAACACTCGATTCCCGACAGTGCATGGCCGGCGGCAAATCGCATGTGGTTGGCAGCGCCTTCGTCCGCAAAGCCATCTGCGGGCAGGGCGGGATGGACGCAAAAACGATTGGGATCTCCAAAAATGAACTGGAGGACTTTGGTCGTAGCGGGAGGTTCCAGCCTGCGATGCAGCGTGCTGTTCAGATTGGCCACGGTCAAGTGCAAGCGGCCATCGGCACAATCTGGGCTCGGAGATACGGTAGCAGCGTTGGCGGCCCACATGTTGGAAGCGCTGAACGCGGCTGCAACCAACATCGAATCGGCCGCAGCGGCCTTTTCGATGACTTGGCAATCGGTCCCGTCGAACCCCCCGCCGCGCAAGAAACCGAAGCTCGGACGGCGAAGCGGCGGCAAGACCGCTTGGTCGATGCCGAGCTCCGCAAGCCGCTTCATTTTCTCCAAACCTTGCAGCGCGGCTGCCCGCGGATGAGAGGGAAGGTTTTTGTGCGAGGTCGATGCGATGTTGCCGTACGATAGACCGGCGTAGTTGTGCGTCGGCCCGACAATGCCATCAAAATTGAACTCGCGCGTGGTCGCAGGATTAGTCGTAGTCATCACACTTTACCGGCTACTCGCCGACAAGAAGTCGAACTGTTCCGCGAAGATTCTCACTATCGCAGCCGAAACTCCGCCATCAGTGGGTAATGGTCGCTCACGTCGCGTTCATCCGCGTCGATTTGGTAGTATCGATCGCGATGATCCAGATCCTTGTTTCCGCGGATCACGAGCTCGCGATAGTTTTTGATCGAGTCAAACACGAAATCGCGGCGTTGGGGGTCGTCGGCAATCAGCGTTTGGTTGACGAGGATCCGATCGAACGCCTTGTCGATGAGATGTGTCCAACGATCCTCGAAGCGTAGGGAACCGGTCAGATCGGTCAATTCAGGGACGCCTTCGGAGGGCTTGCGCAAGAGAAGCATTTCCGAGCCCGGCCGTTCTTCGCCAACACTCTCCTCCGAATTGAAGTCGCCGAGTGCGATTACGTTCGTCGTGCCATTCAGGTCGGGTTCGAGCCAAGTTCGCAGCAAGCGCGACTGTTTTTGTCGAATCTCCGCCGACTCCGGGGTCGCTTTGAGATGGACGGCAGCCAAAGTAAAAGTCTCGAGTTCTTTATCCCGGCCCCACTCGAACCGGGCGAAGATATGTTTCGGGATGTTGTAATACTTGCCCGAATCAAACATTTCTTTCGACTGTTCGCGGCGACTGAATTCAACAAGCCCGGACCGGTACAAGATCGCAACTTGTTGTTCGGTGCCGAAATCATAGCCGGGAATGAACGCGATGCGGTATTTTAGCTGATGCTTATCTTCGATTAATTGGCAGAGTTGATACAGAACTTGGCGGTTTTCGATTTCCTGCAGAGTCAAGATTGTCGGTTTCATGGTGCCGATCACGCGGGCAACTTGATCGAGTCGCCATTGCCACTCGTGAGACGACGGCGCGGACATTTGTTTCGCTAAATCACTTTGGTTGTCCCACGGTTCGTTGTCGAAGAACCACTCGACATTCCACGTCGCGACGGTCAATCGCTCGGGGAGTTCATCCCGAGCGACGAGCGGCGCGGCGATGCCGGCCGCGACCGCGAAATGCAAGACTAGCGTTGTGAGCAGAGTCAGCCGGCGGGGAGAGTCAAAAGCGGAGATTACTAAGCCGAAATACACGCTTTTATGCTGCGCTATTTCGGTTCCTTCTCCCCAAACTTCAACGAACTTTGAGGATTGAGAATCGAAAGAACTTGTGTTGAGTTGAGTTTGGGGGAGAAGGTTAGGATGAGGGGGCGTGTTCAGGGTTCGGCCCCTCACCCTATCCCTCTCCCCCAATATGCACGCGGCATTGTTCAACATCCTGTTTCGCTCACTTTCGCGTGCACAATGGGGGAGAGGGAACCAAAATTAGCGCACATCAGTCGGCGGTTTGAACTACTGAATCAAATTAACTTCGTCGGGGCGCAGCGCCAGCAGCGCGTCTTCGCTGATTAAGTACAGCCATGGGGCATGCCGTTCGTTGTATTGTTTCACGCGTTCGTTGATCGCCGCCAAACTATCCGCGCGGCGTTTGAGCGCTCGCTCGTAGTCTCGTTTCTGATCGGAATTTTCCGCGTCGGTCGGTTCCGGTGGCTGTGGAAACGCCGAATCATTTGGTGACGCGGTGATCAATAAGTAATAGTTGATTTGCGATTGAGCAACGTCGATGCTTTTAGCAACCGATCCAAAACTTAAGATCCAATCCACTCCGCCCGATGTCGAAACCGTCAGTTGTCCGTTTTTAGATTCGATCCGCGAGGGCGAATCAGAGCTCTTTCGAAATCCGAAATCGTCCAACCCGCTCAGGTCCGAATTCTGGTCGATCGCTGCCAAAAATGCGTTGGCCGCCACCTCAGGTTTCTTTACAACTGCGGAAAACGGAATTTGCGACAAGTTAGTTGCCAAGGCGTTAAGCCCAGGCGTTTTGACGCTGCGAGTCGTGACGGGGTCGCCGAGATTTCCTTCGTCCGTGGGCTTGAACAACGACAACGTCGCCACTTTGTTTTTCAGATCGAGCAGGGCTCGGTAGTTGTATTTTTTGGAATTTTCCTCGGCGACCGAGTCGCCCTCGATAACGTAATAATCGACTTGCAGCTTGGCGACTTCCAATCCGGTGCCGGTGTCGGACAACTTCAGGTCGAGCAAATTGTGGTCGACCCAGTCGCTCACTTCTGTGGACAAGAGCGAGCCTGGCAACTCGATCACGTAGACGTTGGGTTGACCGACGACACGCACGAAGCGTTGATTCGGGTTGTCTCCAACGGCCTCGCCCACGATCAACTGTGCCAAGGGTCGGTTGTTGGTGTCAGCCAAACTCACCTTGGTTCCGATGCCAGTTTGATTCTCTAGATCGCGGACCAGTTCGGAATCGATGACCCCGTACAGTGGGTGCGTACTTTCGTCGGAGGATTTGATTTCCAGAACGGTCCCTTCGCTGAGCGTGGTAAACAGGGCGGCGATGCGCGAGACATTGCCCGCCGGATAATCGCCCGCCGTCGTAATGAACCAGGATTCGCGGGTTTTTTTGAGTTGGATGCTCTCGAAACGGCGATCGTCGCGACTAAACGAAGCGATGGCAATCGTCTTCACCTGCTTGACATCCAATTCGCCGAAGAGTTTTTGGTTGGCCTGAGCACTGGTTTCCAAGGGCTCGGGCCAGGGATAGACCACCGCGGCTCCCAGCGCCAGCCCCGCTGCCAGGAGGCCCATTAAACCGGTTAATCCCCAAGCATTTTTCACGAACACGATTCCTTTTGGTTGCATGGAACGGCGGCCTACTTGAGGCGCCGTGCCTTGGAAATGCCTTCTCGTTCGCGGAGACGCCGCCGCGTATACACGAACAAACCCAGCAACAGGGGTGGGACGACCGGCAAAATCACTGCGGCCAATTTGAATCGCCGCTGAATTTCTTGAACTTCGATCTCGGCGTCCAGGCGGATTCGGCGTTTGTTTTCATTCAAGCCATCGCTGAGGTCTTTCACGATTCGGTTCAGTTTGGATTGTTGAACATCCATCGTCTGCTTCAGGTTTTCGCGTTTGACTTGCAGCGTTTGCCGATCAATGATTTCACCTCGCGCTTCCTTCGCCGCGAGGTCCTGAACGGATCTCGCTTGCGGATCGATTACCGATTGGAGTTGCTGCCGGGCCTTGAGAACCTGATTGTTAAACTCTTTTTCGAATTCCTGCTCGTTGCGCGAGACCTTTTCTAAGGCCGCTTCGGTCGTGTCTTCGACGTAACTCAGCGTCGCATGTCGAATCCGCCGGCTCCGCGTCACGAGATAGTCCGTTTCACCGGTGAGCGAATCGACAATGTTGTTGAAGAACGCCACATTGTCAAAGTTGTATTCCACACCACTTGCGTGCGGATCGTTGCGAAGCAAGACGAAACCATCAGCGAGGAAGTCGATGTCGGCGACGTAGACGACGTTGATCGGCCCGGGTTGGCCCGGCCCTGATTCGGAACCGGCTGCTGGTTTGGTAATCCGCGCGGCGAAAACATATTCGCCGTCGGCATTGCCCCGACCCAATTCTACTTCGCGCCGCGTGGGCGCCAGCAGAGTATGCACGCTGACTTTTCCTGCATCCCCGCTGGTGACGAGTGGCGTAAACTCGGTGCCGCCTCCCGGCTTCTTATCGATCTGGCCGGGAAAGGGGAAGTACAGCTCAAGGATCCCTTGTGTGGCTGGATCGATACTCGAAATATTCGGATCGGATGGATCCTCGTTGCGGACAACAAATAGCTCCGGCGCGTCGAGTGCTCGACTGCGCGGGTAGGGGTTGCCGGTTTTCCAAATGACCGTCGGGTAGACCTGTCCGCCGATCTTGTTGGCGATCACAAAGACACCGAGGGCATCCCAGAGTTTCTGAATGTCACACGGAGCGCGGCCCGAACGATCGATTGGGCGCGGAAAACTGGTTCCCGGAAATCGTGCCGGAAGGTTGTTTTGAGTATACGGTGGATGATTTCCTTGAAAAACCGACATCGGATCGGCTTCGCGAAAACAAAACGTAAAGGGATCTTCGAAAATGGCCGTCGGCTGGCCTTGGTTAATCGCGGCAATCAAGTGCTCCAACTCGATGGGGGTCATTTTGGAAGGCTGAATGACCAGCAGCGCGTCGTACCGCCGCGCGGTGGGTTTTCCGGCATCGTCCTCCAACCAGAGAGGAATCTCTTGTCCGGCCTGCACTAATTCGACGTTGTATTGTTGGGCCAGTTCGACAACCACTTGCAGCGGGGATACTTGTACGTCGCGGCCCTCGGACTTGACGATGCTACCGAGCGGCAATGCGTCGGTTTGAACGATGCCGATCGTTTTTCGCTGGGGTTTGGTGACGGTGTTGATTGCACGAATCAGTTCGTATTCGACTGGGTTTCCGGCAGTGAAAAATGGAATGACCATCCGTTCCAATCCGCACGAAAAGGCGGCCCCCAGGATCACATCCTCTTCGCGTCGCGCGCCGCGTGATTCGCTCAACACTCGGATCGGCCGGATTCCAAAGCGTTTTTCGGCTTGGATAGCTTCCTTGGAAAAGGGCTCGAGCCCCGTAATCAAATTGAGTTTAACTCGATGGCCGCCGAGGACATCGAACTCGCGCAGCAGGTTGACCAAGTCATAGCGCGTCTGCACGTATTCGGGAGGAATTGCCCCGCTGACAAACGCATCGATCACGATCGGGTTCGCCTGGATGTCCGTGGAATTCGCGAGGCGCTGCAGGATGTCGCGCGTCGAGTCGGTTAACGTGCTAACTTTTTCTCCGGACACGTCCATCCGCAGCCGATTCAGAGGACTATTTTGCACGATCAAAACGCCGGCGATGATCGCCGTCGCGAGAAAAATCGCGCGGAGCATGTAATGGCCCAGCATCGAGGTGCCGTCTTTACCGCCCATCCAATGGCGTCGGCCGATCAAGATCAGGCTGAGATAAATTCCAAGGCAAATGATTCCCAAGTAATAAATGATCGACGGGGAGCTGATCAGGCCGCGACCAAACGGCTCGAATCGCTGGAGCAGCGACCATTCGTTCAGCGCGTTGACCGCCTGGTTGTTGGATACGATCACATCGGCGTTGGAAAAAAACGCCAAGGGCGCATTGAACGCGGCGCCGAAAATGAAACCAACGGTCAGGTTGTTCGTGAGAAACGAGGCCACCATTCCCAGCGAGAGCATTGCCGTGCCGACAAACCAATAGCCCAGGTACGTCGTGAATAAGATTCCGCTGTCCAGTTGCCCGCCCGTCATCGCGAGCAGCACGGCGTAATTGGAGAGCTGCGAAAACACGAGACTAAGCGTGAACACCAGGACGGCCGCAAAATATTTGCCCATCACGATGTCGAAATCGTGGGCCGGCAGCGTGAGCAGCAATTCGTCGGTTCCTTGGCGTCGTTCTTCAGCCCAGATGCTCATCGTGATGGCCGGGATGAAAACCAGCATGATATAGGGCAGAAAACGATTGAGCTGTCCGAAGTTTGCCAAGTTCGTCGTGAAGAATTCGTGCGGCCAAAATGCAGCGAACGAAGTGAGCAGCACAAACAAACAAAGGAACACGTAGCCTGTCGGATTGCTGAAATAGCCGGTGAAGTTCCGTTTCATCACCGCAAATGTCGCTTGTCGATAGATTCCCAAGGGGAGCATGACCAACAGCAACGCGGCGAAGAACGACAAGTCGACTGCCAGCATTACCACGAATTCAGCCAACATCAACATAAACGATTACCGCCTGATCGCACGCAATTATTATTGAATCCACTGTTCCCTTGGTCGCCGCCGTTATGCATCCGCCGGTTGCGATTCATCGTGTCCGGTTAACTTTGCGAAAATTTTGTCCAAACCCAATCCTTGCGGGTCGAGTTCCGCAAGGAGGCCATCGAAGACTTTGCAGCCCTCGTTGATTAGAATCACACGATCGGCCATCGCGGCGACCTCTTGTAGAATGTGCGTGGATAACAAGATCGTCTTGTCGCGGCCCAAGCGGCGCATCGTCTCGCGCATGCCGCGAATCTGATTCGGGTCCAAGCCAGAAGTTGGTTCGTCCAAAATCAAAACTTCCGGTTCGTGAATCAACGCTTGGGCTAAACCGACGCGCTGGCGGTAGCCCTTAGATAGTTTATTGATCGGTTTGTGAATAACGCTACTCAAGCTGCACAAATCGACGACGGCCGTAATCCGCTCGCGCTTGAGAGCCTTGTTCATTCCTCGAGCCTCGGCGAAGAAATTCAACAAGCTGTACGGGGTCATGTCCGGATAAAGCGGCCCCGTTTCCGGCAGATAGCCCAGGTGCCGCGAGCCGTTGAGGCGATCGGCGGACATATCGCAGCCCGCGATGCGTGCGACCCCTTCGGACGGCGAGAGGTAGCCGGTCAGCATCTTCATGGTCGTGCTTTTGCCGGCGCCGTTGGGCCCGAGAAATGCAACGATCTCACCCTTGTAGACTTTGAACGACACGTCGCGAGTGGCCGCGAAAATTCCGTAGAATTTCGAAAGTCGCTCGGCCTCGATCATCGGCCGTTCCGAAGGATCGCGTTCCCGAACCGCCGATGTTCTCGGCGAGGCCGAGGGTTCAATGGATGACATGAAGGTTTGCGAACGGTGATGTTGGCCCATCGCTCGACGCAACCTGAACGAGCTATTGGGGAGGATGGATGTATCGAACGCTTGCCGGCGATCCACAAATCAATATGACCCAGTCATCGACTTTACTCAAGACTGGCGCCCGGCGAAGCTATTGGTCGTAGTCTCGTCTAGCGCGTCCTTTGGAAAAGTCGCGAAAGGCTTCGGCAAATTTCCCGGGCGGACGGGAGATCGAACCATCCTCGTTGAGATCTCGAATTTGGTCTCTTTGCATCTGGGCCCGCCGCGCCTGTGCGGTTTGGCTGCGCAAGCCGAGGCTGCGGAGTGCTTCGGAATAGCGCAATCCGGCATTCGATTCGCCTTGAGATGCTGCTTGCTTCAGGTGCTCCCAGCGCGCCACAAAGTCGCGTAACTCTTGCTCCGTCCAGTTCATTTCATCGAGCAAGGCGCGATCGGGTTTGTGCTGTTGATCCTTGAGATAATCCACAACTAAATCCGTCACTTTCCGCGATCGCTCCAAGATCTCACGCTCTTCGGGCGTATCGAATTTCGCATTCAGTCGGTCGGCAGGATTGGTTGCCGAGTCGGGGAATTGGGTACTCTTGGGCCGCGGTCGAGGCTGGCTATCCGCTTTCGAATCCTCCGGTGATGCATCGATCGGTTGTGCGCCTTGGAACTTGTCGTCTCCGGTCTGGGAGTTATTGCCGCTGGATTCCGAATCGCTTTTCGAATTCGATGCTGGGGCTCCTTCTTCGGCGCCGGCAGAATCTTGTTCCGTCGATTCCCCTGGCGTCTTCTCGCCGGATGGATCGGGGGATTCCGCATCCGCCGACTCGGAATCACTGTTGCCATCGTTGGCTTGTGACTGGGGCGATGGGTTGCGGGCATCGTTCGATTTTTGATCCGGAGAATCGCCTTTGGATTCGCTCGTGAGCTTCGAGTTGGACTGTTCGCCAGACGCGGAGTCCGATGGATCGGTGCCTTCGTCCGATGGGTCGCCGGTTTCCGAGTTCTTCTTGGGTTCGTGCTCCGAATCGGCTTTCGAATTTGCAGCGTTGGATTCTTGTGTACGCGACGATTGTTGATCGCGAGCTTCATCCGAGGCTAACGACTGTTCGCTCGATTGACTTTGGCCAGGGGATTTGTCGGTTTTTTCTTTCTGGCTCTGGATGTGATCGAGCAATTTCTCAAAACGGTCGCCATCGTGTGAGGCTTGATCGAGGGGTCGGCTATTTTCCTTCGGGTCGCCGGCCGCGGCTTGATCGTGCCGATCGGTTTGTGGATTTCCGCCGTCGCTGGGTTGACGCTGGGAACCATCCGATGGGTTGCCATTCGCGGAATCGTTCGACGTCTCGGTCGGCTCGCCAGCTAGATCGCTAGCCGATTCCGAACTGTCTTCCGAAGGGCTTTGGTTCGATTGCGAATCCGTTTTCTCGGAAGATGGATCGTCGCTTGACTTTGCATCCGCTTGGCGGCCTGATCCTCGGGCGTCGTCGGAACCGGTCTTTTCGCCCGGCGATGGCGGCTTCGAAGACTCGGCGGAATTGCCGCCGGGCGTAGTATTCGGCTCGCCGGACTTGGGCGCTCCTGATTGAGAGGATTCGTTCGAGCGACCATCCGGGGACGGCTCCGAATTCGAATCATCACTTTCGGGCGAGTCGGCGTTCGATTCTTCCGTGTTCCCGGAGTCGGCGCGTTGATTGGACTTGTTCTTATTGTTTGAATTTGACTTGCCACCGCCGGAAGCATCCTCCGACGGCTGTGCGCTGTCTTCGCTCGATTGACTTTCAGATTTGTTCCCACCCGCTTGGGACTTCTCTTGCTGGAAGATTGGGGGACCCGGTTTGCCGGGTCCTTCAACGTCAGTCATCGACTCATCTTTATTTTTGTCCTTTGCCTTGGATGGCTCAGACTGGTCGGTGTCCCCCAAAGATCCTTGTTCCTGTTTGGACGATTCCGATCGCCGTTTTCGCGAAGGGTCGCCGGAATCGGTCGGCGGCGCGATTCTCAGTTCATAATTGGCCGACCGTGTGACGTTGGGGTCGGGCAGATCGTTGAGTGGCGATTTTCGATTGTCGACGGCTGCGAGATGAAAGATCACCTCGTCTCCCGGAGCGAGTCCAACCGCTTCGGGCCGGAAGTCAAAACTGCCCAGAACATTGCCGACGCCGGCTGGCTGATCGAGGACCAGGTTTTGATTGACGATCGTTTTGCCTTTTTGCAATCCAATCATGCGGATGGCGGTGATCCGGAAATCAGGATCGAGTGCCCGCGCGTTGACCCTCAGCGTGCCGTTTACGGGGACCTGCAATTTAGTTTGGCTCGGCTCGAGCACTTCAATTTCCGGCGCGAGGTCGGGCTTGATGCGAACAGCGTGCACCGGCTCGACGCGGTTGCGTTGTCCCTCGCGAGATGTGAATTTCAACCGGTAGTGCGTAAATTTTTGTTCGTCGCCGATTCGTAATAACTTGAAATCGACGGTCGCGGCACGATCGACGGTGGCCATGGGCACGCGATCGATTATTTGGAACTCCAGTTGCTTTTCGACCTGAGTTTCCCGGCGGGGCAATCCAGTCGCATTGACAATCGCACCTTCGGCTTTTCTTGCCGACGGAGCTTTGAGCAATTCCAAGGAGGCCGTCGCAATATCCTGATTGGCGATTGCTTCCAGGTGGACGTTGGTCCCTTCGATTGACTCAAGATCGGCTTGTCCAGTCAAACTGACGGTCGGCAATTCGGTGTATTTGGGCGGGGTTAAACTGATCTTGGAAACGGCGATTGTCGGACTCGGACGGACATCGACGTGATAGGTCGAAGAGCGGCCATCGCCGGCGACCACCCAGTAACTCAAGCTCTGTTGGATCCCGGCGTCGGAAGTCGTGAGTCGTCCGACAAATTCATTCTTCGTGTCGCTTGGTTCGAGCGGAATGCGTGCGTTGACCCGTTGGCCATCGTCGGTCGAGTAGGTTAGGAACACGGGCGTGTCGCCAGCTCCGCGAACGACGGCGACGACGTCGATCGTCTCACCAAAGAAAACATCGACCGACCCTGGTTCAACGCTGGGGATGCGGACTCGCGATGGCGACGGAATATCGGCCAGTGGGGCCATTACCCGGGCCACGGTGGCAAACGGGTCTTTGGGCGAAACGAGTTTGTAGAGACCGCTCGCCAAGGCAAGGGCGACCAAGGCAAAACCAACTTGGATCAGCCGGGAGCGGTCGATCGCCGATTCGATGGCAACGGCCGACAAGTCCTGAGCCGCCTTGGCTTGGACCGCCTCGAAAATGCGCTTCGAATTTGCGTTCGGTCGCGATTTCAAGTAGACGTAATTAAGTAAGCTGTTCTTGAACTTGGGTTCACCTTGTTCGATCATTCGCGCCGCATAGGCTGGGTTGATTCGCCGCAGAAGCAACGGCGCAATTGACCGAATCAACACGATCAGCGTAAACGCCGAAAGTCCGAGGAGGATTGCCATTCGAAACCAAGTCCCAAGCGTCACGATCCAGCCATCGATCACGCAGACCGTCAAGAGAATTCCAAGAACGACGGTCGCGATCAGCAGGAAGCCCGTAGCCAAGTCGACCATCTTGACCTGCACGCCGGCGCGGTCTAACCGCCGCGTTACGAACTGGTCGAACGAGTTGCCGGTGGTGGCTTCGGGAACGGGTTGTACCGAGGTGGATGTCGCCATGACATTGAGTATTTTCGGCTGCCGCTGGTTGTTGGACAACGCCAAGGCCTAAATGGTTTCCTAACTTATGTCCACAGCCATTATAACCCGTGCCGAACGTAGAATCGCTGAATTGGAATTTCGCTTGACGGCTGAGGCACCACGGGGCGGACACCCGTGATTGCTGGGAATGTTAGCTGTGTCGCCAATAATTAGCGGCTGAGCGCTAGTCCGTGGTTCTAACCATCGACCTCGTTCATTGCCTTCTCGCTTCTGCGTTGCGACTGAATTATTGAGACTTGGGTATTGAGACCCGGCCTAATCGAAATCCGGTCGCCCGCGCGGCGGATCATTCGGCAGGCGGCCCGATTCATTCTCCGGCGAGCGGAACTGCATGCGCCGTCTTCGGGATTCGTTGTACAGTCGTTCCAATTCTTGGCGGCCTTGCTCGGGCCCTAGCCGATAGATGATCTCGCGTTGATTGTCGTCCAGGCCTTCACGAAAAAACGTCCGCAAATTTTCCTCGGAAACGCGGGTCTGGAACGAGGCGAAGATCCAGCGAAAAACCAACTTGATTTTTTCTAACTTGGATTTCTGGTCGGCCAGGATCGCATTGGCCTTGGGCGAAAGCGACTTCGCCAACTGGTCAAGATCGTCGGAAGCCACCAGTTCATCGAGTTTGGCTTCGGGAACAAAACCGCGTCCGACGGAGATCACCAACGCAGCGACCGCGGGCGGGCGGTTTCCACGCCGGGACCCGGGCTGCGGGCCCCGTTCGCCGCCGGGGAATAGCTTGGCAATATCCGATTGCTTGCGTGTCGCAAAATCGCTGGCCCATTTTCGCAATGCCTCATTGTCTCCGGAGGGGAGTCGCGTTGCGTCGGTCAAGCCGATATCGCGCTCTCGTCGCGCGGCGATCAATTGAGTGATTTCAGAGATTCGGGCCGTCGGCTGCAAATCCTTGAGTTTTGCCCGTTCGGTCGACCGCAGCGCTGAAAGCCACTCGTGGTAACCGCGAAGCGTCTGCATCAAGAGTTCTGCATTGGGTTCACGATGCAATTCCTGATCGAAGCGGCGCAGTTTGTCTTGCTCCTCTTCCGAAAGCATCGCGAATTTATCGCGATTGCGCAACAACTGCTCCATTTGTTCCGGAGACATCGACGCCAGACGGGCTTGGTTGTCGGAAAACGAGTTCTCGTCAAGAGCCAAAAACAACGGCAACACACCGAACAGGGCTGCAACCAGGAATAGGTTTCGCCGCTTATTCATGTTCGGGCTCCTCACTGACGAATAGTCCTGCTTGCTCCAGCTGTTTGAGGAATTCCAAACTGTCAATCGAGCGATATAGTTCCATGTTTTCGATCACGCGCAGGTCGCGAGCTAATTGCCGCGTGGGAGCGGTTTGATAGGCGCGGATCGCTTGAAATCCGCTCAGAATTCCGACCAATCCCAACAACCCAAACATTCCCAACCGAATCCAGGTCGTCCGACGGTGGCGGCGAGTGCGGCGAATTTCGCGGGTGGCTTCGCGCGTCACCAACTCGATTGTGCTCTTGGTGAACGCATCCGCCGTATTCGTTTGCGGCAGGCAATCGAGCACATCCCAAGTTTTTTGCAACTCGTGCAAGTGACGGCGCAGCGTGGGATCGTCCGCCAAACGCCGCTCGACATCAACCGTTTGCTGAGAATCCAACTCGCCATCCAAGTAAGCTACAAGCCGTTCGTGCTGGCTGTCTGCCTCGGCATTGGGTTGATGTACGGGTTGGTTTTCTTCGTTCATTTGCTTGGCCAGTTTAATCGAATGTGCACGGTCAAATCGAATTTTATTTTTTTCGTTTTTTCGTTTCGATTTCGGGTTCCGGTTTGTCGTTATCCGCGGCGAGGCCGAACGGCAGCGACCCGGCCTGGACATAGGGCTCCAACATTTCGCGCAAATTGTTGCGGGCTCTCGAAAGGAGCGACTTCACGGCTTTCGTCGAGAGGTTCATCGCGGCGGCGACGTCGCTGTAACTCATGTGTTCGAACTTGCATAACAACAACGCCATCCGCTGGCGCTCGTTCAACGATTGTACGGCGTTGCGAACCATCTCGCTCAATTCCGATTGATCGATCCGCCGCGCTGGCATGAATCGGCTGGGGTCCTTGGCCAAATTCTCAAGGGTCGGCATCTCGGTTGAATTCTGCTGCGTGGCTTGTAAATTCACCTCTTTGCGTTTGGCCGCGCCGCGCAACGCATTGTTCGCAACGTTATCCGCAATCGTAAAGAGCCATGTCGAGAATTTGGCGTCCGGGGTGTACGTCTTGCGCGCCCGGTAGACGCGCATGAATACTTCCTGAACCATATCCTCGGCTAACCCTCGACGCGGAACCAAGTGCTCCAGCACGTTCAATAATCGATTTCGATACCGTTCCACCAACTGCTCGAACGCCACGGCGTTATCGTCGCGCACTTGCAGCATCAGCCTGACATCGGGATCGATCAGGTCGTATCGCTTGGGATGGATCGCATCTGCTGGCCGGTCGCTCAATCGTCTCTCCGCGCTGCTGGTAAGACCGCACGCCGCTGAGACTAAGTGTACCGAACCCGCCAATGAATGGTCGACCGTCGCCACGATGTCGTCCCTGTTCTAAACTCGATTCGCGCACCAAAGTTTCTCGCTCGGCTAGAAAAACCGGCCCGATTTAAAAAACATACGCTGGCATTAGCGTGCGTCAGCGAGGGGCTGGAGGTGGAGCGATCTGCGAAGTTGCCCACAAGCGGCGTCAATCTGGTCGCCTTTGCGTTCACGGAATTGCACGTTGACTTGGCCTTGGACCAAGATCTGGCGAAACGCCTTGATCGCTTGGGACGAAGGCGTCTGGTAGGCCAACCCCGCCACGGGATTGTAGGGAATCACATTGAGCAACGCGCCGCTGCCCCCCAGCAATTCAGCGAGCTGGGTCGCTTGCGCCGGCTGGTCATTGATGTTCGCCAACAGCACATACTCGAAAGTCAAACGCCGACCTGTGGATCGAAAATAGCCCTCGGCGGCATCCATGATCGCGTTGATTCCGATCTTGCGATTGACCGGCACCAATTCATTTCGCAATTCGTCGGTCGGGGCATGCAATGAGATTGCCAATTGATAGGGATGTTCTACCGCCGCCAACTTCAGTATTCCCGGCGGCAGTCCGACAGTGGATATCGTAATCCGCCGCGGACTAATCCCCAGTCCGTCGGGCGACGTCGCCACCTCCAGGGCCGAGAGCACGTAATCCAAATTGGCGAGCGGTTCTCCCATCCCCATCATCACAATGTGACTAATTCGTTCGTCACCGGGCAGCAAGCGCTCAAGGCGCAACATTTGTTCGACGATTTCGTAGTCCATCAAATTTCTGTCGACACCGTCCAGTCCGCTGGCGCAGAAGACGCAACCCATCGCACAGCCGACTTGGCTACTGATACAAATCGTCCGCCGAATGCCGTCGCGCAGCAACACACATTCAATCGAGCCTCCGGACGCCAATTGCAGCAGCAATTTTTCGGTACCGTCGGAGCTCGTCTGATGCCGAGCGATCTTGGTCGACCAGAATTCGAATTCTGCCGCGAGTTGACGTCGCAGGGGTTTGGGCAAATCCGTCATTTCGTCGATCGATTGGATCGATGTCTGGCAAAGCCAATGCTCGATCTGACGGGCCCGGTACGCTGGGATTTCGCAGGCCTTAATCCACTCACGAACCGCCACGAAATCACACAAGTATTTTTTTTGATTGTCGTTCATCTTGAGAGCCAGCGACTAAAAAGACGAATTCGTGTGACCCGTTGCCCTACGACTGCAACCAACTTTTTTTGTTGAACCCACGCAAACCGCGGCGAGTAATTAATCCCACGCCCTTCGTAAAGCCTTAGGGACGTGCCACCCCGAACAGGCGCCGTACCGCGGGTGGCACGTCTGAGTCTTCGAAGGGTGTGGTGAAGTTCCGGTAAACCCGATGCGGCAAAACGGCAAGCGGCCTGGTTGGTTCCCCCAGCGGCTGCGTGGTTTAAACATTGCGGCGCCACGTGGAGAGGGCTTTACTGTCGCTGGGGACTCTTCCCCAGCCGAAACTTAATCATACCAAATGGCCGCGATGTTCCGATGGCTGCATAATAGAAGTGGGAGATCGAGATGCAACCCGACGACGAACTGTGCCTTTGTTTTCACGTAACCCAACGGAAGGTGATCCAATACCTTCGCGTCGAGCGACCGTCCCGCGTTTCGCAATTGAGTGATTGCGGTGGAGCCGGAACGGGCTGCGGCTGGTGCCGGCCCTTTCTTGAACAGTTGTTTCACGAAGCCGTCGGGGTGAACCCGGCGGCGACTCTGCCCAACTCCGTTGAATACGCGCAAAATCGCCGCGAATATATCCGAGCCGGCAAAGGAACACCGCCCAAGGGTGCATCGACGTAACGGGGGCGACATGCGACCGAAGGAACGGTCAACACCAAGATTTTTGGTTGAGTCCGACGCGCTAATTTCGATGTTGCGCAATTGTCCTGCGATACATGCCTTCCTTGGCAATTAAAGCCTGACGCGTGCTGGTTGAATCCGCCCAATAACGCTATGATGCCGAGCAGTTTCGGGCAGGCCGCGATGCATTGAATTCTGTTGGATCCAAATCTCAAGAAAATCATGGCAAAAAAAACCGTTAGTCGTAAGAAATTGCGGGCCGAGTCGGACGCTGCATTGGCAGCCGATCCGAAGAAAAAAGCCAAAGCACCAGCCAAGAAAAAGGCGCCCGCCAAGCGTCGTTCCAAATCCAAGGACCCCGACGACATTCGCATGCGCATTTTTTGGGGAGTGTATAACCAAACGATGAAGCGAATTGCCAAATACGACTTCCATCAAAAGAAAGCGGCCCAAAAGCGGGCCGAAGAACTAACCGCCGAAGGAAAACCTCACTTTGTCCAAAAAGACAAAGAGCCTATCGAAGAGGTCTGATATCCAATACCTGCCGTGAATCGCCGCGCGAGGTTGCGCCAGAGTGAGTTTCCGATTCGATCGTAGCCCCGGAGCCCGCCCCCAAACAGCACGGGCATAGCCCGTGGCACACAAGTCGGAATAGGAATCTCCGTGTGCCACCGGCTCCGCCAGTGCATGCGAGTCACTCGTTTGGGGAAAGTTGCTTCCTGTTCTGACGAATCATTTGATTCGCGGGCTTGCCACGATGGCCGAATCTAAATCAAATGCGCGCTTGATCGAAACCCTGGCTTCTTCAGAAGACGCCGAATTCGTGCCAATTTGGCGCGATTGCAGCCCTTACACGATGACTTCCATCGAGCGCGGCTTGGCCCTTTACCGCGCCACTCGTTACATCGTCGAACAGCGAATCCCCGGTGTGTTCGTCGAGTGCGGCGTCTGGAAGGGGGGCTCCGTCATGATCGCCATGAAGACCCTGCAACTCTTGGACGCGGCCTCACGACGCTTCGTGTTGTTTGACACATTCGACGGAATGACGGAACCGGGACCTATCGACCAAGATTATCGCGGGAACGATGCCGCTGAATTGATGCGTGGGGGTGAAGACGATCGGGAAGCCAACTTGGTTCGGGCACGAGCCACCCTCGATGAAGTCCAGGCCAATCTTGTCGCGGTGGGATACGATCCTACCAAGGTCCGATTCAAGGTGGGCGACGTGCGCACTTCGCTGCGAAAGGCGAACGTCGCGTCCATTGCCCTGCTGCGGCTGGACACCGATTTTTACGATAGCACCTACGTTGAGTTGATGTACCTTTATCCCCGTCTCGTCCAAAACGGAGTCCTTATCGTGGACGACTACGGACATTGGCAGGGTGCGCGGAAGGCCGTTGACGATTTTTTCGGCGATGCGGGTCCAGCACCAAAACCGCGGGCGCCCCGGCCCTATTTTCACTGGATTGATTACACCGGTCGCATGGCACTTCGGCCCGATCCGCCGCCGGACGAATTGCCTCCCGAAATCACCCGCGATCCTCAAGTGGCTTGGGGCCGGTCAACCCGCGGCGGAATCATGATTCCGGCGCCCGAACAGCGATACGATTATCCGCCGGTTGGTTTGACGGACCCTAGTTTGCTCAAGCATTTTCCGTCGTTGGTCGCCGCCGATCCGCGACGGAACAAGTGGCCTTACTTGCGCTTGGCCGCTCCGCATATTTGGCGAACGGACGCGCGGAGTTCCAATCAACACATCGGCGTCTTGTCGCTGGAAGAGGCCGTCTTGCTGCACCACCTGGCACTTCCGCATGCCGGTAAGCGTGGCTTGGCTATCGGTTGCCATTTTGCCTGGTCAACCGCACATTTGCTCGCCGCCGATCTGACCTTGGATGTCGTTGACCCAAAACTCAGTCGCGACGATCAATGGGAAGCGGTTGATGAGAGCCTCAGCAAGATCCCAACGCGTGGGTCGTATCGCCTTTGGGCAGCTTATTCTCCCTCGATCCTCCCAGCATTGCGAGAAACAAAGCCGGAGACCTGGTCGTTCGTGTTTATCGATGGCGACCACGAAGACGACGCACCGCGCCGAGACGCACAAGCCGTCATTCCGCATTGCGCCCTTACCGCGACCGTTGTGTTGCACGACCTTGCGTCGCCGGACGTATCCGCCGGGCTTGAAGTTTTTCGCGCGGCCGGTTGGAACGTTCAGGTTTACAACACGATGCAGATCATGGGAGTCGCCTGGCGCGGTTCAGTCACTCCTGTGACATACCCGCCCGATCCCCACATGCCATCCCTCACCGATGGCCACCTCTTGCCGTACTTGCCCTAATCGTCGGCTTAGGGCGCGTTCCGTTGTCTTTTGAACCGCCTGTGCGGGGTTAAGGATTTCAGCCGCGGATGAACGTTGATATATTCCGACGTCAATGGCTCGCTCGTTACACGTGAGAATCTGCGAATATCCGTGTTTATCCGCGGTTCTCCGGCGCTAGAGCGAGTTCGGCGCAGCCGTAGCGGAACTCGCCGGAGTGCTGGCCCGAATTCTGGCGAGTTTGGCTACGAATAGTGATCGGCGGGCGGCGCTTCGGGGGAGGGGGAGGGCATCTCGGATTCGCTTGATGCAGCTTCGGCTTGCAATGATTTGCGGTATTCGGCGATTGCTTCCCGCAAGAGGCTGGCGTTCTCAATCAGGTGCCTGCGATTCTCGGCCGACAGGACCGCGTGTTTGACGAGCGATATTTCCGACTTGACGGGTTCGCCATTTTTGTTGCCCGTGATCGTCAGCAAGGACACCGAAAGGTAGGCGTCCTCAAACTCGTGCCCAGGAATACTGTTGACTTTGTAAATCGCAAACTGGTTCGATACGTCCGTTTTGGGGATGGGGATTTCCAACAAGTCGCCGACACCCGCCGCGGATTGAATCTTCGACACCATCGATGGGTCGTTGATTGGCAACGTCATCACGACGTCGCTTTCCGAAGCCCAGGTATGCAATTGTTCGCTGAACGGCTCGCCTGCCGCCCGCTTCGTTTCCTTAACCGCAAAGTAAAAAATGATGCCCGCCTCGATCGCCCAAATGAGATACACGAAAACCCCATGGATGGGCATTCCATTACCGCCGCCGCGGCCAAGGGCCCAGCCCTGGTTTGCGCGAATGTCAAGATGATCGAGGAACGTTAGACCTCCGTCCACCAAAAATTTTCGGACATCGGCCCGTTGATCCTCGGGAAGGTTATTCTCTTGCATGACCAGATTGGTTGCCGCGTCGAGCATGGACCGATATTGAAAGAAATACTTTGCGCCGAGTGCAGCGACGCCGAACAGTATGGCAAGCGAAGTTGCAACAAACACATTTCGGACTTTGCCGTGCCTCACCACCCACGCCCCGCCAAATCCCAAAGCCATCCCCATGCCGATCGTCGCCAGAAAATTCACGTAGATCAGAGGAATCCAGTGCAATGCCAACTGGTAGACAAACGCGAGGGCTACCGCGGCGACGAGTACCAGAATCAGCAACGGAAGCGACAGAAACCCTACCCGGCCAGACGCTTTGTAAATTGGAATCATGAAATGCTCGCTTGCCCAGAAGTTGAATCGAGGCCCGTCGTTCCGAACATCGTCTCGGCGTTTAACTTGAATATACGCGAACAATTAGTCCGGTGCATTACCTGCAAAGGGGACGAGGCGATGCGTTCGCAATAGTCTTAATTCGCTGGCGATTCATGTAGACTGACTTGCAGTCGTGATCATGTTACCCACATCGATCGGTTAAACTATCGGCACCTCAGTCATGGAGGGCGATCCCATTTGCCTCAATGCGACATCAAGTCTGTTGGCCGGCGGCTGCGCTTACGGCGTGGCGGCCTACCTGTTGCGACGCGACAACCCGCGACTCAAGTGGAGCGGGGTGGCGTTGATGGGAATCACGGCGATGCAGTGGGTTGAGGGGATTCTCTGGCTCGACGGCCCAACTCCTCACGGATTAGTCAATCAAACGGTCACGGTTAGCCTGATACCGCTCGCACTGTTGGCACAAGCTTGGTGTCCGTTGTTTGGTTCGACGTTTGATCAACCCGTGCGACCGCGTCGCGTGCCGTTTTTCGTGTTACTCATTCTTGGCTTGGCCGTCGTTGTCGCAGCACGCGCGGTCTATCAGCCAACGTATACTCAAGTCACGCCGGAAGGGCACCTCAACTGGTTTTCGCCGCGCAATCCACCGGTTTTCATAGCTTGGTCCTATGGACTTTGGGCGGCGGTAATTGGGGCTCCATTTTTGTTGTGGTGGCGACCTTTTTGGCAAAGCCTAGCGATCGTGGCGTGGGGCTGGTTTTGCGCCACGGTAAGTTTTATTTACACCGACAGCGCCGCCAGCCATTGGTGTTTCTTTGTCACGTTTTATGCGGCGTTCGTCTTGATCTATTCGTTCATGGTGCGGGACGAACCGAAAGTGCCTAAAACGCAACTTGACGAATCGACTTGATATGGCGAACGAGTCCAACTGCCTATTGTTGAACGTTAGGTCAGGCAGTTGACAGCCCGCAAGAACAACTTGCGAACTTCGCGAGCCATCCCATGATTCGATATGGTGGTTAGCGAGGGTCTGACTAATAACAACGCAAACGGAATTTCATGGCGCGCGACAATCAGCGATTCGCTGAGCTTTACGATCGAATTGGCGGGCGGCTTTTCGCGTACTTGGCTGCGCGGTTAGGTAATCGCCAAGACTTTGCCCGATGGGTTGATGGTTTACTCGGTAGGTTCTAATGGAATCGACGACGGCGGCGATTTGAAAACCGGCCTCGATCGAGGATAGACGCATCCGAGCGGGGAAAAGTAGTTCTCGCATCGTGACGCGTTAGCATCGATCTAGAATCCACGTGACAATTTCGCGGGATCAACGCGGGTTTTGCGGAAGCGTCGTCGAAGGTTGCCAAGGCAACGTCGTTCGACCGCCAGAGCCCTTCGGAAGCGTTGTATTCGATTGAGGAAGCGTCGTGTTCGAGCTGGGCAGGGTGGTCGTCGACCCGCCGGGCACGGTCGACTGTCCGCGGCGAAAGGCATCAAAATCTTGGTCGTAGCGCGGCGTGCACGAGCAAAGCGAAAGCAAAAGCCCGACGAAGAGCGGCATCCAGTGGGCGTTGCGTTTCAATTTCGATCGGGACATCGCCAAATTCCAAGGCGGCCGTAGTTGAATCAAGGGCGAGCTTAACAAACGCCCTGTGCCGCTTCAATCGACGCGGTGGACGTCAAACTTTTGCCAATCGTTACCTGCCGTCGTCGCCGTCTGCTGAAAGCAAAGCGGCAACCTGCGTTTCGGCGACAACCTGCACTACCGACAAGGTTGGCAAACTCCCTGCAAGCGGATTCGTAAGTCGTTTATTAGAAAGGTCTTACAAAACTCCTAGAACCGAGACGATAGATCATGTCGAACGTGATTTTGCAACGATTTGCACGGTCACGCGTCGAGCCTCTTTGGTATGAACACGAGCTAACGGAATGCTCGACGGGGCTCGTCGGACTGACACGAGTTTGGCGATTTTCGCGGCCCACTTTCAATCACGAAATCGGGGGCGTCGTGCGGAGGGATTTCCTCTTGCTCGATACATGGCGCGACGACCGCGAGGTCAATGATGGTTGGTTTCAGGGCCTACGCACCGACCTCATTGGAAATTGAAAGCTCAGACGAACGACGCCAAATTACCTTAAGGAGACAGGTCTCAATGAAAAAGATTCTTTTTTTAGCGGCGCTGGTTGCAGCGCTGTGTACGAGCCCGAGCTTTGCTCAGCACCAGTTGCTGAACCGAATGCTCGGTCGATGTGGATGTGCAGCCCCTGCAAACACTTGCTGCGAATCGCCCGCCCCTGCCAACAACACTTGCTGCCAGACGTTCGAGTCTGACTCGTCCTGTGGTTGCGGCAATGCGCGCGGTTTGTTCCCCTTGTTTGGTCATCACGGACGCGGCGGCAACGATTGCTGCGAACAAGCAGATCCCTGCGCTCGCCAACGTTGCTCGTTGTTTAGCCGTTGCGGACATCGCGACCGCGGAAACGACTGCTGCGAAGCTCCAGCTGCGGCTCCGGCCGATTGCTGCGAACAAGCAGATCCCTGCGCTCGCCAACGTTGCTCGTTGTTTAGCCGTTGCGGGCATCGCAATCGCGGCAATGACTGCTGCGAAGCTCCTGCTGCGGCTCCGGCCGATTGCTGCGAACAAGCGGATCCTTGCGGTCGGCGCTGCTCGTTGTTCAGCCGTTGCGGACATCGCGATCGCGGCAACGACTGCTGCGAACAAGCCGACCCTTGTGATACCGGCTGCGGCCGCGGTGGCTTGTTCGGTGGTCATCACGCTGGTCGCGGTTACGGCAATGGCTGCAACGACGACTGCGGTTGCGAACGAGCTCCTCGCTGCGGTTTGTTGGATCGCGCTCGCGGATGCGGTAACGGCTGCGGTCATCACCGCCGTCGTGGCAATGATTGTTGCGATTCTGGCCAGGCTTCGGATTGCGGGTGTGGCGGCCCAGCTGCCACGCAAGCCCCGGCTACTGAGCCGGTTCCGGCTGTCGAACCACAACCTACAACACCCGCTCCGACGACTGGTGCGCAAACCCGGATTCTTCCCATGGTCGATCCCAATGCGTTTCGTTCACCTACGACTCGTTTTACGTCGAGCCAAGCCGACTAACGAATCGTTCACTTGAGCGAATCGGATAAATTGAAATCGAAACGGCTTGGTGCCCTAGTCGCCAAGCCGTTTTTTTTATGGTCTTCCGTCTGCCGCATGTGCCCTCTATCGACGCTGCCGATACGTTGTTTAACCCGCGCAGCGGCTGTCTCTCCGAATGGCGTTCGCTCAAGCAACCTAATGTAAGACAGCGGCTGCGCCGGTTAAACAAAGAAAGACGATTACGGCAACCGACCAGCGTTCCCTTCATTCAAGAGCGCCACACCGTACATCAACAAATTGCCCCGTCGCCGATACCACTCGGCAAGTTTAGGCAATTGTCCGCTCCGCTTGGCAATTTCCAAAGCGCTGGGGACGATCCCCGCATTGCCGGCGCCCCCCGCGAGCCAATCGAGCGACAATTGCAAGGCTTCGGGCCAGCGGTCATTGCGGCACAAGAGATCGACCAGCACTTCTGCCGCCGGACGGCCCGCGTCGCGATTCGCACTCTCGCTTGGCAGGCGCTCGCGAAAATAGGCCAAGGCGGGCTCGACGTTTCGTCCGAGTGCCGCGGCAAAGTACTTCTCGTGCGCCGCGAAGAGGTCTTCAAACGGAGTCTCGCCTAAGCCGATCAGCGACGGGCTGAGCCGCTGGCCATATCGGCACAACAAGAACGATTGCTCCAATCCGTCGCGGCTGGTCGTCATTCGACCCAGTCGAATGGTCGCGGCCAAATGCGAGGGATCGACCTGAAACCCGTCCCCCGCGAACAACCAAGGCCGCGGTTCGATCAATTCGAGCAGCGAAACCTGCGGCGGACGCGTCCCTTCGCGCGATTCAATCTCCCCGCTAATGCTGTGGGTCAATTCTCGATACAAATGGCGCACAAGCAAATCCGCGGCTACGTTCCGCACCGGCTCTTTTTCAAAGGCGATGCACTGATCCATGCTCGTGATCGCGCTACACGTGCCCAAAAATCGGAGTGACAATTCGATCCCATATTCCGGCGCCACGCCCTCTTCGAGCGCCACGCCGATCAGCTCATGCGCATTCACTGCGGTCGCCGGTATGTCTCGCAAAAATTGCGCCGCCCGCCGCCGATCTCCAACCAATTGAAAATACTTCCAAGCCAATGCGGGGCGGCCGTCGCGAAAGAGCATTTCGCCGACTTGACCGCATGCTTCGTACAGCAGCCTTTCGAGCTGTTCTTGCGAATTTGAATCGGCTGAAAGCTCTTCTTCCGTTTGCGTCAGTGGCAACCCGACTTGCCGTCGAGCTTTCATTTTCAAAATCTCGAACAGCTCGGAATACTGTTTGCGTTGGGTAAACTCCTGTTCCAACCAGTCCAGCGCGGGATCGACGCCCTGCTGGGCAATCGTCTGGCTAAGATAATCGAAGTTAATTTCGGTTGAACCGTTCATCGAAGTTTCCAAAATCTCGCAGCGCGCTAAAGTCTCCGCATGAATAATACAGCCCCCTCCCTAGCCATCCCCGCGAGGGGGAGGGAACAAGAAGTGTACGCGCTGCGAAACAAACGGATCGAAACGCGGTCGGGGCGATTCATGCGGCGAACATCAATATAACTATTTGACAAGCGTTACCGGGTCGTGTTTCTCATGAATTTGAACGGGCAAGTTTTGTCCGCGCTGGCGACTGCCCATCGCGACTTGATCGCCGAAATGCGCGAGGGGCATTGGGAGGGCCGACTTTCTTCCTCAGCATTGTCGACCGCAACTGCAATCAGCGCGTTGGCAGCGTTCGCGAAATGCGGATCCGACAAACCTACGCGGAATGCGTTAATCGCCGAGCAGCTGCAGCGGGGGATTGGGTGGCTTGTCCAGCAGCCACGTTCGGACGGCGGATTCGGCGACACCGACAAGAGCCGCTCTAATATTTCCACGACGATGCTGGCCATCGCCGCGTTGCGTTTATCTGGTGCGGCCGATCACTGGACGCAAGTGCTCGCGCGAGCACACGCCTATGTCGAGGCGAACGGATCGGTCCAAGGAATTCGCATACGTTATGGCCGCGACAAGACATTCGCGGTTCCGATTTTAGCAAACGCCGCGTTGGCTGGCTTGATTCCTTGGTCTGACGTTTCGGCTCTGCCGTTCGAAGCAGCCTGTTTGCCGCAGCAATGGTATCGTTGGGCGCGACTGCCGGTCGTGAGTTACGCCATTCCCGCGATGGTCGCGATTGGCCAGGCCAAGTTTCATTTCGATCCTCCCAAGAATCCGCTCCTCCGCTGGATTCGGCGGGCCTCGATCGAACGCAGCTTGCGAGTGCTCGGTCGCATGCAACCGGAAAGCGGCGGATATCTAGAAGCGATTCCACTGACGAGCTTCGTCGTGATGTCTCTGGCGTCGACCGGTCGAGAGGAACTTCCGCTCACGGCGCGCAGTGTCGACTTCTTGTTGCGAACGCAGCGCGCCGACGGAGCTTGGCCGATCGATACGAATCTGGCGACCTGGACGACCACGCTCGCCACGTTGGCAGTTCATTCCTCAAGCCGATTTGTCGGTGCCTCACCCGAAGTCAATCTCGACTGGATTCTACGTTGCCAAAACCAAGTGCCGCATCCTTTCACCGGCGCCGCGCCGGGAGGTTGGGGTTGGTCCAATCTGTCGGGAGCGGTTCCTGATGCGGACGATACTCCCGGCGCGCTTCTGGCCTTAAAAGCACTTGAACCGACTTGGCGCGATTCGCACAATGCGGACCGGACGAAACGGCAAATAGAAATGGGCATTCGTTGGCTTGTGGATTTGCAAAATCGAAACGGCGGCTGGCCAACCTTTTGCCGAGGTTGGGGAAAATTACCGTTCGACCGCAGCGGGAGTGACCTGACTGCCCACGCGCTGCGAGCGCTACATGCTTGGCGCGATTTGGGTATGTCGCGAGTCGAGAGAGCCATCGAGCGCGGGTTTGCCTATTTGCGCAAGCAACAGCGCGCGGATGGAAGCTGGCTCCCGCTCTGGTTCGGAAATCAAGACCAATCCGACGATGAGAACCCGGTATATGGTACGGCCAAAGTCTTGACTGCATTCCGCGATCTCGGGCGGCTCGAAAGCTCGGCGGCGCAGCGCGGCGCACAATGGTTACTTGCGCACCAAAACGCCGATGGCGGATGGGGCGGCGGCGCTTCGGTTGAATGGCCGGCTCGCGAATTGGGAATCAGCACGGTTGAAGAAACTGCTCTCGCCACCGAGATGTTGGCTGAGTTTGCCGATCGCGGAAATTTTGCAATTGCATTTGAGCGCGGCGCAAAGTGGCTTGTATCCGCGGTTGGTAATGGTTTCCACAAAGCCCCATCACCCATTGGTTTATACTTCGCGAAGCTGTGGTATTATGAGGATCTTTACCCGCTGATTTTTACGGTGTCGGCTCTGAGTCGCGCGGCCCAACGATTGGAACGCGCGAATCAATCGACGGCATCTCCTTCGTTTTGAGGACGCCAAGTTGGTCACCACGGATCCTGGGACGGAAAAGCAGACGTCAAAACGCCGCAAGACCGCCCACCTCAAATTGGTACCCGAAACCAAATCGCAGCGCGACGATTTGCGCAACCGCTGCCGCCAATGCGCGGCTCGATTAGATAAAGGGCGCCCGCTTTCCAAGGAAGAATTGGAAGCCGCGGCCCGACAAATCCTTGCCGATTCGAATTTGCCGGAAGGGTTTGTCGGTTGGACGATGGTCGCGCTTTCGACTGAATTCTGGCGCGAACAAGTCGCGGCGGTCCCGCCCTCACGGCGGCTGTTCTTGTTGCCGCATTGCCTCAAACACGCCGAAGGCTGTCCGGCGGACTACGACAAATTTGGCTTGGACTGTAAGACTTGCGGGGCGTGCAGCATCGCCGATTTTCGGACGACCGCCGAGGACATGGGCTACAAAGTGCTTGTGGCGGAAGGCTCGCCAATTGTGCTCAAGATCATCGTCAGCGGCTACGTCGACGCGATCGTCGGCGTCGCCTGTTTGAACGTCTTGGAAAAGGCGATCGACAAAATTCTGCTCGCCGGGATCCCTTGCATGGCCGTCCCGCTGCTGTCCAGTGACTGCCGAAATACTTCGGTCGACGAAGATTGGGTGCACGAGATGATCCACACTCCTTTTCTCGAACGAAAACCAATCACGCGTTCGTTCGTTCACTTGCTCCGCGGCGCGAATCAATTGTTTCAGCCCGACGAGCTCGAGCGATTGGCTCCCCGCCAACGGGGCGAAATCCGCTTGAGCGAACTGAAGGGGAATGGGGTTCACCAAATCGACCCGATCGCCGGCACCGAGGCGATCGCCTATGACTTTCTCTCCCGCGGCGGAAAGCATCTGCGACCGTTTGTCACGCTGGCAATTTACGATGCCTTGCACGGGGCTAAGGCGACCGGCGAACATGGCGCCCGCGTGATTCAAGAATGGCCCGATCATGTGAAACGTGCCGCGATGTCGATCGAGACGTTTCACAAAGCATCGCTCGTCCACGACGACATCGAGGACTCCGACCAATTTCGCTATGGCAGTCCGGCGTTGCACTGCACCTATGGCATTCCGACGGCGATCAACGTGGGGGATTACTTGATCGGCCTCGGCTACCGTTTGGTCAGTCGAGAAGCCGCGACGATGGGCGGCGATTGCGCCGCCACGATTCTCAACGTGTTGGCTGATTCGCATCAGCGCCTCTCAGAAGGGCAGGGGGCTGAACTATTGTGGCGCGAAGCCCAAAATAAACGGATCAGTCCTGTCGACGCTTTGCGGATCTATGCGCTCAAGACGGCGCCCGCTTTCGAGGCGGCCTTTTTAACCGGCATTCGCTTGGCCGAACCGCTCGACGGATATTTGGAGCCGATCAAAAAACTCTCCCGCGATTTGGGAATCGCGTTCCAGATCCTCAATGACTTGGCCGATTGGCAAGGCGACAACCACAACAAGATGGCTCGGGCCCTCGATCTGATCGGTGGAAGGCCCACCGTATTATGGGCCCTGGCACTGCAAGATTTGAACGACGCCGGCCGCAGTGAACTTGAGCGGCTGGTTGCCGATGATACACTCGTCGACGCCTTTCGCGTGCAGCGCGCGGCGCAGCTTTATTTTGAAGCAGGCGTTTGCGAAAAGGCCCATCGCTTGGTCGACAAGTATCAGCAGCGAGCTGAGGAAACCGCCGCCCAGATTCAACTGGAGCCGCTGCGCGATGTCTTGGTCTATTTGATCGACCTCGTGCTGGAGCGGCACGACGATGTGACACCGACGATCCAGTTCATCGAACCTAGTACGCTCTCCCAAGCGTTTCCGGTGACCTCACATTAGTTTATCCGCCGCGTCAAACCGCGCTGTAGCGATGCCAAGCTGAGGTTGCCCGTGATTCCCATCGACAGCAAGCATTCTGACTTGGCGAGTCTGGTCGCGATCTTCTACGACGACGATGCGTTGTTGGGAAACTTTAGCGAGATCGATCCCTCGAACGTTCCTGCCGATTATCGCCGGCTGCTCGACCACCATTCGCACATGACCGTGGCGCTGGAAAAATCACACGAGTCGCCGATGGATCTTCGAGTCCTTGCTGTGCGTGAAGTCGGTTCGTACTACGCTCGCAAAATTGTGCTCGTGCGACAATCCGATCGGCGAGTCGTCCTGTTCGGTTTGGTCCGGTTGAATACCCGCCTTCTGTCGGTCGAAGCGACGCAGGCGATTCGCCAACAAACCGAGCCCTTGGGACATGTTTTAATTCGGCATGACGTGCTCCGCGAAGTCGAACGATTGCGGCTATGGCACATCGATCCAGGAAGTGAATTGCGGGCGTTGTTTGCTTTGACCGACGATCGCCCCATCTATGGCCGCACCGCGCTGATCCACTGCAACTCCCAGCCGGCAATCGAACTACTTGAGATCGTTCACACTCAAGACCCCGATCCAAATACCTAAACGCCGTTGGCGCGCCTTCTTTCGTTGGCGAGCGGGGGATGTGAGTCCCCTGATTCTTTGGCACTCCCCAAAAACCGCTTTCCATTATCGCTTCACGGCCTTGCGACGTATACTATTGGCAGCGATCGAATGAAATCAATCGTTCAACGAGAGCCAAATGCCCAGGAAAATCCTGGAACTCATTGCGGACTTGGAGGCGGCAGGGTTTACGGATCGGGGCGGAAAAGGAAGTCATTGAAATTTCGTGCACCGAAAAGTTTCTAAACCTGTGTCTATTTCGGGCAACCCTGGTGATGACGCCAAGCGGTATCAAGAGCGCGCCGTGAAAAAGGCAATTGAGGAATCCAAGTCATGAGTCCCGCAGCCAGATACGTCAAGATCGTGGAATGGTCGGACGTGGATCAGTGCTTTGTCGGAAGCTGTCCGGGCTTATTCTACGGCGGCTGCCACGGAGACAGCGAACAATTGGTCTTTGCTGAACTTTGCCGGATTGTCGAAGAAACGATTGAACTTTACAGGGCTGAGGGAAAACCCCTGCCTGCTCCAACTTCCGGGTTCGATTGGGCCAATACGATTGCGAATTCAACGACGAACATATAATCGCGCTCTGGCACATATCGTTCATAATGGCCTGCGTTCAAGCAGCTTAGGGCCTAGGATTTACGCGGTCGACCAAAATCCCCTTGAAAAACTCGGACCTTTAGGGATAATCGGGCACTACAAAAAACTAACCCCGCGAAGCAATTCCATGGCGATGCCAGTTTCCAAAACACGCAAGAAGGCCAAAGTGGCCGCTCGCACCGTTCGCAAAGATCCGCTGTACGTCGACGGCAAGCGGCCGCGCCCGCTGTTCGTCGATTACAAAGACGTCGAATTCTTGAAGAAACTGGTCAATCGCCATTGGCGAATCGTCGGCCGGCGAAAAACCGGATGCTCGGCGGCCAGCCAACACGCCGTGTCGGTCGCGATCAAGCGGGCCCGATTCATGGGCTTGCTCCCCTACGTCGGCGAATAGTCGATGTCCTTCTTTGAAACTCAGCGGCGCGTGGAATTTCGCGACACCGATGCCGCCGGCATCGTGCACTTTTCGGTTTTTTTCGCCTACATGGAACAAGCCGAGCACGAGTTCCTCCGTTCGCTGGGCTTGAGCGTCATCCAAAAATTTGGCGCGCAGTTCATCAGTTGGCCGCGCGTCCACGCTGAATGCAACTATCGCAAGCCAGCGCGATTTGAGGACAATCTCACAATTCAAGTCGCCGTTGACCGGATCGGCGACAAGAGCGTCGCCTACCAGTTCAAGTTTCTGCTCGGCGCTGAAATCATTGCCGACGGGCAGATCGTTGCGGCATGTTGCGAAGTCGAGCATCGCCAACTTAAATCGGCCGTCCCCGTGCCGGTGGAATTCTCGCAAAAAATTCGCCCGTACTTAGCCGCCGGCTCGGCTTGATATGTCCACCTATTTGACCGAGCTCACGCTGCGCCTGGCCCATGGCGTGGGCTCGTTGCCCGAATCCGACCGACAACGACATGCGGCGTATTTTTGGAGCATGCAAAACGCAGACGGCGGTTGGAGCGGGCGGGAAGGTCCAAGCGACTTGTATTACACCGGCTTCGCGCTGCGGGCACTCTCGATTTTGGGTGAACTGGATGGCGAACGCGCCGCGCGAGCAGCAGAGTTTCTCCGCGGAAAATTGGCCGGGCAAGAATCGATTGTCGATTTTTTCTCGCTGATCTACGCCACGCAATTGCTCAGCGCTTCGACGGGCATCGACGTTTTTGCCGACCTCGACCCGCGCTGGAAAAACAACGTCGCCGAAAAATTGCAGCGACTGCGCCGCGGCGATGGCGGTTTCGCCAAGACATTTGAAGGGCACTCGAGCAGCACGTACCAGACCTTCTTGGTCCTGCTCTGTTTAGAAATGTTGCAGATCCCCATCGAACAACCGGAGCGGATCCTCGCTTTTCTGAACCAGCGGCATCAAGACGAGGGCGGGTTTTTGGAGATCAAGGTAGGAAAACGAGCTGGGGTGAATCCAACGGCCGCGGCCATCGCCAGCCTCAAGTTACTGCAGGCACTCGACCAAGTTCACATCGAGCGGACCGTCGAGTTTCTGCTCGAATCCCAATCGGACGAAGGAGGATTTTGCGCCAACACGCGGATTCCATTGGCGGATTTGCTCAGCACGTTTACCGGCCTGCTTACCCTCATCGACCTCGACGCGTCGGATCAGATCGAACGCCGATCACTGCAACGGTTCGTCTCGCAATTAGAGCGGCCCGAAGGTGGCTTTCACGCCGGATCGTTCGATCCGGCGCACGACGTTGAATACTCATTTTACGGGCTCGGGTGCCGAGCGTTGCTCGCCGGCCTCGAGGCCGATGACCACTCGGAGGACGAACGTGTAGACTAATTGTTCGTTCCCTTTGACCATTTGTGTGCCACTGGCTCTGCCAGTGTCTGAATTCGTTCCCATGAGTGGGCTCGCACTGGCAGAGCCAGTGGCACACAAGACAAGAGAGATTATGCCAGTGGCAGATCTAGTCGCAGAGAATATCACGAAACAATTTGAATCAGCCGGCCAAGCGTTGGCCATTTTACAGGGCGTCTCGCTCGAGCTTTCGGCCGGTCAAAATTTGGTGATCCTGGGCCCTAGCGGCGCCGGAAAGAGCACGCTCCTACAGATTCTCGGCGGATTGGACCCTCCGACCAGCGGCACGGTGCAGCTGCGCGGCGTGAATCCGTTCGAGTTGGCCGGTCGCGAGTTGGCCCGCTTTAGAAATGCCAATATTGGCTTCATCTTTCAAGATCATCATCTCCTTCCACAATTGTCGGCACTGGAAAACGTATTGATCCCGGTGCTGGCCCAGCAGCGCGTACAACGAACTTCTGTCGAACGCGCGGAACAGTTGTTGGCCGCCGTCGGCTTGTCCCAACGAATGAACCATCGCCCCGGTCAGTTATCGGGTGGCGAGCGACAGCGGGTGGCCGTCGCACGGGCGTTAATTATGCAACCCGTACTCGTATTAGCGGACGAACCGACTGGCAGTCTTGATACGGCCAGTGCTCAAGCCGTTGGCCAGATTCTTTGCGACCTGTCTGAAAAGGAGCCAGCGATTCTCGTCTGCGTGACACATAGCGAGGCACTTGCCGATCAATTCCACCGTCGCGTATCGCTCGCCAATGGTCGTATTGTCGAAGCGAACCAGTCTTCAATTTGAGCCCTGCCAAACCAGAACCACAATCGCGGCAATCACAATCCGAATCGCGCATGAACTTTTTTCACATAGCCATTCGCAGCGCGTCATTCTTTTGGCGCATGAATTTGACGATCGCGCTCGGCGTGGCGGCAGCCGTTGCCGTCTTGGTCGGTGCGTTGCTAGTCGGCGACAGCATGCGCGGAAGCCTTCGCGATATCACTTTGGATCGGCTTGGGCAAATTGACGACCTATTGACGAGCGATCATTTCTTTCGCGAAGCCTTGGCGACTGAATTGCTTTCGGAAGATTCGTTGGGCAAAGAGTTTCGGGTTGCGATTCCAGCGATCGTTTTGCCGGCGACGACCGTGGAATATCGCAGCGATGGCCAACTGCGCCGCTCGGTCGATGTAACCTTGTACGCGGTTCCGGACGCGATTTGGCAACTGCAATCGAGTTCAGTCGTGTCGTTGCAAGCCGAACACGCGATTGTGAACCAACAACTCGCCGACGAACTCAGTTTGGATGCCGCGACGGGTTCGGCAACGGCACGGCCCAAAATCACCATCCGCGTAACGGCCCGCCAGCAGCTCTCCTCCGATAGTGCGCTCGGCAAAAAAGAAGGGCTCGTTCAAACCTTGCCGGAAATCGACGTAGTGCAAGTGATCCCCAACCAGGGAATGGGCCGGTTCGGTCTGCGACCGACACAAATGGTCCCTCACAATGTTTTTGTATCCCTCTCCTGGCTACAACAGCAACTCGGTCCGGAACTGTTCAAGGGCAAAGCCGACTTTCAACAAGCCAATTTGATATTTCTCCAGCGCCGTGCGGACATCGCGCCGACCACCGCGATCGACGCTGCTTGGCCGACGCGACTTCGGCCGACCCTCGACGATTTGGGACTGCGCTTAACCCACGTGGCTCGCCGTTTTCAGCCGGAAGCAACCGCCGAGCCACAACTCGCCTACGAATATTTCAGTTTGTCGTCGGACGGCCTGGTGTTTGGTGAGGCGGCGACCCGCTGCATTCAACGTTGCTTTCCCGACACGCGCCCGATTTTCACCTACCTTGCCAACAAAATGCAACTCGTTCGCGACGGCCACGCGATCGGTGACGCAATTCCGTTTTCGATGATTAGCGGCCTGAACTGGGATGAGAAATTGGCTTTTATATCCGCGTCCAGCGGACGGCCGATGAATCCACTTGCGCAGAGCGAGATTGTTCTCAACGAGTGGTCCGCGAACGATTTAGACGCAATAGTCGGCGATTCGATCCGATTGACTTATTTTGAACCCGAAGCGGCTGGTGGCGAAGGCATCGAGCAGAGCACCGATTTAGTTCTGGTCGACATCGCCAAACTGACGCGACCGACCGGGCCGTACAATCGTCGCGGCGGTCGCTGGATCGAGGCGAAGTTCGATCAGCGTCCGACGGCGGCGAACGATCCGGATTTCACGCCGCTCGTTCCAGGGTTGACCGACGCCGAATCGATTGAGTCTTGGTCGCTCCCGTTTGATACTCCCGGCATTCGCTCCGTCGACGACGAATACTGGAAGTTTTATCGCACGACGCCTAAGGCTTTTGTATCATTGCCGACGGCGCAACGATTGTGGAATAGCCGCTTCGGTCAAGTCACATCGTTTCGCTTCGAAGCCAACGCCGCGGAGGAAGAAATTCGTCGGCAAATAACGAGTTCACTTCAACCAGACTGCGCCACGTTTGGACTAAACTTGGTCCCCATTCGAGCCAACGGCCTGCGCGCGGCTGTCGGGGCAACGCCGTTTGATTTGTTGTTCTTGGCCCTGAGCATGTTTGTGATGGTGTCGGCGCTGATCTTGGTCACGCTGCTGATTCGGCTGGCGATCCAGCAGCGCGCGAATCAATTGGGCATTTTGACGGCCGTCGGGTTCGGATTTCCCAAGGTCACGAAAATCTGGCTGGCTGAAATGTTTTGGGTCTGTTCCGCGGGGGCCGTGCTCGGTGCAGGGCTCGGGCTTGGTTACGCACAACTCATGTTGTGGGGATTGCGGACGTGGTGGGTCGGTGCGATTCGCACACCCTTTATCCGCTTGCACATCTCGCCAACCAGTTTGGTCCTGGGAACCGCAATCGGATTTGCGATCGGCATGCTCACCGTCATCTGGACGCTGTGGCTCGTGCGGCGAAATTCCGCGATACGCCTGTTGGCCGGACACATCGAGCCGGCAAAAAATCTCAAATCAGGGACCTCGCCCTGGTCGCGAATTATCGGTTGGGTTCTGGTAATTGCGGCTGTGGCGTCGCTCGTCGCCGCGATGGGGCAGGGGGGTGAGGCACAAGCAGGACTGTTCTTTGGGGGCGGGTTTTGCACGCTGGCCGCGCTGCTCGTGTTCGTCCGCGCGTGGCTGCGCCGCCCAACGGACAAGGTTACTAAGGATTTGCGGCTAACGAGCTTGGCGCTTCTCAACGCGCGGCGGAATCCATTGCGAAGCGCACTTACAATCGGACTCGTCGCCGTCGCAAGTTTCCTGATCGCAGCCATCAGCGCCTTTCGCATCGTGCCGGATGACTCCGGCACGGGAGGATTCGATTTCATTGCGACCAGCAATCAACCTCTCTTCGCCAATTTGAATTCCAGCGAGGGTCGATCTTCGCTCTTATTGGAGCCCGATCGGTTTCCGGTCGAGGCAAATGTCGTATCGTTTCGACTGAAGTCGGGAGACGACGCCAGTTGCACCAATCCGTTTCAAGCCGCCCAGCCGCGCGTGATCGGAGTACCCCAATCGGCCATCGCGCTTCTCGGTTCACCAACGGCGCTTCCGTTTTCTTGGTCAGGGATGCTCAGCCCCCACAGCAGCAACCCTTGGTCGTTGCTCGACGGTTCCAAATTAGCCAACGACAGCGAACCGATTCCGGCAATCATTGACAAGAACACGGCTTGGTACAGTTTGAAAATCTTTCAACTCGGGACGACGTTCAGCGTCGAATACGACAGCGGCGAGCGCGTGACGTTTCGCTTGGTCGGTTTGCTGAACAACACGATCTTGCAGGGGAGCATCCTCGTTTCGGAAAGCGACTTCACTCGTGCGTTTCCTAGCGAAGTCGGATATCGATACTTTTTAATTCAAGCGCCGCCGGACCAGCGGCAAGCCGTGCTGAGTCAGCTTGAGAATGACCTGGCCGACCAAGGCTTTGATGGGCGCGATGCGCGGGAATTTTTGGCCGAGTTGTTGGCCGTGCAGAACACGTATTTGAGCACGTTTCAAGCTTTGGGAGCGCTTGGATTGCTGTTGGGGACTTTTGGTTTGTCGGCGGTGCAATTGCGGAACGTCTTGGAGCGGCGGCGAGAATTGGCGCTGTTGCGTGCGATTGGATTTCACGAGTCGAAACTTGTGCGGCTGGTTTTTTTGGAAAGTTTCTTTTTGCTTGTCGCTGGCTTGGTCGTTGGTTTGATCGCCGCCGTGGTGGCCGTGCTACCGCATTTCGTATTCGGCAATGCAACGATTCCCTGGCTGCCACTGGCGGTGGTGTTCTTGGTGATTCTGGCAATGGGTTGGCTAACGGTACGATGGGCCTCGCGGAGCGTATTGCGAGCGCCGTTGCTCGCCGCGCTGCGCGAGAATTGATGCGACGGCTTGAGTCCGCATTTCGGTGGGATACAATATCGGCCGACGGATACGGCGGTGTGGCGGAATGGCAGACGCGCTTGATTCAAAATCAAGTGTCCTTAAGGACGTGAAGGTTCGACTCCTTTCACCGCTATTGAAGGCTGAGTGAGACGATTAGCCTGCGACCGATGGATAGGATCCACTGCGGCAAGTTTGGAAATACGCGTCGGCGGAATCCGACACCGCGCGGCGAGTTAAATCTCTACTCGTTTTAATCCATGCGCAGTCGGCGGTAAGGAGTCCCAGGGGCTCGGGTATGCGATTCGCAATGGCATCGAGCCGGGCTCCGCGAGAATGACTGGGGCAGGTTGGGCCGAAAACACTGCTGGGTCGAGGAATAAAACATTGCTCGTCCCCATCCGCTCCATCCAGTCTGTAACTGCGACGAATAGCGCGCTGAGCTCCCCGAAGGGTTCCTCTCGCTCGGATGTGCCCTGATCGGTTGAAATTGTGTTTTGCAGGCGAAGGGCTTCGTTCGAATCGCTGAGAATCTGAACCGATGTAGGTACCCAGGGTCTCGGAACAAAATCGGTTCCCCATTCAGCGTTTTTGGTAGCGAAAAGCAATTCGATTTGGTCATAAATCGCGGCCCAATATGCGTCGCCTTGAATCGCCGTATCCACGTTGTTCGTTTGCAACCAAGGCACTGAACTTCCATATCGATCTCTTACTCCCTCAAATTCAGAATCGACAACGGATATTTTCTGTTGCACTTTGATTCCCGAAAGTGAGTTGCGAACATAAACATTGGTAAATCGAATATCGCCACCAGTCCTTGTATCCCCTAACGTCCCAATGCCATATGTCGGAAAATTGATCGCAACGAAGCCATCGACGACGAATCGTCGCGGGTGTTTCGATAAATCAAACGCGGGGTAGCGATTGAGATTGACCACACTATCTTGTTCAAACGACCAATTGGATCCATCGACCGACCAGTTATTGCCGGCGACTTTTGATCGTCCTCGAATGTTTCGAGCCGAGAGGTTTTTAAGCGAAGCCACATCAGGATTTTCGGCGTCAAAAAACGATCCGTCGTTGTGAAAATCGATTACATTACCCGAGTTCGTAACGACCAACCCGTCGATATCGGCATTCGTTCCGCCGTGGCCTCTCAAGCCGATGACATGCTTTGCGATGCGATCGGCTGAAATATCTCTTCCAATAAACGTATTGAACCAACCGGCAATTGCACTGTTTCCTGAATTTTGAAATCGCACGTTTTCGAGCGTAATACTATTCGCCGCGAAAGTGCCGGTCGAAATAAGGTTGTAACCTTTTTTCAATTGATCGGCTTTGGATTCGGTCTGTGCTTGGAGACCATAGTCATAGGGGAAATCGCCGTCGAGAACCAAGTTTTTCAACGTCAAGTCAATGGTTCCGGCGGGATATATAACCGAATTGCCGTGGGCATCCCACCATCGATCGTTTTGGATGATTTCCATGCCGCCGATGCGTGGAACCGTTCCTTGGAAGGTGAATTGGATCGTGCCATTTTGAATGGTCTTTCCGCTATGTTTTGTCGCAATTGTGAGTCGCGTTGGCACAATCCATGTTTGTCCACCTAGATCAACGATTCGATTGGGACCATCCAAGAGGGCTTGCAATGATTCGGCATCGGGAGTCGCGGCACTTGCAGGGTCCGCAGGCTGGGTGAGATGCAAGTGGAGTGCTTGGAATAGATCCGTGACGATTGGAGCATCGGCCAAAGCCATCGGGAGGCTTATCGAGGGCGTCCAGCGATCTTCCAAGACTTCGGCATTGAGTCGCACAGATTGAAGATGGATTCGACTCTCACTGTTGCGATTGCCGAGGACCCTGACACCGAGCGTCGAGAGGGTTTTTCTCCAACCGGAGATTGAAAATTTCATCGTTCGACTTTCACGAAAAGCGACAAATTCGTGTTGAATCCAAACGAGGACTTGGAACGGGTGGAAGTTTGGTTGTCAATTTTCGGCAAATAGCTGGGCTCTTGCTCAAAACTGACTGTTGCGGAGATTTAGATTTAAATCGCCAATTGGGAAACACCAGTTTAGGGGGGGTGAACTATCCGAGACAAGGCGTAAGGGCGGCCAGAGATGGACTCGTGCAGTCCCTCAAAGCGAGAATTCTTTTCGCTTTTCCGGGGAGTTCACGCCGCATTCTGTCTTGTCGATCCGATCGACATATCCGGTTAACATGTCGATAAAAATGCAAAAAATCGACATATCTTGACCTGTCGAACGCACCGACCTAAGCTCTGATCGATGACACCGAAACCCAAACAGTTTGGTGCAAATCGGCGTGTTAGAAGAAAAAACCGTCGGCCGAAAAAAGCTATTCATTCACCCGAAATTGAAGCAGCTGTCGACCCGCGAATGGACTTCATTCATCCACTATCGGTGAATGAATCGCTTCGTTTGGAGCCCGCCCTTTTCATTCAGTCCGCCTTATCCTGCGGTAATAAAGGCAAAGAGCTTGCGAGCCGGGTTTACGCCGGTACCCACTATTGGCAAGTCCAATCGCCACTCCTCCCCCGGACCTGAAGCACTAAACTCCACCTCATAGTCGTCGCGGCCGGTGTTTAACATTTGAAGCGTAACGAAAAGCTCTTGAAGAACTACGCCCGACAATTCGCCGATCCCATTTTCATCAGCCAACCGAAGGATAATGTCCCTTCCAGTGTCATCTGCATATGCGCCGATCACCGGCGTAAGCGATTGATTTGGCTGGCCGGCGTCAGATTTGGGAAAGGCCATAACCTTGAACGCCCCGCATTCCGTCAAGCATTTGTCAATTTTTCCCATGAGTTCTGGGAGTTTCATTTATTGCAATCTGACGAGTGAATTCACGCGGTTGACGAAGGTGAACAATGATTTGCCAGGAGACGATTTCCGCAACACGCTCGGGACACTTAACAGTGATCAGTTTGAAATCAGCGACATGAATTCGGCGCGGGTGGATTGATTGTCTTTGAAGAGACCGCGGAGGGCGCTGGTGACGGTCGTGCTGCCGGGCTTCTTGATGCCGCGAATTGACATGCAAGAATGTTCGGCGCTCACGACGACGGCGACCCCTTTGGTGTTCAATTCGCCATGGATCAGTTCGGCGATCTGTTGCGTCATCCGCTCTTGGACTTGGGGCCGGCGGGCGATCTCTTCGATCACGCGGGCAATTTTGCTCAACCCGGTGACCTTGCCGTCCGGAATGTAGGCGACGTGGGCGACCCCGCTAAACGGCAGCAGATGGTGCTCGCACATGCTGGTGAAGGGAATGTCGCGGATCAAGACCATCTCGTCGTACGACTCAGGAAAGATCACTTTCAGATGCCGTGACGGATCGACATGCAGCCCGGCGAACATTTCCGCGTACATTCGCGCCACGCGTCGCGGAGTCTCTTTCAGTCCGGGCCGGTCGGGGTCTTCGCCGACTGCGGCTAAAATCGTCCGCACAGCGCCTTGGATTGCTTTGATATCGACCTTTTCGATCGCTTGTTGGAATTGCTCGTGTTCGTAATCCACGTGTACTATTTGCCCAATATTCCGACGAAGAAATCCATGAGCGTCGAGGTGAGGCCGCTTGGTTCGTCTCCTTGCCAAATGTGTCGCGCGACGTCGAAGGCGACCATAGCGCAGAGGACCGACATCAGGGCGGTAATTCCCAACATGGTTACTTCCCAAGTCTTGAGGGGAATCTCGGGGACCATCGCCATGGCGCCTGAATAAACCGGCTGGCCCTCCGCGGATTCGTCAGAGATCAAATGCGGCTGTGCGACAACGTCGCTTTCAGAAAGCATCGTCGGCGCCGAATCATCGGCGAATAATTCGGAGTCTTCCAAGGCGATGACTTGGGAACCGCTGGATTCATCTTCGCCCGAGTCGAACGACGGGGTCAGATTGAAATCGTCTTCGGCCCTCAATTCAGTGGGGGCGTCCATCGCGCTCGCTTCGTTCAACGAGATGACATCATCATCGTCGGGCAACTCGAGCGAATCGATATCCGAACCACCCAATTCAAGCGGTTGTTCTTCGAGTGAAATGCCGCTATCGGTCGGGCTGAGATTAATTCCGCTGTCGTTGGCTTCGAGCGAGACTTTATTGCTCGAATCACTATCGTCAAGCACGAGATCGCTGTCTTCGAAATCGCTGTCCATTTCGGCGCTATCGTCGCCCAGCATTCCTCCGCCTTGGCTGAGCAATTGATCTTCGGGGCCACGGGTGCCGGCCAAGAGTCGGCCGGTGTCGGACGGATTCTCGGATTTGGGAGCGTCGCCGCCCAAGACTCTGTCGTCTCCGGCAGCCAATGCGATATCGCTGGAGCCGAACGACAACTCGGACGAATCCTTGATATCGTCGCTCAAGTCGACCGAGTCCGAGTCTTTCATGATGAGCTCATCACCGCTGTCCTCCAATTTGAGCGTGCCGCTGCTCAATTCAAAATCCATGTCGTCGCCCTCGGCCGAGGATTTTGCCGGAGCGGCTCCCCCCTGATTGAAGTTGATATCATTCTCGTCAGCGTAGCGTTGCAGCTCATCGAGTCTAAATTTCCAAACGGAACCATCGCGCACACCCAGGATGTCGTTCTGCAATCGCAAGCTATTGAGAGCTTTCGCGTCGATACCCAGCATCTGGGCAGCTTTGTCCAAGGGAATCAAATTTGACATTTGCATCAGCTCCGGTCTTGCGAATTCGGCGATTGAACGAGTCAGGGAATCAAGTTCGCCGGTCGATTCCAGATTAGCAGACGCCCGCCCGGACCCCGGCGACCTGGCGAACGAGTGCTTCGGTGCACTAATCATCGCGTCGGGAAGGCGTCGTACTTCATTCTAGAAGCCCAAGTTTGGCTTGCAATAGTCGCCGGCCGACCAAATTCGGCAAATCGGAAATGTGCCGCGGGTCCGAATTTCACGACAACGGGAGACCTCGACGGCAAATCCCGCTCAATCGTTATGATCGCGAATGAACACCGGCGAGAGGCTGGCACCGCTCGGAGCTGTTGCGCCTCGGAGATCAACTGCTGGCGCTGCGGTAACTGTTGAGGGCCAACCGAAAAACGACTCGCGAGATCGCCAAGCTCGCGACCGCGGCGACAACCGCAAGCACCGCAAAGGCCCATTCGAACTCGTGCCAGTTCGGGCGGATGGGACGGGCGAGGAGCCGTGCGGGGACGTTCACCACGACCAAGATCGGAATGAGGAACGTAAACGTTGCGAATAGCGACCAGCCGAGTGCGCCGCGTTGATAAATCTCCATTGGGTAACGATAAAAGTTCGTGATGTAAAACCAAAAGGTGTACAAGTTCTGATTGCGGCCAAGCCAAATGCTGGTCGCGGCCAACGTAAACATCAGGCCGTACATGACGACGGTCCCACACGCCAAAAAAAAGACGTACGCCAACACCGTCCAAGGGGCAATCACGAGCGGGTTCGTGGCTTGGTGCGTTAGTTGAAAAAGCGAAAGCCCCAAGATGACCAATCCAGTCACGAGGTTGGTCAACTGTGACCAATCGATGCGAGTGAAGGAAATCAGGAATTGCGTATCGATCGGCTTGAGGAGCGCGTAATCCAGATTGCCGGTCCGAATCAGCTCGCTGAACTCGTCAGCGTTGGGCATGAAAAAAGCTTGCACGACGGAGTTGATAATCCACATCGTCGCCAGGAACACAAAGAATTCGTGCTCGCCCCATTGCCCGATTTGGCGGGTATGCGAATAGATGATCTTGTACAGTCCGAAGTTCATCAGGGCCCATGAAATTGACGAAATGGACTGCAAAATGAAATTCGTCCGAAACGACATTTCGCGGACGATCGAATTCCGAGCGAATGTCAGGAGGACTTTGCCATACGCCGGCTGCAATGGTTTGGCAGAAGTGGCGACGTCGGTCGATCGCGCGGGCATCGGACTAACCTCCAAAACCGCTGTAGCGTGCGACGCCGCGCGACCAGACGACGCGGGTGACCAAAATCAGGACGACGACCCAAGCGAATTCGATCGCCAATCCCCAATACATTTCCGCCCCAGTGACCTTGCCGAGAAACACCGCCGCGGGAAAGTACGCCAAAAACTTAAATGGCAGGATATCGACCAAGAACTGCCAATTGATCGGTTCGCGCGGGAGGAGTTCCAAGGGAAACATGTGCCCCGACAGGAAAAAATTGAGCAGCATGAAAACAAACGTCAGCGAGGCAATCTCGAGGAACCAAAACCCCAAAAGGCCAAACGTCGTCTCCAGAAAAAACCCCAACAAAAAACTCAAAACGAGCGACGCGAAAAAGACTAGGAGGACATCAACCGGCGGCCAGCCGTTGGGGAAAAAATCGCCCAACAAATAAAACACGAATGCGAACGGCAGGATGGCCACAAAATAATAGACGACCTTGTGCGCCACGCGCTGCAAAAGCAAACTTCCAATCAAGTCGACTGGCTGGATCAAATATTTCTTAATTTCGCCGTCGCGGATCTGCCGGGCGATCCCCGGTGTAAGGCCGGGCATGCTGGAAAACGCGCGGCTGACGGTCACGAGCATGTAATACGCCACCATGTCGTGGTAGCGGTAGCCTTCGATCGCGAACTCCGATCCGTCGCTGCTCGCCGCATGTGCCGACTCGAAAATCGTCCACCACAAAAATATCTGAGTGACGATCGGCAGGAACCGGAGAAGCGTTCCGATCACATAATCGACGCGATACACCAGTCGCTCTTCGACCGAGATTCGAAAGAACGTCCACCACGTCATGGCGCGTTGGGTCAACGATCCACTCACGTCCGTTCTCCCACGCGTTTGGTTCGAGAGTCCATTCGTTCGGCGGACGACCCATCGATCGCGGATCGTTTTTGATGGTCCGCTTGGGCTTGGGAAAACACTTTGGCGATGACTTCTTCCAATGGCGGATCCTCGACCGAAACGTCGTGCACGGTGTGTTTGGCGAGAAACCGCGCCAGGACTTGAGCTACCTCATCGCGCGACGCCCGGAATTTCAGCTTGGGAGGCACGATTTCGATCAGATTCGGCAAGTCGTCGAATTGGGCGAATGATTCGTCTTCGCTCAACTGCAACGTCACGATCTTGTCGCGCCCGAATTGGTCGATGACCCCGCCCAGGGATCCGTCGTAGTGAATCAAGCCGTTGGCGATAATGATCACGCGTTGGCAGAGCGCCGCCACGTCTTTCATGTAATGGCTTGTCAACATCGTCGTGATGTTGCGCTCTTGCTGATAGTATTTTAGGAATTGCTGGATATTGTGTTGGGCGACGACGTCCAATCCGATCGTCGGCTCATCCAGAAATAGGACTTCGGGACGATGCAACAACGCGGCGATCAGTTCCATTTTCATGCGCTCGCCGAGCGAAAGCTCGCGAACTGGTTGACTCATCAACTTGCCAACGTTGAGCAATTCGGCCAATTCGTCGCGAACTCGGTTGAAGTCCGCCGGAGGAATTCGATAGATGTGCTGGTGGAGTCGAAAGGATTCTTGGGCCGGCAGATCCCACCACAATTGGTTTTTTTGGCCCATCACGAGGGCAAAGCGACGGCGGTAGGCGTTGTCCCGATGCCAGGGAGTAAAACCCAGGACACTGCAACTGCCTTGGGACGGCCGAAGTACGCCCGACAAAAGCTTGAGCGTCGTCGTCTTGCCGGCACCATTGGGACCCAAGAACGCCACGAACTCGCCCCGGGCCACGTCCAAATCGATTCCACGAACGGCGTGGACATCGCGATAGTCTCGGCGAAACAATCCGCTAATCGACGCCAGCAGCCCCTCTTTCTTTTGGTAAACGCGGTACGACTTCCAGAGCTGGCGGACTTCGATGACTGACATAACCGAGGATTATACGGGGTCAATCGATTTCCCAATAGGCATTTGGCGCGGGACGGAAAGGGAGTCCGCGGCGGACTGATGCAAAAGCAGAACTGCGGAACACTAATCTGCGCTAATCGCCACTAATTTGGCAATGCGTTGATTCGCGCAGATTAGTGTTCCGGGTTCATTGTGCTAGACTTCGGCTGAGAGAATGGTCTCTCATACTCCCTTCATTGATGACGGCCGAAATTGGCTTGCGATCGAAAACGATGACTGCACCATCTCACGATACTAATTCATTGCGAATTGGCATGGGCCACGACACCCACCGCCTCGGCGAGGGGGGCCCGTTGGTGTTGGGTGGAATCCGAATTGATTTCCCGCAGCACTTGATCGGCCACAGCGACGCCGATGTGCTTTTGCATGCGATCACAGACGCGTTGCTGGGTGCGGCAAGTATGGGGGACATCGGCGAGTGGTTTCCGGATACGGCACCGGAGAATGGCCATCGGGATTCCCAGAGCATGCTGACGCTCGTGGTCGAGGGCATCTCCGAGGCGGGCTACCAAATCATTAATTTGGACTGTATCGTTTTTGCCGAAGCCCCCAAGCTGACACCGCACAAGCTCGCGATTCGCCAGTCCATCGCGCGAATCCTGAGCCTTCCCCTAGAGGCGATCAGCGTCAAAGCCAAAACGGGAGAGGGGGTCGATGCCGTCGGCCAGCGAGTTGCCATCTCGGCACAATGTGTCGTTTTGTTGAGTAAACCCAACGTTTGAGCCACTGAGTCGTGCATGCGCATTCTGGGTGTCGATCCCGGCCTCAACACCACTGGTTATGGCGTCGTACTCGCGGAAGGCCGTCGGCTGTCGGTTGTCGAAGCCGGAGTCATAAGGAGCGGCTCGGATCGAGACCTTGCGCCGCGCCTGCAGAAATTATTCGACGGCGTCACCGATTTGGTGCACGCACTGAAGCCCGACATCGCCGCGATCGAGGAATTGTACTCGCACTTCGACCGACCGAAGACGGCGATCTTGATGGGACATGCGCGAGGCGTATTGATTCTGGCCATCAGCCGCGCTGGGATTCCCATTCAATCCTATTCGGCGACCCAAATAAAACGGATCTTGACGGGAAGCGGGCGGGCCCCCAAATCGCAAGTTCAAGTTGCCGTGACACGTCAATTAAATTTGACCGAGACGCCCGATCCCCCCGATGTCGCCGACGCGTTGGCGACAGCGATTTGCCACCACTTTCTTTGCTCGAAAGCGAAACTAGATTGATTACCAAAATCACAGGGACCTTGCGCCAAATCGCCGAAGGCTGCGCGTTGATCGACGTCGGACCGTTTCAATACGAAGTTCTCATACCAGACTTCACGCGCCGTCAAATTCAACTGTCGTTGGCCCAATCGGTTAGTTTGTTCACGATCGATTACATCGACGGCAATAGTGCTCGAGGCGGTCGACTCACTCCCAAGCTCATCGGCTTTAACAGCGAGCCTGAACGGGAGTTTTTCGAAGTGTTTTGCTCGGTCGATGGGGTCGGCGTGAAGACCGCGCTGCGGGCAATGGTCCGACCGGTTCAAGACGTGGCCCGCGCAATCGAACAGCAGGATGTCAAGAGTCTTACGACGCTGCCCGGCATCGGCCCAGCGACGGCCGAACGGATCGTCGCTAAGTTGCGGCGCAAGATGGCCAAATTCGCCCTGCTCGTGCCGCGCGGAACCGGTGAGCAACCGCCCGCCGCGCTCGACGTTGTCGAGGAGACCTATCAGATTCTTGTATCGTTGGGGCATTCCCCAGTCGACGCGCGGAGCTTGCTCGAAAGGGTGCTGAGCAAGCCGAAAGCGAGCTACCAGACCGTTGATGGCTTGATCCAAGCCGTCTATGAGCAATCGCAGCGATAATTTGGTCCAGAAACAGAAAATCCCTCGCCAAGGCGAAGGATTGACTGCTGGGAGACAAAATCTTTTCTAGGCTGTCGACGGTACTAAAACACGTCGGTCACAAACTGATGGCCCCAATGGTAGCGCCGCGTTTGCGGGTACTCGTTATGCCAAGCGCGATTGTAAATCGGGACCCGCATCTCCGCGGGGTAGCGGTAATACAAACTGTCGGCGCTGCGGTAATATTCATTGCCCCAGTAATTCTGTGGGTAATACACGTAGGGATAATGATAAAACCGATTCATGTCGACCCGCGAATTCTCGGAACCCCACGATTGTCCAAAGGCTCGATCCTGGGCTTGAGCGGTGCCAACGTGCGACACCAATAGTACGGCGGCGGCGACCACGCTGGATAAAATTACTCGACGATACATGGACACTCCCCAAAAGGACTTGGGCCAAACGACTCGTTGGCATCCTGCGGTTCAGATTTCAAATCTGCTTCTGAAATCGGCAGGGCATCGTCCACAGGTCGAGAGTATTCGGCAAATTTACTACGATTACCAAAAGCGGATTAAGCCTTGATGCTCGACATTTTGTCATGGGCAAATTGGTCGAAGTTTGCGGGTCGACCGCGCTTCGATTGATAGCGACAAATGCTGGCAAATGCGGAGAAGTCTCCAGACCGAAACTCTGGCGAGTTCCGCGGCGGATTACTTGGCTCGCGAACCGAGATGCGTGCCGGATTTTAATTCTTGTTCGAACTGATCCATCAGCGGCCAATCGATCGCACAGGTCCCAAAATCCGCCATGTGCAGGTACTTTTTAATTCGCTGTATCGTCTGCAGAATGAGCTGGTTGTCCTTTTCAAATACGGGACCGTGGCTCGGCAGCAGCCACCGCGCATCGCTGGCCACGATTCGCTCCAGCGAGCGGACGAAATCCGGCAAGTTGCTCCCGTGATGGGCGTCGATCGCACCAACACAACCGTCGCGGTAAATGTTGTCACCGCTGAAGAGCAACTCACCGAGTCGAAACGATAATTGGCTATCGGTATGTCCAGGAGTCAACCACACGTCCAGCTTGAGCCGCCCGACTTGAATCGTATCGCCTTCATCCACCAGGATATCGACGGGGACCGGGGCCATCGGCATGCTGATACCCTGGGCTTCGATTTCGGCAAATGTCCGGATCCGGTCGCCGATTTCGATCGGCCCAGCTGCTTTGGAATGTGCCGTCACACTGGTCCGGAGAATTTGTTTGGCTTTGGCTAAGCCCTGAATGTGGTCGACATCGGCGTGGGTCGCGATCAATGTCTTGCACTGGGAAAACGGGAAATCCATCTGCCGAATCAATTCGATTATTTCATCGACGGTGTCCTCGTATCCGATATCAATCATCAGCCATTCGTTTTCGTCGTAAACGATGTAGACGTTGCAGCCGAGCAACTGGCCCAGTTGATGGTTAATTTCGATGACGTTCGGAAAGATAGGCTTGCGCTCAAGCATGAATTGTGGTGGGCAAGACGAACGGTAAATGTTGGCGGGAACACCGGTTGGTGGCGATTCTAAGGCCAACCGGACGGTGATTCAACTGAATGCCCGGGTGGGCGATTCGGTCCGAATGAATGGGTGATGCGCCGTTCCGGGTTCCGGGAACTCCAGGGAAATTGGCTTAATTCTGCTTCGTCCGACAATGTCGATGATAAAATAATATGGAGGTCGATCACTTGGATTTCCGTCGCACGCATTGTCGATGGTGTCCGAAATCGCTGAGGACCGTCAATCGCTGGTAAAGTTCAGTTGCCGCCTCGACGGATTTAGGCAATATTGCCGTATCTCCGTGAACCGATTTTCCGGTCCCGCCGAAAGGGAAAATTTTGATGGTTCGGACATTCGCCGCGCTCGCAAGTTGGTTTGTCATCCTCAGCTCAGTGATTGCCCAGGACGAAACGGGTGCGTCGCAAACGGCGCTCACCGCCGACTCCAACGCCGCCAACATCATCGTTGCGACTCCGGAACAGCGGTTGGCTGAAATCCTTTCGGGAAACGCGACACCCAAGACGATCGAAGACTTGCAGGCGATGCAAGTCCATATCAGTGAGCTGGCCGAGCGCGTCAAAGGCGCCACGGTTGGGATCGATTGCGAAGGCGCCCAGGGCAGCGGCGTCGTGGTCAGTCGCGACGGCTTGATTTTGACCGCCGCGCACGTCATCAGCAAACCTGGCGTAGACGCTTCGATTCGCTTGGCGGACGGCAGTTTGGTTCATGCCAAGACAAAGGGTTTGGTCCATATTCTCGATTCCGGATTGCTCAAGATCACCGAACCGGGCGATTACAATTACCTGGACATGGGCGAATCCGCCTCTTTGAAGCTGGGCCAATGGGTCATGGCGATCGGGCATCCCGGGGGCTACGAAGAATCGCGGGGAATGGTTGTTCGAGTCGGCCGAATCCTCACGTTGACCAGTCGCGTCATTCGCTCGGACTGCACGCTAGTCGGTGGCGACTCCGGGGGGCCTTTGGTCGACATGGATGGCAACGTCATTGGAATTCACAGTCGCATCGGGGCTCGGCTTTCCGACAACATGCATGTCCCGATTGATGTGTACGCGAGCGGCTGGGATGATCTTGAATCCGACAAAGAAATTGGCGGTCGACCCGGTCGACCGAGTTTGGGAGTTTCGCTTAAAGGGGATGACGGTCTGGAGATTGAAGTGATTCAGCCCGGTGGTCCGGCGGAAAAAGCCGGAATTCAAGTGGGCGATGAAATCTTGGAGATCAACAACAAGCCCATCAAGACGCGCGCGCAGTTGTCTGATGAACTTGACCAGCTGGAAATTGGTGGCGAAGCGGAAATCAAAGTCATGCGGGGAACGGAAGAGTTAGATTTGAAACTAGTGATCGGACGACGCCAATAAGGCCTTTCATTGATCGATCAATAATTAGGACCTGCCGATGATACGTGTGCCTGCGAAATTGATGGGTTTGCTCCTCGCGCTATCGCTGGGGCTACCGGGTACGAGCGCGACGGCCGCGCAGCGCACCTTTGCTCGAGCCGCAAATCCTGAGGCCGCTGTCCAAGAGGATGCGGAACCAAAGGCCGCCAATGCGGCTCCAGCAAACGTCGACGAGTCCAAGGCGAAATCGGATGAGGGGGAGGACAAACCGGATGCGGCGGCGCCCATCGCCGTCCCCCGTCGCCCCACGTTCGACAAGCAAAGCGACGAGATTTTGGAATCGCTGATGCCGATTACGGTCGACGTCAATCGGGTCACCGTGAAAATCTCGACATCGGGTCGACCGGTGGCGCTCGGAGTGATCGTCGACAGCAGCGGCTTCGTGCTGACGAAAGCCAGCGAGCTCAAAGGGGCCTTGACGTGTAAATTGGCGGACGGCCGATCGGTTTCCGCAAAGGTCGTTGGAATCCATCAAAAAACCGACTTAGCGCTGCTGAAAATCGAGGCGTCCCAGTTGCCCACGGCCGACTGGAGTTCGAGCGAGACTCCCGCGGTTGGCTACTGGATCGTCACTCCCAAGCTTGATGTTCCACCGTCGCTGGGAATCGTGAGTGTCAAGCCGCGAACCATCTCGCCACCGGTGGGCTTCGTCGGCGTGGAGCTTCGAGACCACGTCGACGGCGTGCGGATTTACAAGATCCGCGCCAATTCACCGGCGGAGAAAGCCGGCATGCAGATCAACGACATCATCAAGGAAGTCAACGGGCAAGCCGTCACGGATCGCGTCATGTTGACCACGACCATTCAAAAGCACTCGGTCGGCACGGAGATCGGCCTGAAAATCCTCCGCGGGAGCGAGCCCATGGAATTCAAGGTCCGACTAACCGACTACAATTCGGTCTTTGGCGGAGACCGCAGCGAAGCGCAAAATGAGATGGGCGGACGATTGAGCAGTCGGCGGCTCGATTTCCCCATGGCACTCCAACACGATACGCCCCTGTCGCCCAACGAGTGCGGCGGACCGATTATTGACTTGACCGGAAAAATCGTCGGTGTCAACATTGCGCGATCGGGCCGCGTCGATAGTTTGGCCTTGCCGGTTTCGACGGTACTCTCGGTCATCGAAGCGTTGAAATCAGGGGAGCTGCGTCCGAGCGTTGTGTTCAAGACGGAAATTGAGAAAATCCAGTCGCGTTTGGCGGAAATCGACTCGGAAATGGAACGCCTTCCGCAACGAAAGACGGAATTGACGGACATGCTCAGCCGCGACACCGAGAAGTTGGCAGAGCTCAAAAAGGTCATGGAGGACGTTCAAACGCGACTCAAGGAATTGGAAGAGCAACAGGCCCAAACCTCGGAACAATTGAGCACGGCCAACGTGGGAGCGTCGAAATTGCAAAAAGAGAAAGAGCGTTTAGAGAGCGACCTCCAAAAGCTCACGTCGGGAACGAACTAGAGCGAGATTCAAAGATACGCGTCGAACCCTCGTTCGTTGAGCGTCTTGACGACTTGTCGTAGCTTTTCCTCGTCGTTTCGGCTGGCGATTAAGGTCGCGTCGGGCGTCTGCACGACGATGCAGTCGCCCAGGCCCACGGTGACGATCAAGTGTCCATCAGTTCCCCGCACGATCGAATTTCGCGTGTCGATTCCCAGGTGCGTGGCTTGGATGGTGTTGCCTTGATCGTCGCTGCCGAGTAGTCGTGGCAGCGAGCTCCAGTTTCCAACGTCGTCCCAATCGAAGGGTGCTTCGATCATCCAGACATTTTCAAATCGTTCCAAGACCGCATAATCGATCGACTTGCCGTCGATCGCCGCGAACTCGCGCTCCAAGGTTGGTGAAAAACGTTCCGAGCCAATCGCTTGGCCGATGCGCTCCAAATGGTCGCTCATTTTCGGTTCAAAGCGGCGAAGCGCGGACAGGATCGTATCGGCGCGCCACAAAAAGATTCCGGCGTTCCAATAAAAGCCACCGGTCTGCAAGAACTGTGCGGCCGTCTTGCGGTCGGGCTTTTCGCGAAAACGCCGCACGCGAAAGATTCCCGGAACATCGCTGGGCACTGGATCGCGTTCGATATAACCGAACGCATCGGCCGGATAGGTGGGGTGAATGCCAAAGGTGACGATTCGGGTTGGATCCTCTTCGAGTGCGGCCACTCCACGGCGGACGGCGGCTTGGAATTGCGACTTGGCTTGGATCACATGATCGGCGGGCAAGACGAGCATGATTCCCCTGGGATCGCGACGGGTGATCCAGTGGGCCGCCAACCCAATGCACGGCGCGGTGTCACGTTTGCACGGTTCGCCGATCAACTGCGCGAAGGGAATTTGGGGTACTTGCTCGCCGATCGAGTCGATCAATTGGCGATTCGTCACGATCAAGCATTGCTGGGGATCAGAGAGCCCAACCAATCGATCCATCGTCGACTGAATCATCGATCGCGGTCCGGCGAGATTCAGCAATTGTTTGGGCCATGCGCGCCTCGATTCCGGCCAAAAACGGGTTCCGGTTCCGCCCGCCATGATCACTGCGTATATCACGGGTCGCTCCTAGGCTGGGTCCGAATTACGGCGACAAATACACGGGATGATCGAACGCCCGCTGCGGATCAATCCGCGCGCGCAGTTGTTCCGCATCCAGTGCAAACAGCGGGTTAATCTCGATCGGCACACCTTGGCCGACCACTGCGCCGCAGGCCCGCAACCAGCGTCTATGCTGTGCGATCAGGGCGGCTTGTGCCGTGCGTACATTTTCTGTCGGCGCGCTGGCATCATTCTTTACCGCGGCAAACCCCTCGGCGGGATCGATTTCGACGACGATCGCGCGGTTGGCGCTCGGCAACAAATCAAAGATAAACCGCTCGAATTTGGTCGCGTTGGGCCGCGCGGGCGAAATACGATTTCCGGCGCGATCGACAAACGGAACTTTTTTAACGGCGCAATGAAAGGGCAGGGCGGTGGCTTGATCTTTGACGCGATCAAGGAACGCCAGATCAAATACGTGCACGGCAATGTTTCCTGCCCAAAGTCGCAATTGGCCATCCGGACTGCGCTGGCGGGCAATCGCTTCGGGCAAATCCGAATACTCAATGACCTGCATTCGGCCGTCGACCAAGACCACATTTCCAACGCGCTGAAGCGGGTCGTGTTTGCGAATGACTTGCGTGGTCATCTCGGAGCGATGACTGATGTGATAGCCGAGCGTCAAGGGATCGCAAAGTTGGGTCAGGGGATTGTCGATCTGGCCATAAAACAGAAACCGGATCCCTCGATCCTGGAGCCGCTGTAACGCGCCACAGCCAACTAACGCTTGCAACATTCCCCCATGACCGTCCGGGCTGAGAAAAACTTGATGCTTTTCCGCAAGAAGAATTTGACCCGTCGCGATATCGACGGCCGGCATTGTTCCTTGGCAAAAAACCTCTAACTGGTCGGACGCCAAACCAAGGTTTTTGTGCGCGGCAAAGTACTCGATGGTCGCCTCGTGCGTTGCCGGACTGGTCATCATTAGTAGGGGAATCGAAACGCCATGCGTTTTTGACCGGGCCCGTACTTTATCGACCAAAATCTGGAATAACGTCCGCTGCGAAATTGGGCCGATCGGCAACATGCCCTTGGGTTGGTCGAAGCCCAACCGACTTCCTTGGCCACCGGCGACCAAGACCGCGGCGACTTGCCCGTCCGCCATGGCTCGCGCCCCGATTTCGACGATCTGGGATTGCGATAATTTTTGGTTTCCCGCGGGACCATTGGCGGTGGGAGGAGGTTCGGCGGCAGCCGCTCGTTCGAGCCTACTGGCTTCGTGCGATTGACCCGACGCAAGCGATGAAACCTGCGCGAAGTCCAATTGCCGAATTTGTCCCAAAAGCTGTTCCTGCTTGTCGGGCAATAGAAATTGCCAATGGTCTAACAAGTGTTCTTGCCCGAATTGCGAAAGTCGTTCGCGTAAACCGATCGGCGTTTGCATCACTGCTCTGCTCACATGTGGATGGAGTTGCCGTGTAATGAAACGTGTTGCGGAATGTTGTGCAAGGGCGACACGATTCGCAAAGGGGACGAATCCTTGGCTGATCTGTTGCAATTTCGAATCGGACGGCGACACGATATCGACAAGTTAAATCTTTTGTAATCGGAACATTCATCCCAATCGCAAAAAATACCCCAAACCTCTTGCATTCTCCATATTGCTAGTTATTCTGTGAAGGTGATTGGTTGGCGCCATGTTATGGTTATTCGTGCCGCGAGTTTGGAGTAATTGCTATGCGAACTTCCGTTCGATTCAAGACATTGATTGCAACGCTGACTTTGGTCGGCGTCACGCTTGTAACTAGCTCGATTTCGTATGCCGATTGGGGATACGGATCGGGTGGTTCTTGGGGAGGCAGCGGAGGAAGTGGTGGCAGCCGCGGTGGAAGCTGGGGGGCAAGTCGAGGTGGTTCCAGCGGAGGCGGTCCGCTACGTCGTTTGGCCTCTCGAATTCACTCCGTGCATCACCGCGGTTACAGCGCCGGAAATTACGGTGGCAGCAGCGGCGGGCGCTACGCAGCGCGAAGCTGGGGTTCCAGCGGTGGTAGCTCCGGCGGTTCGTACGTCGTGCGGGGTTCATCGGGCGGGTCGAGCGGTGGTTCCAGCGGCGGGTCAGCCGGCGGCAGCAGTGGCATGTACTATGCCCCGACGTACGCGACTCCGGTCTACTCCGATGACATTATCTATGGAAACACGCAAATACTCACGCCAGGTCCGGCCGCTTCGCAAAACGCGAATCCCACTACACCTGTCGATGCGAACAAGGCACCGGTAAACAATCCGCCGCCCGAAGGCGCTATTCCAGAAAACACCAATCCGCAATCGCAACCCAGCGGTGGCAGCACCGACACTTCGATTCCGGGGGACGCTCGTCTGCGCATTCGATTGCCTGCCGACGCTGTCGTCTACGTGAATGGTAGGCGCACAAAAACAGCGGGTGAGACCCGCAGCTACGTTTCGCGCAAATTGCAAGCAAACCGATTGTATCCTTACGAAGTCAAAGCCGTAGTGGTGCGTGACGGACAAGAATTAGTTCAAACCAAAGTCGTCGACTTGTCCGCCGGAATGGACAAGACGGTTAATTTCAAATTCGACGAGCAATCAGAAGTGCTGACATCGATTTCGTTGTCGGTGCCGGATGATGCTCGGGTCGTTTTGGGCGGTACTGCGACGTCGGTTACGGGCTCGTTCCGATACTTTTCCACGAAGGCCTTGAACAAAGGCCAAGTTTGGTCGGACTACGACATCGTGGTTACGGTTGTGCGCGATGGCAAGGAAATCACGCGCCGCCAAGTGGTCACACTGGCGGCTGGTGATTCCAAGCAATTGGCGTTCAATTTTGATGAAGCCGAAGCGCTTGTCGCGTCGAAATAGTTGCGGCAAGCAATTCCCAGCCACAAATCTCCGAACCCCGCCCAGGACATTCAGGGCGGGGTTTTTTTGTCACGCCTTGTTCGACTTGGCGTGTCCGCCTCGATGCGTTAGTCTGTTCGCGAGTCAGTCCAGGGGACTGACACGCCCTCCGCTGAACGGCTCTGCCCAAAAACAGCACTGGCAGAGCCAGTGGCACACAAGACAGCGGCGATTTTCCGTGTGCCACTAGCTCTGCCAGTGCTGGAGAATCACTTTCTGGGCAAGGCCCCGCTGAACTGATTCCATGAGTAGGATTCATGAACGAGACGAAATCCGTGTCGTCCGATAGGTCAGACCTGCCTTGGTCGCGGACCCAGCGACGATTGGCAACCTGCTTGATCGCCTTTCATTTGGCGGCGGTGATTTTCGCGCCGCTCTCGATGGACGGTGCGTTTGAATCGCTGTTTCGACCGTTTCGATTTCTTCGAGCGTATGCGACGGTCTTGTACTTGGATCACGGATACCGATTTTTCGCTCCCGATCCGGGGCCAACGCATACGATTCGATTTGAGCGCGTCGTTGCCGACGGCACCTTGATCTCCGGCCGTTTGCCGGATCGGCAAGCGACTCAGCCAAGACTTTTGTATCATCGCTGGTTCATGCTGGGCGAGTCGTTGGCCACGGAAGTCGCGAACACGATGGCCAGCTTCGCCGAATATTCCACCAATCAACAACAGCTCTTGGAAGACATTGCGGAGCTGCACCGATTGGGCCGATCCCGCGAGGCGATTCCGTTGCGGGCGATGTACAATGCCAATCGACTTGACTACGAGCGTCGTTGGCAAATGACGCTCGCACTTTCGAAAGCGCTGAAGGAGCATCTGGCGGGGCGGTATCCCAGCGAGACGATTCGAATTTTCTCGCGAAGGCAGCTGATCCCGCGACCCTACGATATTGTGAGCGGCAAGCCCTTAACGCATTTGGATTATGTCCAGGAAATTGAACTGACTGATCCGCAAGCCACGCTCGACGCAGCCAAACCGGAAGAAATCGCCTCACCGGGAGGTCCGGCACGGTGACGATTCGCGTTCTGCGGCCGTTTATCGAGAGCCTGCGAGCCGGAATGATCGGCTGGAATCGTTTCTGGTTTATGCCGGCATCGCCGAATCTGTTGGGGATCATGCGGATTCTGGTGGGTGCCATGCTGGTCTACACTCACGGTGTATGGTCGTTGGCGCTGCGGACGTTTTTTGCCGATGAAGGCGTGTTGCCGCGAGAGTATGCGCGGCTGCTCTATGCCGACTCCCCCGGGCTGTGGACCCATTTCGACTGGATTCAGTCGCCCTGGACAATGGGGACGGCACACGCCTTGGCCATCGTGGCGATGCTCTTGTTCACGATTGGATTGTGGACGCGTGTGACGGCAACGCTCAGTTTACTATTTGCTATTTCCTATGCGCACCGAGCCAGCGGTGCGTTGTTTGGGTTGGATCAGATCCTCGGTTTCTTAACGCTGTACCTGGCGATTGGACCCAGCGGAGCCGCCTTTTCGTTCGATCAATGGCTGCGCAACAAACAAGCGAAGCGTCAAGCGGAAGCTCCCAGCGCCATGGCGAACATCGCGCGGCGGCTGATGCAAGTTCACTTGTGCGTCGTGTACTTGTTCGCAGGAATGGCCAAGTTACAGGGCGGAAGTTGGTGGAACGGTGAAGCGATTTGGGGCGCGATTGCGAGTGCCGATTATCAAACGTGGGATCTCACTTGGATGGCGCGGTGGATGTGGCTGGTCAATTTGATCACTCTGGTGGCTCTCGCGTGGGAGTTTAGCTATCCGTTTCTGATTTGGAATCGACACGCCCGACTGTACTATTTGGCGTTGGCCGTCATGATCCATCTCGGGATCGGGCTGTTCATGGGAATGATGACCTTTGGAACGATCATGATCATTGCCAACATGGCCTTCCTTCCTCCCGACCTGCGCATGGCAGGGGAGGGGAAGGAGGACTCGCGAGCCGAGCGAGACGGAGAGCTTCCGAACCCATATGCAATCCAAATGGACCGAGCGTCCGCAAAACGTGAATTGGCTGGGAACGATTAGCAATTGGATTAGTTTGGGAAGGCGCAAGGTCTTGCTCGGCTCGCGAAATCTACGACAGGGACCTGCGGGCGAAAATCCAATGCGTTCTTTGCGACTTGTTTTGGCGTACGACGGTAGCTCCTATGCGGGCTGGCAAATCCAGGCGCGCGATCCGACAGTTCAGCAGCAGATGCAAGAGTCGTGGCGCATCGTCACGGGGGAGACGGTCGCGATCGTCGCCAGCGGCCGAACCGACTCGGGTGTCCATGCGTTGGGTCAAGTTTGCAGCGTGGCGACGGAGTCGGAGTTGCCCTTCGTGGCAATGACTCGCGCCCTCAATGCGAACTTGCCGCCGGATATTCAGGTCTTGAGGATCGACGAAGCTCCCCCTGGATTTCATGCGATTCGCGATGCGATCGGCAAAACGTATCGCTACCAAATTCAATTTGGGCTCGTATCCAATGTGTTCCTGCGCCATCACTACTGGCACATTCGCAAGCCGCTCGACGTCGAGCTGATGCGGCGGGCTGCCGCCGAACTGATCGGCGAGCACGACTTTGCCGCGTTTCAAGCGATGGGAGGCGATCGTGTGAGCAGCGTGCGCACGGTCCGTCGATTGGAACTAATCCATCGCCAAGTCGGCGGATTCGACGAGCTTCTGATCGAGGTCTCGGCCGACGGATTCTTGTACAACATGGTTCGCATCATGGTCGGTTCATTGGTCTTGGTTGGACGGCATAAAAAGCCTGTCGGCTGGCTGTCGACGGTTTTGGATTCGCGAAACCGACGATCCGCCGGTCCGACGGCGCCGGCACATGGACTCGCGTTGGTCCGCGTCGACTACGCATTTTGAATGGATTCAATGCGGTCCACGGCGCGGTGCGCCGCGGGTCGCACTTTCGCATTGGGGGTGTCTGGCTTAGACTTACACTAGCGCTTGCTTCGCCAGCTCAACGTTTTTCCGAGTGGATTGACCTTGTCAACGCACCGCGATTTTCTCGGCCCGTACCAACTGCTGCGGATGATCCGATCGGGTCAAACGTGTGTGGTTTGGGAAGCCAAGGCCGCCCACGAACATGAGCGCGTCGCGGTCAAAGTTTTGCTCGAGCGGCATCGGACCAAAAAAAAACAAATTGCGCACCTCCGACATGAAGCCGAAGTCGGCAAATCACTCGACCATCCAAACGTGATCAAGATCTATGAGTTCGTGGACAAATTTGGCTTACCGTTTATCGTCATGCAGTTATTCAACGCGCGGAATTTGAAGCAAGAGTTGCGGGAACGCCGCGAACATTTGCAATACCATGTCCGCGACGTGATCGAACGTTGTGCTGCTGGGTTGAAACATCTCCACGAACGGGGATGGGTTCATTGCGACGTCAAACCGGACAATTTTTTGGTCGACGACCAAGCCGATGTCAAATTGATCGATTTCTCGATTGCCAAGGAAACCAAAAAGAAGGCCGGGTTGCTTAACCGTTTGACCGGACGCGGCACGACAGTGCAAGGGACTCGCAGTTATATGTCACCCGAACAAATCCGAGGCCAAAGCCTCGATCCGCGCTCAGATATTTACAGTTTTGGCTGTGTTTGTTTTGAACTGTTGACGTGTCGGCCGCCGTTTACCGCATCCAGCCCCGACGACGTTCTCAACAAACACTTGCGCTTGGTATCCCCGTCCTTGCAGGCATTTAATCCGCGCGTATCGCCGGACTTTGCGGCCTTGGTCGCGCGATGTTTGTTGAAAGATTCGGCAGACCGCCCGCAGACAATCGATGATTTCTTGGACGCATTTCAGTCGCTTCAAATCTTCCGTGCGGGAATGAAGCCTAAAATCGAGTCGACAGAAGAGAGGAAAGCAACCTAAAACTTGGCCCGCTCTCGGCGTTCGATTATCATCGAAAGGGATCGCCACGACACACCGTTTCGAGAATCCATGGACTACTTGGCGTTTGAACAACCGATTGCGGATCTCGAGGTGGAAATCCGCGGACTCGAGGCCGAGGCCGATCCGTCGATTCATTCCGCCGAGAAACTTCGCACACTTCGCCGGCAGCTTGCCCACGTGACCCGCGAAATCTACGAGAACCTGACTCCGTGGCAAATCGTGCAGGTCGCGCGGCATAAAAGTCGTCCGCACACGATCGATTATCTTTCGTTGATCTTCGACGAATTCGTCGAGCTGCACGGCGACAAACACTTCGGCGACGATCGGGCGATCCGAACCGGGTTTGCCAAATTGGGGGATGACAAGGTCCTGGTGGTCGGCCACCAAAAGGGACGGACATTTCGCGATCGCACGGAAAACTTTTTTGGTTGCGCACATCCAGAGGGCTATCGCAAAGCGATGGCCAAGATGCGCTTGGCCGCTAAGTTCCACTTGCCGGTCATTTGCTTGATCGACACGCCCGGGGCCTATCCCGGGATCGGCGCCGAGGAACGAGGGCAAGCCCAAGTCATCGCCGAGAATATGTTTGCCATGTCCCGGCTTCCAACTCCGATCGTCTGCGTTGTGATTGGCGAAGGCGGCAGCGGAGGAGCGCTGGGCATCGGCGTCGGCGACCGCGTCGCCATGCTGCAATTTTCCTACTACTCGGTCATCAGCCCCGAGGGCTGCGCCGGGATTTTATGGAAAAGCGCAGAATTCGCCGAACGAGCCGCAGGCGCCTTAAAATTCACTTCCAAGCACTTGCTCGGACTAGGCGTCGTTGACGACGTCATCACCGAACCCTTGGGCGGCGCCCACCGAGACCATCACGCTATGGCCGCCCGACTCAAGATGTATCTTCAGAAATCGCTCCGCGACCTCAAGCGACTGGACGTGGACCGGTTGCTCAACGAGCGGTATGCGAAATTTCGTCGGATGGGAGTCTTTCTGGAAGTTAGCCCAACTGAGCCATCAGCCAACCAGGATCGACCGTATCCGCCTGAGGACGAGGAATCTCTTGAGCCTGATGAATTGAGCGCTTCGTAATCGCGCCGATCGCTCAACCGCACGCCTCGAATCATCTCGAAATACGGGTTCTACGTCGTATTGAGGTTTCCCTTGAAACCGTTTGTGCCGGCACATTCGACAAAATGGCGACCGCGTATAATCGCTCAGGACGAGCGATCGGCGGCGAGTTGGACCCCAAACCCGTGTTGCCGAACCGACAGTCAGATGGACCAAATCGATAGCGCCTCGTGTCGCGGGACCATTAGCTTGTAGCCCGCTCGCTCCGCGAGAGGAAAGCGAATTTGGACTGTAATCGAAATCAACCGATGGTGCGGCATTCATCACGCGGAGCGTGATGGCTACAAAAACCGCATTACTTCCAACGTCCGATAATGTTTCTTATGTTCGGTTAGCTCTAGTCGTTTTGTCGGACTTTATTCGAAATCCAATCAATCGCCACTCGGTACAGGAGCCCGTTCCCCGCCGCGCAAATCGCCCACGCGAGAGTACGGCTGCAACGGCTATCGGTTTGTGTTTGTGACCGGGCTGAAGATGTCCTTGACCGTATTGTGCACGGCGTTCAAATTGATCGGCGGCAGGCGGCTTGGAGTGACCGAAGCGTTGCCGGGTGGGGCGGAAATTGAGTTTTGATTTGGCCAAGCAATCCCTTTCACGGTCCCTTGGATCTGATTATTCGACGCGGGTTGATTTGTGGTGAAGACTTCGCCAACGAACTCGCGAACCGCCGCCCCAAACCCACCCCCCTCCCCGTTCGTTGAATGGGGAAAATTCGGCTGCAGGGCGTAATTTGGATTCGTTTGCTTCATCACGTCGTCGAAGCGATTCAGATACGGGGCTAAAACGGGGTGAATCTCCTTGGGCACGACGGCCCGCAACTGATTGATCGAGCGCGCGATTAGCAACCCGGATTTGGATTGGCAGATCTCATTCCGGCGAGCCTCACCCAGCAACGTCACCGCGAACATCGTGATGACGATACAAAGCAACGCCCCCTTGAGCGCACCCAATAAAGCACCTGCCTGGCGATCGAAACTGCGCAAGTAAAACCGCTCGATGAACGAGCGTACGTAGCCAAAGCCAATCCAGATCCCCAGCGACACCAACGCGTAGATGGCGAACATCGCGATAAACTGATTGAGCGGTGGCTGGACTTGAATCAAGCTCGCCACGGGTCCGCGAAATTTCAATGCGACCAGATAGCTCACGAAGATAGCCGCAACCGACGCCACTTGCCACGCCAGTCCCTTCCAGGCACCGAACAAGATGGCCCCGGCAAAGATTGCGAGCATGACCAAATCGTAGTATTGCATCTTGACGTTTCCCGTTTCACCATCGGTCTTAAAATTGGGTGCGGAGTATAGGCGCAATCGACACCGCCCGACAGTCCGATTTGAGGCAGGCTAGGGTACGGTCAGCTCTAAAAGCTCGCAAACGAGTATTGTCGACGCATGGGTCGCGCAGGGTCTAACTTTGCTGCTGGCGCTGCCAGCGGTTTTCGAGATCGTCGCTAGCGGATCCTATTTGGGCAATGCGGCGTCGCGTCTGCGATCGATGTTATTCGAGATGTGTCAGTGGGAACGATCGCCTTTGAATTGACCTTTGTTCGTGGGGCCGTCGGCGATATTGTTGGCCGCTTCCATTCTTCGCTTTCTTCGCGACCATGGCTGATTTCAAAACGCACATCACAACCAGCACAGTGCTCGGCGTTGCCTACGGCGTGGGCGGAAGCTACCTTTTCCATCTGCCGCTTGACTCGTGCATTTTGGCCGGCGGCATTTGCAGCATCGGTGGGATGCTTCCGGATTTAGACAGCGATTCTGGCATCCCCGTTCGCGAGACATTGTCGGTCGTATCGATGCTCGTCCCCATGCTCTTGATACAACGTTTTGCAGGTTTGCAACTGACGTCGGAGCAATTGGTTTTGATTGGCGCGGGGATTTATTTTCTGGTCCGCTTTGGCGTCGGTTCATTGTTTCGGCGATTCACCGTGCATCGGGGAATGTGGCACAGCATTCCCGCCGCAGTCACCGCCGGAATGGTCGCGTTTCTTCTGTGCGATTGCGAATTGCAAGTTCGATTTTATAAGGCCTGGGCGGTGGTGCTCGGTTTCATGTCGCATTTAATTCTGGATGAGCTCTATGCCGTCGATCTCAACGGCCACCGGGTCAAGATAAAAAAATCGTTTGGCTCTGCGATTAAGTTCTTGGGAGCCAAACCGTTCGCCAATCTATTGGCGTATGGAACATTGTTGATGTTGGGCACGCTGATTTGGTTCGATCCGAGCTTTCGGCAGTTATTGCGCGAACGCGGAATGGACGTCCCGACAATCGCCCAGCAACAGGAATCGACTTCGCCGATTCTGGACCTATTCAAAAAACGTTGAACGTGGATTGCGCGCTGTGTGACGCTACGTGGAAATTCCTCCACCCTACCCTCTCCCCCGAAGCGGGGGCGAGGGAACGATTCTTGGCCTCGCATGCGCACTAAAACTGCTTGCGGCTGTCGAGCAGAATGGTCACCGGACCGTCATTGACGAGCGCCACCTGCATATGGGCTTGAAAGCGCCCGGTTGCGACCGTGAGTTGAACGCGCAGCGCTCTCGCGACTTGTTCGTACAACGCCTCGGCAAGGGGCGGCTCCGCGGCGTGAATAAAGCTAGGCCGCCGACCTTTGCGGCTGTCGCCGAGCAACGTGAATTGGCTGATCAGCAAAATCGAACCGCCGACATCGGTCACCGACAAGTTCATTTTGCCGGCCGCGTCGTCAAAGATCCGAAGTCCGATCAATTTGTCGGACATATAGGACGCATCGGACGCTTGGTCCTGTTGCTCGACGCCGAGCAACACCATCAATCCGCGGTCGATGATCCCCACCACTTGTTGGTCGACTGAGACATTTGCACTGGATACCCTTTGCACAACGGCCCGCATTTGATGCTCCGCAAAAGCATTTAGTCAATTAAACGAATGAAGTTCTCGTGCCCCGAAGGCCTACGCTCGGGTGGCGCGCCCTGAGGCTTTGCGAAGGGCGTGGTTGTCGCGCCGATGAGTTCGGCCACGCCCATCGAAGACTTTGGGCGTGCCACCCACGTTTGTCGACGCCTTCGACGATTGCCGGTTCGCATCCGCCAAGTGTTCGCACTAAAATGACAGAATGTCAAAGCCTTTAATAGCCATGACGATGGGCGATCCGGCGGGTGTCGGCCCGGAGATCATCGTCCAAAGTTGGAGCGTTCCCGCGCTGCTTGCCGTGCCGCGGATTGTGGTCGGTTCGCCCCAAGTCGTTCAGCGGGCTGTTGACTTGCTGCAATCAAAGCTCATCGTTCGCCATTTGGGCTCTGCCGATGAGTGGTTCGATGCGCGGCGCGAAATCGGCGTGTTGCCGATCGAAATGGATTCGACCAAACTCTCCGCGACCCGGCGCGTGGACCGGGCGTGCGGCGAAGCCGCTTTTCAATCGCTTCAACTCGCAACGCAGCTGGCGATCGACGGTCGAGTGAGTGCGATCGTCACGGCTCCGATCAATAAACAATCGTTGCACTTGGCGGGCCACCCCGTTCCAGGTCACACCGAGCTGCTCGCGCAGTGGTGCGATGTCGAAAAGTTCGCCATGATGTTGTACTTGCCCCCCGGACCCAACATCGCCGGCGAATTGGGCTTGGGTGTCGTGCACACGACGCTGCACATGTCGCTGCGCGACATCTTCTCACATCTGACTTCCCAAGCCATTTTTGAAAAATGCGAACTGGCGGTCCAATTCGTCCGGGCCTTGTTGGCTTCTCGGGGATTGGATCGCGCCGAGCGCGTGGCCGTTGCGGCGCTCAATCCTCACGGCGGCGAAGGCGGATTGTTTGGCGATGAAGAGCAGCGATTGATCGCGCCGGCCGTAGGACAAGGGCAATCGCGCGGTTTGCATTTAACCGGGCCCTTGCCCACGGATACGTTGATGCACCGCGCGGCCGCCGGCGAGTTCGACGTCGTCGTCGCGATGTACCACGATCAAGGCCATATCGCTTTGAAGCTGTTGGGGATGCAGTGCGCCGTCAACGTCACGTTGGGCTTGCCCATCGTTCGCACCAGTGTTGCCCACGGGACCGCGTTCGATATCGCTTGGCAATGCCGGGCGGATGCGGGAAGTCTGGTCGCGGCAATTCGAGTTGCCGAAGAATTAGTTGCGGCGCAAGCCTCGCCGCCGAAAAATGAAAAGTAGGCGGCCGGCAATTCTAGGTTGAGTGTATTTCGCTGCCTCTCAAATCAATTTGGCTTTTGCAACAAGTCGATTTTGTGCGACTGGGGCTGCCAATCGTGCGGAATTGCAAAGGTCGCGAGCAAGTACCCAGCGGCACCGGTGTGTTCCGCCATTTTAATCTGCGCGTCGCGCTCGGCGTCGTTGACATCCCAACCTTGGATGACGGCGATCAAGCGGCCGGCTGAAATCGCCCGGCCGTCTCGCTGTGGCGGCATGGTTTGGAACGACTGCAGCGTGAACTGAATCCAACCCGCCGTTTCACCGTATCGTGGCAAGTCCCGTTCCAGTGCTTTGTAGAAACACTGCACGCCGATCCGCGGCGCGACTTTTTTCAAATGCATTAATTGCCGCGTGTAAGCTTGCCAACAGATGCCTTCGAAACAGCCGACGCCACCGCACGATTTATGCTCGTCCTCCGCTTCGCATTCTGTTGTCCACACGGGCATGATCTCCGCGGCGGGATATTTCTCTTGGATCGCGTTGACAAACTTCGCTGCGGCATCGTCACCTAGCGGCGTCGCTGTTCGAATTGGACCATAGTCGGCCGTCCAGCGGCAAAGCCGATGTCCGCAACCACAGGCCGAAGGTCCACCTTGCAAATCGTTCAACCAAATCCGTTTGGGCGTAGGCAAATCAGCGAGCAATGCCGCAACACGGTCGAGATGTGCCGCGAATGACTCTTGATAAAGAATTGGAACCCAAGGATAGTTTTTTGTAACTTCATCCGCAGCGGGTTTTTTCAGATCCGGAAAAAGCCGTCGCCATTCGTCGTGTCCTTGTAAGCTGCACATCCACTCGGGATGGGCAACCGCAAAGCTCGGACAATACGCGATTTCGATCCAATATTCGGCATCAAAACCGGCTTCCATTAATTGTCGCGCTGCCGCCGATTGGGTGTCGCGATCCGCGCTAGGAGCGTCGTTGAGCGCCAAGACAACTTGGAACGAGTCGTTTCGCCAGGTTACCACGCTGGATTTGTCGACCATCGCCGCTCCAACCAAGACTCCGCGATAAGTCACGTGCGATTCGGGCGATGCTGTTTCCACTTGACCGTCGACACGTGACGATCGGACTTGGTTATCTCTCTCGGGCGAGGGACTGCAGCTCAAAACGAACGCGGCCACGCTAACGATGGCGGCCACCGCGACATTTCGAGGAACGATGTGAAGTCGCGGATGCATTCCAACCTCACTGGTGGTCCACTCGCGTATCCGACTCGTTGTTTTCGTGCAGCCGAGTGTGCGGGTATTCATGGCTCCAGGCGTACCAACGGCATTGGACCGAAGGAACCCAAGTCAATTCCTTGCCGCGAAGCGGTCCGTCGACGGCTCGGCCGGCAAGCGTCCACCTCGAACCGGTCTCACGATCCTTGAAGGGTGCGGTTTCGGGCGAGATTTTGTCGGCGTAGAGCGTCAATGATTTGCCATCGAGCTCGGTAAAATACGCGACCGCGGTTCGCGTCGGACCGTACCAAAGTACGGCGATGGCGCGACCGTCGACCTTGTCCCGGAAGCAGGCTCGTTCCCCCAAGCCGTCCAATGAAACGGCGAGCGATTCTTTCTCTCCCTCGACACCCATGATCACGGCTGCGGCGGACAATGTGGGGTCGACTTGGCCCATGCTTTGGCGAGCTTGCTCGGAAATTTCGGTCGGCAATTTTGACCTGGGATATTTTTTGCCATCGAACAAATCGTAGGCCGTTGACTCCGGGTGCAGCAACAGCCAATGCCCCCAGTGCGTTACCAAACTGGGAAAGCGTTTTAAGCGCTTTCCTTTTTGAGGACCGGCGAACGCTTGTCCGCTAAGCGCAGACCAGAGCGATCCGTCGCGTCCGCGCACGACCATAACGCCGCCGCGCCAACCGTAGAACTCGAAGCCGTAGTCTTTTTCAAAAACGGTAATGTATTGACCGTCGGCATCGTAAAAAAACAGGCCGTAGGTGTCATTGATCACGCGTGGCACGGTCAAGAAATGCTCGATGGGCGCAGCGCCGCCATTGTGCGCTCCTCGAATCCAAGCGATGACCGGATCGGTCGGCTTCAGCAATCCCTTGCGGTCCTGATTTACACAATAGGAGCAAGGGGGTTCGGTCAATTGCGGATACAGTCCAGGTTCGGCAACGATTTCTTGGGACTGCGCGGTCGTTTCTGTCTGCTTATTTTTTTCTTGACTCCCCTGCCCCGCGGCGAGGTTTGCCATCACCAAGCTGCTCAGCGTGAGCGCCATCACCGCACAAATAAAACAACCGCTGCGCGGATTAAACAACAGCCGCTTTCGTTTAGCCGGCGCAGCCGTTGTCCGCGCACGGTTCCCGTCGCCGAATGGATGCGAGTACTGGGTTCTAAACATTCCTGATGTCATTGGATTATTCTTCCTCACCAATACCTGCCGAGACGCGGAACGTTTTGCCAGGACGTGCAATGAGATTCGTGCAGCCCTTACTTGCGCCAAAACCAATTCGACGCTAACTTGGACTGCCCGATTCAGGCGAAACAAAAACTCATCGGGAAACCGATCGACTAGGTAAATCATAACCGAATTACCATAAGTAAATACCGATTCAAATTCCAAAAGTTGCCTGCCCATTGCGGCCGCTGACTGGATCAGGAACGCTCCCATCGCGATCTGGCGATGCCGAGAGCCCCCTCCCTAACCCTCCCCACGCTACGCGAGGGAGGGAACAAGATGCAACTCGTGCAATTGTTGATTCGTCAATACGATTCGGGGAATGGCACAACTACCGCCGAGTGAATTGGTGCACGCGGTCTAGATAGAATTGGGTTACGTCGATCGGCTCGCAGCGAACGGCGGCGACTTGAAAGAGGGTCGCCGGAATTTCCGACAACGCTTCGACTTCGTACAGTTCTAATGTGACCACCGGTTTGGCAAGAATTTTTTCGGCTTGCATCTCGAATTGTAGAAATTCGACGCGGTAGGGAAAAAATGGAAATGGATCTTCGGTCCCGATCGTGAACTGAACGGCGTGCGGCAAATGGGCCGGCAGATGCTTCCACCATGATTCGTCAACCAGTCTTGCCGCATCGACTTGGCCTTCCATGAGTCGGGCCAGCGAATCCTGCTTCCAGCGCCCGCGGATGACGACCACCGGAATGCCATCCAATGTGGCTTGGCTAACCGGCTCGAAGTCGAACGCTTTGGAAATATGATCCATCATGCTCGACAGGCCGCCCACCGTATCCCAAGCGCGGCGCCCGCCAAGAAAGGGCGAGTCGTCGTGGTGTACTTCTTCGACTTGTTTCAAGTCGATGTACTCTAGTCTTCCTTCCGCGTTGACGATTCGATACCAATAAAAATAGCGCCCGTCGCAGATTTGCAGGGCGTCCAAACGACTCCCCTCGGATTGGTAGCGAAACTCCAAGCGCGTTCTACGACTCCCCTCCCCTTGCTGCCAATATTCCCCAGGAGCGGCCAATTGCTGCCCCATCAAATCGACTTTGAAGCGGGCTTTCGCATGCAACGCCGGGCTCTTGAGCAGCAGGTCGGCGGCTTGTGCCATGATTTCATTGGCATTGATAGCGATCGATGCCGGCAGCGACTCGAACGGAATGGGAGTTGAGGATTCGACGGCTCCGATTGCTTGAGTTGGAGTCGGTTCGACGCGGCGATAAGCGCGTGTCGACCAGTAATAGGCCCCCGCCGCTAGCAGACAAAGTAAAAGTGGTAATTTTGGGTTCATGTTGCGGTTGTACGGATTTTGCGAAAGAAACACGTAATGCAGCGCCGAACATAGAAACAACCAATTGCTCGGTCCACCGCAATTCGATACGGACAACAGCAATTTGGGGAATGCAAGACAATGTTGTCGTGAGAAGTCGACCAGTTTTCGACGGTTAGTCATCTCCGTGCCACAACGGGGAAAAACTATTTGCGTTAGGGGGAAAAGATGTTCGTACGCATTACTCAGGGAGTCATGTTGCTCGTTGTGGCAATCATGGCCGTGGGCTGTCATGTGCCTGGTTCACAATCGCACTCCGGCATCCCCGTAAGTCACAATTTGCCACCGGCCCAAATGCTCATGGAGCCGGGCCCCGGAGTCGGCGGTCCTGGCCCCGGCGTGTTGGCGGCTGGCTCGATGGGCGGCGGCCAAGCGAATTGCGGAGTATACGGCGGCCAAGGCGGGATGTTTGGCGGCCAAGGCCCGATGGGGGGCAACGTCCAAGTCAAGTTCGATCGCCCCGCCGCAATGCAAGTCCAATGGGACGTCGCCCAAGTCGGCGCTTACGATTCGACGCCGCTCGTTGTTCCCGGTCGTCAGAACTTTGTTCAAGGCGGGGTTTTCCGCCTAAAGCTCACGAGCATCGAAGGTCGTGAAGGAGTCGAGCTTTATCCGACATTGGAAGTCGGACCAGTCACGAGCCGCACTGCCGCCTACCTCGCCCACTCGGCGATTCCCATCCAATTCACCGAAGAAGACTTTGACCAAGTTTCCGCAGGGAACTTCGTGACCAAAGTCATTTACGTTCCCGATCCCGAGTTTCAAGAACTCGCGTTCGCCGGAATCGATACGCTGGTCAGCACTCGGCTAGATCCGGGCGTTGATCCGGTCGTCGAAGCCGATCGACGGGGTTCGATCCTCGCGGTCATTCGCATGGGCAACAAGGACATGGAAGTCCCCGGTTCCGATATGGGCGTTGGCATGGATGCCACCATCCCGGGCGGTGCCGCCGCAGGTGCGGTCGGTTATGTCTCGGGCGTTTCGGGACCTGCCTATGGAATGCCATACACGGGTACCTCCATTGGCTTGCCTGGCCCACCGCACATCCCGCTGGGAGGACCAGCAGGCCTGCAGCAGTACTCGATCAACAACCATACGGCTCAATTGATACCGGGTCCCACGGACAATATCCACGTTCACGTCAAGCAGAAGCCTGGCTTGTCCTATCCACGTCCGGCCGACACGGTCATGATCCAAGAAAACACGATCCGTCCACCGCATTTCAATAATCAGCCGCCGGCTGACATGATCTACGGTGACATCCCTGCGGCTGGATGCCAATCCTGCGGTGGGGCTGGTTGCGATCGCTGCCGTTAAGGTTGAATTCACGATCGAGCCGCGCGGCACCGAGGTTCGGACGCGCGGCTCGATTTTTGTTGACGCGTGCTGAGTCGAACCTATCGGGGCAGCCCGTCGCATCTGAAACTCGATGCCGGTAATGAAGATGATCGATGTGCTCAAGTCAAACGTCGTCCGGCCCCCGATCGCGAATAGCGTGATACGATTCGCGGTTTTTGTGGCCTCATGTTCGTTGGGCTCGATGGCGGCCGCGCAAACAGCACATTATCTTCAACGAGGCGATTCGCCCCTCGGCGTCGTGGGCCAGCAGCAACTGTTGGCACAAGAATCATTACAAGGTTATGTGCAAAAAGTGCAAGTCATCGCTCCCGAGGGGGCGACGATCGCCTTCTGGGACGGAACTGGTTTTCAACCTGCCGGCGAATCGACCGCCACTCTCGGCATGTTAGTCGGCGGCGCGTATCGTTTGAAAATCACTAGCATTCCGCGGCACGAGGGGATCGAGATTTTCCCGACGATCGAGCTGCTCAACCGACTGTACGCTCCCAGCGACAAGGCCGAGCAATTTCCGGTCATTGTCGAGATTCCCACCGCTGACTTGGATCAAGCGATCGAGGGCAAGCTGGTGACGCGGATCGTCTATTTGGAGAATCCGGAAACGGCGATGCCCTACCGGCAAACGGCCTTCGAGCAGCCTTACTTTGACGTCCGCCCCGACGACGATCCCTTGCAAGCCGCCTATCGGCTCGGCCGCGCATTTGCAATGGTCCGCTTGGGCTCGCGGATTCCCGAGGCCGAAGAACTGCAAAATGGACTGGGCGTCGGAACGGTGGTTGCAGCCGGCGGTCCCCCCGATTTTTTTGCCTGGCAAACCGTGCGGCACGCCAACGACGAATACATTTACGACGGCGGCGACCGAAACGGGAAAACGATCGTAGCCGAGGATTGGAGCCTCCGCGGCCTGGACACACAGGACACGATCGTCCACTTCGATACACTGAATGGCGGACGAGTCGTCGCGGAAAGCAATCGCGTACAAATTTACTCCCCTCGCTTCGCCGCCGTTCGTCAAGTCTCCGGAGCCATCGCAGCCAGTGCGTTCGACTCGGCCCTCACGGCGCGGCGCGATCTGGGCAACATCGAAACCAGTCAGGACCAACGTTCGACGACCACATTGCAAAACATTCAGCCGCGCAGGAATTCCAATTTCCAAGGCGCCAACGGCCTGATCCACTCGACGCGCGGCGTGACGGCGGACAACGTTTTGATCCCCAAGGGGATGAGCCGAGTCTTGAAGTCGTACGAGGATTTTCAGATCATTCGTTCGGGAGTTTTGGACAACGCAGAACAAGCCCGCTTGGGAATCCGCATCCAGGCGGCTCAAAGCTGGGACAGCGATCTTCACGTTCAAGTCGCCGAGGGCAAAGTCAAACCGCTGGTTGTGCGCGACGCGCTCGCAGCTGCGGAGACTATTATTGACGGTCGGCCGATGCGTCCGATGATTCGACTCACCAAAGTTGCCTCGGCAAGTTACGCGCGGCCCGGCGACGAAATCGAGTTCACGATTCGCTTCGACAATATCGGCAACGAGTTGATTGGAAACGTCACCATCGTCGACAATTTAACCAGCCGACTAGAATATATCGCCGATTCGGCGGAATGTTCTAAAACGAGCGAATTCAAGACCGAGAAAAACTCAGGTGATTCGCAATCGTTGCGTTGGGAAATCACCGATCCATTGGAAGCCGCCGACGGCGGCATCATTCGCTTTCGCTGCCGCGTACGATAGGCCTAACTACTCCAGATCAGCAATGGGGTGGAACGACACTAAGGTCTTCAAATGGGTGGCACGCCGGATCCGCATCGACAAAACGGCGGTCGATTTCAGACGGTCGTATGGCGAGCGCAGCCAAAACGGAACACAATGCTTACCGGTGCGGCGCGTTCCTCGTATCGACTGCCGCGTTCCCAAACTGCAAGGGGATTTCTATGTCGCATGTCCGCATCGAATGGCTGCGGCGACCTGTGCTTCTGGTAGTCACAGCATTGTTGACTTGGTCGTCGGCGGATTCATGGGCGGGCGCAGGAGGTGGCCCGGAAAACGTGATTCTGGCGGTGAATCAAAACTCACCCGCGTCGCTAGCGGTCGCCAATTTGTATATCGAACTACGACAGATTCCTTCTTGCAACGTCGTGTATTTGGACTTGCCGTTTGCGGCAGACCAAGAACAAATCACGTTGGCGGAATTCCGCGAAAAAATCCTCAAGCCGATCGTCGAGGAAATCATTGTCCGACGTCTCGAAGAACAAATCGACGTCATCATTTACTCGGCCGATTTTCCCACGGCAGTCACCGTCAACGACGCATTAAAAAAACTTCAGAAGGAACAACCCGATCTTTCGCCTGCTGCCGTCAAGCTGATGCGGCCGACGGCCTCGATCAATGCGTTGACGTATTACGCCGGAGCCGTATTGGGCAATAACTACGCGTACCTGAGTCTGGATAGTAACTGGTACATGCGGCAATCGATCGACGAAGCATTGCGCAATCCATTTCAGGGGGAAGAGGATCGCAGTTATCGCAGCGCTCAAGTCATGATCCACTCCGGCAAATATGAACAGGCACTGCAATACCTTGGACCATTAGCCGAGGCGAATCCCTTGCAGTTTGCTACTCGGTTGGAAATCCTCCGCTGTCAGGCCGGTCTCGGTCGCGCCAAAGAATCCGTGGAAGCCCTTCTGAATTTGGCTCGTACCGGTTGGGGAAATCGCCGAAGGATTATCGAAATGAAGGAATTTCCAAAGGTCGCGCAGGACGCCGATGTCCAGGCCGCCTTGGCTTTGATCCCCGATGAGGCGCCGGCTTACCTCAGTTCGCATGCGTTTCGCCGCGAATACTTGTGGGGCAAAAACGGGGGCCTGAATACTCAACCCGAGCAAGGTCGAAACTATTTCCTATCGACGGTTCTGGCGGTAACGCGCAACAACGGGACATCGCTCGACGACGCGTTGCAATACCTTCGCGTCAACGCCGCTGCGGATTTTACCCATCCCCAAGGCGATTTTTACTTCTCGCTCAACGGCGATGTGCGCACCACGACACGACAGCCTGGATTTGGAGATGCGATGGCGGGGCTCAGACAACTTGGTTACAACAGCGTGATCACCAAAGAGCGGGTTCCGGCCAATAAAAAGCAAGTTGTTGGGGCACTTCTGGGCGAAAAATCGGCGCAGTGGCCTCCAAGCCTCAGCGAAATTGTACCCGGCGCCATCATCGATAACTTGACCAGCTTCGGTGGCAAGATGAAGGGTGATCATCACACGCCGGCGACCGCGTTTCTTAAATGGGGTGCCGCCGGGTCGTCGGGAACCGTGATCGAACCGTTTGCGATCCAAGCGAAATTCGCGCACCCGATGATCATGGTCCACTACGCGCGCGGTTGTAATCTCGCGGAAGCCTACTATCAATCGGTGCATGGGCCGTTTCAACTTTTGATCGTCGGCGATGCGCTTTGCCAGCCGTGGGCGAAACCCGTTCCGTTTGAGGCGATCGGATTGGACGCCGGTGACATGGTCAGCGGCACAGTGAACGTGCAAGTCAACACGCAGGACGCGACAAAAATCGCGCATTACGAGCTTTACCTCGACGGCGTGCGATCGAATATCAGCCCACCCACGGGCAATTTTTCGTTTGACGCGGATAAAATTCCCGACGGGTACCACGAATTGCGAATCGTTGCAATCGCCGCCGGTCCTTTGGAAACTCAATCGCGAAAGGTCATCCCGTTCGTGGTAGACCACGATGCACCGACAGTCCAGTTGGTGTTGGACCAAACTCAAGTCTCTCTATCCGGCGAGATTCAAATCACCGCGGAGGCGCCTTCGACGGAGGCAATTTCGATCTTTCAAAACAGCCGGCTGGTTGGTTCGGTCTCCAAAAGTGGCGAATCGATCCGCATCCTCGGATCGACGCTCGGCGCGGGCACGAGCCAGTTGATCGCGGCGGCATCGATCCAAGGGCTACGCGTGCAGAGCGAGCCCGTCACCGTTTCCGTGCAATAGCGATTAGAATAGGTGATTATCGCGTTCCAACGCTCCCCCGATTCCATCTCGTTCCCATGACGCCCACCGGATTCATCCATCTTCTGAATCAATTCAACGATTCACTCGTCGATTGCCGGCAGTTGTATTTGAGCGGGGCGAAATCGGTGTGCGAAGTTCAGGGAGATTCGCTGCGCGAGCCGCCGACCCGATTTGTTCAATCGATGGACGAATTGCATCGCGGATTGCTGATCAAAATCTTTGTATCGATCTGCGGCGTGGATCACCTCTGGACAGAAACCGAAGAGAAATTCGCCGGAGTATTGGTGCAACATCTTTGGCAACAAAGTTTGACCAATCGGCAAATACGCGAGGCCATCGGGCGGTTTGTCGATGAGGTCGAAGCGCTCACTTGGCAGCAACTTGTCGACCCGTTTCGCCGCTACCCAAATCTCCGCGGGCAAACCGCGGAACTCGAAACGTGCGTCATGCGAATCGGGAATCTGTTGGCCAAGTCCGACGGCAATCCGTCGTCGCTTGAATTGGATAAACTCAAGGAAATTCAAAGCGAACTCGTCTCGTATTTGGTTTGCGACGTCCAACCAAGAAAACCAGAAGTAGTCCCGGCCGGAACCATTGAGACAGTGCCCAGCGGATTTGTCCTGCCAAAAAGCGGCGGGGCCACGCCTCCCGTTGTGAGTGAGCCGTCCGTGCCTCGACCGGACTTAGCCACACTACTCGGCGAGCTGGATCAGCTGGTTGGTATGGAAACGGTCAAGCATGAAATCCAATCGCTGGTCAACTATCTCAAGGTCCAGCGCGTGCGCGCCGATGCCGGATTGCCCGAGACAAAGATCGCATTGCACATGGTTTTCTGTGGAAACCCGGGCACCGGCAAAACGACCGTGGCGCGGATTTTGGGAAAGATTTACGGCGCGATGGGCATTTTGACTCGCGGGCATTTGATCGAGACCGACCGATCGGGATTGGTGGCCCAATACGCCGGCCAGACCGCTCCCAAGACGAACGCGATCGTCGATTCGGCACTCGATGGAATCCTGTTTATCGACGAGGCCTATAGTTTGGTCACGGACCAAGGCAATGATCCCTTCGGCCACGAAGCAATCCAAGTCTTGTTGAAGAGGATGGAGGACGAGCGCAATCGATTGGTGGTGGTGTTAGCAGGATATCCCGTCCCGATGACACGTTTGTTGAATTCCAACCCAGGCCTTTCGTCGCGATTCAGTCGCCGAATCGACTTTGCCGATTATCTTCCGAACGAGTTGGGACAGATTCTGGGCGGGATGTGCCAGCTCAATCAGTACGTGATGAACAAAATGGTCCAAGCCAAAGTGATGATTGGCTTTGATTGGCTCTATCGCCAGCGCGATGAAAAATTCGGCAACGGACGCATGGTCCGCAACGTGTTCGAGCGGGCAATCCGCAGGCTCTCCAATCGAATCGTCGGAGTTACAAAATTGACGCGCGAGTTGCTCACGCAATTCGAGCTGGACGATGTCGAACTCGATGGCGTCCCCGCCGATGTCGTTGGAACAGTCCAACTCGAACAACGCCGATTTGTGATTACTTGCAGCACATGCTCGGCCAAGAGCCGCTTGCGAGCCGATGTGCTCGGCTGCAAAGTTCGCTGCAAGGGCTGCCAAAGTCGATTCGCGGCGAATTGGTGCCCGCTGGTGGAAGAGTGAACCACCGCACACCCGAACCACTCGTCATTGGGCTCGACTCGCGATTCGATTAGACTATCAGGTTTTCAGTGTTCAGTTTTCAGTGTTCAGATCAGAATTTGGAATCCGGGTTACCGATGTCAGATTTGAGACCCCATACTTGAGTTTTGAGAAAGCCAACTGGACATAGAGATGCGAAAGCGCACCTAATCGCTCATTTCCCTTTCTTCAATTCGTAATTCCCTTTTAATATGCAGAACTTTCGATACCTCGTTTTTGTGCTGATGACCATTTTTTTCTGGGGCATTTATGCGCCCGTTTTGCAAGAAGGCCAAAAACTCATGGGAGTCGACGGCAAGCTCAGCCGGATCGAGCCGTTGATTTGCGTCGGGATTGCTTATTTTATGATCGCTGTGCTCGTGCCGGTCGTCGTGTTATTCACCAAAGGAGAAACCGGGAGGTGGTCCATTGCCGGCTTTGTCTGGTCATACCTCGCCGGCGTCGTGGGTGCACTGGGAGCCGTTGGAATGATTATCGCCTTGGAAAATCGGGGAAGTCCCGTTTACGTTGTGCCGTTGGTTTTTGGCGGCGCCCCTGTGATCAATACGCTGGTCACCATGCTCATGCATCGAACGGTTCGCAAGGCGAACATTTTGTTTTTTGTTGGCGTGACGATCGTCGCTCTCGGCGCGGCCGGCGTGATGTACTTCAGGCCGTCAGAGGCCAAAACGCCGTCGCTCGATGCCGGTCAGTTCGCCATGGTGGCACTCGGGATCTGCATGACGGCGTTTTGTTGGGGGTCGTATGGCCCGATTTTGCATAGCGGCCAAACCAAAATGTCGGGCAGCCGTCTGCGTCCGTTCATCTGCGTCGGTTTGGCCTATTTCACCGTTGCAGTCGTCATTCCCCTGCTGATGCAGAGCGTCATTGTCATCAATGCGGGCGCATGGACTCTGAATGGCGCAGCCTGCTCGTTGGCCGCGGGTGCGGCGGGAGCGCTCGGTGCGCTGGGGATTATTTACGCTTTCAATTTCGGCGGCAAACCGATTCTGGTCATGCCGCTAGTCTTCGGTGGCGCCCCCATTGTGAACACCCTTTTCGAGCTCACTCGGCACGACAAATGGGGCTCGGTGAACGGTATGTTTTTCATCAGCTTGGCTCTCGTAATTCTTGGAGCCGTTACCGTGTTGCTCACAGCTCCTCGCTCGGCTCCCCATGCCCCCGCGGCGCCAGCCACCTCATGACGCCCGCCGAAATTGCCAGCCTGATCGAACGAGAACTCTGCCACGTGTGGATGGTGCGCACGTTTGTAAAACACTCGGAAGAAGCCGAAGAGGACGAAGAACTGCGGGAAGTCTACCGGGAATTGTATGACTATTCCCATGCGCTCGGTCCCGCGTTCGAGCAAAAGGACTGGGATCAATTCTTGAAGCTCGCTCGAAAAAAAATTCGAAAACTTATCGCGGCCAACGATCTTTACCAACGCGTCCAGCCTCAGATTTCTTCGCACACTAACTTTCTAATGGCGGGCCGATCCTTGCAAGCCAGCGTCGACCGGATTCACGAATTGTTGGAAGTTGAGAGTTGAGAGACAAGAGTTAAGGGCTGACAACGAACGAGCGCAAAAGCGTTCAAACTCCCTCCCCCAGCGCTTCGTTGCGGGGAGGGCTGGGGAGGGGTGGATCGCCAGCGATGCCGCAACAACTGCAATTCCCTTACGTGCCGCGCTGGTTGCCGTACCACTCGATTTGCCGGCGAGAACAAAGTTGAAATCCGCGTGATTGGCAATGCGGTTCGAGCCATGATTCGCGCTGCAGGAGCGCATCGACCTCGACGCCTTGGGGCATCAGCCAAACCCGGGTGGGGTCGACTGCGGGAAATTCCCCAAGGTAGTGGTCGATTTCTTCCAAATCAATCGGTGTGTCGACTACGAATTTGAGTTGGTAATCGTGGTCTTCGATCAAGTGTTGAACGACGTCGGCTCGGTGCCGAGTCGCATCGTGCCGTTGCCGCCAAGTACCGGCCCGCGCTAATGACGGTGTCGAGTTGGAAAGCTTGGGACTGATCGACATCAAATCGCAATGCACTTCTTGGAAAACTGTCCCTGCTGTTTCGATCGTCACATGCCGCCCCAAGGCCTCAATCCTTTGGGTCAGTTCGCCGAGTTGCGGGGATAGCATCGGCTCGCCCCCCGTGATTACGACGTGCGTCGATGGTTTTTCCGCGACCTGGCGCGTGATTTCATCGAGCGAGACCTGCGATCCTTCCGGTTCCCATGAGGTGTATGGGGTGTCGCAAAACCAACATCGCAGGTTGCAGCCCGATAAGCGCACGAAGGCGCTATCGGTTCCCGTCAACCGTCCTTCGCCTTGTCGCGATCGAAATATTTCGGAAATCAACACGGTCATTTCACCGTTGCTGCCCTTTTCAATGCCTCACATTCGCACACAATGGACGGTCCATTCATCGCCCAGCTCGAGGTTCGGCGACGACGCAGAGTTCGAGCGTCAACCACCGAATTCAACTAGATTATGAGGCTATCCGAGAGCCGGGACGCCCCCCTCACCCTACCCTCTTCCCCGAAGCGGGGGCGAGGGAACGATTCTGATTTTTTGCCCAGATCGATCGTCAACCTTGTCACATCAACAACCGCTTGAGTTTTCATCCGCGCCATTAATTCTTTGCCTCCAAGGGATTCGATTTCCATGAGCCCAGATTTTCGCCAAGCGTTGGAGGTCTTTGACAACGAATTTCCCAATCGGAATTATTGGATTGAAATCGTCTGTCCGGAGTTCACGTCGATCTGCCCGAAAACGGGGCAACCCGATTTCGGCACGCTGACGTTTCGCTATGTCCCCGACCGCCAATGCGTCGAATTGAAAAGCCTCAAGCTATACCTCGTGCAATTCCGCAATCAGGGGATTTTTTACGAGCACGTGACGAATTCGATCATGGACGATTTTCTCGCCGTCGTCCAGCCGCGCCAACTCGAGCTCACCGCGCGATTCACGCCGCGCGGCGGCATTTCCTCGGTCGTCACAGTGACGTATCCCGATCGGCCAGTCGGGCCGTAGATCGCGGCGAATTGCATTTCGTTTAACGCCGAGCCGAAGGCGACGGCATTATCTCACTCGAGGCCGTCGCGTTCGGCTCGGCGTTAAACAAGCTCGATAAGGCCGTCTCGGCGATGGTTATTGTCCGCCGCCGGTTTTCGCGGGCTCGGTGGCGCCCTTGGAGTCAGCCTTCGGTTCGGCTGGCTGAGAGTCTTTTTTCTCGGCGTCGGGATTGGCGCCCTTTTTCTCAGCGCTTGGAGCTGCCTCTTCGTCCTCTTCGGCTTCCTCGTCGTGCTTTATGCTGATCGGTTCGCCTATTTCGCCGAGTAGCGTTTCGAGTGCTTTGTCGAGGTCGTCACCACGCACGTTTTTATAGCGAATCGTGCCTTTGGCATCGAGGACGTAAATCGTCGGCCAGCCACGGACATTCCAGCGGGTCGAGATCGGACCGGAAGTGCTCCCGCCATTCCAAAAACTGCGCCACGTGATGTTCTTTTCCTTCAGAACGTCTTTCAAAACGTCGCGATCCTTGTCGCTGTTGACGCCGATCAATGCAAATTTTTCGTTTGACAATTGCTTTACGAGCGACCGCTCGTGGGGGTACATGGCCCGGCAGGGGCCTCACCAATCGCCCCAAAAATCGATCACAACTACCTTTCCGCGGTAATCGCTCAGTTTGAATTCCGTGCCATCGATATCTTCGCCTTCGATATCGGGCACTTCCTTGCCGACTTGCAAGAACTTCAATTCAAAAATATCCCCTTCGATAGCGCTGGCCAAGGTTCGCTCGCCAGATAAGACAACATCGCCAGATTCGGCCACGAGTTTTTCCAACTCGGCCAACAGTTCGTCCTCCGACAGCGATGTCATCTGCTGCAGGAATTCGACTTGTTCCTTACCGTATGCTTCCTCGTAGCGTTTGGCGGTTTCGGCATTTTCCGCCAAATTGGTCTTTAATTCGGCCGCTCGCTTTTGGTATTGCAGGTAGGCGTACGTGGCGACGGCACCCAACTCTCGTGCGGCGCCGTTGTCGCGTAACTTTTGGAAAAACTCGTTCGTCTTGGCCGACGGCGGTTGGTATTGCATCATCATGACAATCGGCTTGAGTTCGGTCAGGCCAGCGTGTCGCTCCACCAAGATCGCTAAGGATTGGTCATACACTTCGCCGCTGCGTTGATGTTGCACGATCCAAAGCAAGGCCTGAGCTTCGACGTCGGATTGCGGATGCAACTCGGCCAATTTCTGGAACTTCTCGACGAGCGCGTCGGGCTTCGGCATTTCGCTGCGAAGCTTGGCTTTCTCTTCGGCAGGCGCCGCTTGGAATTTCTTCCGGAATTCGTCCAATTGATGGTTAAATTGTTCGCCCAATTCCTTGACCTTTTCGAGCGATTCCTCTTTGGTCAATGAACTGTAGTCTTCGGCGGCTTCCTCTTGGGCCGGTTCATGAGGGTCCGGCGTCTCTTTTTCTTGAGTCGTTGGTTTTGCTGTCGAGTCAACTCGGGCGCTCGCCGCCGCCGTGCCGACTCCAGCGAACAATAGTGCACCAAGGACTAGCCACATTATTCTCATGGAACTTCCTCAAACGGATCGTGGAAAAAACTTTGGATGCGTCGTTTCCGCACAGCTTTAGCGCGGAAACGAATTGATCATGATAGCACAAACCGCCGAATATCTGTGGCCGGGTTTCACTTCGGGATGATCTTGTAGCGGCGGGCACAATCTTCTACCGTTGCTCTGCAAAACGAGGGAAAAATGGCAATTGCGGACTTCACTGGCGCGCGACTGGGAATACTATTTTTGGTATTTAGCGGCTGCGGTTTGCGGCCCCAATTCCGCGAAGCGCCTGGGACGATCAACTATCAACGAAGTCGGGCGGTGCTCCACGATCCGTTCCCCGACAATTCGATTGGTCCTCCCGTCGACGGCGGACGACCGTCAGGATTTGAACGGCCGCTCTCGGAACCGGTTAAAGTACAATCCACCAGCCCCGCGCGACGACCGGGATTCGAGCCGTAGGTCGCGCGAGCCGAGCGAGACATCGCCCTATCAATAAATTCACAGGTCAAAATCACGTAACCCGCCGATCGCCGTCCAAACAGAACTCGGCAGGCGTTGCTGACCTGGAACGTCAATTGAAATGGTGTAACCGGGATGGGGCCAAGTCTCGCTCGGCTCGCGAGACCTACTGGGCACCAACGAGTTGCTAGGGAGCTTGTTCTGCCAGCCGCTTTAGTACGTCGATTCCCTGTTGCAGTTTCTCGTCTGGTGCGGCCATCGAGATGCGAAAATGGGTGTCTTGCCGGCTGAAGACTTTGCCGGGAATTACCAGCAAATTGTGCTCGATCGCACGGCGCACGAATTCTTCGCCGGTGCCCCAAGGAACTTGGGGAAATGCAAAAAACGCGCCGCTGGGAGCCACCAGCTCGTAGTGGTCCTTGAGCCCGGCGACGACGAGATCGCGCTTGCGGCGATATTCGTCGACCCGCGAAGTGACGTCGGACTTTAAAGCCGCAAGTCCCGCCCACTGGCACGGTTGGGGAGCACAGACAAACGTGAATTGCTGGAGTTGAATCATTGCGTCGATAATTGGCGCCGGACCATGCGCATATCCCAACCGCAATCCGGTCATCGCGTGACTCTTGGAAAAGCCATTGACTACGATCGCTTCCGAGTTGTATTCCGCGACGCAGTGGTGCGGCTGATCATAGTTGAAATCGCTGTAGATCTCATCGGAAATCAGGCAAACTCCGCGCCGCTCGGCCAGCACCGCCAAATCGCGCAGTCGAGCTTGATCCCAGCAGACTCCCGTGGGATTTCCGGGGCTATTGACGATGATCATCTTGGTTCGATCGGTGATCGCGTCCTCGACTTGATCGGGATCGATCTGAAAATCGGGATACGTCGAGATGGGCTTGACGACGCCCCCCATCAATCCCGCGAGCGCGTTGTACAGCACGAAGTACGGATCAAAAATGATGACTTCATCGCCCGGATTGATCAAACTCATCATCAACAGGGTAAGCCCGCCGCTCGTGCCCGACGTGATGATGACTTTGCGGTCCGCTTGGCTGAATTGTCGTTGGATACGCCGCTGAAGTTCCTCGCGCAGGGACGGGATTCCTTGGGGCGGCGCGTAACCATTTTTGCCGGTTTGGATTGCGTCGATCAACGATTGCTTGACGTCCCGGGGGACATCAAAGTCGGGTTCACCAATCGAGAGGTTGATCGGGTCCTTGAGCTTGGCAGCAAGTTCGAACATCTTGCGGATGCCGCTGCTGTCAAATTTGCCCATTCGATCGGCAATCCAATGATCTATCGTCAGCATACGTGACCTGCAGTTGAGATGGCAAAAGTGTCCAAACCTGATCGGCCGGAAGCATGGCGACAATTGCGACTCAATTCTGATGCGATCCCTGCGGAAACACAACGGGTTGAGTCGAGAGACTCATCCACTTAGAATTCGAATGGGTACTGACCACTGTCCGAGACGCGAGCAATGAGTGAACTTCATCATGAGTGCGGCATTGTCGCGATCTATTACTTGCCATCGACTGCATCAAGCCGGATCATCGGCGAAAATCCTGACGATGCTTCGCGGTTAGTCCCACGGATGCTGCAAGACATCCAGAATCGCGGCCAACTTTCGGCGGGCATGTCGAGCTACAACCCACACCGCGAAAAGTTAATCGACACGCACAAGGACATCGGAGTCGTCTCGGAAGTCTTTCGGCTGTCGCACAAGGGCAAGAGCGAGAGCCTGATGCGCGAATACGCCGGGCGGGCTGCGATCGGCCACGTCCGCTACGCAACCTGCGGCAAGGATGATCGCTGCTACGCTCAGCCTTTTGAACGCAATCACTTGCAAAAGCACAAATGGTTCGCCCTGGGCTTTAATGGCCAACTGGCCAACTATCCGGAGTTGAAGGCCGCGTTGCTGGCGGACGAACAATTCCATTTGGTGCGCGATTCGGACACGGAAGTCATCATGCATGAGATCAGTCGGCAGCTTTCACACTCCCCGCCGCGCGATCTATTGGAAATGTGGCGGCGGGTGAGCGCCAAATTGGACGGCTCGTACTGTTTGACTTATTTGGACGCCAACGGGGACATGCTGATCGCCCGTGATCCGCTGGGGATTCGGCCGCTGTGCTACGCCCAATCCGGCCCGCTGTTTGCCGCGGCAAGCGAAACCGTGCCCCTTTTGAACGTCGGATTCGAACGCGAAGAAATTCAATCGCTAGCCCCCGGATATGCGATCACGATCATCAACGGTCAATTGGAAGTCCAACCTTTTGCCGATCGGTGCGGGCGAGCCCATTGCTTTTTCGAGTGGATTTATTTCGCCAACGTCGCCAGTTCCTTGGATGGAATCAGCGTCTACCAAGCTCGCACGCGTTTGGGAACAGAGTTGGCTCGGCTCGAGGAACTTGAGGGAGGAATCGACGTCCACGACGGCAACACGATCATCGTGCCCGTTCCCGATACGAGCAAAGCCGCCGCCGACTCGATGGCCTACGAGTTGGGGATTCCCTCGCGCGAAGGACTGATTCGCAACCGCTACAGCGGGCGGACGTTTATCGAGCAAAATGCCGAACAGCGCCGGCAACGCGCGATGCTGAAGTACACGCCGCTGCGTGAAGTCTTGCAAGACAAACGAGTAATTTTGGTCGAGGATTCGATCGTCCGCTCGACCACGATGAAGACGTTGCTGCACCGCATTTATTCCGAAGGGGGAGCGGCCGAAGTCCACGTCCGCGTGGCTTGCCCGCCGATTATTGCCCCTTGCTTCTACGGGATCGACATGTCGACGGTCGGCGAGCTTTTCGCGCCGAAATATTTGAAGGGCACTGGCGATTTAACTCGCGAAATCATGGACGATATGGCGCGCGATCTGGGCTGCGAGTCGCTGCGGTACTTGCCGATCGCCTCGATTGCCAAGGCAATTGGGCTGCCCGCCGACCAGCTATGCCAGGCCTGCATCAACGGCCGCTATCCAACTCCGGCTGGCCAGCGACTCTATCAATTGGCCCTCAATCATGCGTCCAACGGCGACGCAACAGCCGCACGCACCTACGAACGCGTCAGCCGCCCGTAGGTTTTACGAATTGGCTGCGAAACACGGGTTGATCGTGGCGCCGCATCCGCCGTTCGAAATGAGTGCGAAAGTCCATGTCGTGCAGTGAAGTCGGTTCGGCCACCGCGAGGGGACCTTGTAATGGAACGGTCGCTCGGATCAAGTCGCAGGTCGTTTGAAAATATTCCTCCACGTCCGTCCAAAAATGCAATACGCCACCTGCTTTAAGCACACGGTGTACATCGGTCAGGAACGACGCTTGCATCACTCGCCGTTTGCGGTGCCGCTCTTTCCACCAAGGATCTGGAAAATAGATGTGGACGGCCGCCGCGCTTTCATCCGGCAAATAATCGCGAAACAGCTTGAGCCCATCTCCTTGAATGACTCGCGCATTGGTCCGCCCCTGTTGGGCCAGCCGAAAGGCACAGAGCCGCGCGTATTTTAGGGCCAGTTCGTTGCCGAGAAAATTTCGCTCGGGGGATCGCTCCGAGGCAGTCAACAAAAACAGACCTTTGCCGCTGCCAACTTCAATTTCGAGTTCGGCCGGACGGCCGAACCATTCGTCAACCGCCAGTCGCGGCGCCAAGTGCTCCAGCGAGAACAAAACACCAGAAACATCGACCTGCGGATTGAGTTTTGGCAGCGCGCGACGTCCCATTGGTTGGCAGAATCTCGCAATCGGAGCAACCGAGAGATTGTTAAATTAATTGTGGTGCGACGCTCCGCGTCGCAGAAATCGATGAGTTTCGCAAACCACGACGCGGAGCGTCGTGCCACATTTTACAACAGGCAATTACGGGGTCCGCATCTTTTGACGTTTGGACTTGCGAGCCTTGGCATTGGCCGGACGCTTGCCGTGGTTGGCTTTTTTGGTTTTTCGATGGGGTTTGGCCATGGTGGCTCCTTGGAATAATTCGATGCAAGGCGACCAAAAATCGGCCACCCAGAAAACTCGTTCAACCGTCAGCCTAACGGTTTTTGTCGCCGTTCGGAAGTTATCACGGCAGACAACCGAGGCTGTGCCTCGCGAGCGAGTAGCTCGTCATTCCGGGCTGAGTCCCGAAATCCAGCGTCATGGATGCGAGGAATCCCAACGTATATGTCGGGGAAAGGTCTCTGGATTCTCGCTTGTGCGGGAATGACGATTGGGGCGCTCGAATGACTCTCGTGAATTGAGCACGCTGGCGGGGATTCGCAATGTCGTCTTTTGCGCCGCAAAAGGACGTCCTTTCGCGGAGCGAAAGGCGACTATCAAAGCAATTGACCCCACACGCCGGGAATTCTTGCTTGAGAATGGTTACAAATCACACTACAATCGCCGCCGAGAAACCTACCCAGTCGAAACGATCTTGCGAATGGCCCGAAAAGTCATAATCGATTGCGATATGAGCACGGATGACGCCGTCGCGCTGGCGATGGCCCTATTCGATCCGCGTCTGGACGTTATGGCGATTACTGCCTGCGAAGGCTGCGTCGCCTACGAACAGGCCAACAGCAACTTGCAAGCCATCCTCAATCAGCTCGATCCCGACCGGTATCCCCGGGTGGGCTTGGCCGCACCGGTCGAAGGGGCTCCGGCGATCGGCACTTCGTTCCTCTACGGCGACGATGGCTTAGGAAATTCCGACTTTCCCGTCTCCAAACTACAGCACACGCATCCGTCCGAGAAAGTGATTATCGATTTGGTAAGGGCCAATCCAGGCGAAGTGACCGTAGTCTGTTTGGGTCCGCTTTCGAATCTGGCCCGAGCGATTCAACGAGACCCCATGCTCCCTTCGCTCATCCATCGCCTGATTGTGACCGGGGGTTGCGTTGAAGCGCCTGGTAACGTCACCCCGGCGGCTGATTTCAATTTCTATTTCGATCCGCAGAGTGCTCGCAAAGTCATTCAATCCAAAGCCACAATCTCGTTGATTCCCTTGGACGTGACGACCAAAGTCTCGTTTGGTCTGGACTTAATGCAGGATATCCCTGGCGTCGACTCGCGCGTCGGGCATTTTCTCCATCAAATCTTGCCGCATACGTTTCGCACGTACCGCCAACAATTGGGTCGCGAGACGATCACTCTGAACGACGCGATTGGGATTATGGCTTTGATCGAGCCCAGCCTATTCCGTTTCGAAGAGATGGCAGGTGACGTGGAAACGCACGGCGAATTGACCCGTGGTGCGACGATCTTTGACCGGCGCATTCCCAGTGAATGGTCGCACAACATGGAGGTCGCTCTCGAAGTCGACACCGCCGCTGTGCGGCAAGAAATCCGCAACCGCCTCGCCGAAGCCGGCGCCCTGACGCGGCGCGGCGCGGAGTAACGCACAGACTCACTTTTGAGAACGCCTAACATAACCAAGCCGAGCAAAAAATAGTCATTCCCGCGAAGGCGGGAATCCATTTTCGGTTTTGCGCGTTACTGCCATTTCCCCGTCCATGGAATCTGGATTCCGGGACTCAGCCCGGAATGACACAAGTTGCGTTAGAGTTTCTAGGAATGATTCCTCACGTCGGGCCGATTGGTCTTTTTTCAGAGTTTACGTCAATGGAGGCGCAATCATGGGCGCGTGGGGAATTGGACCGTTAGAGAATGACGACGCCTGCGATCGGCTTGTCGAATTGGGAGAAAACGGCGCGGAGACGATCGACGAGGCGTTTCAAAATGTCCTCAACGAAGCCAAGAGCGACTGCATCGATTCGGGGCGGAGCTGGGTTCCAACGCGGTCGCCGCGCTGGAGATCTTAGCCAAAATAAAAGAAGGACGACTAACCGGCGACGAGTTGTTGGAAGCTAGCGGCGTTGATTTGGTATCGCTAAAAAATGCATTTACTTCCAAACGCCAAGCTCAGGCCCTAAAGGCTGCCGAGGTAGTTCTGGCTGAAAACTCGGAACTTCGGGACCTGTGGGCCGACGTCGACCAACTGGACGAATGGACTCAAACGGTCAAGGAAATTGTGTCGCGGATTGCAGAATCGGCGGAGCAGCAAAAACGCATATTTCACGACACGACACCAAACGATCAACAGCATTCGCGAACTGGTAAGAATAGCAAGAAAATTTATGGTACGACGCCGGTCTCGTCGCAAAGGCTTGAAGAGTCTTTTGACCGGGTAGTTCAGACCGTAGTCGGTCGCTTGGAAAGTCATTTCAATTTCACTCCCCCCGATTTTACGGAACCCGATCATCCGGCATTTGCCGATATACATGCCCTTTGTGCATTCTTGCGAATTCGCTCTCAACTTTATGGGGAACCAGGACCTATGCGCTGGGGTGCCACATCCGATGATTTGGAAAACAAGTGGCACTAGGCATGACGGGGTAGACATCGACGATCAGTTCAAAGATCCTGATACCACACCAATTTCCGAAATCCATGCCCTCTGCGCACTATTGAGAATTCGGCGGCCCTCGCGGCTCCAGGATTTTCTCTCGACGGAGGAGGTAAATCGCTGGCGTTCGATAATTGTTCCCCACGTCGAAAAATATAAGAACAAGATACCTGCGGAGTTTCGCGATGGTTTCCTAAAGGCCGTGACCGACGATTTTGATTTTTTGCAAAGGGTGCTTGATCTGGTGGAATAGCTCAAATGAAATCGGTTTGGCACTCGCAGAAGATAAGCGATGAGGCTCTCCTGTCCCCAACGAGCTTGCCTCGTTGGAACAAACGATTCGCATGCTAAACAGCTAGGACGAATCCATTGGCGACCCCAACGGGCTTGTCCCGTTCGGTGAAGGAGATTTCTGGCTAACGATCGGCCACCACCGCCCGAATGGCGTTCATGCTGTATTCCCCCATGGTTCCGACGAAATAGTTCTGACACCACATTGCGGCTTGTCCGTGGACATAGGACAAGTTGTTCTGGAACGCGTGGACAATAGCCTCGGGGCTTTCATGCTCAAGCCCAACAACCGATAGGTGCAAATGATCGGGCATGACAGAGATTGCGGCTAACAGATATCCTTTCTTCTTCGCAATCGCGCGCGATCGATCGAAACTTCGCTGAAACTGTTCGACGTGCTTGAACCGAAAGCGCTCGGAATGAACTAAACGATGTGAAGGTTGTACCAGTATCGACCACGAGTTGCTTGAATTGGCTGGCTCGTATCGACGTCTGCAAATGTTTGCGTGAACGGGGTGATCGAGTCCGCAAACTTCTGATCGACAAAGGATTCGTTTACAATTTGCTGTTGGATGTAGTTTTGCACATCCGTGTTCGTGTTCTCGCCGATCCTTTGCACCGACACTTTTCGGCTGAACATGGTGGCTAATCCAGCTTGGCGAAGTGCATGATCAAGTCGCCCCTTTGCTCGCGCGGCGAGAAATGTTGGTGCGACGCCTGGCTTGGTACTAAAAAGGAGTTGGACCCGTTCTTCTGTGGCGAGGTACTCGAGCAGGTTGAGTCCGTCCGACTTCCAAAGCCCCGAAAGTTGCTCGAACAACTGGCTTGAGATGTCTGGAAGTAGTCCCCTCGTCTCGGGCCAACCAGTCCAGGAAAACCTAAGTTGGTACGCAGGCATGGCTTTGCCGGGTAGATACAACGGTTGCAGATCCATGTTGGCAATTTATCAAAGTCTGATTCACCGCACGAGACAAGCTCGTGGGGGTCTGGCCCGTATTGGAGGCGATCAGCGTTTAGCCTACCAATCTGCCGTTCCAACGGAACAAGTCCGTTGGGGACGTCGCGAAGTTAACCATTAGCGGAAGCTCCAACCGTGATTCCATATCGCCAAAACACATTCTTCATCGGTCAAATCTCGCCGGTCGCGCCGTTTCGAATTCTCCAGTCCCCAACCGCTTGCGTCGTTGGAACAAACGTTTCGCAGGCTGGACAGCTAGGACAAATCCATTGGCGACCCCAACGGGCTTGTCCCGTTCGGTGAAGGAGACTTTGGGCTAACGATCGACCTCGCGACCTACACCCTTTGACGAATCAGGGATGTTCCACCGAAAAAGGTGCCTTCACAAATCTCCCCGGTTCAAAATCCATCGCTGGGGATTTCTATTGCAGCAAACGCCGGTTTTGGATTACGATCCCGCTCCCTTGTCGATTGGCCTGGCTGCAGAAGTGAAGAAGCATGAATGAACTTTGCGTGTTGATCACAAACCACTCGTTAACCGCTCCCGGTGGATCGGAGATGTACGTCTTCGATTTGGCGACCCGATTGCTTGAACGAGGCCATCAACCGGTCGTCTATTCGCAGCGTTTGGGGATGATTGCCGAACGATTGCTCAACGCGACGATACCAGTCATCGATAACCTCGACCAATTGGGTCGAATTCCCGATATCATTCACTGCCATCATTCGCTGGCCAGCGCGGCGGCATTGCTGCAGTTTCCCGAAACGCCCGCGGTTTACGTCTGCCACGACTGGGCTTGGCACCACGACGCACCACCGCGGATCAAGCGTATCCGGCAGTTGATTGCGGTCGATGCGACCGTTGCGGAACGCATGACGAACCGCGAAGGTCGCAAGCCGGAGGACGTGATCGTCGTGCGAAACGGAGTTGATTTGCGCCGGTTTCGTCCGCGCGCGGCCTTGCCATCCAGTCCTCGACGGGCGTTGGTGTTTAGCAATTACATGACGTCCGAACACGTCGATATTGTCCGGCGCGCGTGTACCGAACACGGCATTGAAGTTGATGCATTGGGCAGCGCAGTTGGACATACTCACGCCCACCCCGAACGATTTCTTGGAGAATACGATTTGGTTTTCGGCAAGGGCCGGTGCGCCTGGGAAGCGCTGGCCTGCGGCGTTGCAGTTGTCGTCTGCGACGTGCGTGGTGTGGGTGAAATGATTTCGACTGGCAATCTGGCAAAAGCCATCACGCGAAACTTCGGTCGGCGACTTCTCCGCCAGCCTTTTCAGACCGAAACGATTTCCGCTCAAATTGCTCGATTTGACGCGGCCGACGCGGCTCAAGTGACTCTTTTAGTACGCGAACAAGCCGATTTGGATCGCACGGTCGAACGACTGGTGGAGATCTATCGCAAAGCGATTGCCGAGCAGGATCGCTCGCGGTCGCACGATCTCCGCGAGGAACTTCGCGAGATGAGCCGACTGATTGCCTATTGCGACCGGTCCAAAGAACTTTGGCAATCGCGGTCTGATTCGCGGTCCTCGAATTCCACGACAAGTTCGTATGAGGATCGCGCGTGTGACCCGCCGGCGGCCGGGCTACGAAGGAACGCGGCTTAACAGCTCGATGGTACATGCATCGTCGCTTTTCGCGGAGCGAAAGGCGACTCTGCTCGCTTGCGAGCTTTAGACAAGCGGCATTGGTCGCTAAACCACGGTTATTAGAATGCACAACGATTCGAAAACGGTCCCGTCGTGCAATCCACCGCCCGTGCCGATCATCGTTGGTGCACCAAGGTCGGGGTCGACCTTGCTGCGGTTGATGTTGGACGCACATTCCCAACTGGCAATTCCCCCGGAAACCGGTTTTCTGGGAATCGCATTCGGCAAAAAGCCGGTTGTCCACCGAACTTTTTTTGAGAAGGTAACTCAATTTCCCCGCGATGCGCCAGCGTGGGGCGATTACGGAGTCTCAAGCAAATCCTTTTGGGAACAGCTTCAGAGGATCGATCCGTTTGATGTAGCGGAGGGCTTTCGCTGCTTTTATTGGTTGTACACCGCGCGACAAGGAAAATCGCGGTGGGGCGACAAGACTCCCGGGCATGTGTTTGGCATGCCCCTGATTGAACAACGCATTCCCGAAGTTCGTTTCATCCATTTGATACGCGACGGTCGCGACGTGGCGCTATCGTGGAAGCCTTGGTGGTTTTCACCAAGCCAATCCATCGCCGAATTGGCGCAACATTGGATGCATTGGGTCGAAACCGGCCGGCGGCATGGTGCACATCGCCAGCATTACATGGAAGTCCGCTTTGAAGAGCTCGTTACCGCGCCCGAACGCGTTTTGAAGTCGATTTGCAATTTCTTGTCGCTCGATTTCGAGCCCGCGATGCTGTCGTTTCACGACAGGGCACTGCAAAGGCTCAGCGAACACGCCGCGCGGCGCGCAATTACGGGGGAGATCGTGGTCACCCAAGAACAGCGTTTACTGCAGCAGGCACTGACCATGCAACCCGTCGAACCACGCCGCGCCTTTTCTTGGAAGCAGGCCATGAGTGTGTCCGACCAGAAAGCTTTTGCTACAGTCGCCGGTTCGCTGTTGACTCAGTTGAACTATTCAACCTGAACCAATTCCGGCTCCAGCCACACCCTACCGGAATCCTGCAACATCCTACAAAGCTCAGGTGACTATCCGGGAATTCAATACACGTCAACCTGCGATGGCATGTGTCTTGCACTTTCCTCATCGTCCCCAACGGACTTGTTCCGTTGGAACGACAGATTGGTTAGCTAAGACAAATCCTCGCCGAATCTTGTAGACGCCCACGAGCTTGTCTCGTGTGGTGAATCAGATGGAGTCTGTTTCGCTTCGACGCCATTTGATTCGCGCGTATGGCAAGGCAGATCGTAAGTCGAAAGCCTTCTTCACCGAACGGGACAAGCCCGTTGGGGTCGTGAACTGAGGTGTATCGACTCGTTATAGCCCACGAATCTTTTGTTCCAACGAGGCAAGCTCGTTGGGGACAAGAACGGAAGCAGAAAGCGTCTTCTCGCTTACTTGCGGACTTGAAATTCTTCCCGGTCGCGGATGGTGGCGTGGACCGTGGTTTGTTTGCCGTTGCGAAAGACTTCCAGTTCGACTTGGCGGCCGATGGATGTTAAACTGACTTGGCTCACCAAATGCGAATCGTTCTCGATCACTCGCCCGTCAAATTTCAGGATGATGTCGCCGACTTGCAGGTCGGTGGTGGCAGCCGGCGAATCGGGGGTAATCGCTGAGACGCGGGCTCCGAACGCGTTGTTCAAGCCCGACTCGGCGGCGACTTCCGCGGTGTAGCGGGAATCGAGCGAAACGCCCAAAAAACCCCGCCGAACGTAGCCATAATCGGTCAATTCGCGGACGATTTGCAAGGCCATGTTGATGGGAATTGTGAATCCAATACCGTCACTGCCGCCGCTATTGCTGGCGATGGCCGTGTTGATGCCAATCACTTCACCGCGAACGTTGAGCAGCGGACCTCCGCTGTTGCCTGGATTGATCGCCGCGTCGGTCTGCAAGAAATCCTGAAACCGGACGCCATTGCTGCCCAACTCCAGGTCGCGTCGGCCCTTGCCGCTGACGATGCCATAGCTGACACTGTGGTTCAAGCCAAACGGGCTACCGACGGCGACGACGAAGTCACCGACTTCGACCTGGTTGCTGTCTCCGATCCGGGCCGAAACCACGTCGGTTTGGTCGATGTAAAGGACAGCGATATCCGAATCTCGATCCATCCGCGAATCAATCGGATGGAAAAATCGACCGTCGCTCATTTGGATCAAGATATTCTCGTTTTGCGAGTCGACGATCACGTGGCGGTTGGTCAAGACGACGATGCGCTGGCCGACTTCAACGACAACTCCGGCACCGGCTTCTTCGACATAGGATTGTTTGCCGGCCGTTTCCACCGCGCCTTTTTTGGCTTCGATGTGTACGACCGTCGGCTGAACAAGTTGAACGAGCTGTCGCAAAAAAAGCAGGTTCGCTTGGCTGTTGGCAGTCTGCTCGGCCAGTCGTTGAAACGCCAAGTCACGAGCTTGTTTCACGGGGGCTTGGGCCCACCCGCTCGGCGCCAACAATCCGGCCATGAGGCAGACGAAAACACAAGTTTCGGTTCGGATCGACATGGTGGCTGCTGGTAAGACTTTGCGGCTAAAAACCAGAATAGACGAGGAGTGGTTTCGGTTACAGCATTTTGCCGCGAAAAACGCCAAAATCGCTGCGGACCGCGCGGAATAATCCGCAAAGTTTGCTAGGAGACGTTAAAGTCGATGTCGTTGATTCGTACTTCATCGATCGGATTCGCGTCGACGAGTTTGGCCCAGTCCGTCGATCGACCGTCTTGGTCACCGGACAATTCCGCCTCGCGTTGGCATTTGATGCACATCGTGGCGTAGGGCAAGACTTGCAAGCGAGCCAACGAGATGATTGCGTCACACGATTCGCAACGGCCATACGTCCCCGCTTCAATCCGCGCGAGTGCTTGTTGGATGAATAACAATTCGCGACTCTCGACTTCAACCATTTGCGAACTGACGTCTTCGTAGGAGTTGTCGATCGCGGCGTCGATGATGTCACCGCTTTCTTGGCGCAATTGGCGTAGCAAACTTAAATCGCCGGCCAAGGCTTGGCGGAGCGCATCGCGGCGTTTGATGAGAATCTCACGCAAGCCTTTGTGAGTGTTTTTCTTGGGCATGTGGGTACCTTGATATTTCCCGTGAGTCATTGGGAATAAGTCGCCGGTCGTCCGGCGAATCATTTACGTTTCTCAGCGTCGAATCGACGGAAAATTCATCGCGCAAAGCGAAAAACAACCAATCCCGCTGATGGCAGACGCTCAGAACTATAGTACGCAAGCGGGGCAGCGATGAAAGATTTCTGCTGTCGTTTTTCAATCTCGCCATTTATTTCGCGGGGACTGTGCCATCGAAAGCCAGGCGATGTCAACGATCAACATGGGCTAGACAGTTCGTTGCAAAATCCCCCGCAGTATCCTTTTTGCCTCATGGTCGTAACCGCTGTGAAGTGGACGTTCCGAGCTTTGGTTATGCGACGAGTGACGATTGCGCCAGATCAATTGCCGAGAATTAATGCGAATCGTTCGGTCGCATTTGACCTCAAGAGATTGTCGAGCTACATGCTAATGCGGAATCATCATCGACCCATCGCCCGACCCGTGCTCTCACTTTGGTCCTTGCCATGTCGGAAATTGTGCCCAACCACGACTCCTTATGCCACTCACAGCTAGCGCCATTCGCGTTTCAGAGCTTGAATGGTCTTCAAGCGGGCCAAGTTTTCACATTGGATTCGTCGAAAACAGTGCTGCAGTTTGACTCGGCCGACGGCAGCAAGCACTCCCCGCCGACACGTTGCCTGGTCATTCAAGGGCCCAATGGCGTCGCGGTCCGAACGATCCAGGGCGAAATGGCGGTGAACGATTGCATCCAACACGACGGTTGGTTGAACGTCAACGACGAATTATCCTGCGGCAACGCCCGGCTTCGCCTGGTACGGCAGGTCGAATTGGTGGGCGCAAATCTCAAGACACCAACCCGACATGCGACGCCTCATTATTCAAGTGTCGAATTTGCGAGCCATTCATCGCTGCCAAGTGAACTGGAAAACGTTCCCGATGCTCAAGCCCAGGACGGCGTTGACTCCGTCCTCCGGTCCACCGCGCTCGACCCATTGCTTGAAGACCGGCAAATTATTGCCGACGACTTGGAGCACGATACCCGTTGCGACGCAACGAACGATCCAAATTCTCCAGAATCTGCGAATCCACCGCCGAGCCGATTCTTTTCTCCGTTCACGTTCGACGATGGTTCCGACTCATCCGAGGGTGGTCAAACCATGTGTTTGAGCCCCGAAGAATTGCGCGGATTGCTCGAGCCGACGGTGTATGGTGCGGACGATGTCGGCTACGTTGACTCGTCATCAGTCGACTCGCCCACCCGCGATGCTGCCGAAACGCCCCGGGAAGCAAGCTGCGACTCGGCCGCGGAAACCTGCAATCCTTTCAATTCCGAAACACAACCGACGGCGGCGATTGAGCCAGAGCCCGCCGTCGCAGAAGATTTCTTGCTTTTGCCGTGTAACGCGGAAACGGTATCCCAACAAGGCAATGAAGCTTCGCCGGGCGAGACCCTAGTGCCGACCATTGACGGTGGTATTTTTTTCCTTCCGCAATGCGGACATCCAAGCTGCTCACACGTGGAAATCGTCGATTTCGGAGTTGCTCGGTCGGGCCACGATTTTTTTCACCAAGTCGTCGGGTGGCCGAACCAAGAACCTTGCACCAACCGATTGCCTTGCGATCTAAAGCTTCAAACCGACGTGCATGGTGTCATCATTCACTAAGAACTCGCGCGACATTCGCGCCACGAGCCATTACCATTAATTCACTATCGTTTTGCCTTTGGGAGAATAATGATGTCAAGTCAGAATACGACTTCATCTTCGATCGTTAACGACACTTTGGCCCGCCTGCAGCCGGGGGTCGAATTGCCGTTTGAGTTGCCCGCGGAAGCTGCGATGGGCCCAACGGCCTCAGCCAAAGCCAATGAGAAAATCGTGAGTGTCCACCCTGCTCCAACGACGACGATATTGGAAAGTCCACCGGTGTCCGCGCAACCTCACGACGAGTCGGTCCATGACGACGCGGACGTTCAGGAATACATGAACCGCCTTTTGAAGCGTTCCAATACGTCGCAAACGCCTGTGGCCGCAAAACCTAAAGTTACAGAGCCTGCCCCTCAACCCGTGGCCCCCAAAGTAGAAATGGCAGCAAAAGTCTGGGATGCCAAAGAATTTGTGCCCAAATCCGTGGCGCCGGAGAAAAAGGCGAATTTGACGGCGCTCCGCGAAGTCGCCAACCAATCCCAACGCTCGGCGATTGAAACCAGCACACGGCGGCTGCTGAAAGTAGAATCCTCGAAGTATTTGGCACTGTCGGTGGCGACGTTTGCGTTCGGCGGATTGTTCATGCTCATGAGCACCAAGATGTTCGATGCGTCAATGCTTTTTGGCATCACAAGTTTCCTCTTTTCCGTTCCGTTGACATGGCAGGCTTTACGAGCCTCGCGCTCCAAAGCGAAAAAGCAAAAACTGAGCAAATGAGCCGCGGTTACCGCATGTTTGCGGCGCCAGTCATTTGCTCCCACTCCAACAAGTCGTAGCCAATTCCGCAGGAGTCGAGCAACCGGCCGAGATGACGGAGCGCGACGCCGAATCCGTCGGGCCCGCTAAAGCCGCCGAATTGTCCGCCCGCTTTCAGATGCGGCTCAAGTTCCAAAAACATGTCGTCAATCTGTCGCGGCGCTAAGCGCTGCCGAAGCGTGGGCAAAAACTCCCGCAAGTCATTAAAGACTTGTGGGTAGGCCGATTCGCCCATTCCAACGGGAACAAACTGATCGAGACGACTTTCGTCGACATGAGCGCCAACCGCGTTCGGACCGCTCTTGCCAGGAGGAGGGAGACGTGGATTCCGATAGTCCTTCACATGCAGCCAACCCAATCCGGGCTTAAGTGCCAGGTATTGTTCATAGATTTCGGCAGTGGAGTACCCTTGAACTCGTAAATTGGCCCCGTCGAAAACCAAGACCAGCGCCGGATGGTTCACGCGGCGGTGGATTTCGGCAAGCAACCAACCATTGCACCCGACTAAGTTTGCCTCGACCTCCAAGCCAAACGTCAGTCCCTGCCGATCACACGCATGAACGATATCCCGCAATCGCTCGACGGATCGCCCGATATGTGAAGCGGGGTCCGAATCGCGCGGGGGATAAAACGAGAATCCGCGAATGAGCCGAGTGTCGAAAGCCTGCGCCATTTCACAGGCCCGATGTACTTCGCGCTCCAAGTATTCTTTCGGTTCGACGTGTCGGTTGCTGGTGCCATCCTCGAACTCGAATAGCTTGACTTTACCGATCGGCGATCCGATCGAAGAAACGCGTAAGCCGTAGTCCGTCATCTTATTCCGCACGACTGCGACTTCGGCATCCGACAGCTGCAGGATGTTTTTAACACCATTTCCCGCGTCGACAAAGCGAAGCGAGAAATGGCGCAAGCCGAGCGCGGCGAACGCCGAGAACTGCTGGTCGAGCGTCTTGTCGGCCGCCGCCTCATCGGAGAACCCGCTGAGGATCACTTTCGCTGGATCGGCCATCTCCCCTACCCTTCGTTTCGAATTGGTCGACATCATCGCGGACCACCGCGCCGCAACCTTTATACTACAGGCCGGCTTGTTGTTGCCACGCGCGCCGCCTGTCCATCGCGTCTGACTCGTCCGACAGACGCCAGATTTGTCGGATACATGATTCATAAGCCTGCTGGGGCAACGTCGCGACCTGACCTACAATCGTGTTCCCGCTATCGGCTCCGCGATGCAGTGCGCCTTGGGTGGAGCCAGGCGGGCCGCACGAAATAGGAGCTTGTCGATGAGTGACGCCGCGACCGCAACCTACCCCATCGAAGTGCTGCGCGAATTTTCCAAGCGAACATTCATGCATTTTGAAATTCCTGAGGACGACGCTGGACTGGCAGCTGATGTCCTAGCTCGCAGCGACTTGCGCGGCATCGAATCGCACGGCGTCGCCCGACTGCATACGTATTTCGACATGTTGACGCTCGGCCGGATCAATCCCAAGGCTAACGTCAGAATCGTTCGCGAAAGCATGAGTACCGCGACGGTCGACGGAGATAACGGGCTGGGCCTAGTCGTCGGTCCTCGGGCAAATCGGATTGCCATGGACAAAGCTCAAAAGGCGGGAACCGGCTGGGTCAGCGTTTGCAACACGAATCATTTTGGAATTGCCGGGTACTACGTCCTTGAGGCACTCCCATACGACATGATCGGCTGGGCCATGACGAATTCGACTAAGCTTGTCGCGCCGCTCGGAGGTGGAGAACGGATGCTGGGAACCAACCCGATTGCGATCGCCTTTCCCGGCTTGGAGGAACCGCCAATCGTCATCGACTTTGCCACGAGCGCTTGTGCCTTTGGCAAAGTCGAAATGGCGCGGCGCAAACAGCAGCCATCTCCGCGCGGCTGGTTCATCGACAAGAATGGCCAAGATTCGACGAATCCCTCGGACATGATCGACGGCGGCGCACTTTTGCCGCTTGGCAGCTTTCGCGACATGGGGGGCCATAAAGGCTATTGTTTGGCCGCGATGGTGGACATTCTTAGTTGCGTCTTGAGTGGAGCGAATTGGGGCCCGTGGGCTCCCCCGTTCGCGTTGCGACAAGAAATCCCCAAGCGCTCGGTGGGAAAAGGGATCGGGCACTTTTTCGGCGCGATGAAGATCGATGCCTTCATCGACGTCCAAGAATTCAAGCGCCAGATCGACGATTGGATTCGCACCTTTCGCCAAACTCGATCGCAACCCGGTTCCGGCGGCGTGCTAATTCCAGGCGATCCCGAACGCGAGGCCGAACATCGCCACAAAAAGGAAGGAATCCAATTGGTCCTTCCCATCGTCGAAGAGCTGCGCGACATCAGCCGCAAAACTGGGATTCCGTTCGAGTAGGTTGCAGTTCAAAATATCTGCCTCAGGGCGCGAGCCCACGATTACTTTGTTTCAACGATTCAAATTTAGATGAACCCCCCTCCCCGCCGAGGAGCTTTGCCCAAAAATAACACTGGCAGAGCCAGTGCTTTGAAGTCACATTTTGGGCAAAGCCCCGCCGAGGGGAGGGAAAAGAAGCCGCCGCTAGCGCGTTGCGGCTGACGGACAATGCGCTACGCCCTAGCCGCGACCAATTCGATCACCGTCAGTTCGGGCGGGCAATGGAGTCGAATCGGATCGTCGGCCGAAATTCCGCGCGACACGAGCATCGTCAGTGCGCCGAGTTCAAATGCTCCTGACGCAAAGCGGACGCCAAATCGACTCGGGCTAATGATCGGTCCAATAAGGGGCAAACGAATCTGGCCTCCATGGCAATGACCGGTCAGCATCAGATCGATATTCCGCGCAAGGGCCCAGCGAAATTGGTCGGGAGAATGCGCCACAAGAACTCGGGGAGCGCTGACGTCGCTGGGCGGATCGAGTGGCAGCGACTCGGCGCCGCGATACCACGGCAACTCGTTGCCGCTGAGCCACAAACAGCCTCCCGCAATTTCCAACTTATGCCATTGCCCGTTCAACGGCATGAATCCAGTGGCTTCAATCGAGTCGCGGAGCTGGTTGGAGTCCGCCACGCGCCGATCATGATTTCCGAGCACGTAAAACCGACCCAAGTTTGCCTGGACTTGGCCCAAGGTTTGATCCAGCCAATTCAAGCAACTCGCTTGATCCACCACGTCGCCGGTCAGCACCACCAGATCGGGATTCGCTTGATTGCAAAGTTCAACGATCCGCTTAAAGAACTCGATTCCTACTTTGCCGGTAAAATGCAAATCTGAAAGCTGCACGATCCGCAGCCCTTCGCTTTGACGCGGCAAGCCGCGGAGGGCAATTGTCTTGTGCTCGAAAACGAGCTTGAAGATCTCATTGCCGGGGATCAGGTTCAGCAGTCGGGCTTGCACGCCGTGAATCGGCAGCCGCTCGAACTCGCGGCGCAAATCCCACAAGGTGCGGCGTTGTTCAAGAAGCGTATGAGGAGTTCGAATCGTCAGCCGCCGAAAAATCCAGCGCGCGGTCACGGCCGCTGCCGCGACGACGCAAATCCAATGATAGGTTGCAACGACGGTGGGCCAGAACGTGTCGGCCGTCGACCGCGACCCGGCCGACCAGGTTGCCCGCACGACCAGCCACGCGATCGCCAAGACAATGACGTAGATAATTTTTTCGAGCAACTTTCGCGAGGGCCGCGGCCAAGCCGTCGCATGCAGTTGATTGTAAATGGCGCACCAAATCGCCAAGTGGCCGTAGAGGACGACGAGCAATCCAAGTCCCACAGCGAGATTCATAAAGTTGAGGCCGCGTTCTTTTGTCCGGGGCAATGCGAGATGTTAGGGGGACGAGAAGTCGCAAGAGATGAGAATCAGGGGGCTGACGCGGCTTTGCACAATAAAGCCCACTCAAGCACTGGCAGAGCCAGTGGCACACAAGAACAACGTCCGTTTCCCGTGTACCGCTGGCTCTGCCAGTTTCTTTTTGTGCAAAGCCGGCTGACGCCCCCGCTCGCCAAGGCGTGATATTTACATCGTCGCCTTGGCCACGGGATCGTCATTGGCGATCATCTGTTCGACCGTTTCCAATAGTTGGTCCAAGCGGAACGGCTTGTACAGGACCGCGTTGGGGGCCAATCCTTCGCGCCGTGATTTGACAATCGTGTGGCCGGGATCATAACCAAAGCCCGTCATCAGGACCAACGGAGGCTTGTCGATCATCTCTTTCAGTTTCAGAAGCAGTTGGTAGCCGTCCATGTCCGGCAAGCGAATGTCGGCGATGATCGAGCTATAGGCGTGTTCGGGTCCCGAATTGCGGACCATCAACAGGGCCTCGTTCCCTTCGGTTGCTGTTTCGACGATGCAACCGTACCGCTCGAGCAAGAGATGGGCGCTGTTGCGAACCTCGGGGTCAGCGTCGATGACGAGAACGCGGCGATTTCGCAGGCCAGGGCGCGACGCGTCTTTGTGCGTGCCGGGAGCTGCGGTCGTGGGCGCCATTTTTTCGCCCACTTTTTGAATTACCTGTTTGATGTCGCGCGCATTTTTCAGAATGGACCGCAGCCGACGGACGACTTCCGGATCGTGTCCGATGTACTTTTCGATCACGTGCACCGCGTCGTTCAAGATCGAATCGATGGGGAGGGCCACCGCACTGTGTATCGCCTCGACGCTTTTCATCGCCGTTTCCGCGCGCTGAGCCACCAACAATTCGAGCGTATTCAGCGCGATCGCGATGTCGCGGGAAAAAATCTCTAAAAACTGTAAATCGCTTTCGGAAAAAGCTCCTACTTCCGGGCTTTCGACGTTGAACGAACCGATGACCTGATCGTGGTAGATCAGCGGGACGGTCAGCGAACTCTTGGCTCCGATCAACCCGTCCAAGTACAGCGGATCGTTGGTCGTGTCCTCGCACAAGTAGCTCTTGCCCGTGGCGACGACAAATCCGGTTACGCCGTTGCCTTGAGCTCGGGCATAGAGCGGCTTCTTGCTGATATCGGAATCGATCCCTACCGACAGAAGCGGGATCAGTTGTCCGGTCTCATGCTCGAGCAAACGAATTTCGATTACGTTGAAATTGAGGATGTGCTGGGTGTAGTGAAGTACGTTGGCCTTGAGCAAGTCAATCCGCTGCTCAACGTCCATTTCGTGGATTTCGTCGGGCGTCAGATCGGCTAAGGCCACGCCCGCTTCATGCAGGGCTTCGAGCTTTTGGCGTTCCAACGTCGTTTGCGTAACGTCGTTTACCGAAACGATCAAGTGCTCGACGCGGCCCGTCGCGTCGGGAACTGGAGTCGCCGTAATCTTGAAATACCGATTGTCGCCGACCTTGATCGTCGTCCAACTCGATTTTCGCTGCGCCAACGCCGCCGAAAGAGGATTCGCCGTCGGTCCCAAAATTTGCGGCTTTCCCAAAGCGTCGTAAAAGTTCATCCCTGCCATGCCCGCAGGATTGAAAACCGCCGTCAACGGCCGGTTGGCCCACACGATTCGATTTTCGTTGTCCAACAACGCGATCCCGTCGGGAATCTTGTCGAGGATGAAGTAGTTTTGCAAAAACCGTTCGCGGTCAATGGCGTTATCAATTTGGGAATCGCCGATCAGCAGCGCGTCGTATTGATTGGTCCGCAACAGCTCCAAAGCTTTGAGCGGACTTTCGACGGTCACCATCTCGACCCCGTCGGGGATTTGCCCAAGCTCGCGACAGCGATCGTTCTTTCCCGCCAAGCACAGAATTTTTGTTGAGTTAGGCACAGTCTCGTCTCGTACTATTCGCGATCGCCGCAAAGATGCCGCCATGCAGTCTTCACCAGCGCCCTCGAATCATTATTGCCGATTCACGCACAAAAGGCAGTAGAAACTTAATGGTCGACCGATTGCCACAAACTTGCGCTTAATGGCCAATACTTCTCTCGATCTGCCGGGTGTTCGTTGGATTGGTAGCGGACTTTGGCCCTACAATTACCTCCCATGGGCAAGCGAAAACAAAAGAAGACTCAGATTCGCACGGAGTTCCGCAAGAACTACGACCAGCGTGCGCGTCAAAAGAATTTTCGGGATCAGCTGGATTCCGGGGACGATGACGCCACGCCAAATCCCCAATCCGAGCGACTCGTGGGCCGCCAACAAGTCAGCAAAAAGCGCACCGTGACGGGCGTGGCTCGGGAGGGCGAAGCAGCCGGATTTGCGATCGAGCTCCGCGACGTCGACGCCTCATGCTTGTCGGGTCGAGTCATCAAAGTCCACAGCCTAACATCGACCGTGCGAACTCCCGATGGTCGCGAATTCGAATGCTCAACGCGCGGGCTGCTCAAGTCCCTGGCGACCGACTTGCAAAACGTTGTGGTCACCGGTGATCAAGTCACCATCCGCCCAGGCGGGGAAAATCAAGCCGTAATTCTGCGCGTCGACCCGCGGCGCGGCGTGATTTGTCGAACGAGCCGCAAACGCCAACAAGTCCTCGTGGCCAACGTGGACCAAGTCGTCATCGTGGCCAGTGCGGCCGAACCCATGTTGAAGCCGAATCTCATCGATCGATATTTGGTTTCGATCGAAGCAACCGGTTTGCGCCCCATTATCTGCATCAACAAAGTCGACTTAGTCGATCCTGTCGAACTACAGCCAGCGATTGCCGTCTGGGGGCAACTGGGGTACCAAGTCGTCTTGTTATCGGTTGCCCGCGGCTGGAATGTGGAACGACTGCGCGAGCTGTTAGTCGGACGTGACAGTGTAGTCACCGGGCAAAGCGGCGTGGGAAAATCCTCGTTGCTCAACGCGATCGAACCGGGACTCGACCTGAAAGTCAGCACGGTCAGCGACGAATCGCAAAAAGGTCGGCATACAACGACGTTTTCTCAACTGATCCCGCTTTCCGGCGGAGGCCATATCGTCGACACCCCCGGGATCCGTCAGTTTCAACTTTGGGACGTGATTCCAGCCGAAGTCGGCGGCTTTTTTCGCGATCTGCGTCCGTACGTGAGCGATTGTCAATTTCCCGACTGTACGCACACCCACGAGCAACAATGCGCGGTCAAGGCCGCCGTGGCGATGTTCAAATTGGATGCTCGGCGTTACGAGAGCTACTGCCAGATCTTTTCGGGTGAGTAGGATCGCGGAGTCGCCGGCTTATTCTTAGTTTAACCGCCCGGCTTCCGGAGCTGGTCTCGCCAAATTTTCACCGCAAAGACGCAAAGGACGCAAAGCAAATGCTTGTCGTTCCAACTTCGCGCTCTTTGCTTCTTTGCGGTAATCTTGCTCCGTAGTTTTTTGTCCCAGGGAAAATACTCTCGCGAAGGCGCCTGGATTTCGCGGGTTTGCCGCTATTTTCGTTTGACGACTAATCTATGGGTGGGCTATTATGCCGTTACTTCTTGTCGAGCGCATTGGATTGGTTTCTGCGCTCCTCCTCAGCCGCCCATTCGGCGCGACCTTCGGAAAACTAGATCGTGACTCAAACGTTTGAGAAAATCAGCGAAGCGCCCCCCGAAAAAGGAACCTACGCCTTCGTCAGTCTCGGCTGCCCGAAAAACACCGTTGACAGCGAACGGATGATGGGCCTGCTGCAACTCGACGGCTATCGCTTGGTGCGGGAGCCGCAAGGCACAGATTTCGTCGTTGTCAACACGTGTGGATTCATCGAACGAGCGCGCACCGAGTCGTTTGCCGCGATCGACGAGATGCTCGATCTCAAACGGAGCGGCCAAACCCGCGGCGTGATCGTGTCAGGGTGCTTGGCAGAGCGCCAGAAGGAATCGCTGCTCGAGTCGCGGCCCGAGATTGACTCGCTCGTCGGCGTGTTTGGCCGCGAAGAGATTACCAAAATTGCCGATCGGCTATTGGGAAATCAAAGCGAGCAGCGAACGTTTTTCCAACCCGCTGCCATCCGGGCTCTTCCGGACCGCGATCGCTTGCGGATTACTCCGAGGCATTTCGCCTATTTGAAAATCTCGGAAGGCTGTGACCGGTTGTGCACGTTCTGCGCAATCCCCAAGATGCGCGGTAAACACGTGACCAAGCCGATCGAAGAGATCATCGCTGAAGCCAGACAATTGGCCGCCTCGGGCGTGCGCGAATTGATCATCGTCGCCCAAGACACGACGTATTACGGAATCGATTTGTACGGCAGACCGCGGTTGGCGGAATTGCTCCGAGAATTGGATGCGGTCGAAGACTTTGATTGGATCCGCTTGATGTACTTCTATCCAATGTACATCGACGTCGAACTGGCCCAAACGATTGCCCAAAGTAAAAAAATCGTTCCCTACATCGACATGCCACTGCAGCATGTCAACGACACGATGCTGCGGCGCATGTCGCGGCGAGTGAATCGCCAACAAACCGAAGAAACAATCGGGTTGTTGCGCGAGCATATACCCAACTTGGTGCTGCGAACGACGTTTATCGTTGGATTTCCCGGCGAGACCGCCGATCAATTCGCTGAGCTTGTCGAATTCGTGCGGCGACAAAAATTCGAACGGATGGGCGTGTTCACGTATTCGCTCGAACCGGACACGCCGGCGGCAAAACTCCCCGACCTCGTCTCCTCCGAAACGATGACCGCCCGCCAACAAACGTTGATGCAAGCCCAACAAGCGATCGCGTTCGAATGGAATTCCAAGCAAGTCGACAGAACGGTCGACGTCATCCTCGATCAGCCCGTTCCTGGCCAAGCCGGGGCTTGGGTGGGACGCAGTTGGGCTGATGCCCCCGACGTCGATGGTTTGGTCTTCGTCACTCAAACCGAACACCCGCTACACGCCGGACAGATTGTCCCATGCCAAATTGTGGCGCACAAAGACTATGATTTAATCGGTGTTGCCGCCGGCAAACCCAAATAAATCGCAGGCAGGCGAAGTTCGATGGACAGTCACGCCGACATCATCTGGAATGTCCCCAACCGAATTTCGCTGGCCCGACTCATTCTGTCGCTACTCGTGTTTGTGTTGATTCCGATCGGCTGGTATTGGGCGGCGTTTGTCGTTTTCGTAATCGCCGCCTCCACGGATTGGGTCGATGGTTGGTATGCGCGCAAGTACAACCAGGTCAGTAAACTGGGCAGAATCCTCGATCCGTTTTGCGACAAGATCCTGATCTGTGGCGTCTTTATTTTGTTAGCCGAAGCGATGGTGGACTTTCCCTGGTTTTTGCGAATCACCGGTTGGATGGCCGTGATCGTCTTTGGCCGCGAACTGTTGGTGACGGGATTGCGCAGTTTGATTGAAGAAAGCGGCGGGGATTTTTCCGCCAAGATGGCCGGTAAGCTCAAGATGTGGTTTCAATGCATCGCCTCCGGCGCGTGCCTGTTGGCCCTGGCCCTGCAAGATCAGTCCGCCGCAGTGGTCACGCCGACTTGGCTCGCCGGAGTTCTAGTCGTTTCGATTTGGCTCGCCGTCCTCTCGACGGTTTATTCTGGAGCCGAATACGTCGTCGCGGGGGCCAAGCACTTCTCGCCAAAAAACCGATGAGCATGGCCGCATCAAGCATTCGGCTCGTCGCCGATATCGAACAACTCAACGCCGCATGTTTGTGGATTCTCACCGCGGTGTGCCTGATAACTTGGTGCTTCCTGGGGGCTCGCTGGCGGAATGGCCGCGAGTTGGTTTCCGATCGCCGTCCAGCCGAAGCGCCCTGGGGATTGATCGATGTCTGGATCATTATTCTTCTTTGGTTCGGCGGTTCATTTGTCCTCGTGGCAGCTCAAAAATTGGGGATCACCGAAAAGTCAGATTTGAATTTCGTTTACGGATTGACGACACTTGCGACGACGGCGGCCGGGGTTGTTTGGCTCGGAGTTCGCTATCGAGCCCCGGCAATTCTAACGATGATTCCGGGCCGTCCTATTCACGACATTGCCCTTGGCTTTGTGGCCTTCATCGCAGTTGTTCCGCCGATATTCTGGCTGATGGCATTCTTGGTTCAGTACTTTCCCTATCACCACGATACGCTGGCCCTCCTCCAACAAAGCCCTTCGCCGTGGGTGATATTCGTTTCGTTTTTTACGGCCGCGCTGGTCGCGCCGATCGCCGAAGAGTTTTTCTTTCGGTTGGTGTTGCAATCATGGCTGCAGCGGCTCCGCTTTCGCGATGTTCCCGTACACCGATTCGCGTGCATTTATGGCGACGATCGACGGCAAAACGTCGTCCGCGATTCGGCACCCAGTCCGGAAATCACGCGCGCTCCGCATTGGCCAATCCTGGTCAGTGCCGCCCTGTTTGCCGGGCTTCATGTGGACCAATGGCCCGCACCCATTGCCTTATTTGTGCTCGGATTAGTGTTGGGTTATCTTTTTCAAAAAACTGGCAGCTTAATTCCATGCATCGTCCTGCACATGGGATTGAACGCCTATAGTCTGACCTGGCAGACCTTGTTGGCGCTGGAGGAAGGTGCGGCATAGTCGCCTGGCTGAATCTTTATTTTTGACCCTTATCCTGTACTAATTGTGGCTAGGACTTTGTGCTCGGGGGAAAGGATTGCATGTGAGTTTGGGAATTGGAATTGTCGGATGTGGGTTGATCGCGGATTTTCATGCGCGGGCGATCGCCGAGCTGCGCGGCCTGCGGTTGATCGGCGGCTTTGATCGAATGGCCGAATCGGCCGCGGCCTTCGCGAAACGTTTTCATTGCCGGGCGTTCGGTACTCAAGGTGAATTACTCGCCCATCCACAGATCGACGTCGTCGCGGTTTGCACTCCGAGCGGAGCGCACGCTGAGCCCGCCATCGCGGCGGCTAAGGCCGGTAAACACGTCGTCGTCGAAAAACCGCTCGAGGTGACGCTTAAGCGCTGCGACGCGATCATCGACGCTTGCCAGAAATCGGCCGTGGTCTTGTCCACAATTTTTCCCTCGCGCTTTCATCGCGCTAGTCAATTGCTCAAAGATGCCATCGACGCGGATCGTTTTGGAAAACTTGCGTTGGGCAGCGCTTACGTCAAATGGTTTCGCAACCAAGAATATTACGACCGCAATGCCTGGCGCGGCACTCGCCGACTGGACGGCGGCGGTGCGCTGATGAACCAAGCCATTCATTCGGTCGATTTGCTGCTCTGGTTGATGGGAAAAATCGCCGCCGTGACGGCGACCACCGCATTGCTCGGCCACGAACGCATCGAAGTCGAAGACTGTGCGGCTGTGGCCATCCGGTTTGCTAACGGGGCTCTCGGCGGGATCGAAGCGACCACGGCAGCGTATCCTGGGTGGCTCAAGCGGATTGAGATTTGCGGTTCGACTGGTTCCGCTGTTTTGGAGGAAGAGAGCCTGGTGCGTTGGCAATTTGCCAAGTCGACTGCCGCCGACCGGCGGATCGTTTCGGCGATGTCCGACCGAACGAAAACCGGCGGCGGGGCCAGCGACCCGGCTGCGATCGGCCACCACGGCCATCGCGAGCAATACCGCGATATCCTTCGCGCGATTCGGACGGGCACTGCGCCTCTCATCGACGGCCCCGCCGCTCGGCTCAGCGTCGAGACCATCTTGGCGATCTATCAATCGGCCCGCACCGGCCGGCGAGTAACGCTTCCGCAGTAACTTCTGTCGCTTGACAACCTATATATCGGCATGCTATACATAGACTGCCGATAGCCAGGCGGGTGATATCGTTTAAATTCTCAATTTGGTGGCTCGTTCGGAACAACCCATGATGATTGAAAATTTTCAACGCGAGCTGATGCGGGGAAGTCTCGATTTGATAGTCCTCAGCGTCCTGGCCGATAGGTCGCAATACGGTTACTCGATCCAAAAGCAGATCCGCGACGCGAGCGCAGACCAAGTCAAACTGCCGGCGGGGACGCTCTATCCACTGTTGCATCGATTGGAGGACGAGCGTCTCATTCGCAGCCGCTGGGAAAAATCGACCGGTCGGCCGCGAAAATGGTACGAGATCACAGCCAGCGGCCGCAAGCAGCTGTCGGCGCAAGCCAAACAGTGGCAGAGCTATTCGCAATGCGTCGAGCGGTTGTTGACGATGGTCGGCTTGCGGACCGAAACGGCTTGAGGGGAGACATCAATTGCGTTGGCGTCGAGGTGACAATGACGGACAGCGAATTCGAAACGTACTTGGAACTGCTGGGGCGACTTTTGCGTCTAAGCCCCCGGCAGCGTGACGAGATCTCGCAGGAACTACGAGATCATCTCGAGCAACGGCTCGACGAACTCTTGGAGCTGGGCCATTCGCGGCAAGCCGCGGTGTCGATCGCAGTCGAAGAATTGGGAGACGCCGGGGGTTTGGCGGCGAATTTTGTTTCTATCACTCGACAGAAAAGACAGAGGTGGGCCATGCGTTTTGCAACTTTTTCGATCGTCGGCTGTTTTGTCGCTACGTTGTTGATCTTCAGTTTGTGGCCCGATCAGGGCCGGTTGCCCCTTGCCAGCCGTTCGGCGGCTCAGGAATCGTCAATTCCAACGGCGATTTCCCACGGCGACTCCGTAGAAGCACGAACCGCGCGGACACGCGATCGACTCGAACAGACGATCGTCGACCTTGATATACAAGAATTGCCGCTTGGCGATTTGTTGAATCAATGGCGCGACCAGTATGAAATTGAATTCTACTTGGCCGATTCGTCAGATTTGAAATCAGAAACTCCAGTGACGATCCAACTCCGTCAGGTTCGACTGTCGATGGCGATAGAACTATTGATGGGCGAGCACAATTCTCAATACATTGTTCGAGACGGCCTAATCCTGATGGCAAGCGTGGATCAAATGGCCGAATGGGGCCTGGAAATCCGCGTCTATAACTGCCGGGATTTAGTCGACAACACGACATCAATGTTCGAATACGGTTCCGATCCGATTGCGACTCCGGGCGGCGAACCAGGCGCGACCGACAAGGAACCAACGTCGGGCAAAGGGCCATCCAAGGCTGATCAGCTCGTATCACTAATCAAGTCTGTAGTTTCTATGGAACAATGGGAGGAAGTCGGGCCATCCATCGTCGTCTTTGACGGACTCTTGGTTGTCAACAGCGCGCCCGCCGTGCACCAACAAATCGAACAGCTGATCGCACAGCTTCGCAAAGTCGCAGGTCAAGGCCGCACGGCGACGACCGAAGGACCCAAATAGGCCAAATTGTCGCAGGCTATTTGACGGGCGTGATCTTGATGTTGCGATAAGCAACCGGGCCGTGGTTCCCTTGGAACATCAGAGGACCTTCCGGGGCTTCCGTACCGCTGACGCCGCCGGGAGTGGGGCCGCTCATTTCGACCTCTTCGTGAATCACCTGCTCGTTGAGTGTGACTTTGACAAAGCGCGCGTTGGCCGACTTGTTGCCGGCATCGTCAAATTTGGGAGCGCGAAAGTCGATCACAAATTTCTGCCACTCGCCGGGAGCTTTCGAGGCGTTCACGCGCGGCACCTGAGCGCCGAACAGTCCACCGACGTCGCCGGGTCCGACGTCGCTCCTGCCGAAACTGTCCAGGATTTGCACTTCGTATTCGCCCATAACGTAAACGCCCAATTTCGAATCTTTGGGCACCATGAATTCGACTTCGATCAACGCGTCGCCGAATTTGGCATCCGTGAAAAAGTCCTTCTGGCCCCCTTTGAAATTTACCAAATCGATTCCTTCGGATTCGACAAGCAGCTCTGTGGGGTTACTCGGCTCGAGCCTCGCTTTGCCGAATTTGAGCGTTTCCGCAGGTGTGCCTTCCTTGGTGAGCCAGCCCGTTAAATCTTTGCCGTTGAACAATGTGACCGTTTTAACTTGGCCCTCTGCGGAAGTGAATTGGACGGTAAGCGCAAGTAGTATGCTGCAACCGAGAACGCGTTGATGTGAGCCTGTCAAGATTATCCTCCGAGAATCGTGTTTTGAAGCGTCGGAGCAATTGCCCTGGACAAACGTCCTGCGAGAATGGGCAGGGTTAGCGGAACGGATCAGTATCGCAAACTGAAGCCACATCCTGTTCAAAGGAGAAAACCATGCGTCGAACGTTAGCATCAACTTCAGCGATATGTGTTCTATCGGCCTTTTTTCTGCTGAGCGTCTTGCCATGTTCCGGTGTAATCAACGCGGCGCAAGTCCAATCCGAGGGGGCAGCGAAAGCGTCGCGAACCTGGGCTCCTGGTGGCAAGCGCGAGCGTTGGACCGCCGATAACTGCGTCTTTGCCTTCGTCGATCACCAAACCGGTTTAATGAATTTGGTCGACAACGCGCGACCGGTCGAGTTCAGAAATATGGTGATCGCGTTGGCGAAGACCGCCAAGATTCACAACGTTCCGATCGTCATCACGACCAGCGCCGAGACCGGTCCGAACGGCCCGTTCCTGCCCGAAGTCATTCAACTATTTCCGGACGCGCCGATCATCTCTCGGCCGGGACAGATCAACGCCTGGGACAACGCTGATTTTGTCGAGGCGATCAAGAAGTCCGGCCGGAAGAAAATCGTCATGTCGGGAATTACCACCGACGTCTGCGTCGCGTTTGCAACGCTTTCAGCCCTGGACGCCGGCTACGACGTCTACGTCGTGGTCGACGCCTCTGGCTCGATGAACGCCGACACGCAGAACGCTTCGCTGATGCGAATGTCAGACGCGGGAGCCATTATGGGGACTTGGTTTGCCATTTCCTGCGAACTTCTCGCCGATTGGAGAAATCCAGCTGGCCAAGCCACGGCGCAGCTTTTCATCGACCACATGCCCTCGTACGCCGAGGTCTACGAAAGTCATAAAGCACAATCGACGCCAGTGACCGACAAGAAATAGTCGCCGAGCCTGTAGCCGCAATAGATTTTTTCACGTCGCTTCGTTTAAAGGCAAGCCTTAGGCGCCCGTGTCCCCCTTGTCAGGCGCGCCGTCGCCTTCGTCTTGCCGTTAAACGATCTGGTTACGTTGTTGCCCAGAAAATCGGTGCCTGGGAGCGACGTCCGCTGGCAATCCGGCGGTCGCGTTGCCGTCACCGTCGTTGCACAACCGCCGGCCGCTCAAGAGGCGACATCGTCGGGTGTTGAAGATCGGCCAATTCGATCAGAGGCTATTTTTTGATCGAGAATACCAGCAGGATGTCTCCCGGTTGGTTGCGACGATGATCGTCGATGTCGTGCGACACATAGACTGGACCGACGTGATCACCAAACAAGCTCAGGATTTGTTTGGTAGATTCAAGGCGGATTTTCGCGCCGGGAATGTATCCCAACCGTTTGCCGATTTCTTCCGGCGAAAGCGGATGATACTGCACGCCGATCGCCACCAGGGCTCCCGGTCGGGCTGTGCGGATGATTTCCTTGCATGCGGCGGCAGGGTTTTCGCTGTAGGCCAGCACCCACCCTAGGACAAATGCATTCCAAGAATTGTTTCCGTAAGGCATTCGGTGCATGTCGCCCAGATCAACTTGCGGCGAATACGAAATTAAATCGAGGCCACGAATGTTTTGTTTGCGAAATCCATAGCTGCGGGCGATGAGAAGCTCGCTTTCCGCCCGCGGCCCGACAAAAAGAATGCGATCATTGTCGGGCGAAAGTCTGTCAATTGTTGAAAGCAACCGCAACAACAGATCGGGCCGCTCTCCGGAAAACGCCCGAATCGCGTTGAGCTGCAGGCCCTTATAGTTATGGCTAACCGTGTGTTCAGCAATGAAAGCCGTTTGGGCCGACGCCAAATCATAAAATCGAGCTCTGCGGAGGACCTTGGCATACCAGACGAAACGGATCCAGCTGATGGCCGCAACCCAAAGTGGCATGCGAAACCGTGCAAGCCATGACGCACGGAACAGATACGCCAGGTTCCTCCAAAGGGTCAACAGCCAGTGGGCAGCGCCCCGCAACCGATGCTTTAGCCTGATCTTCGGCCGCGCCGAGATCTGACTCGAACAGCTTGAGTTTCCCAGGGCCGCTGATATCTGTGACGACATGTCTACCATTATTTTCGTCGGATGATAAGCGATTGGAAGAATTTCGAATGTTTAATGCGGAGCCGGAGGCGACCGCTGGTCGATTAATAATTGCCAGAGTCAGCCGGCGCCTGCGGCTTGGCGTTACACGAACACGCGGCATGTGCTGGGTAACGTCGATGTCGTCAGTTGCCCGGAGATCCGGCAAACATTTTCCTAATCCGCTTGAACAATCCGCGCGGCCGCGACGCTGTCTGCAGCACAAGTTTATTTTGGCGATCTTGATCGACTTGCTGTTTTATCTTGTTCCAATGTACTTCATACCGCGCGTCGTCGTAATTCATAAACGTGCGGGGCCAGGTCGCCGCCAGGGCCCGGTAGGGCTCACTCAATCCCGTCCAGCCAAAACTGCCGACCGGATTGAAGTACAGGCTACAGCAAAATTCCAATTGCAACATCAATCGATGGCCTTCAAGGACAGGCGTCCCCTTGTGGAACCCGCTTGTGTCTTCCAGGACGATGGTTCCCCGCGATCCGGTGACTGAAACAAATCGATCGGCGGAATATTGCTGTTCCAGGTATTCGTCACTGAGTCGTTGCGAGAGCTGATAATCCGGCGGAACGTGCTCGAGGTAATCCCGGGCCGAACCGCGAATATAGGTGTGCGGTCCGTTGCGTTCGTCGACATCATTCAGGTAAACAAAGACCTTGACGAAACGAATAAATTCTTTGTCCTGATGAAACAGCTGAGCATCTTGCGATTGAGACGTTTCCGTTAATCCGCAGTTGACGGTCCACCAGCAATTAGTCTGAACGTGAATCGGAATACACTCCAGATAATTTTGAATGACTGTCAGCAACATGGGATCGGCAACTAGCGATTGGACTTCGGGAATTGCCAGGACGTCTTGGTGGTTCAAGACCCAGATGGTATTGCCGTTGGCACTTTGAACGGTTTCCGGGGTTGCCGGGTTGACGATGGCACCATCGGCCTTAACGCGAAACGGCACTTGTTCCAGGGCTTTTGCGATTTTGTTGCATGTCGCCGCCGAAAGCCGCTCCGGAAAAATCGCGTAGCCGGAATCGTCGAGGGATTGAGTCACGCGAGTCACGGTTTCGGCTGAGTAGTCGCCCAAAAGCCGAGGCATCAAGTTGTTTTTATGAAAATCGCAGGTTCCGAAAACCTCACGAAGCACTCGGCAAGTGATCCTCGCGCGTTCAAAATTAAATGCAGCTTTTTCCTGGACCGTCGAGCGGTAATGACCCGGGTCGTAGAACGGTTGTTCAATCTCCGCGCGAAGAACTTTTGCGACCATTTCCAAAGTGGTCGCATCGGAACCGACCAACGTTTGAATTTTCGCCAAACGCGTTTGGCGCTCGGTCGAAGTGATGCCGGGAGTTAGTTGCTCAACGATCGTTGCGATCAACTGCCAGGAATCCATCCGTTTACTCCCAGAAAGCGTGAGGCCTCATTTCCGCAAATTCTAGGAAATTTCCACAAAACGACTCAATATCAGTTATTTCTGGAGAGCGTTAGCGTTGGCTTTCCCGTCATTCGATGTCCGTTTTTTCCGAATGCGGCGATCGCCATCTTGAGCAGCATCGTGATGATCGGCAGGCCGCTTCAACGCTCTAGCCCAGAAGACTTTCTTCGCTCAAGCGGCTGGCTCGTTGCAAAAAAGCTTTTTGAATGCGACCACAGCGAGACTTGGGGCGAAGCGCCAAGAAACGAAAAAACCCCACGAAACCAAAATGTTTCGCGGGGTATCGTGAGCGAGGCCGACGGGGCTCGAACCCGCAACCACCGGATCGACAGTCCGGTACTCTAACCAATTGAGCTACGGCCCCAATGGGGTTCGCGATTAAAAATAGCGGCTGGTGGGGGTTTGGACAAGTGGCTTTTGCCGCTGAATTTCCAGCGGCAGGGCGCCTCCGGCGCGGCGCCGAACAGCCGACAAAAGTGGTTCAAGCGTTGCAGTCGCTAGATTCCCGACCTCAATTCTTGAGCTCAATCGCTTTGGCCCCGCGTCACGGTATTCACAAGCTACTTTTTATACGGAGCGTTGTAGTTAGAAAAACGTACTGTGTTCCCCAACGAACAATCCTTGAATTGCCATGAACAACTATTTTCGAAGCCTGTGGTACGAAATCGACAAGTTCGCCAGCCACGATCCGATGATCTTCTACACGATCGCGGCCATCGTGGTGGTCGGCGTGGGTGTCTTGTGTTTGCGCGGCAACATCATCAAACGCTAAAGCGCAAACGTATTGCGAGCCTTTAGCCGACGACTGCTAGTCGTAAGACGATTCTTCCCCGTCGCATTGGCCGCGCCAAGTGGTGTCTCCCATCTCTTCGCTAGGTTTGGTCCTTCCAATTTTCATTTTGCAATTTGCATTTCCTGCCGAATTGGTGGGACTCGAAGACCCGTCCGACCCTACAAGAGAACCCAAACGCCCCTCACCCTGCCCTCTCCCCGGAAGCTGGGGCGAGGGAACCAGAGATTGGGTTCAGCTTTCGCCCGTAGCGGCCTGGCCGCTGAGAAACGATTTGGTCACCTCTAATAAGCCACGACGAATTTTGACCAATTGCCGCAGGTCGCGGACTTTCGATCGCGATTCATCGGTCACGTAGAACACGCAGACGATGCGCGTGCCGTAGACCGAAGTCCGTGCAAAGTGCACATCCAGGCCGAACTCATAAATCTTCTTGGAGATGGTGTAAAGCAAACCGATCTTTTGGTACGCGAACACGTCGACAATCGTGGCGTGTTCGACGCTCTGATTGTCGATTTGGACGCGAATTTCCGGCAAGATGAATTCCTCTTCGGGAGTCGATGAAAACTCCCAGGTGCGCGGAAATCGGGGCGCCGTCGCGCGGGTCCCACTGACAAGTTCGGTCGCCATGTGCACGATCTGATCGAGGCGGCTCTTGGGGGGTTCACCGCTAAACGTTGGGTCTTCAAACTGAAACCAGTACCAGACGAACGACTCGTCGAGCGGTTTGATGTCGGCTCCACGGATCTTAAGCCCCAAACTCGCGAGCATGCCGTTCATTTGATAAAAGACGCCGGCTAATCGCTGCTGGTATTTGGCGACGCACAGTTCGACGACATTGCGTTTCTCGGAAAAGTTGATCCAGCATTTGAAATCCCCCGGAGCCAACTGCCGGAGCTCCAACATTTGAGCTGCGATGGTCTCGGGCGTGTGATCGCCGCAATAGTTGCGCGGCAGAGCCTGTGCGTGGATTTCGACCCAGCGGGCGATTTCCGGATCGGGGACCTGCTTGCGGACTTGATCGAAAAAACGGCCCAACTTTGGGTCGACCGCCCGCGGTCCGTGGTGCCCGGTGAGGAAGCTCTGGGCATTGCGGTACAAGTCGGTGAGCAATCCCAATTTCCATTCGGTCAACGTATCCGGACCGACGCCGGCGATATCGGCGCAGGTCATCACGTAGAGCATTTGCAGGGTCTGGATGGAACCGACGTTGGCAGCGAATTCGGCGACGATCGACTCGTCGTTAATGTCTCGACGAGTCGCCAGATGGTCCATCAAGAGATGTTTGTGGACCAAGAATGCGACGGTTTCGCCGTCCTCTTTGGGCAGGCCAAGTCGTTTGACCGTTTCCTCCGCCATCCGTCGACCGACTTCGCTGTGGTCTTCGGTAAAACCCTTGCCAAGATCGTGCAGCAACAGCGCCAAGTGCAGGAGATCCTTGGAGCGAATCTCGCGGTAAACCTGGCCGAGCAAGTCCGATCGGGCGGCAAATTCGGTTGCGGCCTGAACAGCGCGAATCGTATGTTCGTCGACAGTGTATTGATGGTATTCGTTGAACTGCAACAGGCAGCGGGCGTGGCGGAAGCCAGGAATGACTTTCTCGAGCACGCGGAGGTCGTGCAGCCGTCGCAGGAGAACCCCAAGACGGGTCGGCCCCGACAACAGCGCCATGAACCGCGTGGCCTCGATTGAAGTCAATGGAAAGTCCTCGGCGTCCGTCATTGATTGGCGGATGGCTTCCCACGTCGAATGCTCGATTTCCTTGTCGTAAAGATTGGACAACTGCATAAGTCGCAAGACCAACTCTAAATTTCGCGAGGCCTCGGGCAGCGCCGCGGGCTTGGCCCCGATTTGGAACAAGCCCACACGAAAATGTTGGTCGACCGAGCGAGTGATGATCGAGGTCAACATGTTGGGCATGATCGCCCGAGCTTGACTGGTCGCGACGAAATGGTCGGAACAGAAGCGGACGTCGGTGGTAAATTGAAAATAGTCGCGCATGAACGCTTCGACCGGCAACACCCCTTCGGAGGCTTGGTAGCCGAATTTTTCCGCGATCCGGACTTGTTCGGAACGCGACAGGCGATCGTTGAGTTGGTTTGCATGAAAATGCAATTCGTTTCGCAGCCGCAACAGGAACTCGAATGCTGTGGTCAGCTTTTCACAATCGGAGCCCATCAGGGCTTGGGCCTCCGCCAGCTTTTCAAAATCCGTCTCGCCGTATCGCAGAAAGCCGATCCAGCGGATCAAGTGGATATCCCGCAAGCCGCCGCGCGATCGCTTGATGTCGGGGCGCAGGAGATACACTGTGTCGCCAAATTGAATCCGCTCGGCCTCGCGGGCACGCATGATCGCGCGAATCGTGCTCGTCGAACGGCGTTGGGCCAACCGCTGGAACTGCAAGTAGAAATGGTTGAATAGCGAGCGGCTGCCGATCAACAATCGCGAATCGATCAGCGACGAAAAAGTCGCCGCGACGCGTAACGCCAAACCCTGTGCTTGCCGCGGCGTTTGCACGGAGAATCCGACCTTAAAACCGGCATCGTTGACCGATTGGCCGAGCACCCGCGCGAACTGCTGGAGCTGCGGATCTTCGGTCGACAAGCACATCAGCATCAGGTCGACGTCGGAAAACGGCGCGACGTGCCGACGTCCACAACCACCGTGTAAGATGAGCGCGGTCTTGTTGGCGATCTCGACGTTTTCGACCTGGGCCAAGGAGTACTGATAGAGCTGCTTGAGGATTTCCTCCAAGCAGGCTGATAGCTCCGAAACGATGGCCAGGCCCGATTCGCCCTGATCGTGTCGGCGACGCGCTGATTGAAGGGCTGCGGCCCACGCGCGGCGCGCCTGCAGAATCGGTTCGGGTAGAGTCGAGGACGTCGTGATCATCGATGAAGGCGAAACATGACTCATCAGCGACACCGATCTGGTGCAACGGCCATCCCATCGATTGTAGCACTGGCCGCTGGACGAAGCGATTCGAGAAACGGCGACCCCGGCGAGGGGAAGAAAACGAGCCTCGAGCCAAAGTTAAATCGCTTCGTTTCCGGTTTCGCCGGTGCGGATTCGGATGACGTCTTTGATATCGGTAACAAAAATCTTACCGTCGCCCATTTGTCCAGTCTTCGCCTTGTCCATGATCGTTTGAATGACGGGAGCGACCAAGTGATCGGGACAGACGATTTCCACTTTGACTTTGGGAACGAAATCGATTGCGTATTCAGTCCCGCGATACATTTCGGTGTGGCCTTTTTGTCGGCCAAAGCCCTTCACTTCGGTGACCGTCATCCCGCCCACACCGCACGCATCGAGGGCGTTTTTGATTTCTTCCAGTTTGAAATGCCGAATCACGGCTTCGACTTTTTTCATCACTCAGCTCCCGATAATAGCCGCCCGCCGACACTGCACACCCTGCGATCTAGGTGGGCGAATTATAACGCGACATTCCAGTCCCCGCGTGGCATTTCCCAAAAAAACTCGAACCGCTGCCGAATGTTGAATCTCGCCCCGCAAGTTCGCTCTAGCGGAGTCAATCGACGCCGGCGATCCAAATTGTTTCCGTCTGATGGTTGGCTTGGTTGACCAACCGGGCGAGCACGAACAACCAGTCTCCCAATCGGTTCAAGTAAACTCCGACCCATTGGCCGTCGGGAACTTGCTCGGCGAAAAAAATGCGTTCAGCACGTCGGCACACCGAGCGCGCCAAGTGTATCGCCGCCGCCGCAGGACTTCCCCCAGGCAATATAAAGTTGGCCAGAGGCGGCAGTCGTTCGACGTGTTCATCGATCTCGCGTTCGAGCTGTCCAGTCCAATCGTTCGCCTTTTCGAGCAACCGCGATTGCGCGAGGTCGAGCCGGGCAAGCTCGGCGCCGACGGTGAATAATTGACGTTGCGTTCGCTCCAACAGGTGGCCCGCGGACCGACTTGTCGGCGCACTCAGCGCCAGGCCCAGCACGGAATTCAATTCATCCAGAGTGCCGAGCAATTCGATGCGCCGATTGTTCTTGCCGACGCGTTGGCCGCCGAGGAGCGACGTCTGACCTTGGTCCCCCGATTTGGTGTAGATTTTCATCGAAAAATGCCCCTTTGTTGGATTTTGCTGCGGATACGGATATGATGGTACCGTTCGCAAGGTACTTTTTCGCGAGGATTGCTTGCCACCGACGAATGAAGATGATATTGACGTTCGCTCTTGCGGCGTGCTCGTTTATCGCGACGAACCCAAGCGTGCCTTTCTGCTAATGAAACACGCTGATCGCTGGGATTTGCCCAAGGGGCACGTCGATCCCAATGAATCCGACGTCGAGTGTGCTCTGCGGGAACTGACCGAAGAGACCGGCATCGATCCACAACACGTCGTGTTCGAAAGCGATTTCCGATTCGTACATCGCTATTCTATTTCGCGCGATCGCAACAAGGACACTCAACGACTCAAGGAACTTGTCGTTTTCCTGGTTCGGCTCACCCAACCGAGCAAGATTCACGTCACCGAACACGACGGCTATCGTTGGTTCGATTGGGCGCCCCCCCACAAGATTCAGCGCAAGACGATCGACCCGCTATTGGCCGCAGTGGAAAAACACTGGAAGGCGAAGCTGCCAAGCGTTCCGACCGTCGCCGCGCAGCGACCGACGTAAGCGGCGGTCGTTGACTTGACAGTTGCAGCCTAATTCGCCAATCATTCTGTTGCATTCGCATCCAGCGGCTTACACCTTCGCGGGCAATAAGGTTACGCCCAACCATTGCGGTGAGTCGGTTGATCGACGACCGGGGCGATGCACTTTTCCGCTCCGCAGCCAAAGGTCGCGCATTTGCCGTTGTACTGCCAGCACTCCCGGCAATGCGGCGCGCGGCAACGAACGCAGATGACCACGTCGCGGCCGATCGTGGCACTGCAAATGGGACAGATCATTTCCTCGATCACACGGGGAGATCGCTCGTCGACAAAGTCCAGGCCCTGCTGCTGGGTAAGAAGGGCCTGAGAATACAACTCCAACATCTTGGCCACGACATCGGGCAGGATTTTTTTGCGGCGAAAATGGCCGCCGATGTGGATTTGGCATTTGCCACGGCGGATATACCAAAGCACGTGTCGATTGGTCGCCAGTTCGCTCAACTGAAATAGATGCCAGACGCAAGCCGGCGAAAGCAATCCTTGGGAGATCGCGGTGTCATTGGTCCAAATCTCAAATTGTTCATGCAGCGCTGGTTGATCGGAGCGAAATGCACTCAACCCGGAATGGGACCATCCGCGGAATCTCGTTCCACGCCGGTAGACCACGAGCTGAAACCGGCGGTCGGGCCAGTCCAAAGCGAGCCGAGTCTGACGGCCCCCATTTCTAGGAAATCGAAGCGCCGCAGTCAGCCGAACCAACACGTCGCGATAGCGAAAATTCGCTCCCGGGCTGCCGCCCAATGTGGTAAACACTTTTCCCAAGTACCGCTTGGCCAAGTCCTCGAACGCATAATACAGAGTGGCCCGCCGATGCAGATAGATCACAAGCCAGATAATGATTGCGACCGCGACAATGATGGGAATGGAAATCACGGCACCAAGCTCGTTCGAATCACGCCAGTTTGATTTTAGAATCATCCTGAGTTGCGTCGCGGTCGGCGAATTCCTCACCAGAAACACTTGTCTCTAAGTCTTCGCGACGACGGGCTAGTGCAAAACCACCCACGACACCTCCCACCGCAGCGAGGATTCCAATCAGAATTCCGCCGAGTAGCAGAACCCAAGTCGAAATTCCGCTCGCTGCCGTAAAGGCCTCACTCGAGGCGTCGATTCTCGATTGCAGGCTCAGGATGTGTGCGTCGCGTCGCGCCAAATCATTGCTAAGATTTTTCTGATCCAACGTCGCCTTTGCCAATAGTTCGGTGGCTTGGTTTAGTTGCTGCGTGAGCTCGCGGGTCAGCGCAGCTTGCCCGTCCAAGTTGCCGTGGAGGGCAAGATTCTGCTCGCTCAATTCGGCGAATCGATCGACGATCCCGGTCGTCTCAGGCGTCTTTTCCACCGCGGCAATCAACGCCTCGCGAAAGGCTTCGGACTTCGCTTGGACTTGCCGCTCGCGCACGATCAAATCCAATTGCGATTGCCCGACGGCGGGCGACCCGGTCGCTGCCGTATCGACAGGCCACCGCCAGAGCATCGCCGTAATGAGCGCCATTTGTCCTAGGATGAGCGCGGCAACGGCAATCCAGATCGTCGGCGCCGGCGGTCGCTCGAGGAGGGTCACCGTCGCCGCGGCGGGCACGGGTTTTGTCAATCGGATTCGGGGATCTGCAGACATAGTTACACTCTCATTATAACGCTGCGCGACCGCCTGAAGTTCTTCTTCGCGATGGCGGTGCCCAAACAAACTGAAACCTAACGCTTGCTGCTTCGTGGCCGGCCTCGATTCCTGCGACCAGGTAAACCAGCCTCGATCGTCGCGCACCGGATCGATCACCAGGGCAACGTCGAGCGGCCGGTTGAAAAAATGATTGCAAATGAACATGTCCATGTCGGACAAGAATACGCCCCAGCCCGGGTGTGTATGATACCAACCGACGATGGCAAACTTTTCAGGGAACTGGTCGCGCTGGCGGGTGATGGCTTCCCACGTCTCGTGCGTGAATTTGAAACTCCCGCGGGTGGCTTGGTAATGTTCGGCCCGCAACGAATCGCGGACGACGACAAAGGGGTTTCCTTCTGCGTCGACGAGTTGGTCGCCCAAGAGAACGCCACCCAATTCAACGTTGATATTATCCAGGGCGTGCGACTCGAGTTCTCGCATCACGTCCAAATCGACGAAGATCGGCGAGGCGGAACTCGCTGCTCCAACGCAAGCGACGGCAAAGTGCGGATTGCGATCCGGCGCGACCCCGAATTGGGGCTGCGATTGTTGAAAGTCGCCAAAGCTAATTTCTTTGTCCATCGCGGATCATTGAAACAACCGACTCATACCCGGCGATTCGAAAAGATCTGGTCGCCGGCGGTTGGCGTCAGTTGATAATAGCTTGTTCCCGCCGACGAATCGATTTTTACAATATCGAAGTCCGGCACTCCCAGCTCGCGCAACGTCCGGCTCGACCAAGGGCTCCCGGTTGCCACGCGGTGGGTCATTTGGGGCTGCATCGTCTGACCGCACTGCTCACAGGTCGCGTCGCTCAGACGTACGAGCGTCAGCGTTCGTTCGACCGGTGTTGTCAGCGCACAATTCTTGCAATGAAGTGTCGCGACCCAATCACGATCCAACGCCAACGCAGCGTCGTCTGTCGCGCCGTCAGTCAGGGCCTGTTGCAAAAGTTCGTCAACGCAACATTCCGCGGTCAAGGGGATCGCTTCGATCGGGTCGTACGTTTCGTGGCTCATACAATCCGGACGAACCGGATATCGCGTCTGGTACATTTGATTGGAGATTCCGTTAAACACGATCGCGGTCGCCTCGCTAGGTGGCAATCCGTGCAATAACTTGAGCGCTTCTTGAACCTGCAGTCCGCCGATAATCGAGGCGATCGTCGGGGCCGTCGGCACCCGGCCTTGTTGGATGTCCGATTGCTGCAACAAGGGGCAACTGTAGCGCAGTTGGATCAGGCGATAATCGGTTTCGTTCATGCCGCATTCGTAACAGGGCCCCTCAGGCGGCCGGAAGACTTTGGCCACGCCGTTGATTTCTTGGATTCCCCCGTCGATCCAGGGACGATTGACTTTCCAGCACATTCGGTTGACCCACAAGCGGGCTTCGCGGTTGTCCAAACACCCGATCACAACATCGGCGGCGCGGACTCGGCCAAGCCCCACATCGGTCAAAACGTTGCCCACGCAAATCGCGACGCGGACGTCCGGATTGAGGTCGCGCACGGCTCGCGCTGCGACCTCCGCTTTGTATTGCCCCGCGTCACGTTCGCGGAACAAGACGGCCCGTGAAAGATTGGAGTTCTCGATCCGATCGAAATCGACAATGTCGATTTGCCCGACACCAATCAACGCGAGATTCTTGAGGACTTCATTTCCCAACGCCCCGGCGCCAATCACCAAGACCCGACTTTTCGACAACCGCCGCTGGTCCCACCAGGCGATCAATTGTAGCCGGCTATACCGACTCTCGTCGCTGATTTCAAAAGGCTGCTGCTCCATGTCAATCAATGTAAACGATGTCCGCGACTGGCGCGGGGCGACTCAAACTATTGAGCGCGGCGGGAGCTTGGGGCTTACCGTTTGCGTGCCCAAGGATCGGGGGCGGATCGGCTTGGCATAGCGCGGCGGTTTCGATGTACGGCGCCAACTCGCCTGAAATCCGATCTCGCAAGCCACGTCTGTCCAAGGGAAAATCGAACATCGCCTGATCGCGAGCCCATAACGCCGCTTCGCGATTGTAGGGGCTGTTCACGTCAAAGTTCTTAAACCGAATCATGTCCCAGAGCATGATGCACAATTCATCCAACTTCAGGCTGGGAACCCAAAAGGTCGAATAACCTCCCAAACAAACCACGCCGTTGGTGGATATGTTGGGATGAAAGACCGGCGTCCGCCAGCTCAATGCCGGAATCATCCGAGGATAGGCCGTCCCCAATTCGATGCGGACATGATGAAAATCGCGCGGCACGACTTGGCCATCGTCGAGTTGCCACAATCCGATTCCCCGAAAATGCACGTCGTACAATTCAGGGAAAGCGCCTTGGTGACGAAAGGTAAAGATCGAGCTTGCGTCTTGCAAACGATGTAATGCTTGGTAATCGGCAACAAGGCGTCGCGTGCGCGGGGATTGTCGCATGGTATTCCGAGTGGTTAGCCGGCCACGATCTCCGGATAGATGATGAGATGATCACCGTCTGAAACGTTGGCTTCGATTAAGGTCTGATCGTCCAACAATCGCTTGCCCCCCTCTTTATGATCCAAGCTATAGCTCATCGGGTGACCGTCGGGACCGACTACGGGCAAATTCATTTTCGTGATGATGTTGGGTAGGATTCGCCGCACCGTGATCGAATCGGAGACGACGGCCTCGACCGACTTGGAACCCGTTTGATCTAGAAAAACAATTTTCGTGCCTTGGCGAGAACTCGTTTCGGTCATCGATTCAACTCCCCTGCCGCAGCGCGCTGGCCGCATCTCCGAAACCGCGCTGGACGCTTGTCATTTTAGCGTCGGTTTGGTTTAGGGACACGATTGCCGATCAAGCAAAGGGCCAAAGCCCCCGTTTACGCCGCGAATGTTTTGGTTCTGATCTCGTTGCACTTATTCGCCGACGGGGGCGGGATCTTGGAGAGATTTACGGGGTTTTTGCGGGCAGAGTCGTCGCTGCGACCGTCCGAAAACGCCCAGAATAGCGCGTCCCTGCCGATTCGCAAAGTTTTGCTGTCAGATCGATTCGAGAACGAAGATGACCTTTGTTCCGATTATCCCGATCCGTCCTCTGGGGAAGTCTCGACAAAAAAGTGTAATTAGGGGTGAATCGCCCGCTGGTGGTGACGTAGGTTTCCGAAATGTTTCACCGCAACATGTTGGGAACGGAACAATGGACTATTTGCTCGACGTCTTTCAGCTGATGCCGGCCGCCACTACGCCTGCGCAACGGCCGCAAGCCGGCACGGAACTTCGTCAACAGCTCGGCCGCAAGCGGTACGGCGAATTCGAGCTCACCGATGCCGTACGGCCATCGGCGAACGCCAAGGTTCGTCCGTCGCAAGGCTTTCGCTACGACAAATACGTCGATGAAAATTCGAAATCCGAGATTCCCGTTATCATGGCCGCCGCGTCGCGCGAGGTCCTATTCTCCACCTTTATTCAGTTGGTCCAACAACTCGGTCCTGTCGTCGATGTCGTCCTGGAAACGAGTCACGAACATGAGGCGACCGGTCATCGCGACCTGTTTCGCGAGCAGATCGACATGCCGGTACTCGCCAGTATTCTGTTGGATTTCGAGAATTTGTTACTGCACGATGGTTGCACGGGAATCGCCGTGTTAAATCCTCAAATCCCACAGGAAGTCCAGTTCGACGAGCATAAACTTCTCATCCTGTACGGAAACCCCTTGGAGTCGTTCGAGACGATATTGGAACAGCACAAAATCGGTTGCAGTCCTGCAATGCACTTCATTACCGAAGCCGAGCATATCCATGCTTCGAATCAATATTTTAAAGACCAGTTCAAGATGCTTTGCAATGTGCTGGGGACGGAGGAAGAACGTGGTGGCGAGCTCGAGGCCTAGACCGGTTGCCACTCGGCCGCTGTTGGCGCTGGGCGTGTCGCCCCCGGATCACATCGGGCCGCCGCTGAAACTGGGGAAACGGGGCCGAAACCGTTTGTTCGCATTGTCGGAATAATCTGGCCATCGGCGAGGCTCGGTATAATCGGACGAACCGTTGCGGGCCGACCAAGATTGGTGAATAACCTACCGATGGAAGCCAGTATTTTCCGTAATCGCCGGAGAATTAGCCTATTTTTCCTTGTGAACTTTGTCCACCCGAAGCGCGATGACACTCTTTGATCTCTCGAAATTGTTTGGCATAGAGCAACTTTCGACGGCTGCCGTCGTGTGGTCGACGTGCGCCGTTTTGGTGGGGCTCATCTGTGGTTTCGTACTCGGTACAAGTTTTGCGCTGTTCAACGAGCCGCGGCGCGTCAAGCGAGAAAAGGCCCGGCTCCTCAAGTGCCTGACTCAGATATTGCAGAGCACTGAGCAATTGAATGCGGATGTCGATTCGCACAATGACAAGTTGGCCACCGTCCGCCAATCGGTTCGCGAAATCCGCTTGGACAGCGATCTCAATGTAGTCCAAAATCAATTGGTCGAGGAGATTCACTCGATCGTCAATTCGAATCGCCGTTTGGAAAACGACTTGACGATTTCGAAATATCAACTGCGGCAACGAGCCGAAGAGCTCGACTCGACCCGTAGCGAAGCACGACTCGACAAGCTTTCCGGGATTGCCAATCGTCGAGCGTTTGACGAAGGCATCGATTTTTTCTTTTCGAGATTTGAATCGCGGCAAGAACGGTTTGGCGTTCTGTTGGCAGACATCGACCACTTCAAGCGAGTCAACGACGCCTACGGCCACGCCGCCGGAGATCACGTCATTCAGCGAATCGGTGCAATACTAAAGCAATCTGTTCGCGGCGACGACTTGGTGGCTCGGATCGGAGGTGATGAGTTTGCCGTCCTCTTGCGAGGGAATGGCAACGCAGACTTTCCGCTCCTCGCGGCCCGAATTCGAAGTATCGTCGCCCAATCGAATATTGCCTTCGGGGATGAGCTGTCTCAAACCAGCGTCACCGTCAGCGTGGGGGTGGCCGTTGCGAAGCCCGGTGACAATAAGGCCTCGCTCATGGATCGAGCCGATAAAGCCCTCTACCGCTCGAAGGAACTGGGGCGGAATCTCGTCCACGCGTGGGATCGCGATGACTCGCTGATCAACATTTCCGCCCTCAGCGATACGGTTTGAAATCCCCCTTCCAGCCGGGGTTATTCGTGCCGTAATGCTTCGATCGGATTGAGGCTCGCCGCCCGGACCGCCGGATACAAGCCAAATGCAATTCCGATAAACACCGCGATCCCAAAGGCCAAAGGGATCGACAGGGGCACGATGATCGGAACGGTATCGCGGACGGCTTCCGGAGCCGAAGCCATGATCTCGGGCAACAGCCGAGCAAATTGATTCCGCATCCCATCGACTGCGATCGGGCATAACAACCCGCCGCCAATCCCCAAAGCCCCTCCGAGTATCGAGAGCACCACGGTCTCGACCAAAAACTGAAAAACAATGTCGGTGCGCTTGGCGCCCAAGGCCCGCCGAATGCCGATTTCGCGCGTCCGCTCGGTCACCGTGGCCAGCATGATATTCATGATACCGATCCCGCCGACCACGAGCGACACGGCCGCGATCAGGCCCATGAAGGCCATGAACATAAGCCGTGTCGACTCGGCTTGCCGCAACAATTGCAGCGGAACAATGATCGCGTAGTCTTCTTCTTCGTGGCGGTCTTGCATTCGTTGCCGAATCAACTCGCCGGTGGGAATGACTTGATTTCGTTCGTGAACTTGGAACGTGAGTTGACTGATTTCGACGACTTCGCTCTTGCGCGAACCGCTGCTCCGTTCAAAGGTCCAATCGCCGATTCGCCCCCAAAATGTCGTGAGCGGAATGTAGACGTCGTCGGAGAAGTCTTGGGCTTCGAGCGAGCCGCCCGTCGCTCCCATCGCCTCGCGCTTTTTCATGACTCCAACCACGCGGTAGGGCGTCTCGCGCAACCGCACGATTTTGCCCAGTGGTGACTCGGTGGGAAATATTTTCTTGGAAATTTGAAACGATATGACGCAGACGTTTTCGCGATTCTCAAGATCCATCGCTTGGATGAACCGACTGCCGTCGGCCTGAGGCTGCAACTGCATCACTTGGGCGTATTCGGGCGTGCAGCCAATTAAATGCGCGACAAATTCATAGTTTCGATAATACAACTCGCGCCGCACGTCGCGAAGCTTGAGCGTCTTGTCGATCGTGGGTATGGCGCTCAGGGCGTCGGCGTCCTCACGTGTTAGACCATAAATGGCCATGGAATTGGTGTCGACCGTTCCTTCACGAATCGGTTTGACGCTGCGGACGATGATATTGTTCGTCCCCAATTCCTCGATTTGCCTCTGCACGCGTTGGCTGATCCCTTCGCCGATCGCCAACAGCCAGATCACGCTGGCGATGCCGATAAAGATGCCCAGAATCGTGAGCAACGAGCGGAGCGGATGGAGCGCGAGGCTCTTGATACCCAAGCGCCAGATCGACGATCGCAATAATTGCATGAGCCACCACGGAACTGAACAATTCGCCTAGGAGGCCGTTGAAAAAGGGGTCAGGAACTCTTGCAAACCGTAAAAACGCGGGCAATCACTAAACGCTTTTAAAGTTCCTGACCCCTTTTTCAACAGGCTGCTAGGGAGCGACCTTGGGTTTGAGTTTGGGCCAATACGTCTCGGGATCGAGAATCACTTTTTCGCCCGGATCCAGGCCCGCCGTGATAACGATATTTTTGACATTGGCAGGTCCTACTTCGACTCGTCGAATGTCGATGGCGTCTTTTTGGCTCACGAGGACGAAGAATCTGTCGTCTTCGCGGATCAATGCGGAAACGGCACATTGCACAGCGCTTTCCAAGCGCTCCACGATCACTTCCGCTTTGGCCCGCAACCCCGGTCGAACCGCCGGATTCACTTCCGTGATATCGATAACGATTTGATACTCCACGGGTGCTTGAAACCAGCGTCGCGGCAAGGGAAACGTGGAAACTTGCCGCACCGCACCCGCCACGACGACCTCTTGATCGGTGTCCAAGCGAATAATTACGGATTGACCCGGATGAACCAGGTTGATTTTGGATTCGCTCACGTTCGTTTTGACTTGCAAGCGAGTGGGGTCGGGCATGCGGATGATGTCCTGGCCATCGCGAACGACCACCCCATCTTCAATGACGACGGCGACATCGCCGTCGCCATCGAGCTCATTCGCGTAAACCACCATCCCATCCATCGGCGCGACTATCCGGCAATGGTCGATTTGTTGCTGAAGTTCCTTGAGCAACAGTTGACTTTGCTCAAGCTTGAACTGAGCAGCCTCGAGGTTGGCTTCCTGTTTCTTAATATCGGCCGAGTACTGGGCGACCATTCGGTCACGGGTGTATTTCTCAAACAAGGCGAGCTTTTGGGTGGCCAAGGCGAGGTCTTTTTCCGCTTTGACGACCGCGAATTTGTCAGCCTCTAACTGCGTGTTGGTAATATAGCCTTTGCGATTCAAACTCTCGCTGTACCGGCGATAGTCGCCGGCCCGGCGCAGCATTTCGTCCGCCAAGGCTTGTTCGGCCTCGAGCGCGGCCCGCTCTTGCTCGTAGGTTCCATTTTCGTACTCTTGCAAAACCCGCTTGGCCGTATCCAAATCACTTTCAGCTTGAATCACGCTTGCCTTGTCGGTGGCGGCCGTAATCTTTTGTAACGTCAACTCGTCGACGAACAGCGAGTCATCGAGTTGCACCAGGAAATCCCCTTGCTTGACGAGCGATCCTTCGGGAACGATCTCCAAAATAGCCGTGCCGGCGCGACCCTTGGATTTAACTCTACAGCGGACTTCGACATTCTTGGAACTTTCGACGTCCCCCGTTTCGATGACCGAGGAAATAAACTCGCCGCGAATGGCCTCCGCGGTCAATTGCGTGTTGACGGTGATCTTAGCTCCAGATCGATCGCGAACCGCAAAGGACCCGATTCCAACGAACAAGCCCAGGGCGATAAAAATGACCAACGATGTTTTGATAAAGCCGCGTGTTTTCATAATTTGCCAATTCGTAGTCGAGGCGCAACAGTCACACCGAGGTCCGCAGCGTACCCCTTGAGGAATTCGGGGATCGCGTCCAAATCATTTTATATTGAATTGCCAGGGCACAAAAACCCGTCTATTAAATTATCGCACCTCCCCGGCCCTGAGGTCATGCTACTCGCCCCAAAATTCAACTTTCGGTATTATTCGGCACATGTTAGACGAGGAAAAACGAGCAACCGCGACGATGGTGCGGGTCCTACTGGTCGACAACGACCCGGACCACGCACGTGCCATGGCCGAAAGCCTGGAGCGCATCGGACATGAGTGCACGATCGCGACGTCCGGTCCGGAGGGCCAACGACTAATCGCCAAGAATGATTACGAAATCGTGGTCACGGATTTGGTCATGAATGACGTCGATGGAATGCAACTCTTGCGGGAGGCTAAAGAATCGCTGCCGGATTGCGAGGTCATCATGGTGACCGGACACGCCTCGATTCCCAAAGCGGTCGAGGCAATGCGCGAGGGGGCGTTTAATTTCTTGGAAAAGCCGATTTCGACCAAAGGCTTGCAAGCTGTCGCGAACAAAGCGGTCGAGTCGATCCGTCTCAAGCAACAAAATCGCGAACTTCAAGGCCGGCTCGACGAAAAGTTTGGTTTTGAGAATTTGATCTACGCCAGTAAGAGCATGCAGTCCGTTGTCGAACGGCTCAAGCGAATTGCGCCGACGGACGTGGGGATCTTGCTCACCGGCCAGACGGGAACCGGGAAAGATGTTGTCGCCCAAGCCATCCATCAAAACAGTCCGCGCAAAAAAAAGCCGTTCGTCGCGATCAATACCGGCGCCGTCGCGGAACACTTAGTGGAAAGCGAGCTTTTTGGCCACGTCAAGGGTGCCTTCACCGATGCCATCTCCGACCGACTGGGTAAGTTCGAGTACGCCAACGGCGGCACACTCTTCCTCGACGAAGTCGGCGACATGCCGCTGGCGACGCAAATCAAACTGCTGCGAGTGTTGGAGGAACGCAAGATCACGCGGGTGGGTGACAATCGTCCAATCGATGTCAACGTGCGGGTCATCGCCGCGACCAATAAGGACTTAGAAGCCGAGATCGCCGCCGGAAGATTTCGCAATGATCTGTATTTTCGCTTGAAGATCGTCACAATTCACTTGGACCCGCTGACCCAACGCCGAGAAGACATCATCCCGCTGGCTGATTTCTTTCGCAAACAGGCCAATAAGAACAACGGCAAGAACGTCAAGGGCTTTTCCAAGGAAGTGCGGGCTTGGATCTTGAGCTATGCCTGGCCGGGGAACGTTCGACAGCTGAAAAATGTTGTCGAGAGTTTGATTGTGATGGATATCGATGGCATTTTGGATATGGATGATCTCTCGCCCGATTTACACGATGGCACCCCCCCGACCGCGGCACCTGGCGACGGCGAAAACTCTGATCTTGTCGGGAAATCACTGCGCGATATCGAGCGTTGGGCGATCGAACAGACGCTTCGCCTCGTCGGCGGGAATCGCGAAGAAACCGCCGCCATTTTGGGAATTAGCCAGCGGAACCTATATCGGAAACTCAACGAATACAATTTGAGCTGATACGACTGGTGTGTGAGAAAACTCGCTCTAGTTTTCTTGTGTGCCACCGGCTCTGCCAGTGTGCGTTTACCACTCGTCGTGCTAAGAGGCACTGGCGGAGCCCGTGGCACACAAGATTGGCATTCGTTGCCAACGGAATAATCCGTTTTCGGCTGCCGCATCACGAGACGCGCTCAAAAAACGTTTGCAAACGCCCGCAGGCACTCACTTTGTCGTCTTTCGCTAAGGGAAACGATGTTCTTTCGCGGAGCGAAAGGCGACAATGCTCACTGGCGACGGCCGATCACCCGTACCGCTTTCCACCCGCAACCGGCGATAATACGCAAGCGGGTCGAATGATTTTCACAAGCGTGTTTCCATGAGTCGAATTCAGCGTTTGCCGACAAGCGTGGTCAACAAAATTGCCGCCGGTGAAGTCATCGAGCGGCCCGCCAGCGTCGTCAAAGAATTGATGGAGAATGCGGTCGATGCGGGTGCGACCCATATCGAAGTCAGTCTCAAGGACGGGGGACTGGAGTTGATCCGCGTTGCCGACAACGGCAGCGGGATTTCCGCAGAGGACTTACCGCTTTCGGTCGCGCCGCATGCCACCAGCAAGATCGCGGACGCCGACGATTTGTTTCGCGTCTCGACGCTTGGATTCCGCGGCGAAGCCTTGGCCTCGATTGCCGAGGTGAGCCAATTTACGATCCGTAGCCGGACCGGGGAAAGCAGTATCGGGCAGGAACTCAACGTCAACGGCGGTCAAGCTGAGCCGCTGGCTCCGTGTGGATGTCCCGTCGGGACCGTCGTCGAAGTCGCCAGCTTGTTTTTCACGACCCCGGTGCGACAAAAATTCTTGCGCACAATGCAAACCGAAATGGGTCACAATGTCGAGGCCTTTACGCGAATCTCGCTGGGCCACCCGCGCGTGCATATGGTTCTGCGACATAACGACCGCGTCCTGCACGACTTGCCAACCACTAGTTCCTGGGCCGATCGGATCGGCCATTTTTTTGGGGATGATGTCCGCCAAGCGTTGATTGCCATTTCGGGCGAAGACCAGGGCGTACAACTCTCGGGTTTCGTTGTCGATCCAGTCCATTCTCGTTCCCACAACCGGTTGCAATACATTTTCCTCAACGGGCGACATATTCGCGAACGGTCGTTGCAACATGCCTTGTCCGAAGCTTACCGGGGACTATTGCTGACCGGCCGCTACCCGATCGCCTTCCTCGGCTTGTCGATGCCGGCTGACGCCGTGGATGTCAACGTTCACCCCGCCAAACAAGAGGTCCGATTTCTGGACGGCGGCAGGATATACAGCTTGGTCCTTGGAACCATTCGCAACAAGTTCCTCACGACCGATCTCACAGCGCGGACGTCGATCGACGCGAACACTGCTCCCGGACCGGCCGATTCGCCGTTGGGACCGCGCGCGGGTGGCGGCAATCCCTGGGGAAGCCCCGCAGATCCGGAAGCCGTTTTTTCGCGAGTGGCGCCGTCATTTGAACAGCGAGACATTTCGCTGTCCGATGATCGGCAACGAATGGATTTCACGGCCTCGCCGTCAAACTTCGGCCGATCCTTCGGCGGAGGCGCCGCAGACTTTCAGCCTTATCCCGAAGCATCCACTCAACGCCGCATCGACTCCCCTGCTCCTCTTCCCCCGCAGGCTCACGATCGCGCTCGGGCGCTGCAAGTTCATAATCGTTATTTGATCACGGAATCCGCGGATGGCATGGTCGTGATCGATCAGCACGCGCTGCACGAACGGATCATCTACGAACAGCTTCGAGAAAAAATTTTGTCCGGCGCTGTCGAATGCCAGAAATTGCTCGTGCCCGAGCCGGTCCCCTTGTCGCCCACCGAGTTCGCATTGGTTGCCGAAGCCATTCCCACGCTCGCCCAACTGGGGATTGTGGTCGAGCCATTTGGCGGGACGACGATGCTCGTCTCGTCCTATCCCGCGATGCTGGCTAACCAAAATCCCGCCGAGATGCTCCGATCGGTCATCGAGCATTTGACGCAGCACAATTCGAAAGTCGAACGGCGCGACGTCCTCGACGATCTGTTGCACATGATTTCTTGCAAGGCCGCGATCAAGGCTGGCGATCGTCTGACGTCGGGGGAAATTGACGCCCTGTTGGAGCATCGGACGTTATGCCAAGACGCGCATCACTGCCCGCATGGCCGACCCACGGCACTGGTCTTTTCACGGGACGAACTCGACCGGCGATTTAAGCGAACGTAGCAGCCGACTTGCGCTTCAGGCTTCAATTGCCCACGAAGTGCATTTTGGCGGGGACCTTTTTAGGTCATTCCGCTAGAATTTGGATTCAAAGAATTTGCGATCGCGATCAAAATTACAGATAATCCCTCGCATCGCTCCAACGCATTAACCTCCGTTCATCTCCGATTCGCTGCCACCCATGATTTGTGTAAGTATCGGTCGCGGCCGCCATCGCATGATGAAAGCCGAGCACAAACATCTTGTCGAACAAGGTGTGCAGCTTGTCGAATTGAGACTCGACTACATTCGCAACAGCGTCAATCTGCGACGCCTCTTGGACGATCGGCCTTCGGCCGTGATCGCGACCTGCCGCCGCCCTAACGAAGGGGGCAAATGGGAGAGGACCGAACAGGAACGCCTGGTCTTGCTGCGCACCGCGATCGCCGATGGCGTCGACTACATCGACCTGGAATTCGATGTCGCGGAAGCGATCCCCCGTTACGGCGCCACCAAACGAATCATCAGCTACCACAACTTTCGTGAGACCCCTGCCAACATCGAAGAAATTCACCACAAGATTACCAAGCTCGATCCGGACATCATCAAGATTATCACGATGGCCAATCATCCGAACGACAACCTTCGGGTGCTCAAGCTTTGTCGAGCCAGTTCCGTCCCCACGGTAGCTTTTTGCATGGGCGAAATCGGCCTTCCCTCGAGAATTTTGTGCGGCAAGTTCGGCTCGCCGTTGACCTACGCCACATTTCATCAAGGCCGCCAGTTTGCGCCGGGCCAATTGAGCGTCAACCAGATGCGCGATGACTACCGCTACGATTTGATTGGACCTGACACCAAAGTCTTGGGAATTGCCGCTGACCCCGTCGCGCACAGTTTGAGCCCCCGCATCCATAATGCGCTCATTCGCCAAGCCAATCTCGACATGATTTACATTCCGTTTCGCGTGCCCTCCGAGACATTGACTGCGTTCTTGGAGCGATGTAGCGAACTGGGCGTCTGCGGGTTGAGCGTGAGCATCCCGCACAAAGAGCGCGTTCTCAAGAGTCTTACGGCGTTGGATGACGACGTCGTGGGCATTCGAGCAGCCAACACAGTCGTGTTTCATAATCGCGATGTCCTGGGCTACAACACCGATTGCGCGGCGGCGATCGCGAGCTTGCAGCAGATTGTCCCAATGGCCGATGAAAAGTTATTCTTCAAAGGCTATTCGGCGTTGATCCTGGGTGCCGGAGGTGCGGCCAAGGCCGTCGCGTACGGTTTGAAGCGACTCGGTGCGACGATTTTGATTTGCGCCCGCGACTATCGCAAAGGGGAATCGCTCGCCTCGATTCTTGGCTGCAAGTACGTCGATTGGCCCGCGCGGCAGAATGCCGACGTTCACATCCTGATTAACGCCACGTCGGTCGGCATGCACCCGAACTTGAATGACACACCGTTCGAGGCGAATTGGTTTCGCCGCGGGACATACGTTTTCGACGTGGTCTACAACCCCGAGCAAACGCTGTTCATCAAACTCGCTCGCCAATCCGGCTGCGACACGGTAACCGGAGTCGAAATGTTCGTGCGGCAGGCGTCCAAGCAATTCGAGCTGTTCACCGGGCTGGCCGCGGATGAGAAGCTAATTCGAGAAGAAATCACCCGCGCCATCAGCGCCGCGCGATATTAGCTCACAGCCAAGCTATGGATACGAGTTCAAGTGGCATAAACATCGGAAAGCTTCTTCGACCTTGGTTTTTTGGCGCCAGTGCCCTGCCATTTTTCATAATCGGAATAGTGCTTTTCGTGGACTTCTTTTCGATTGGCGACGAATGGCGACTGCAATCCAGAGCTGATTTCTGGCTGAATAGCGCGGTAGGTGCACTTGCCTTAATCGGCATCGTTTCGTTTTGTGGTTTAGAGAGCAAACATGTTCGCAAGCTCCTGATTAGGGAAACAGTTAGTGAGAAGGAAGCCGTCCGATGACTTGGACTGTCGGTCCTTTTTAATTTAGGCATGCCGCTTATTTATGTTTGGGTCAACTATTGGGTAGGCTGACAAAGTGTCTAGCTCCCCTCTCCCCTTGCGGGAGAGGGGGGAAGACTCATTCCCCGCGGTCGACACAGATTATGAACTTATATCTCATCGGCCCGCGCGGGTCGGGAAAATCGACGGTCGCAGCGATTGTGGCGGAAAGATTGGGGCGGCCGCTGATTGCGACCGACGATTGGATTCAAACCGAAACGGGAAAAACGATCGCGGAGATTTTTGCCGGCGACGGTGAAGGCCGCTTTCGCGAATTGGAGACCGCGGCGCTCGACAAGGCCGCTCAGTGCCGCTCGGCGGTGGTGGATTTGGGGGGTGGCGCGATCTTGCCCGAGGCGAATCGGCAGCGGATTCGCCAGACCGGTAAAACGGTTTGGCTATTTGCTCCAGCGGAAGTATTGTGGCGCCGAATCTCGAGCGATCCCCGTTCCGCGGGAACGCGACCGCCGCTTACCGCCGAGGAAGGTTTGGAGGAAGTCGGGCTGGTCTTGGAGCAGCGCGATTCCATTTATGCGGCTTGTGCTGATTACGAGATCGACACCGGCGCTTTATCGGCGGACGAAGTCGCCCACCGCGTTGTCGCTTGGTTCGGCACGGTCGATATGTGCAAGAGCCATTGTCGCGAAACCGTTTGAAGCTGGTCCGCGGCCGGCCGACATGCGCTAAAGCCTACTGATCCCGCCAAGGACCCCTCACCCTGCCCTCTCCCCAGAAGCTGGGGAGAGGGAACGGAAAACGCAAGCCCAATGCCTGCTGTGTTAATCGACTTCCTCCTGTTCGCCGTAGGCTGTTCCCTGGGAGTTGTCGTCAATTGGGCGATTTACCGTTTGGCGTACATTAACCCGCGCCGGAACAGCCCGTGGAGCCGATTGGGAAATCCGAATCAACGGCCACTCGATTTTATTCCGATCGTGGGCTGGTGGTCGCAGCGCCGCTTGGCTGCAGCGCTCGGGCGCGGCTTTTGGATTCGCCCGTTGGTAGTCGAAGTTTCCTGCGGTCTGGCTCTCCCCTTATTTCTGCGCGGAATCCAATCTGGAATCCTCACGTCTGGGGCGGCATTCGCGCTTCCACCATCGCCAACTCAGCAATGGATTTGGCTGACGTTTTTTTTTATGCTCGGGCTGCTGCTCACTGCGGCGACGTTTATTGACTTCGATGAAAAGACCATTCCCGATGAAATAACGCTGAGCGGAACACTGTTTGCTTTGTCAATCGCGTACTTAGTCCCCCTGTCGCGACTGCCCAACGTGGAAGCCCAGGGCGGAATTCGCATCGAAACTCTGCATTTTGCCAGCCCATTCGGATTGCCGGGTTGGCATCGCGAAACCTTGGGGCTCGTGGCTGTGGTTGTCGTCATCTTCATTTGGATGTTTGCCTTGCTTCCTAAAACGATCATTTGGCGCAGGGGAATTGTCCGAGGACTCCGCTGGATGTGGGCTAGCATGTGGCGGCGTAGTCGTATGCGTCCTGTGGCATCAGTGGAAACTCCGACAATTAACGTCGTGGACCGAAAAGTGATCTCTGGGCTGGGAGTCCTGCTGATCGTATTGAGTGTGGTTGCCTGGACCATTGGTGGAGACGCCTGGGACAACTTGTTCGGAGCGTGGATGGGTTTAGCATTCGGCGGGGGCTTGGTTTGGGCCGTGCGAATCATCGCGGGAGGAGCACTGGGCAAAGAAGCGATGGGATTTGGCGATGTGACATTGATGGCGATGATTGGGGCTTGGCTTGGTTGGCAGCCCGCGTTACTTGTGTTTGCGATTGCCCCGTTCGCGGCGTTGTTCATAGCCATGGCGCAACTCCTTGCGATGCGACATACCGAGATTGCGTTTGGACCCTATCTCAGCGTCGGCGCTTTGGTTGTCGTAGGATTTTGGGGTTCGATTTGGCACGACTGGGCCAGGGTCAGTATTTTCTCGCTAGGACCAGCGATCCTGGTGATCACGCTGGTTTGTTTGATCCTCATGGCAGCGATGTTAGGAGGCTGGCGAGTTATCCGCGAGCGCTGGTTCGGTGTGGAATACTAAAATCATGACTCAGTTATTTGAAACCGTTTTCGATTTAGAGTTGGGTCAAGAAGCCATTCGCCGGCGGGCCTACGGCGTTATCGAAGTGCGCGAAGGGCGATTGTCTCGAATTGTGTTTCGACCTTGGCCAAAGGTCTTTTCGAACGATGACGTCACTTGGCGCGGTCAATTTACGACGCGCGGCTTGCTCCGCGACGCTTGTCGGTTGTACTTCAACCAACCGCTAGCCCACCGCAATTTCCTGGCCCTCAAGTACATCGTATCGAATTTTGGAACCACGTTCGCCACGATTCGTCGGGCGATGCTCGTCTTGGACGAAATCGCCCGGATCAAGCAGAGCGATGCAATCGTCGCCCACGTGGCCAGTCCGCAGATTTCGGATCGCCTGATGCGGCGTTGGGGTTGGGGGCGACACCTCGAGCACTCATCCCGCCGACAGTTCATCAAACGATTCTATGGCGCGTATCCCAGTCTTCAAGCTGAATCAGAAACCATCGAACGCGCTGAAAACTAGCGCGTTGCCGCAATCGCAAGTCGTGTCGACATTTGATCAGCCGCAACGCGCGAGCGTCCAGTTATTGGGTCGCCGCCGATTTCAAGAAACTGTGGGCTCGCGGCCAGCGGCTGATATTTTGAAAGCCCATCGCGGGAATGCGCGGCTTTTTCGGAACTGTCTGTACAAGAAACGGCCAAAAGCAAGACAAAAGGAAGTTCGTTTCTTGCCCATAATCGCAATGGCAATTATGTTGGAAGTGCTTGACCCCTTGGCCGTAACCCACACGGAGCGGCGCCGCAATCGTGCCGCTCCGTCTGGAATCAGGGCCGACTCCCGAAATTGCACAGCGACAACGTTGAAATGAAAAGGCTTATCATGGCGCGTTTGAGAAAATTTCGTCGAGGCCGGGCGCAAAGCTGCGAACGTATTCTACCGACCTCGGCGTCGATCGCGCTAGAGCAATTGGAAACACGCTATTCACTCTCCGGAAATGTCGACGTCGCGACGCGCGGCGACAACGTTTTTTTTCATGGCGACGACTTGGCGAATGCGGTGGAGGTCTCGGTCTCTAGCGGAAATGTTCTCGTCACGGGAACCGATGGGACGACGATCAACGGAGGCGCTACCCCCTTCACATTGCGCACAGGAACGACGCAAATCGGCGGATCGGTGTTCGTCCATCTCTTCGATGGAGATGACAAGTTTGTCATGAAGGGCGGCCTGCAGATCAATCGCAACTTGCATGTCTTCACGGGTCAAGGAATCGACGACCTCGGGTTCGAGAATGCGTCGGTACTTGGAACTGCGATCTTACTGACCAATTCGGGAAACGACCGTCTAGTCATGCGCTCGTTAAGCATCGGCGAAAATCTGATTTTGGATTTGGGGGACGGGGACGACACATTCAACACGCAATCGATTTCGGTGGGAGACAACGTGTTCGCCTCGACTCACTCAGGCGACGATGCAATTGTCTTGGAACAGACGACTGTCGCCGACCGAATAGTACTTCGAACGGGACGCGGCGACGATACCATTTCGATCGTCGGTTCGACGATCCGAGACGATTTGACTTTGAAGACGGGTCTGTCAGACGATTTCGTCTCGATTGAATCGTCGGCCATCGGCGAGCATCTCAAGTTGGTGACGTCGCGAGACGACGACGCGGTGGTCGTGAAAGGTACGACGACCATTGGCACGTTATTGATGGATTTTGCGGGCGTGGGAAATGATGCTTTAGAGGTCGAACCGATCGTAACCATCGGCGGCTCAAAGCAGATTCGGGTACTCGTTGAATCGAACGTGGTGTCCGATGCTTTGATCGAACAGCGGCTGAATGATCCGGTGACCGGAGCCAATACTCGGGCAACCCAGGCGCGCGTTGCGCTCGGGTTTATACCTGCCACTCCTCTCCAGCTCACGATTTCGACCTTGAATAATGCAATCGTTGAGTCGCATGAAACAAAGCTAACCATCGAACCGAGCTTCACCATCGACGGGACCACGCGCGCCGGGGCAACCATTGCGATCGCGCGAGACGGCGATTCAGTTTTCAATGATGGCACGACAACCGCCGATCAAAGCGGGAACTTCTCGGTCGATGTTACGCTCGTTCATAACGATTTAAATCGGGGCGCGAACCCCATCGTAGTACGCGCGACGGACGCGTTTAGTCAGACCGCGACGCAAAGCGTTCAGGCCCATCTTGTGGTGGGAACCGTCGTTCGCATGCAGATGGGTTCTGAATTCATCGATATGGAATTGTTGGACGACGATGCTCCGACGTTCGTCGCGAATTTCAAGAATTATTTCGCCGACTATACGAACTCGATTGTGCATCGTTTGGCACGTGTGGCTACCGAAGGATTGGCGGTGGTCCAAGGTGGCGGTTTCGTCGTCAGTGGGAGCAGCGTTACGCCGATTGCGACGGACCCGGACATCGACAACGATTTCGATCCGGCCAATCCGCACATTCGAGGTTCGCTGTCGATGGCTCGGACCGCGAACGTGGATAGTGCGACCAGTCAATGGTTCATCAACACGGTTGCCAATCCGACGCTCGACACCCAGCAGTTTACGGTGTTTGGTCATGTGATCGGCAGCAGTATGCCCATTGTCGACGCAATTCAAGCACTGACCGATTTCGATCTCCGCGAACTGACGGGCGTCACGGCCTTAAGCGACGTACCGTTGCGAAACTACACCGCGTTCTCAGTGGCACTAGCAGGAACGGTGTCAACGACCAATGGCTCGACGACGGTAATCGGAACGGGGACTTCGTTCACGACCGCGATTCCGCCAGACAAACTGATCCGAATCGGCAGCCAAACCTTCGAAATCGCCACCGTGAATTCGGACGTCGACCTTACGTTGGTAGCACCGGCGGCGATCACTCAGTCGGGAGTCCCGGCCAATGTTAACGCCGTGCCCAACGCCGCCAATTACGTTACGACGAGCAGTGTCACGGAATTACCAGGCTTGTTGTAAGTAGGTCTTGCAACGTAGGTCTCGCGAGCCGAGCGAGATCTGGCGCCATCCCACAGCTTTCAATCCTTTGATGGTCACAAAACTGGTGGTTACATTGCTTTTAAATCATCCATCCGGCTGACGGTTCAACGTCTCGCTCGGCGCGCGAGACCTATTCTGCGAGACCCACCCGCCGCAGAATCCCGTTGGCGAAACGATCGAGCGCACTGGGGCTGAAGTCGAAATACAGCGAAGGCTCGATTAGTTCCAACTCGGAGAGGACGGGCTTGCCATCCGCTCCGTAAAACAAATCGATCCGGGCATAGAGGACATCGTCTCGATAATCCCGCAGCGCACTTTCGACGACAGCCCGATCCGCGGTCGAGATTTCTTCGGTCGGCTGAACGCTTTCGTCCTGTCCCGCGAACCGGGGACGCTTGACCCAGGCGTGGGTGATGTGGCCATCGATCCAGGCAATCGATTTTTCTCCAACCGTTTTGACGCTCTCGACAAAGGGCTGTGCCATCATCGCTCGCACGCCCAATTGTACAGCCAGAAAATCGACTGCTTCGGGCAACTCGTCATCGCGGAATGCGCGCGTGCAAAAGGAGGCCGCGGAGATAACCGGCTTCACCACAAACCGCTTCCAATTGCGAACGCGTGTGACTTCGGCGATCGACTCGGCGGGGTGTGACTGTTCAAACCAAGCCGTCTCGACAATGGGAACGCCGTTATTTTGCAAGCGCCGCAGGTAACGCTTGTCGGCGTTTTCACGAACGATTGCCGCGGGATTGATCAGATGGCAGCACCCGGCCGTCGCGTCGACCCAGCGAAGAAAGCGATCCGGCGCATGATAGTAATTCCAAGTCGAACGGAGGACACAGACATCGAAATCAGCCCAGACGTCGGGGCCGTCCCAAGGGACCGCTTCAACAAAACAACCCCGTTCTGCCAACGCCGCTGACAACGGTTGGAAATCCAAATCGGGCTCAGGCAAGACTTGACATGTCGCCAAAGCAATTCGAAGTCGATTAGACGAGACGGACATACGAAATCGTGAAGTGGAGTGATTGTTGCCAGGCCAGTTTGTCCCAAACTTACGGTGCTAGGGCAAGTCAGCGAGTTTGGGGGCCGTGCGATTTTTGCTTTAGTAGTCCCGTTTCGCAATCCAGATTTATCGCAAGCTCTCAGTCGCCGTTCGGTTTGGTTGACAAAAACGGGCTACGCTAGCGAACCTGGGTGACCTTTACGGTCCGAGGCTAGATTGCTACGGTACCCACCGTTTTTTAAGGAAAATATCTCCTCGCGCTGACGCAATGACCCGTTGCCTAAGTGTTGTCGTAATTGGAATGTCCGCTGTTGCATTAGTCGGCTGTCAAAGGCCGATGTTCCAGGGACAGACCGCCGCGCAAAACCCATTGTGGAGCGCTCGTGGCGATAGCGCTGGCATGTTTCAGCGGTTGCCCAACGGCGAAGTGCAATATGCGTCACAGCAACAAGGCGAGCAGATCACGCAGCTTTCCAAACAACTGACCGATATGAGTCAACAGCTCGGTCGGTTCGACACCGACAACCAAGGCCTCCACGGCCAAGTCGCATCGCTACAACAAAAACTCGAAGGCGCCAATAACTACAACTACCAGCTCAAACAGCAACTGCGCGATGCGACTGTGCAATTACAGCAGTTTCAGCAATCCGGCCCGCAGCAGCAATTGGCCGGCGCGCAAACGCAGGCTCAAGGCCCTTACCAGTTCGCCGGCAACGCGACGATCCACGCCAACAATAGTTTGATGGGAAAGCTCAGCCCATTGCAGGCGGCGGGCGTTAAAGCGTCAATGGATGGAGATGTGATTCGCGTCGAATTCCCTTCGGATCAACTCTTCAGCGCGGGCACGTATCAAGTTCAAGCAGGTCAACAAAACCTGCTGAACAATTTGGCGAGTACAATTCGCCAGCATTTTCCCCAACAGTTCATTGGCATCGAGGCGCACTGGGACCAAACACAGGTGCAAGGCTCGACGACGTCGCTTCAGCAATTGACCGCGACCCAATCGCTCGCGGTACTCAATTATCTAACTCAGGCCGGACTTCCCAACCAACAGATGTTCACGGTTGGCATGGGCTCCAATCGACCGCGGTATCCAAACAACGCCCCTCAGAATAGGCGAATCGAAGTCGTTATCTATCCGGAATCGTTTGGGGCCGGCCGATAGTTCAAATCCGGAGACGGAAATCCATTTTCGTTTCTGCGGTACGTCCGTAACCCGGCCCTTCCGGGCCGGGAATAATACCCGCGGCCCAATAGGTCTTGCGGGGACGGCTTGATCATTTTTGCCGTCGGTGGTGTGGTTTCGGTCGCCGAAAGGATTAGGGCAATTTGGCGACGCTTATCGCGCCCTAAAAATTGCCGACACGAACCAATCCGTTCGTTGCCGATCTCGCAAAAAGCCGGATAGATCCGAAAAGTCCACCCGATGGATGCATCCGCTGACCTTTTTTCCCGAACAGTCGGTTGGAAGTGCTTATCGGTTAGGTTAAAATATCGACGGTGTCGATCAAACCATTTACGGTTTATTTGGACGACTTTTGGACCATTCTCCCAGCATGCTTGAGATCGTATAACGTCCATCCGACCCAGTTTTGCGTCCGAGACTCAAGTACCACTTCCTTCGACCCTGGAACTCAAGCGCTCCGTTTCGACATAGCCACCGTTCGGTCGTTCTTGGTCCCAACGAATTGACGAAATAACGCATGATTGCTGGATTCTATTCGCGCTATTCGAAGATCATTCTGCTGGCGGTCGCCTTGGCAATCCCCGTGATGTTGGTCGGATCGATCCGCGCGGTTCGCAGCAACAACAACCAGGTCGAAGATTGGCTGCCGGCGAGTTTCCACGAAACCCGCCAATTGGCTTGGTTTCGCCTGCATTTTGCCGCGGATCAGTTTGTCATCATCAGTTGGCCGGGATGTCGATTGGGTGATCCGAACGCCACCGGAGAGGAAGCCCTTGACGACCCGCGAATCGAACAATTGGCCAAAGCGCTCGTCCCCGATTCGATCGACGAGGACATTTTTCTGGGATCGTCGAAGACGACATCGACTAGCAAGTATTTCAAATCGGTAACCACGGGGCGCCGGGTTCTGGACGCAATCCTGAAGCCTCCGGCAAGCGTCGAGTATAAAGAGGCCATCGGGCGACTTCAGGGTGCCTTAATAGGACCTGATGGTCGTCAGACTTGCGTGGTTGTCACCCTGACTCGGGAGGCAACCAAAAGTCTACGCGACGCAATTGGACACGGGCATCCAGGTGGTCCGATCCGAATTGCCCGCCCGCCCGGCGAGCTGTTCAATATCCTTAAGAAGTGCAACATCGACGCGGAAACCGTCCGTTTGGGGGGGCCGCCGATCGACAACGTTTCAATTGATGAAGAGGGCGAAAAGACGCTCGTTCGCCTGGCCGGACTCTCGATGCTGTTCGGCATCTGTTTGGCTTGGTTTTCTCTCCGCAGCGTTCGACTTACGGCCGTCGTTTTCGCCAACGGTGTCTTGAGTTCGATGTTTGCGATGGCGCTGGTTTGGTATTCCGGCAACAAGATGGACGCGGTGTTGATGTCGATGCCGCTGCTGGTGTACGTGTTGGCAGTATCCGGCGCTGTTCACTTCGTGAACTACTATCGGGAGGCGATTCTCAACGGTGATCCTTCGACGGCTACCGATCGAGGCGTTCGACACGCCTGGAAGCCCGCCTTGTTGTGCATGGTAACCACATCCGTTGGGCTGGGATCGTTGTGCACCAGCGAATTGGAACCGGTCCGCAAGTTTGGGCTATTTTCGGCGTTGGGTGTGGTCGCATTGTGCGTAACAACCTTTGTCTACTTGCCGGCCGCGCTGCAACTTTTTGACAAACGGGTCGAAAACGCGCAGGCTGGCAAGGCCAAATCTCGCCGCCGCAGTAAGAGAGAATCCAAGGCCTTGGCAGGAGGCGCTGCAATAGCATTACCGGCGCTCGCCATTGCCGATGACGCCTGGACGAAACGACATGCAAAGACGCGGCTGCAGCGAATCTGGTCCTGGTGCGCCATCTTTTTGATTCGCCGACATTGGCAGGTCAGTGTTCTCAGCGCCGTCGTTATCATCGGCTTAAGTCTTGGGCTATCGCGGGTTGAGACTTCAATTGATTTGCTCAAGCTTTTCGAGCCGAAGGCTCGGATTATTCAAGATTACACTTGGTTTGAAAAGAACATCGGTCCGCTTGTTCCGCTGGAAATTGTGGTTCGATTTCCGACCGAGGTGCAGGCCGAAATAAACGCCGCGAACGACCGCTACAAGATCGACGACGTCGTATTGGCCAGCCCGGACCAATTGGCTGCCGAAAACGAAATAGAAAAGACTCGATCCGTTTCGATGCTGAACTTCCTGGAACGATGCGAGCTCATCGCGCTGTGCCAGAAAATGATTGAACAAAAGCATGGAGCCGGCGGTAAGGATATCGTCGGCAAATCCATGTCACCGGTAACGTTTGCATCTGAATTACCACCACTCAAAAACGACATCGCGACCGTTGGGGTGCGCTCGGCGACGAACGATCTCCTTTGGAAAAACCGGCAGGGATTTGTCTCGAGCGGATTTCTGAGGGTCAACGCCGACGATGACTCCGAGCTTTGGCGAATCAGCATGCGCGTGAGGGCATTCGCCGGCGTCGATTTTGGCACGTTTTTGCACGAGACCCAGGCGACGGTCCAACCCGTCTTATTGGCGCACGAATGTCGCGTGAACGTGCTCCAACAGGTCCGAAATCGCCCAACGGCCGACGCGAGCGGCTCAATTGCATCCGCAATGATTTGGTACTCCAGTCCCGATGGAAAACCAGATACATTGCCCGAAAAACAGTTCTTCTTCTTGGGCGCGCTGCGAGAATTGCTGAAACGCAACGGACTAAGCGTTGAGTATGCCGACTTAGCAACGAAACTGGATACGGCTGCCAAGCCGCAAGGCTACGAAGTCCAAATCGTGCTCAACACGCCGACTGCGGCGCAGCGGGCAAAAATTGCCGAACGGTCATCGATCGTCTTGGAAGTACCTCTCGAAAGCCAAATCGGCCCGGCGATTGCCCTCGATTCCGACGATGCCAAAGCCCCGGATCCGTTGGTCCAAGATGACATACGGGCGATTTACACGGGCGTCGTCCCGATCGTCTACAAATCACAGCGGAAGTTGTTGCAAGGATTGATCAGCAGCACCGTGGGATCATTCTTGACCATCACGCCGATCATGATGTTCGTTTGCCGCAGCATATTTGCGGGCCTGGTCGTGATGATCCCCAATGCGCTCCCCGTGCTAATCGTGTTTGGCGGCATGGGCTGGCTTGGGGCCAAAGTCGATATCGGTTCAATGATGGCCGCTAGTATTGCCTTGGGGGTTGCCGTCGATGACACGATTCACTTTTTGACTTGGTTTCGTCAGTCGTTGAATGTTACTCGCGGTCGTCGCAAAGCCATTGTGATGGCCTATCGCCATTGCGCTTCGCCCACGCTGCAATCGGCCCTGATCAGCGGGCTGGGTTTGTCCGTGTTTACCTTGAGTTCGTTCACACCGACGCAGCGGCTGGGTTATTTGATGTTGACGATCTTGTTTGCCGGGGTGATCGCGGAGTTGTTCATGTTGCCCGCGATTTTGGCCGGACCGCTGGGCCGCGTATTTCGTACGACCAAACCCCGAGCGGTCGACCCGCCGATAAAAATTGCCTCGACGCCGGAGTCTGAGTCTGGAGCTCCCCGACCCAAAATGCTCTCTCGGCGAAAGCGTTCGGTCGCGAGTTAATTGCCGATCCGAGGGCTCAACGCCCCCTCATTCTGCCCTCTCCCCCGAATCGGGGGCGAGGGAACCAAGTCTCGAATTGCCATTATCCCTCGAACATTTGAACGACCAATGCGCTAGCCTGACCCTGGGGCGTCACGTTCAGATTAAGGAATGAGCTGCCGGCGGCTGCCGGCTCCGCAATGGCGCGGATCGGGCATTCCCCGTCGAGATGCTCCAAGTTCAAAATGGGAAACAGCTGGCCATCGCCCAGCGCCAACACGCTGGCAATCAGCTCAATCATTCCGCTCCCCGCCCCTAGATTTCCCATATAGCTTTTGGCGGCCGTGACGGGATTCCTGGTTCCAAAAACGCTATGAATCGCCCGAGCCTCGGCCCGGTCGCAAGTCTGGGTGGATAGTCCGTGGGCATGAATGTGGCCGACTTGTTCGGGCCGCAAGTCGCTAGATTTCAGCGCGGCATCAATGGCGTGCGCAAATGCAAGTTCGTATTGGGCGACACCGTTTTTCGCAGCGACGGAACACGAGGCATGCCCGATGATTTCGCCATAAATTGTCGCGCGCCGGGCTTGGGCGTGCTCCAACGATTCTACGATCATCGACCCCGCGCCTTCGCCGATCACCATGCCACTTCGATCCCGATCGAACGGGCGGCTGGCCGCTGTCGCTTTGCCATTGCCGACGGCCAACTGTTCCTGAAGCGAAACATGAATGGTCCTCAGCGGGTGGATGCGCGAACCCGTGGCTCCCGCGATCATGACGTCGGCGGCATCGCGCGCGATCGTGGTCACGGCTTCCGCAACGGAGAGATTGGACGATGCTTCGCGGACCGTTAATGAATTGCTCGGCCCGCGGCAATCGTTAAAAATGGCGACGTGACTGGCCGGCATGTTCGGCAAATATTTGAGCAGCCACAGCGGCTCGACTTGCGGCAAACCGCGAAGCGCCCAGCGGTCGAACTGAAACTCCCGTCCCTCATCCAAACAGTTTTGGACCCCTGCGGCAAACTCCTCGGGCAACGTCATGATGTAATCCGAGCCAAACATGGTGCCGATTCGTTCGGGGGCAACATCGGCCAGGCTCATCCGGGAATCGTTCAGGGCCAATTGTGCTGATGCGACCCCCATCTGGATCTCGCGGCACATGAGCTTGAGCCCTTTCTTAATGGCTCGCTGACGGTTCTTTTCTAGCGGGCCAAATTCCTCAATTTGGCCCGTAAATCCGCGGGCTTGGCCCCCAATGTGGGTCGCCAAGTGCTCGGTTGGAAGGCCCTGAAGTTCGGCAACACCGCTTGCGCGCGACGTCAGCGCCTGCCAAAGCTCCTGAGGACTATTTCCCAAAGGGCTGACCAATCCCATTCCGGTGATCACAACTCGACGGCGAAATCTTGGCATGTTGTGGATCGAGTACCGTTGCAGCAATCGTTGGCCAAAGCGTACTAATACCGGTGGATTGCCGGCCCGTTGGCCACTAAACGTGGGGTTTATTCTAGGTTTTTGGCACTGATAGTCGAGACGGCTCGCTACCGCGGCGATTGGACCGGAACGAGCTGCGATTGAGCTGCTTGCCGCGGGTTCACGGTCGCTCGTGCGGGCCCCTTGTACTCGATCATCACTAGGGCATCCGCGCGACCCCGCGACTGGTTGAACAAGTTTTGCAATCCGAGTCCGCCGGTCTGTTCTGAAGGATTGGCGACCACGCCGCAGCTTAACAGGAGTACTTGGTCGGACGGCCACCGAAATCGCTCGTTGAGCCGCCAACTTAGCAATTGGGGAACCCCGACTCGAACCGTTTGAACGCCTCCGGCTGCGTCGGGTACGTCGACATTCACCTGCTGCAACCGTTCGACTTGGTCGACATCGCAGCGCAGCAGCGCTTCAATCGTTCCGTCGATTGTGGCAATCGCACTGATATCGAGCGAAAAGCCTTCGTCGATCCGCGCGGGTATTGTCTCGAACGCTGGAAACCGTCCTGGGCTCCAGCGGATGGCTTTAATAAAGTCGATGGGACGAGTTCGGTTGATTACCATCCGTTGACCCGAATGGGCCGTCAAGTCGCCACCCCCTTGTTCGACGTAGTCGTTCCGACGACGCAATTGGTTCAGGAGAATCGCAGCGTTTTCTTTGGAAATCATCCAACCCTCGATACCGGCCGACCGCACATCGATGGGTTGCATCATCGAATAGGCAGTGGCTCGCCAATTCGGGTTCCCTACCGTCAGAAGGCGGACGCCGACGACCTGCAAATGGCCCCCCGATTTCAAGAACCCATCGACGACCTTTTCGACGACGCTTTGGATTTCGGGCGTGTGATAAACATAGAGCTGATCGCGCGTGGCCGAAAGAATTCCCAAGGGCTCGTTGAACCACATTTCGGTCCCGGTTTCGCGGAGAATCCAATCGACGATTGCCTGCTGAGGATTTTGTGTGGTTGAAATCTGGTTGGTGTATGTCCGCAGATCATATTGTCGCCAGACCTGGCCAGCGGAATTGGGAAGCGTTTCGAGCTTAATCAGCGGTGTTGCGTTTGGGGTTGAAACTGGGCCGTTGGCTGGCTTTGAATTGGACGTCTGGAAACCCGACAACGCGACTGTTGCGTCCGTCGAATTTGGCTCGATGAACACCGCCGGAGTGACTTGTGTGGGAGTCGATTCTTGACTGAAGGATTGCATCCAGCTCAGAGAAACGACCAACAATGCCACCAGTGTGCTTTTCACAAACATCGCGGACTCCATTCGGATCGTAAGTCCAATTCGCCCCAGCGAATGCTCCTCGGATGGGCGGCGAAGTATAGGTGTTTTGGCGAACCGCCGACAATATGAACTTGCGTTCGGCGGGCGAATGAACGACGCCTCTTTGTTAACGCAGTTTGCAGATGCTGCGGAGGGTTCGCGCCGATTTTGCGACGCTGGGCGATCACCTATCGAACAGATCGATCAAAAGCGACAAATATTGCGAGAAACCGCTCGATCGCGGGCGATCGCGCCACCCGCTTGCGGTTGACGAAAACGGTCGGTCCGGTATCATATCAGGTTCGTTTCGTTGATAGCAAAACGCGGCCGAAGTGGCTGCGCGCCCAAGTCGGAGTACGCCTCGGAAACCCGGTCCCTAACGTATGGCAACGGTGGTATTGGACCACGTGTCCAAACGTTTTTCGGAATCGGTCCCGGCGGTGGACGACGTTTGCATAGCGATTGACGATCGAGAGTTTTTGGTGCTGGTTGGTCCGAGTGGTTGTGGCAAGAGCACGACGCTTCGGTTGATCGCCGGCCTAGAGACGTGTGATGAAGGCGAGATTCGAATTGGTTCGCGGCGGGTCAACCAGACCTCGGCCAAAGACCGCGATATCGCCATGGTGTTTCAAAATTACGCCTTGTACCCGCACATGACGGTGTACAAGAATTTATCCTTTGGACTTGAACTTCGATACGGTGGAGGTTTCGGTGAACGAGTTCTGAGACGCGTATTTCGTCCTGGCTTAGCCGCCGATTTAGGTCGGCAGCGGGCGGGGATTTCGCGGCGGGTTCTGCTCGTGGCGCAGCGACTAGGGATCGATCATCTCTTGACGCGGCAGCCACATCAGTTGTCCGGCGGTGAACGCCAACGAGTCGCGTTAGGGCGAGCGATTGTGCGGAATCCGGCGGCGTTTTTGTTTGACGAGCCGTTGTCGAACTTGGACGCCAAACTGCGAATCGAAATGCGCATAGAACTCAAGCGGTTACATCGGGAACTGGGTGCGACGATGGTTTACGTAACACACGATCAAATGGAAGCGATGACGTTGGGCGACCGCGTGGCGGTGATGCACCGCGGTCGGGTTGCGCAAATCGGCACGCCCCAAGCGGTCTATTGTCGTCCGCGGAATCGATTTGTAGCGCAGTTCATCGGTTCCCAACCGATCAACTTGTTGGACGGCGTGCTCGAGTCGACCGGAAGTGCGGTGCAATTCCGGAGCCGCGATGGTGGAATTGTTTTTTCGCTCGCCGATCGACCCATTTCACCGTTAGGTCCTATCGTCTTGGGGATTCGCCCCGAACACGTTTCGATTTTCCACGCCCCACGCGACCCGGCTGCCGGCGCAGATCGTCCTGAAGTGGGCCGTGCCGTCGTCACCGAAAAAGAATGGTTGGGAGACGCTTCGGTGGTCCATATGCGACAGAGCGGATCGCCCGAAGGGCCGAGCCTGCAAGCGCGGCTCGTCGACGCGAGCGAATGGGCCGCGGACCAAATCGTGGCCTTCGATTTTGGCCGCGCACACCTAATCTGGTTCGATCCGAAGTCCGGTGAGAACTTGTTGAAAGAATAATATGAACGCCAACGAAGTCCTGCGCATCGTCGATTCACTGCACCGCGAAAAGAACATCGAGAAAGAAATCGTGTTTCGCGCGATCGAATCGGCGTTGGTGACCGCCGCGCGCAAGCATTTCGGCGAAGAGGCGGACATCGAGTTCAACATCAACCGTGAAAATGGACAAGTCTCTGGAAGGCACGGCGATCAACCGCTCGAATACGAAGAGGTCGTCGGACGAATCGGGGCCCAAACCGCCAAGCAAGTCATCATCCAAAAAGTCCGCGAAGCGGAACGGGATGCCTTGATGACCGATTTCGAAAAACTGGTGGATGAAATCGTGAGCGGCACCGTCCATCGCAACGAGGGAAGTGTGACGACCGTCACGTTGGGGAGCGTGGAAGCCATCCTGCCGCGGAGCGAACAAATTCCCGGCGAATCGCATCAACCCAACGAGCGAGTGCGAGCCTTGGTCGCCGAAGTCCGGCCGCAGGGAAGCCGCCTCAAGGTCGTCCTCAGCCGAACTCGTCCACGATTCGTGCAGCGACTGTTCGAACAGGAAATTCCCGAAATCGCCGAGGGCGTGATCACGATCAACTCGATCTCCCGCGAACCCGGTTATCGAAGCAAAGTCGCCGTCAGCAGCATCGATTCGAATGTCGATTGCGTGGGTGCTTGCGTGGGCATTCGTGGCAATCGGATCAAGACGATCATCGACGAATTGGCCGGAGAGCGAATCGACATCGTTCGCTTCGACCGCGACCCGCAAATCATGATTCCTAATTCCTTGCAGCCTGCCCAAGTCGACGAAGTAATCCTGTGCCAAATGATGGGTCGGGCGATCGTCTTGGTGCGCGAAGATCAGCTCTCGCTCGCGATCGGTAAGCGCGGTCAAAACGTCCGCTTGGCCAGCAAACTATGCGGTTGGGACATCGAGATCATGACCCAACAAGAACTCGAACGACAAATCGAACGCGCCGTGGCCGGATTCAGTGCGATCTCGGGGGTTACCGAAGAACTCGCCAATCAACTCGTGGGCGAAGGCTATCTGTCCTATGATGATCTTTCGGTGATCGAGCCGGACGACCTGATGGAAATGGGCGGCTTGACGGTTGAACAAGTTGAAGAAATCGTCGCCCAGGCCGAAGAAAAGGCCCGCGATGCCGAACGCTTGGCCCACGAAGATCGACGTCGACAACAAACGGAGACCGCAATTCTCTCGGCCGCAAGCGTTGAAAAACCACCGGCCGAAAACGGACCCGCAGCCAACGCGCTGCCCGGGGACGTTTCCCAAGCCAACTCGGGGGAGGACGCGACCGAGCACACGTGAAACGTGCCCGATCCAACCTGAATCGCGCGGCCGTCATCGATGGTTGCCCCGTACAGCCCCGATTCAGCAAAGGAGATACCATGCAGTAATTCATCGCAACCAACGTCTCGCGACGACCTCGCCGAGACAATAAGGGAGGGCCTGTGCCCACACGCATTTACGCGTTCGCTAAAGAACTCGGACTCGATAACAAAGCGCTGCTCGATATCTGCGAAAAGGTAGGTATCAAAGGGAAAGGCTCTGCGCTCGCCAGCATCGAGGACGATGAAATCGCCAAGGTCAAAGAATTCATCAATACAAAGCCGGATGCGCGCAAGCCCGTTGCTCCTTCGGCGCCAGCCGCAGAGCCGCAGGCTCCCCGCCGCGACGAATCGCTCCTCCGCCGCGCGAGTCCCATCCGCGACCTCGATCAACGAAGCAAACGATTAACCGACGACTCTCAAGACCGCGACGCCAGACGCGAACCTCCGCTAAAACGACCGTCGGTCGTCAAATTGGCCGCAATGCCCCAAGTCAAGCAGCCCGAAGCGGCCCCGGTTCAACCGACCATCAAAGTCCAAAAGCCTGATATTGCGCTGCCGCAAGACGCCATCCGCCGCGTCAAAACAGGTGCCGCACCCCTCTCGCAATTCACCCGTCCACCCAAGGACAAGCAGGTCAAAAAGGGAAAATCTGCCGAGCCCGCGGTGCCCTTTGTCGGAGACGATACGCTCGCGCGGCGCAAGGACAAAGAGCGCGAAAAACGCCGCCCCTTTGGCGAAGAAGCCGGCATGGGGACAACTCGGCAGCGACGCCTTCGCGAAGTCCGCCCCTCGCTCTCCGGACTCGACGAGGAACAAGTCCGACGATCTCGCCGACGCGGAGCCCAGCGCCAGCGCAGTCCGTCCATGCTCACCACTCAACCCCGCCGGGAAAAAGTCATCCTGCCAATGCCCTGCACGGTGCGCACGTTTTCCGAAGCCTCGGGAGTATCCGCCGGCGCCGTCTGCAAAGCACTCATGGATATGGGCGTGATGGTCAATATCAATGCCCAAATTGACAACGAAATGGCCCGGCTTTTGGCCGAGCACTTCGGGGTGCAAATCACCATGAAACAAGCCGAATCGCCGGAAGAACGATTGCTCGGTCGCTTTAGCAATCCGGACGAACCGGAATCGCTTGTCCCGCGCCCACCGGTCGTCACATTCCTTGGACACGTCGACCACGGAAAGACGTCGCTGCTCGATGCAATTATCGGCATCAACGTGGTCGCCGGCGAAGCGGGAGGCATCACGCAGCATATTCGTGCGTACGATATTGCCAAAGGGGATCATAAAATCGCATTCGTCGACACGCCCGGCCACGCAGCGTTTACTGAAATGCGGGCCCGCGGCGCCAATGTTACAGATATCGCCGTCCTCGTCGTCGCGGCCGATGACGGCGTCATGCCGCAAACCGAAGAAGCCATCAGCCACGCCAAAGCAGCCCGGGTGCCGATCATCGTCGCACTCAACAAAGTTGACTTACCCAATGCCAATATCGAAAAAGCCTACCAGGACTTGGCTGCCAATGACTTGCTGCCTAGCGAATGGGGCGGCGACGTCGAAGTCGTGAAGACAAGCGCGACCAAAGGACAGGGCATCGATCAGCTCTTGGAAACGATCTTGGTTACCGCTGAACTTCACGAATACAAGGCGAATCCCGATCGACCCGCGTTTGGGACCTGCCTCGAAGCGGAGCAAGAAGCCGACCGTGGAGTCATCGCCAAAATCTTGGTCCAAGGTGGAACGCTGCACGTCGGAGACATCGTGGTCTGCGGCGCAGCCCACGGCCGGGTCAAAGCCATGTACAACACACTGCGCACGGCGCGCAAAGTCAAAGACGCCGGGCCCTCGATTCCCGTCAACATCACGGGCCTCGACGTAGCTCCCGAAGCGGGCGACAAATTCTACGTGTTGGAGGATATCGCCGAAGCTCGCGAGATCGCCGCCATCCGTGGACACCAGAGCCGTCAAAAATCGCTCGCCGGAATTACCACGCGCGTTTCGCTAGAAGAATTTCAGCAACGAGTCGAAGCCGGCACAGTCGGGAATCAAACGGATTTGGTTGAACTCAACCTGATCATTCGCGCCGATGTTCGCGGCTCGATCGAGGCCATCCAAAAGGAACTCGATCGGCTGGAACACCCGGAAATTCGCATCAACATCTTACAAGCCCTGGTGGGCGGAATTTCCACAGCCGACGTGCGCCTGGCGCAAGCCTCTCAAGCCGTTATTATCGGCTTTAACGTCGTGCCGGATGATACCGCCCGAGCTCTGGCCGAAGAAGTCCAAGTCGAAATTCGCCGCTACGACATCATTTACAAAATCACCGACGACATCAAAGCTACGCTCGAAGGACGTCTCAAACCCGAGCAACACGTCCTGGAAGTCGGAATGGCCATGGTGCTCCGCACGTTTTCGATCAGCCGCGTTGGCACCATCGCCGGATGCCGCGTGATGCGCGGATCCATTCAACGCGATTGTCGCATCCGCGTGATCCGCGATAGCCGAGTGATCGGCGACTATCCACTCGAATCGCTGCGCCGCGAAAAAGACGACGCCCGCGAAGTCCAGCGCGGCATGGAGTGCGGCATCAAACTGGCCGGGTTCAACGACATTAAAGAAGGCGACCAATTGGAAGCCTACAAAATGGAAGCCGTCGCTCGCAAACTGTAAAGCCGCTCCCCGTCACTCCGCAAATCGAACCGCCCGACCATGAGTTCCCGCAGAGTCCTAAAAGTCGCCGAAGCAATTCGCGAAGTGGTCAGCATGGCCATCCTCACCGAAATGCGCGATCCCCGTGTCAACGACGTGACCGTAACGCACGTCTCGGTCTCCGGCGATTTGCGCCAAGCCCGCGTCCACGTCTCGGTCATGGGAGATGACAAGAAACAAAAACTCTGCCTCCAAGGACTCCAACACTCGACCGGCTTTTTGCAACGAAAGGTCGGCGACCGATTGGAAATGAAGTTCACGCCGCAGCTCTTGTTCGAACTGGATCAAGGTGTCAAAAATTCGGCGATCGTCGCCCAGATCCTCCGTGAGGTTCTTCCTCGCAGTGAGGCTGAATCGGATTCCGATCCGTCTGTCGTAGGCGACCCGACAGACGAAACTGCGGACTCCTAGCCGCAACCGGCATCTCGGCATCACGCCGCATCCACTCAAATTGGTTGTTCATTTGCATAGGATAAAACCCACATGGCCGCCCTAAACCGTGCCGATAAATTCACCAAGCTCTTCAAAATTCTCCGCCGACATTTTGAGCCGATCCCGACGCCGCCAAACCGAACGCTGCTGGAGAATTTGCTCTATGCCTGTTGCCTCGAAAACTCCAAATTCGACGCGGCCGACGAAGCCTTCGCCCGCTTGCAACAGGATTTCTTCGATTGGAATGAGATTCGTGTGACCACCACGCAGGAACTCGCCGACCTCATGAACGGCTTGTTCGATCCCAACGATGCCGCGACTCGGCTCAAGCGAACCCTGCACTCCATGTTCGAAACGCATTACTCGTTCGAAATCGACTCGTTGAAAAAGGAAAACCTCGGCAAAGCCATCCAACACATCGGCAAGTTCAACGGAATCTCTCCCTTCGTCGTCGGCTACGTTACACAAGCCAGTTTGGGCGGTCATTCGATCGCCGTCGATCGCGCGCTCCTCGCCCTAATGCAAACGCTCGATCTCGTCACCGATAAAGACATCGCGCATGCCCAGGTTCCCGGCCTCGAACGCGCCATCCCCAAAAACAAAGGGGTCGAGTTCTTTTCCCTCGTCCATCAATTGTCCGCCGCGCTGTTCGCCTCGCCCTTCAGCAACGATCTACGCAACATGGTGATCGAAGTCGATGTCGAAGCCAAGAATCGATTTCCCAAACGGGGTGCTAAGAAACTTCCGACCAAGCCCGTCGCGCCACCCCCTGCTCCGGTCCCACCGCTTCCGCCAGCGACCGCCAAAAAAGGAAAACCGACCGTTGACAAACTCGAGCCTGGGAAGAAAAAACTCCCCGCGATCGATCCGAAACGGAAAAACCCTCCCAGTAAAAAACCCGATCTCAAATCGGCGGCGAAAGCGCCCAATAAATCCGAGAGTAAAATGAAGAAGAAACCCGCTCGAGGGCCTTCCCCGAGCAAACAACTCGCTCGCAAAAAACCCCGGTGAGGGGGAGTTGAAAGTTGAGAGTTGAGAGAAAGACGGGGGACCTTTCAACTTTCAACTTTCAACTTTCAACTTTCAACTTTCAACTTTCAACTTTCAACTTTCAACTTTCAACTTTCAACTTTCAACTTTCAACTTTCAACTTTCAACT
>JBGTJE010000088.1:0-1595 GCA_041745295.1 Pirellulaceae bacterium | reverse complement strand
GGATTGGAAGTCGCCCTTTGGGGGAAGAACCTGACGAAAACGCGCTATGTCGTCTATTTGAACGATCTACCAGCGTTTGGATGGCTCCTCAAAGGCTATGCCGCTCCCAGAACCTACGGTGCAACCCTCAAGTTCTCGTTCTGATGCTCAATCAGCGAAGCCGTTGCCGATTTTTGCCTCAAGATGTGTAGTGAGCGGTGAACATGCGGGTATCCAATGATAAGGGAAACACCGACCAAGCGCTGCTCGACTACACCATTGGCGAAGCGTTAGAGAGGGCCGCTGGGGCTTGGCCTGTCAGTCTGGCGTTGGTTTCGCGGCATCAGAACGTTCGATGGACTTGGCTGGAACTTAATGCGGTCATCGATCGCGTCGCCTGCGGCCTTTTGCAACGGGGGGTCAAGAAAGGCGATCGCGTCGGTATCTGGGCACCAAATTGCAGCGAATGGACGGTCGTTCAGTTCGCCACGGCAAAGATTGGCGCGATTCTTGTAACCATTAATCCGGCTTATCGTAATTCGGAGGTTGCATATGCACTAAAGAAAGTCGGGTGCTCCACGTTGATCACGGCCGCTTCGTTCAAGTCGAGCAACTATATCAATATGCTCCGAGAAATTGGGTTCGACGATCTGCCGACACTGAGGCTGGTTGTCCCACTTGGCGACGCGCATCACGATGGTTTTTTGCCATGGGCGGATCTTCACGCTGAGCCCGATCCGGCGATGCTGCAAAACGCGATGGCAACTGTAAGGCCTGATGAGGCGATCAACATTCAGTTTACCAGTGGCACGACCGGTTTTCCCAAAGGGGCAATGCTGTCGCATCGCAATATACTCAATAATGGTCGGTTCGCAGCCGAAACGATGAAGCTCGGAAATTTCGACCGTATTTGTATCCCCGTACCGCTCTATCATTGTTTTGGGATGGTGCTTGGCAATTTGGCAGCTCTCACCAGCGGGGCGGCGATGGTCTACCCGAGCGAAGGATTTGACCCCGAACGAACCTTGGACGCTGTACAGTCCGAAGGCTGCACGGCGCTCTATGGTGTTCCCACCATGTTTATTACAACGCTCAATCATGGCGATCTGGAAAGGTTTGACGTCTCTACGCTGCGAACTGGAATGATGGCCGGATCGCCTTGTCCTGTGGCGACGATGCAGATGGTCATCAACAAGTTGAACATGCGTGACGTAACCATCGGCTATGGCATGACGGAGACGAGTCCGCTCACCACCCAGACCGCAACGGATGATCCGCTTGAGCAACGCGTCTCGACGGTCGGGCGAGTTCATCCGCACGCCGAAGCGAAAATCATTGGACAGAGCGGCGAAACGCTGCCGCGTGGGGAACAGGGCGAATATTGCGCGCGCGGGTATGCCGTCATGCTCGGCTATTGGGACGACGCGGAGCGCACTGCTGAAGCGATCGACGCCGATGGATGGATGCATTCGGGAGACCTCGCGACCATGGACGAGGATGGCTACGTTCGAATAACCGGTCGCATCAAGGACGTGATCATTCGCGGTGGCGAAAATATCTACCCCCGGGAAATTGAGGAGTTTCTGCTATCTCACCCGGCGATCGCAGACGCCCAA
>JBGTJE010000087.1:0-9229 GCA_041745295.1 Pirellulaceae bacterium | reverse complement strand
CGCCACTTCGCCCGAGACTCGGGCTTTGCCCGCCCGAAACACGCGGCTCGTGTAGTCGACCAGCAGCAAGTAACTCCCCAAGGAAAAACTCTCGACCATCCCCTCTCGCCGCGAGCCCTTGCGCCGCGCGTCCTCCAGCGGGCAGAGCCAATGCGACTCCTCGAATCGCTGGGCCCCCCGGCTCCCGGACACCGAGCCCTCTGTCGCCGCCTGAAGTTCCCCCAGCTTCCCCTTGGCTCGGGCGTGCTGGACCCGCTGACGCACCGAGGTGTAACGGCTCGTCTCGGGAGTCGCCGCGATCCCCGCCGCCAGCGGATTGAGGTCGATATACGCACACGTCGCCAAGAGCGCTTCTTCGTCCAAGATGGCAATACTCTTGTAGCGGCTTTCCCAGAAGGTCCCTTTGCAGTCGTCTTCCTTATTGGCCATCCGGGCCAACGGCTCTTTCAAGGCCTTCATGAACCAGCCCAGATTCTGCAACCTCTCCCGCAGTTTCTGCACTTTCTTCCCGTCTTTACGCTCGTGGTCGACCCACATCCGGACTGCCTTGTCGTCGGCCAAGTCCAGATTCGGTGGGCGATACACGGCGATCCAGCGTCGCACGACTTCCTCGCTCGACCATTCCTTGGCTAAGCAGGGATCCAAGCGTAATAGCACGTGCATGTGGTTGTCCATAATCGCAAAGCCACAGACCGAGACGGCAAATTGCTGAGCCAGCAATTCCAAGCGTTCCTCGATCCACCGTTTGCGGTGTGCGAATCCTTCCCCGCAGAGCATCGCCCGTCGAACGCACCGCGAAATGCAATGGTAATAGCGGGTCACCTGCAGATCGACCAACAACCCTCGCGCCACCGTCATCGCATCACCTCCGCAAAAAAAATTTCCCAATACTCCCACCCCAGTTTACAAAATCAAAAAACCACGTCAATCTATTATGCCTGTCCTTTTATGTATTTTTTTTTTAAACTAGGCTTCGAAGCTATCGAATTCGCTGTGGCGGTCGGGGGCGTGGCTTTCGAAGCGGGTAAAGTCCTTGATCCACACCAAGTTTAAGGTGTCGGTGGGACCGTTGCGCTGCTTGGCCACGATGAGCTGGGCTTCCCCCTCGACGGCCGAACGTTCTTCGCCGCGCAAAAAATACTCCTCGCGATGGATGAACATCACTACGTCGGCGTCCTGCTCAATTGCTCCCGACTCCCGTAAATGGCTGAGCCGGGGCAAATGATCGCGAGCGTCCTCGGCTTGGCGATTAAGCTGTGAAAGACAGAGCACCGGGACTTTGAGCTCGCGAGCCAAGAACTTGAGGCGGCGGGCAATTCCTGCAACCTGTTCCTGCCTTGGATCCGAGGCTCGATCCGGCTGAATCAGTTGCAAGTAGTCGACCACGATCAATCCCAAACCGCTTTCTTTCCGCTTGATGCGTCGGGCGGAAGCGGCAATTTCAGCAACAGTCCGATTCGGAGCATCGTCGATAAAAAGCGGCGCCGAGCAAATCTCGCCCGCCTTGTCGACGAGTCGTTTCCGGTCATCTTGCGAAATGGTGCCGTTGCGCAAACGGTGACCATTGACGCGCGAGATCGAACACAAGAGTCGCTCGACCAATTCGATCGCAGTCATTTCCAGGCTGACGAACAAAACGGGCTTCCGTTCGGTGAAAACAACGTGCTCGGCAATATTCATCGCGAAGGCAGTCTTTCCCATACTGGGTCGCGCAGCAAGTACGACGAACTCGGAGGCGTGCAGTCCGCCGGTCAAGCTATCCAAGTCCTTGAACCCAGTTTCCACGGTTCCGATCGCGTGTTCGCCGCGCATCCGTGCGTCCATGCGGCTCATGGCATCATTGAGGACCATGTCCAGGGTGGCGATTTCTTTGTTCGAGCGGAGGTCGGTAACAGCAAAGATTTTTTCTTCCGCCCGGGCCAGCGCTCGTTCAGGATCGTCTTGCGATTCGTATGCCGAATGGAGGATTTCCGTGCACGCCGCGATCAAATTGCGATAGGTTGATTTTTCGCGTACGATCCCAGCGTAATAGTTGGCGTGTGCCGCGTTGGGCACCGCGCTGAAGACTTGACCCAAATACGCCGCCCCGCCGACTTGTTCGTATTGATTGCGGGAGATCAACAACTCGCGGAGCAACGCCACGTCGATTTTGCGATTCTCGTTGTGCATCTGGACGAGATGCTCAAAGATAATGCGGTTCGCCGGATCGTGAAAATCATCGGCTCGCACGATCGCGACGACGTCGTCGCAGACATCGGGGAGCAAGACCATGCTACCCAGGACGCTGGCCTCGGCTTCCGAATTGAAGGGAATCTGTCGCTGGAGGATTTCCGAGAGGTCGTGCGGTTTATTGGTCCGACGCTGCTTGCCGACGGTGGACATGTTGGCTCCATGCGTTTCGCCGCGACGTGTGGGCGGTGTTAATTGCCGGCCCAACGTGACCACGGCGGTCCGTAATAAAGAAAGAACAAGCCGACCATTCTAGCGAAATTTGGTGGCGGTGGGCCGACCGCTGGGAACGACTTGCTCGGGGCAACTGGTCGAGAGAAGCATTTGCCGTTAGGGCGGATTTAACAAGGCGGCCTATTTTTTTGGAGGCGCTTCCCCGGTCACTGACGGGACCACCCAAACTTTGAGGTCGGTCTCGATATCGCGGTGCAAATGAACTTTTACAGTGTAGAGCCCCAATTCCTTGAGCACGCCTTCGAGCCGAATTTGGTCGGCGGTGACATTGAGGTTAACTTGTTTCAAGGCGGAGACAATTTCGTTGGCACCGACGCTGCCGTAGAGATGACCTTCGTCGTTGGCGTTGGCTTCGATCGTAACACTTTGCTTTTCGATCAGCTTGGACAAATCCTGCAGGTCCTTGAGCCGAGCGCGTTCAATCTCCAGTAGTTTGGCCTTATGCTTTTCCACCATTCTCTGGTGGTGCGGACTAGCGATGGTCGCTAAACCCTGGGGCAGCAAGTAGTTGTTCGCGAATCCCGGCTTGACTTCAACAACGTCGCCCTGGGTGCCGAGGTGATCGACAGTTTGAATCAACAAAAGTTCGATTCCGCCATTTTTTCCTCGAGGCAAGCGTTTGAAGGCATTTGTCGATTTGCGTCGCGTGTTGGTTGCCATAAATCCGTTTTCCGATGCTGGAATGTTGATTCTGTTTTTGAGTCGATTCGCGGCACAACGTTGTGCCGACAGTGTCTTAATGCTCCAAATCTAAATAATTTCCAATCCGACAGCTCAAAGACCCCTCACCCTGCCCTCTCCCCGGAAGCCGGGGCGAGGGAACAATTTCGAACCCTGCCCTCTCCCCGGAAGCTGGGGCGAGGGAACAATTTCGAACCCTACCCTCTCCCCGGAAGCCGGGGCGAGGGAACAAAGATAATTGTCGGGAAGCCTCTAAAAGGGAATGTCATCCTGGGGAGAATTTTCCGCGTGTTCGCCGGTCGCAGCCACCGCTTCTTCCGCAGCCGAAGCATTGCGGCGCGCGCCGCCGCCTCCGCCGCCACCCGACTTGCCGCCCAACATCTGCATACGTTCTCCGACCACATGCAATTTGTGTCGCTTTTGGCCGTCCTGTTCCCAAGTGTCCAATTTGAGGCGTCCCTCGATCAGCACAGGACTTCCCTTGGTTAGATACTCTCCGGCAATTTCGGCGGTTCTCCCCCAAAGCGTGACGTCGACAAACGTCGTTTCATCGACCCATTCATCATTTCGTTTGACGCGGTCGTTGACGGCCAAGCCCAAGTCGGTCACTGGAGTTCCAGTTTTTGTGAATCGAACGTCGACATCCCGCGTTAGATTTCCAACCAAGATTACGCGATTAAAACTGGCCATGTTTCACCTACCGATTGTTGAACTGAGGACAAGAGAGTTTTATGCAATTGAATGATTTCCGTTGGACACGTTTGGTCCAATCCTCTCGGAATTTTGGTAAACAATCGCGGACGCGTCGCCAAAAAACGGATTTCGGGTAATAAAAGTTTCGAGTTGCGAGGCGTCAAGTGCCAACAATTGCTTGATCTTCGAGTTCGGGAGTCGCCCCATTGTCGGCGGCTACAGCAACGGCTTCCGTGCCCACGATCGGTTTGGCTCGCTCGCCCTTGGCGGCGGCGACCATGGCGTCGACCAAGCGCGGCTCGATTCGAATAGTAAGGAATCGAATCACCTGGTCGGCCAATTGGCAGGCCCGATTGAATTTGGTTATCGCGGTGCTTTCCAAGTCGAAATAGATCAACCAATAGACACCTTTGCGTTGACCGTTGATTGGATACGCCAAACGTTGCTCATTCCACAAGCGGCTTGCCAGGATTTTTCCGCCCGACGATTCGACGAGCGATTGAATCTTTTGCGCTGATCCCGCCGGATCGCGCGCGTAGCTATTGGGATCGAGCAGGAACATGCATTCGTAAACATTTCGGGCCAATTTCATTCTCCGTTCAATACGTTGGACACTTCAACTGCCGAAAAACAATGGTTCTCATCGATCTTTGGATTGCACATCTGTCGGTTCGATCGGGTCGCGATTGAATTGGTTCATCGCCACGGCCAAACCATCATGAATCCACACTCGCGCAGCGTCTGCCGCGCGCACAACAGCCGCCTCCATACGCGGTCGTTCTTCCGAATCAAATCGCGACAAAACAAAGTCTGCTGGATTCCAACCCGTCCGTAGCGGCCCAATCCCAATCCTCAATCGCGGCACCTCGAAGGTTGCCAAACGTTGCAGAATGTCTTCGAGTCCATTCTGTCCGCCGTGCGAACCGTCTGGCCGAAACCGGAGTTTTGCCAGCGGCAATTGAAAATCGTCGCACACGACCAACAAATCGCTTAAAATTATCTTATAAAAATCCACGATCTGACCCACGCATCGGCCGCTTTCGTTCATAAACGTCAGCGGATAAACGAAGCAGGTCGGTTGACCGTCTACATTGGATTCGATGATTTCGCCGTCAAACTTTGCCTTGGGACGACTTCCGGCTGCAAAGCGTCGCACCAATTCCGCCACGACTTGGAAACCGATGTTGTGGCGTGTTCCCTCGTAACGCCTGCCCGGGTTTCCAAGACCGACGATAACTTTCATAGCGAGAGCAAAAACTTCAAACGTGGTACGCAGCTGGCCAGGGTCGAACCGGCACAATTGCCTTGCTTGGTCGCCGCACCACCGTGGCTCAAGCCACTGTTTAGGAAGCTTCTTTTTCCTCACCCTCCTCGCCTTCCTTGCGGCCGATTACTTCGGGCTCGACTGCAAAGTCGGTGGATACTTCTTCTTCGATCACTACTGGGATATGGCATTCGACAATGACTTCGTCGGCCGGCGAAATGAGGGTAACCCCATTCGGCAGGGCGATATCCGCAGCTTTGAGCGACTGGCCCACTTCCAAATTATTGACCCGCAATTCCAGTCGATCGGGCATCACATTGACCGCGCCGCGAACTTTGACCAGATGCGTAAATTGATTCAGCACACCACCCGCCGTTATGCCGACCGCTTGTCCGCGCAAATCGACTGGTAATTCCAAGTCCACCGTCTCGGTCAGATCCACGCGGGTCAGGTCGACGTGCAAGACGTCGATGCCAATCTGATCCCATTGCACCTCGGAAATTAATGCGTGTTCGGTCACGGCTCCTTTGAGTTCGACAAAATGCGCGCCTTTGCGAACCACCACGCCCACGTCGCGGGCTTCGACCGAAAGACAGACATTTTCCAGCCCGTGTCCATACAAGATCGCCGGGATTTGACCACTCGCGCGTAGCCGCCGATTTCGACGCTTTCCTTGATCCTTGCGGATCACCACGTTCAAAATGTCTGCCACGGCCTAGACCTCTTGGATAAAAATAATCGACGAAGCAGCGCGGCGACCGTCGATCACCGGGTGCTTTATGTTACGATTTGGATCGGTCGAGCGCCGCGCACGATCAGAGAACGCGGGACTGCGATCGGCCGATATTTTGCCACAATTACACTTGATTACAAGCCCAAACAGGCGAGCCGCGTCAAATTTCGCGGATTAGCTTTTGCGACACCGCTCCCCGCAAAATCTTGGGTCACCTCTACGATCCGTCGATCCCTAACTTCCATTAATTCCAGGACCCAACATGCCTCCAAGTGGAAAACCGCGGCGAAAAGTCTTCGAGTACGTCGAACCGATCGGCCCACGGGTCCTGGTCCGCAAAGATGAACCCAAAAGGCAAACCAAAGGCGGGATCGCGCTCCCCGACGCTGCTGAGATTCCCACCATAACGGGCCGGATCGTTACGATTTCGGCCGCGGTCGAAAACGACGAAGACATGCCGCTGCGGCAATACGACAAAGTCCTCTTTCATCCCAAGAACGCGATTCCAGTCGATTTCGAGTCGGACAATCAGCTGTTCGTCGTTCCAGTCGAAGATATCGTCGCGGTCTTCCGCCAAGAGAAGGAGGAGTGAAATCGCCTAAACCGTCCGGGCGTCATTCCGGGCTGAGACCCGGAATCCATCTGCATGGATGCGAGATTCCTTCGTTCAAGACTGCGAAAGATTCCTGGATTCCCGCCTTCCCGGGATGACTCTACTTGTTTTCCAATTTGGAATCAAAAAGCCAGATGTGCTTTTCGCTTCGAAGAATGACTTGAGTGCCCGCTAGAGCGGGCGTTGCCCACACAGGCTCACCGAGATCCTGCGTCGCTAGGACGCGAGGACTTTTTTCGGCCGCGAGAATCGACAAAGTGCCGCGGGCTGACGCCAAGTAAATTTTCCCGTCGCCACCAACCGGGGATGCGTAATAGGGACCGCCTGGGGCAAGTCGTTCTTGAAAATGCAATTCGCCTGTGCTCGCCTCCAAACAGGTCACGACACCGCCGTTTCGGATGGCGTACAATCGCCCATCCCAGACCAAAGGCGTTGGGCATTCAGGTACGCCGACTGCGTGCTCCCACGCCAAACTTGGGGTTGAGCCCTCGGAACCCGGCCGCAGCGCGATCAACCCATTGGCGTGGTTCCATGAATCGACCCACTCGTGAATCTTCGGCCATTCCCACGCACGGATCACGCCGTCGTTGTCGCCGTCGAGCATTCGGAAGAACATCTTCAGCGGATGATCGCCTTGGCCGTCGGCGTCCGGGCGCGAAAGGATGCTCTTATTTTTCTTTGCCTCGGCTGAATCGATGGCTCCGTCGCCGTTGGAATCACATTCCGTCAGCAATGCAGCAAACTCCGGCAACCCGATCGCTTCGCTGTTCGTGCGCAGATTGTACGAAGTGGTAAAGATCAAATCCGAATGAATCTGCGGCACGGTAATGGGCTCGTCTGCTAGACCTGGCACCGACCAAAGATCGCTTCCATCCGATAACGAGCACGCGCGCAGATGAAAGGGCTCGTAGATCAGCAGGGCGGCTTGTCCCCCCGCGTTCCAAGCAACCGGCGTTGACCAACTGGAAGCCGGGCCCGCTCGGCGACGCTCCCAAAGGACTTTGCCCGTCGCGGGTTCGAGAGCTTGGAGAAGCGACTCGTCGTCACTCCCGGTGAACACGATTAGTTTTCCATCCACGACGACTGGGGAACTCGCAGAGCCAAACATATTCTTGCTGGTCGCCCGCTCCTGCCGCCATAATTCGGTACCTGCTAGGTCGTACGCGATGATTCCAAACGAACCGAACACGACATACACGCGCTCGCCGTCGCTCGCCGGCGTTGGAGACGCGGGGCCGTGTTGCGGATGGACTTGTTCGAAAGCGTCAACCGTCAAGTCGCGTCGCCAACGGACGGCACCGGTTTCCCGATCGAGACACAACGTCGAAAGTTTGCCCGGCTCAAACGCCGTGCAAAAAATCGCATCTCCGACGACAATGGGGGACGAATGTCCCGCCGGAACCGGCGACTTCCAGCGCAAATTCCGCTGCGGATCGAGGGTCTCTGGAAGATGTTCGTTCGAAGATTCGATCCCGGTCCCTGCGGGTCCACGAAATTGCATCCATTGGGTGCCCTGGAATTTGTCGCTTAGCGCCGCGTTTGGCGGAGCATCTTGTGCCACGGCGCAAAGAACAATAATCATCGCAAGCTGACTTTGCATGAAATACTCCCTTGGCCACACCTCAAAAAGATCAAGCGGGTCAGCCCGCGTTATCTCCCTGCTGGATTCTACCCAACGCGACTCCCCAAGGAACGGCGCGATGCCGTGGATACCGCGAGTGCGCTTTCAAGCGGTGACGGTCGCTGGCCGAACGGCAGTGTGGCCCCGGTGAGGGACACGTTCCCGGTCAGCCTGGTGGATCGCCGCGAAGGTGCTCAGCAGGCAGCGGTCTTCCAGGATTTCGACGTTCCGCCGGCAGGTTCTGTTGCGTGTTTTCATGGCGAAAACTCCTCGCAAAAAAAGAGGCGGTTTGCGGTATCATGCGAGGGTCACCAATCCGGCGCGCAAACCGAGCGCCGGGCCGGGACTCGTATCGCGGTTAATCCTCACCGGCCGCGTTCTTCAACCGCGCGTTCATTAGTCGTCGTTCAGGATCGTGCCGATGCCCCGATACTTGGTGAACAGCGAATTGCTGCTGTTGCCGAACAGGTCCAGGTAGAACACCTCGTTGGCCTCCCGCTTGCTGTCGCCTTTGACTTCGATGGCGATCGTCTTCGTCGTCTCGCCGGGGGCGAAGGTCAGCGTGCCGGTCTTGGCGATGAAGTCGGCGTCACTCGTCTGGGCAGTGCCATTCGCGCTGCTGTACGACATTGTCACCGCCTGGTCGTAGGCGGCCGAGAGCGTAACTGTGAAGGTGAACAGGGTCATCCGGGGTCGTCGCCCTTCTGCCTTCGTCACATCGCCGATGCTGATGCGCGGCTCGTTATCGACGATGGTGCCCATGCCCTGGCTATCGGCGATGGTCGCGTTGGTCGCGCCGCTCAAGTTGACTAGGAAGGTCTCGTTCGGTTCGCCGAGGCGGTCGCCGTTAACCAGCGCAGTGACGGTTTTGCTGGTCTCGCCGGGGGCGAAGGTCAGCGTCCCGCTCGCGGCCTGGTAGTCGCTTCCCGCCATTGCGCTGCTGTCTGCCGTGGAGTAGGAGACGGTTACGGGTTGGTTGATGACCGCGGAGAGACTCACGGTGAAGGTGGCGCTGACGGTGCCGGAGTTCCATTCGGTCACTGCCGCGTTGTCGATGGACAGCGACGGCGTGGGTGGCGGAGGCGGCGGAGGCGGCGGCCCGTCCCAGACGCCGTCGTTGAGCAGCACCGAGACCGTGTTCGAGCCGGCGTTCGTCGCCAC
>JBGTJE010000086.1:0-1604 GCA_041745295.1 Pirellulaceae bacterium | reverse complement strand
GCTTGATTTTCCGCCGCGAACCGCGACAATCTGTCCAGGACGGATTATCAAGGATAATCGTGGATATTCCATTACCGCCCGATAATCGCGGATAACACCCGCCACGCCGGATTATCAGCGATTATCGTGGATAATTCAAAGTTCTGCCACTAACGCTGCCCTCAAGCAGTCCGAGTCGCATATGAGCAAATTCGCTTGCACATGCGGTCACGTGATTTCCGACGTGCAGTGCCCAAACGAAGTGACTGGCTGGCTGCTCTCTGACAAGAGCGGCGATGCGTTCTTCACTACGATACACGACACGATTGATGACTACCTTCAGCATGCCGGAAGGGGCGACGTTGCTGGTTGGCGACGCAAACACTTCAATGACATTTACCCGTCGGACATTTCTGCGGGACACATGATTCACGATGTCCTAACGTCTCGCCTTTTCGATTTGACGTTGGCAACTATGGAATGCGAGCAATGTGGGCGTATCTGGGTCCAGCGGACTCCTGACATGAACCATTACCACGGGTACAGCCCGGACGACAGTGACGATGTTCGCGTCAAACTCCTAGGCTATAATGAGGCGTCCAACGCAGCGTCCACCGAGGAAAGTGGCAGAACAAAGCCGTGAACCGGAGCACTCAATCACGCGGCAACTGAAATCAAAGTCTTCCGTTCGTGCCCGGTTACGGCAGACGTTATTGGGCTTGGGAATTACGGATGATCAATTTCCACATTCGTGTTTTGTCATTGCCGCTTTTTGCGTTCACAATTGGCTGTGTCTCATCACTGATCAACAAAGTTGATTCTTCGGGAACACCCGTTGACTCCATTACGTTGTCCGGCGCGCGGAATCTCGGCGATAGTCAGGTTCGCGTTACCGATTCCGACGAGATCGATGAAATCCTAAAATTGGTCCGTAAAATCCGCGGCGTTAAATTCGTACGCGTAAATTTCGATATCGAAAAAATCAAAGTCGCGACAATCCGGATCGAGCAAGAGGATGGACCGACCGAACTAACAATGGTCAGTGGAATGATGGCAGTACCGGGCGATGACGTGGGGCTCTTTTATGATTCTCAAAAAGATGCTCAGTCCGAATTGTGGAACCTCGTTTTGAAGCACCTCGGACAAAATGACGCCCAATAACCAGGCGTTGCACGCGAGACATCTGAGTCATCGGGTCAAGGGGTGGTCGAATAATTCGTGGCGTTGAGTTGGATTAGTTGCCGACAGGTTTTCCACTGCGAGTTTCGTCTGGTGGTCCGTCGGGATTGTTTGGGTGCGGTCTCTTGTACTAGCGTTCGGCGGCCAGCTTGTCGGCCAAGGGCGAAGGGGTGGCTTGCAGGCGGGCGACGTAGCGGGCTTCGTTGTACGGCTCGCGGGTCTGCCAGCAACGGTAGAGGATGCGAATCCATTTGTAGGCCAGTGCGCGACGGGCCATTTGCGGCGACTTACCGCGGCTCAATTGCTGCTGGTAATAGGCTTTCGCCCAGCCGCTTTTGCGGATCGACAAACCGGCGAACTCGTGGAAGGTTTGCCGCAGGAACTTGGAGCAGGCCCAGCGGCTGCTGACGCGGCGCTGTTTGCCGCTTTGCGTGGTCAGCGGCGCG
>JBGTJE010000085.1:0-1639 GCA_041745295.1 Pirellulaceae bacterium | reverse complement strand
GTGAATCCCGCCCGTTCGGCCGACGGGCACTTCTATCATTATTTGAACGTAACGAACGGCTCGCGAGATTGGGTGGATGGATACACAACGATTGGTACCGCGCTCTTGGTGGCCGGCGCGCAATTCGCGAGCAACCACTTTGCCGACAATACCGAGATCGCCGAGCTGGCGGAATATCTGACCACCACCACCGATTTCAACGCGGCGATCGATCCCGCTCTAAATGGACGCATCTATCTCTTGATGAACGAAAACGGCGGAGGTGTTTCTGGAAGAACGACACAGCCTTGGAATGAATTCATGCTGGTCGAAAGTCTCGCCCTCCGCGAGCCTAACAACGCGCCGGCCTTGGCGGTGAAAGACAAGTGGCTCGACACGACAATGCTCCCCAAGCGAAACGGCACGCTCACGGACAATTCCGGCAGCTATGCGCCGGCCTTTTGGGTGCATCAGCAGCATTTCTTCAACGGCGATTTTCGACACAGTGCCGAGTTCGAGGCGCTCTTCGACCGTCACCAAGTGGTCGACAAGCAGTATTCGGCAGCCATTTTGAACGAGGCGGTCCGCTATGGGATCACGGCTGGCTTGGTCCCCGATCTCGATAGTCCTAATCCTGCAATTCAATCAGAGTATCACGCCGACGAAATTGGAAATCATCCCGGCAAAGTGTTCTCGCCGGAGGCCGTCGCTGCCTGGGGCGATATGGACACCTTCTTGCACTTCTACAACAACCGGTTTTACCCCGCATCCGATCCCCGTTACAGATACGGGCTGTTGCGCGAATCGGCGTTGTATCCCAGCTGGGTTCCGCCGGATATCGGTTTAGTGGACCACATGTTCTTGCTCTTTGGCTTGGTGGAGAGCATCGACCCCGACTTTTTCGCCGACCGCGTTTTTCCCGGCTTAAGTGCCGGCGATTTTGACGGCGACGGCGACGTCGACGGTCGAGATTTTCTGGTCTGGCAACGCGGAGGTTCCCCGAGCGCTTTCAGTGCATCAGACTTGGCTCTGTGGCAGGCCAATTACGGAGCGCCGCCACTCACAGCGGCTACAATCGCCGTTCCCGAACCCGCGACGGGCGGCATCCTGTTCGGTCTCGCGGCGGGATTGCTGGGTTTTCGCCGCCGCGGGAGATGAGCAGCGAGTTCGCTAAGCCGCAAGCGGCTTATAACTCGACGACCACCAAGTGAGTGCGACCGTCACGGGCGATAGGCACATGGGCACCGGTGGAATCAACCATCAGTTCCTTTCCGTCGAAGCTGGCGGTCTTTACGCCATGCTCATGGCCTTGCGGATTGCGAATCAGAATTTCGTAGATCGTTAGAGAATCGTCCAACCGGTAGCGAATTTTGCACTCTGGCCAATCGCTGGAGATCGAGGGGTCGATGCGCAGATGGGTGCCTTGTTCGAGATGCAGGCCGAGAACCGATTCCACGGCGACGCGAAACATCCACCCCGCCGAGCCGGTGTACCATGTCCAGCCCGCCCGGCCGACGTGAGGGGCATAGCCATACACATCGGCCGCGACGACGTAGGGTTCCGACTTGTAAATATCAACTGCTTGCGAAGAATCGCCGTGGCTCACCGGGGAAAGCATTTTAAGCAGTTGGCAAGCGCGGGTCCCTTGGCCCAACTCGGC
>JBGTJE010000084.1:0-15087 GCA_041745295.1 Pirellulaceae bacterium | reverse complement strand
CGTCAAAAGGATTGAGCGCGATCCACTTTTCGTAGGCAGGCTTGAGTTCATCGGTGAATCGATCCGCGTAAAAGCTCGCCAGCTTCTCGTTGCCCTCCATGCGCGCGTCGATGACTTCGGTGACGAGCCGCATCTGGATGGCTTCGATTTGCCGCGCTTCGAGATGCTGCGCGGTCGCTTGACGCTGAAGTTTGGCGGCGGTTGCTTCGAGGCCGCTGCTCTCTCCGCTCCAGCACGAGCTTTGATACGAGCACCACGCCGTCGCCACCGAGGCCACGGCCATGAGGATGGCGCAGGCGGGCTCAAACCACCGTTTTTTCGGCTCGGCTGTGCTGACTTCGTCCATATCAGACTGGTTACTTCTTTTCCGGCGGGAAGATGGTTTTCCAGTCGTTCTTCATTACTCGGCGCGCTGAAGCTTGGGAGCGATCCACCTGCCTTCGAGCGCTTCTTCCTTGGGCCAGTAGAGGCGCATGAACATGACAAACGGACCTTTCGGCGCGGGCAGCCAGTTGGCTTCCTTGTCCGCACCGGGGGATTCGTTCTGAATGTGAAGAGTTAGCCCGCCGTCGGCGTCTTTCTTAAACTGCGGGAGCATGGGCGAGTTGAGCAGGTAGCGGTTGATCGGGTTAGCCACCAGCAGGCTCTTGGGCATTTCATACATCGTTAGCGACCAGAACGCGTTGACGGGCGGCAGTTGGTCCGGCGCAAAGCGCAGGGTGTAACGATTGGCCCCGTCCAGCTTCTGCTTCGCCTCATCCTCGGCATAGAACGGATACATCGCCTCTTGCTTCGAGTTGCCGTAGATGCCGAGCACGGCGGCCGCCATGCGGTAGAGGTAGTTGTTCTTGAGATATTCCCGCGAGCCAAAGACATCGCCGGAGGTCACCTTGCCAGCAGCAAATTGTTTCTCCAATGCGTCGAAGTCAGTCCAAGCGTCGGCCATTCCCAGCTCAATGGCTGCCTTCACTTCAGGTGAGAGCTTGCTGATGTCCAAGGTCTTCCCCGCTCCGACGCCGATCTTGGCGAAACGTGCCATCAGGCCTGTTTCGGACGAGTGTGTCGGGCAGAATTGCAGAACGAAGTTGAGAACGTTGAAGAACTCCAGCGAGGTCTTCTGGTCGGCGGGCGTGAGCGGCTTGATGAAGTCGATTGCCGGCGCGGCGGGTGGGGTGGGCTGCTTGAGGAACGCCGAGAGGGGCTGCGCCTTGTATCCGGCTTGAACGTTCTTGACGTTGTCGAGATCGTCGGGGCTGAAGAGCTGAGTGCGGTACACGGCGAGCACCAATTCCGTTTCGGAACGGATCACTTTCTTGATGCCAGGTGGGGTGGGCGTCCTGCCCTTCCAACTGGGTCCAGCAATGAGATAACTGCCCCCATCGTTACCGGTGGCACGGCTTCCGATGTAGGCAAAGTTAAATGTATAGGCGTCGATGAGCTGGATACTGAAGTAGCGTTCCTTTTCGATCGGCGGCACGGTGAGCACGACGGGTTCGGCCCGCAGGTCCATGCCCACAAAGGAATAGGGCGTGTCGGAGTTGGGCGTCTGAATAGCCGTGTCGGCCGGCGTATACACGCGCGGAATGTTCTTGATCTGATTCCAAGGCGCCTTGAACTCGGGGCTGTCGCGATCCACGAAGTAGCTGTGTTGGATGCGATAGTTATCCGCCAGCGGGAAGCCGTAAACATAGGCTTCCTTGGCGATGGCGCGAGCTTCGGCGGGGGTGACGCCGGTTTGGCCGGACGCCGTTGGAAGCACTAACCCCATGACGAGCGCGGCCGCGAAGAAGTTCGGTGCGCGTGTCGATTTCATTGTCGTCTCCTGTTCGTAGGCAGTGCCGCCGTTGAGGGTGAATGTTCGCTGCGCGGTCTTTAGTGTCAAATGATGCAACCTGCCGTCGAATCATACCGCATTTTGGTCGATCAATCGTCTTTGCACATCCTTTCCAATCCGCCTCGTCGATCAATCCCAGCTCCGCCAACGCCAGCGGGAGCGTCACGCCTCCCGTGAACAATCCCTTACCCGACTCCTGCTTGAGTTGTTGAACAGCCTTGCCCAGATCCCCGCGCACGAACTCTGCGTTCCAATCGACCCGTTCCAGAGTGCTCGAAACGACGTACTTCTTTGCCGCGTCGATCGTCCGGGCGAAGGGGACCGTCCAATCAGCCATCCACTCAGGCCTCGCTCCCGTCCCCGCCTGCGGCCGCCACGCTGCCTCCATCATTTCGTAGGTCACCCGGCCAAAGAGGAGGGCATCGGCCTGGGCGATGTTCTCGACCGCGTGACGATGCAAGTCTTCATCCGCGAACATGGCACGATGATCGCAGCACCCGTCCAATGTGACGTTGATGGAATACCGAAGGGGTCGCATTACGTAAGAGTTCCGATAACCATTGGGCAGTCTAATTCCGCGTTACCTAATTTCTGCATAAACCCACTCCCTCGCCACGAATTCTATTGCAAGCCGCACGCAAGGCGGCGCGCTTCGGGTTAAAGAAGCGCCGGCGTCACATTCGTACATGGTCCCCAGCCATCATCACCCTTGCGTCCTACTCCAACACCTCCGCGACCGCATTCTTGAACTTCGCAAGATCCGTTGCATCCAAGTTATTGAAGTTCGCGTTTACCTTGAAATTGCGATAAACCATCACGGTGTTGGCTTTCGAGGGATCGACGTTGTAATCTGCAAGCACTTTTTTGGCGGACGTTGGAGTCAAATGGCAAAGTGCGGTGCGCGAAATCGACGCCGCAGAGGCAATTTCATTCAATCGCAGTTCGTCGGCATCAATGATGACGAAAAATATCTTCAGTTCCTTTTGCGCGGGCTCCGTCAAGAAACCTTCCATTTCGCTCAGCAGTTTGGTTGTCGTTTCGCCATCGTTTGCGAAGATCACAACAGCCGGGTGTTCTGGATAAGTACAAATCGGGCAGGCTTTTTTCCCTTTATCGGGACCAGCGACATGGACAGGGGTCCAGGGTTCGACCAGATCGCCGATTCGCAGACCCGATTCCGGCGCAGGCTGCTCCTTTTTCTCTTGTCGTCGATCGCCCGCAAGATCGTTGCTTGGAACATCTTCCTTTTTTGGTTCATTCTTTTGGCCCACGACCACATTGACGCTCACGGCGGTATCGACGCCATCCTTATGCTCATTCATGGCAAACGCTGTGCGATCTACTTTGAAAAGACTAATCAGCACGATTCCTGCCGAACTAAGTTCCAGTTTGCCCGGAATCGAGATCTCGTTCGTCGTGCCGTGAATCGTCAAGTTCCCGGTAATATTGACTTGGCCTTCCGAATTCCCTGGCACAATGGAAGTGCTTACGAATTTTGCCATTCCAAATGATTTCGCGTCAAGGAAATCAGGCGCTTGCAAATGCCGAGTCAAACCTGAAAACTCCGTCCAGATAGAACCGATGTTAATTTCGACGGCTAGTGAGGTAATCGACTCGTTATCGACTTTGATTTCCCCTTGGAAGTCCCTAAAGCCACCCAATCGCGGTTTCGTTTCGGCACCGACATGCGTTCCAATGAACTCGATCAAAGTGTTGTTCGGCGCAATCTTGACTGTCCCGGACTTCACTGGAACAGGCTTAATTTTTGCCCGATCCAAACCGAAATCCTGAGCGATGCCTAAAGCCGTGACAGTCGGGGCAAAAACAGACAACAACGAAACGAATAAAGGGGAAAACGTGGATCGGGCGATACGCATTGGAAACCTCTGAATGTGAATTCGTAGACGCCACAATACGTTAATATCCGGATCGACCCGACAGAAGTCCCGCCATTCCTTGTTGTGGGAAATTTACTTCCGGCAATTGGCCTATTGTGTGAGGAAATCTCTGTTGAAATTTTCCGGACAGCGACCATTCAATACTTCAGCGCATATGATCGCTGTACCTTTGATCACATTCTCAACAGGCCATGTGCGGCAATGAGTTTGGCGAACGCGCCAGGGTCACCATTTATAGCCGCATGCTTGACTACATCAACATCAATAAGTGACATTCGTCCCCGTTAGCCTAATGTTGCAAATGAGCCGCGCGCCGCGGACATTCAGCGGCGCGTCGACTCCATTTGCGGGTTGGCCAGCTGCTTAGGTGTTGCGGCATCTCCGATTGTCATGATGGCATCTCGGGCTTCGAGGCCAGCTTCCAGTCCACCTGCGCGAACCGGCCGGCGTCGACCATCGGAGCCAGGAACGTCTTCTTGGCCTGCTCGATAGCGGCGTCGAACACGGCGTAGTCGGGGCGGGCGCCATCAACGTCGTTGAACCTGTATTCCTCCGAAAGCGCCCGGGTCGCATAGATACCGCCATTCTTCCGTGCGACGTGGGAGTCTGCTGCAAGGGCGGCCACCGCACGGCCGACGAAGCATGGTGTCTCGGATCCGCCCCAGCCCATTGCAGCGGCCTGTGGATTGCCGAGGGCGTCACGCCAATTCGCCTCGGTGACGCCGAACCCTTCAAGAATGGCCTCGGTCCGCATGAAGCCCGGCGCAACGGCCACCGCCGTCAGGCCGGACTTGCCCAGATCGTGTGCCAAGCCCAGGACGAGGCGCTTCAGCAGAGTCTCCATCAGGTCGAAGTAGAACGCGCCGTGATACCCGATGTTGTCTTGTTCGACCAGTTCCACAATCAGCCCGGTTCGCTGCTGCACCATCAGGTTCGCGCCGTGCCACGCGGTCATGACGTGCGGCCAGATCCAGCCCTCGACAAACGCCTTCCCCTCGGCCGGTGTCTCTTCGAGGAAGTTCTTCCACGAAGCCGGTTGCCCGGTCATGACGATGGCGAGTACGTCCAAGCGGCCTTGCTCGCGAGCGACCCGCTCGAACAGCGCGACGACTTGGTCCTCCGCGGTGTGGTCAACTCGCACGGGGATGCCCGTACCCCCGTCCGCAGTGACCATGTCTGCGGTTTCTTCAATTGTCTCGGGCCGACCGGCGTTGACATGGCTCGACACGTTCGCCTGCATACGACTGCTGCGTCCAGTGCAGTACACCGTGGCCCCGGCCTCCCCCAACATCCGTGCGATTCCTCGCCCCGCGCCACGTGTTGCGCCGGCTACCACGGCCACGCGTCGGCTCAATGGTGTGGGCATGGCTTCTCTCGTCATCCGGCTAACTACGTGATAAATAGCTTCTTCGTAATAACTAAGGATGTCGTTCGCGCGCGACTATTACAATGTCCGTGAATAGCAGCCCCACGATAATATGGAAACTAAATACGAAGTTTCATGAGCTGATTGTTATCAGAGGTCAAAGGTTCGGCAATTGAGGGCACGCGGAATGCGTGAAAGGTCAGTAACGAAGAAAATCCGGCAAATGGGATCGCTCAGTGGTAATTCATTGGCCGGCGGACAATCGTTGTGGATCAAATGCATGCTACTTCCCTTCAATATCCTGGGCTTGTCGAACGAGGTTTCTTTATCGCTGTTTGCTAGATCGCGAAATTGCCGCAGAAACAATCAATGAGCTGCCCGAATGAAACCTCGAGAAATGCCCGGAACGAGATCAAGCGCTCTCAATAACTTGGAAGCAGCGACTCTCTATCGAGTCGCAGTAAGCGAGTAACTCTGATAGTTCGTTTCGACGATAGCGGCATTCTCCGGAAACCTCTTTTGCCTTCAATCAAGGAATCAAACCGATGGGTAAACAATCCAAGCCGACTTCACGGCTTCCCGCAAATTCAAAAGCGCAGGCCGCGAAGGCGTCCGACTTGGAACGGGATTTGGAAACAGGTGCCGGCGAATTCTTGACCAGTAATCAAGGAGTCCGGATTAACGACAACCATAACTCGTTAAAAGCGGGAGAGCGCGGGCCGAGCCTGCTAGAAGACTTTTTACTGCGGGAGAAGATCACACATTTTGATCATGAGCGGATTCCGGAACGCGTCGTTCACGCTCGGGGCAGTGGCGCTCATGGTTACTTCGAACTGAACAAGTCCCTTGCGAAATATACGCGCGCTGAATTCCTCCAGGAGCCAAACAGCCGTACGCCGGTCTTTGTGCGGTTTTCGACGGTGGCCGGTTCTCGCGGCTCCTCCGATCTCGCGAGAGACGTTCGAGGGTTTGCGATTAAATTCTATACGTCGGCAGGAAATTTCGACCTTGTGGGCAATAACATGCCCGTGTTTTTCATTCAGGACGCGATCAAGTTCCCGGACCTGGTCCATGCAGTCAAACCAGAACCGCACAATGAGATTCCGCAGGCGGCCAGTGCTCATGACACGTTTTGGGATTTTATCTCGCATACTCCTGAGTCGGCCCCGGTCACCCCAATTGGAAGCCTGGTATTGGATCGGAATCCCGAGAATTTTTTTGCGGAGGTCGAACAAGTCGCTTTTCATGTCGGACACGTCGTACCGGGAATTGACTTCACAAATGATCCGCTGCTTCAAGGGCGACTATTCTCGTACACCGATACGCAGTTGATTCGCCTCGGCGGTCCCAATTTCCATGAGATCCCCATTAATCGGCCTATCGCGCCCCTGCATAACAACACGCGAGATGGCTTCATGCGACAGATGATCAATCGAGGAAAAACGGCCTATGATCCAAGTTCGTTGAGCGACGGCGATCCTCATCAGGCAAAAGTCGCTGACGGCGGATTCGAGTCATTCGCGGAGCGGATTGAAGCATCAAAAATTCGTGCTCGCAGCCAGAGCTTCACCGACCACTTCAGTCAGGCCGCAATGTTTTTCCATAGCCAGGCTGAGATTGAACAGAGGCATATAGTAAATGCGCTGCGGTTTGAGCTCGGCAAATGTGAAACCAAGGCAGTGCGCGAGAGGGTGCTATTTCTTCTTTCGCAATTTGATGATGGGCTTGCCAAAGATGTCGCTGCTAGCCTGGGCATAAAGGTGCCGAAAAAAATCGACGGCCCGCTGAACGCCAATGTCGGAGCCGATGCCGATCCGAAACCGCTTCAGCCCAAAAAATTCGCGGGCGATTTCGTCGACTCCGCGCCATTGAGCATCATTCGATCCGCCAAACGGGGCATGAACACAGCAAAAATCGCAATGCTCCTGGCTGATGGTTTTGCTGAAACTGAGGTCGACGCGGTTAAACAAGCATTGATTAAGGCGGGAGGAAATTCCAAGATCATCGCCCTCCATGGAGGCACTGTCACTGGAGATAACGGAACGGAAATCGTTGTGGATTTCAGCTTACCCACGGTTGCGTCCCTCCTGTTCGACGCCGTTTATGTGGTCGGGGGCGCGCTGAGCATTAAGCGACTAAACGCTGAACCCCGTGCAATTGATTTCGTCGAGGTTTGAGGCGAAAAACTGACGCCATTTGCAAACGCGACAGGGTGTAGCTTCAACGTTGTATGACTCATTCCGGTTTAGATCGACTGCGTAAGATTACCCACGCGAGCACGATCGAGCCTACCTGCGCCGCATTTCCCGCGATTAGAGAGTCCTAGGTTGGTCATTTATCCCAAGGCTTCTTTAGACCTTGTTCGAGTTTGAATGCCCCTAGTTTCGCGTTGGGTTCTTTGCGCATTAGGGGCAGTCTGAAATCTCGCGGGCCAAAATCCTAAACAGGGCAGGCGTATCCAACTGGAAAAAATTTGACCAGCCTGGTCCAAATGCTTTCACGTTGGACCAATTAAGATGTTCTTTTGAATCGCAATTCTGCCTTTCCGCACTCGGTCGATAAGCCGACTGCAAAAGTCACACCGAAACTTGTTGCTTTTCGCTCGGAAAACTGAGGGTGGAAACTCATTTGTCCTTTCCTTCGCAATAATCGTTCGAACCCCACTAACGGGCATATCGATTGCATCACGATTCACCCTTTCCCGTCGGTCGGTGCCTTTTTCTCTACACTTCGGAGCCAGCAGCATGTTTACAACCAAGTCACTTCACGTACCGAGCAAAGGCCGAGTTTTCGCGCGCCTAGTGCTTATGACAGCGGCGTTCGTTGTCTTTTGTGTTTGCCAGTCCGCGCGGGGCGACATCATTTTTGGAACCGGAAATTCTCCGGCGAACACAAATGTTGGGGCATATACTCAGATTGACGATTTTAATGCGACCGGCGCATTCCTCGGAGGAGGCGGCGACGTTCTGGAAGCCCTTACGGACGTACCCTTAGAAGTTCCTTCGGCAGGTGCGGCACGTATCCAAGCAGCCGACGTTCTCTTTACGCAAGTCGATTACACTCCCATTGGTCTCAACTGGGAGATCTTTGAGCTGAATCCCCAAAATGATAGTGCCACCGGAACTTTCGTGCTCAAAGTCATCGACAACAACGGAGATGAAACGATTAGCGGTGACTTTGCACTTGGCAATGGCAACAATCGGGTCTGGGCCCAGGCCATCAATGGGCAGTCCATCGTTCAGGTAACCGTTCTTGCCTCCGATGCATTAATCGAAGACATTCGTCAAGTGCGAATTACCCAATCCGCCGCCGCAATTCCGGAACCGAGTACTTGGGCTTTATGCGGTGCGGCTGCGTTCGGGCTGATTCTGCTGCGCCGCCGTAAGCGGACGATTGCGTAAAGCATCGCCATCAGAAAACAAAGCGCGGTCGCATCGGAAATCGGTGCGACCGTTTTCTATTTCTTGTCGCCGAAATCCTCCGCAACCAAGTCCAACGGCGATTCCGTTTCGCGGCTGACTCGACCATTTCTCGTCCATGGGCAGCTACTCTTTACGAGTGAGGCGGCCGAATGCAACCACGACCGCGAACAACGTGACGCCTACCAAGAACGAGATGCCGGCGATTTCCAGATTTCCAAGATTGTTCATGATCGTCCGACAGAACGGGGTCAAATGAGAAATGGCCGGCCGCGAACAAAGCCCGAAGCCAATTCACGTCCAGCCAATTGCAGAGTTGACCGGAAAAAACGTCAAGGTCATCGACGGAGACACGATCGACGTGATGAGCTGATCATCGGCGAGCAACCCGTCCGCGTGGTGGAGATTCAAGCCGCAAAGGGGGCCGTTTCAGCCATGGGATTGGCGGGCGACTGAACGCGACAAGTAGTGATTAGACGCGGCAGTTTGAAAGCACGCTGCCGTTTTTGTTGTGCGTGATTATTTTGTCGGGGTTTGAGGCAAAAAACTGACGCCCTTGCAAACGCGACAGCAAATCTTGATTCCGACAAGTTTTTGCTCGCGGTCTTCCTCGCTTGGTTCGATGATCTTGGTTTTCCTAAAGTCGTTCGAATTACAGAGGGGACATACCAGAACATCGTTGCTCGCGGAAACGTCAGTTGCCATATCACCACCCCATTGCCGAAAGATTCACTCGCATTTAGTTCGACTGCCTACGATCCCTGCCGTTATGATTCACGAGAAACGTTGGTGCCGAATCTAATGCACCCGACTGAATGTCCTTGACTCGTACGAGCCCGGATTGCATCCACTCCACTCTAACGACGAGCAATAGTTCATATGACGCTTTTTGCCATATCACTACGCGGGCGTGGGCTCGATCGTGTCGTCCTTAGGGTCGAGTGTGAAGTAATCGAATTCGGCCATAGTGTGCATACGCAATTCTGAGAGGAACAGCAACGGGACCGCGACTGGATTTGAAAGGGTCCAGAGTTCATTGCCGTTGGTTCCATCGTTGGCGGCAAAATACAACGTCGTCGTACCGGAAGCCAGAAATGCTGGGTTCGAACTTCCTGTACCTGGGTTGACGTCCGCTGCCAATACCGTCCCCGGTCCGAACGCCGTGCTTTGCCACAATTCGGTGCCGCTTGCTCCGTTGTTTGCCGAAAAGAACAACGTGCTATTGTGATTGAGAAAATTTGCGGGGTTCGAGCTTCCAGCACCTGGATTGATATCCTTGACGCGCACGGTGCCGGCAACCTGGCCGTTACTTCGGTGTAACTCGATCCCGCTCGTGCCATCGTTGGCTGCAAACACTAGAAGGCCGTTGAGGTTTGACACCGATGTCGGATAGGACCCCAGCGCACCGGGACGAATATCCTTGACCAAAAATGTACCGCTGGCTGCACCGTTGCCATTGCTCTTCCAAATCTCCGTCCCGTTGATTCCATCATTCGCAGCAAAAAACACGTTTCCCTTGATGTTGGTAATCCCGGTTGGACCGGAGCTGTCGATCCCGGGGCGAATGTTCTTGACCAACAGGGTGTTGGCGGTTGTTCCGGTACTCTTCCATAGCTCGAAACCATTGACTCCGTCGTTGGCGCTGAAGAAGACAACTCCTTTGGCGTTGGTCAACCCGGCCGGGTTGGAACTCGGTGCACCAGGATTGATATCCTTTACCAAAAATGTTCCGCCCGGCGTTCCATCGGTTCGCCACAACTCGGTGCCGTTGATCCCGTCGTTGGCGGTAAACAACAAAAAGCCTTTGACGTTGGTAAGGTTGGCGGGATTTGAGTCAGCGACTCCCGCCGCGATTTCTTGGACGAGAGCGGTGCCCGCGCTCGTTCCGTCGCTCTTATAAAGTTCACGTCCGACGAGTGGGACAAAAGCTGTAAAAAACAAGACACCATTGACGTTGGTCAAAGCCACTGGACTCGAGCTCGCGTCAAGAAGTCCGATGTTGTCGACCAAAACGGTTCCAGCCAACGAACCGTTGCTCTTCCAAAGTTCGACGCCGTTCAGTCCATCGTTGGCCGCAAAAAAAAGCGTTCCGTTGACGTTGGTCAACAAGGCCGGGTCGGAATTGAGCGCACCGGGCCGAATGTTTTTGACAAGCGCTGTCCCGGCTGAGGTCCCATCGCTTTTCCACAATTCTCGGCCGTTGGTTGAATCGTTTGCGGTGAAAAAGATCGTTCCGTTGACATTCGTGAAGTTCTGTGGATCGGATGCTCCGGCACCGCCGACGATGTCGATGAGAAGCAATTCCGTGGGGGTCGTCGGCGGCTTGACCCCTACGCCGGCGACGCCTGCTCCCGGCAACCCTGCGCCGACAACGCCGACGCCGCGAACGCCCGGCAAGATGACTCCTAGCCCAGCCACGCCGGACCCCTTCACGGTCGGCTCACCGCCGCCATCCATGACCCAAAGTTCGCCGCCTGTAGCTCCATCATTGGCACGGAAGAATAGTGTGCCGTTGACATTGGTCAATTCATCGGGGAGCGAACTACCGCTCAGCAACTGAATGTCCTTGACTAACAAGGTCTCGTCCGCTGTGCCGTTGCTCCTCCAAAGCTCATAGCCCGTGCTTCCGCCGTTCGCACGGAAAAACAGCGTCCCGTTCACGTTAGTCAAACTGCCAAGATTGAAGACGCCGGCGGTTGAATTGATGTCCTTCACGAGGATCGTCCCAGCCACTGTTCCGTCGCTCATCCATAGCTCATAGCCATTGGTTCCGTCGTTCGCGCTGAAGAAAAGCGTCCCGTTTACGTTGGTGAGGTAGTTAGGAGATGAGTTTCCACTGCCCGGATTGATGTTTTTTACGAGCACGGTCCCGGAGGTGGTGCCGTCACTCATCCAAAGTTCCGTGCCATTGGTTCCGTCGGTAGCGCGAAAAAACAATGAACCATTCACATTAATTAGGTCAATGGGCGTTGAATTACTGGCCCCCGGCCGTATGTCTTTCACCAGGATCGTTCCGGCCGTTGTGCCATCGCTGGCCCAGAGTTCAATGCCGTTGGTCCCGTCGTTCGCGCGGAAAAACAGCGTTCCGTTCACATTGGTTAAATCATTGGGAGAGGAACTTCCGACTGCTGGCTGGATATTCTTGAGCAAGATTGTCCCCGCCGCAGTCCCGTCGCTCTTCCAAAGCTCAAAGCCATTGATTCCGTCGTCCGCGCGGAAAAACAGCGTCCCGTTCACGTTAGCTAATGCATCGAGACTCGACGATCCAGCCCCGGCGTTGATGTCTTTCAATAGGATGGTCCCGGCCGCCGTTCCGTCACTCTTCCAAAGTTCAATGCCATTGGTCCCGTCATTGCTGCGGAAGAATAGCGTCCCATTCACATTGATCAATAGTTGGGGATGCGAACCAAGTAACCCTGGCCGGATGTCCTTCACCCGAACCGTCCCTGCCGCTGTTCCATTGCTCTTCCAAAGTTCAAGGCCATTGGTTCCGTCGTCAGCACGGAAAAATAATGTCCCGTTCACGTTGGCTAAATACGCAGGTGATGAATTAGCGGCGCCGGGATTGATGTTTTTTACGAAAACGGTCCCGGCCGCTGTTCCGTCGCTCTTCCAAAGCTCCGATCCATTCGCCGGATCGGTGGCAGTAAAAAAAACAGTGTTATTGACATTGGTGAAATTGGATGCGGCCGATGCTCCGGCCCCGGCGACGATGTCAATCAGCGTCGGCAAACCGGAAAGCATCGCCCGCGATTCCAGCGGCTCGACGCCAAGGCTCGTGAAACCTTTAAAAAGATCGACTTGCACGTTGAGGCTTGATTTTCTGAAAATGGGCGATCGAGGGAACGAACGATTGGACATTAATGGAACTTTCTGGTGGGAGACATGTGAAAGGTAAAACAGTAACTTGAATCGTTGACGAGCACGCAAAAAAAGTAGTATTCGCCGACGTTTCGAGTTTGGATTACCACCGGCTGTTAATAGAAATCAACTGTCAAGGTGTAGGTTCAACGTTGTATGACTCATTCCGGTTTAGATCGACTGCTTACGATTACCCACGAGAGCACGATCGATCCTACCAGCGCCGCAATTCCCGCGATTTGAGAGAGTCCTAGGTCGGTCATTTATCCCAAGGCATCCTTAGATTGTAATCAAACTTGACTATTTTTCACCGTGAGTGTTTTGTTACGTTGAGTCGGTTCAGCAACGATCACGCTGGAACATATTTGACCACATTGGTGGCATCGCTCTCGTATAGGCTGCAGTTAAATCGGCCCTTTTGATCGCTTGGCTGCCTTTGTGCACTCACGCGAAAGAACCGATGCAAAACTCACGCCGAAAATTTGTTGATTTTCGCCCAGGAAATGAATGGCGGACACCGTTATAGTCCTTTTCCTAGGAAACGTCGTCAGAACCTCCCTATCCGGTATATGGATTGCATCAGGACTAACCTTCCAACGGATCGGCGATCTCCTCTCTACTATTTCGGAGCCTGCAGCATGTTTAAGCCCAAGTCACTTCAACTACCTAGCCAAAGCCGTGTTTTTGCACGCCTATCGCTAATTACAGCTGCGTTCAGTGTCGTTTGTGTTTGCCAGGCCGCCCGGGCCGACATCATATACTCGTTCGCCAGCACAACTGCCGCGCCGGGCTTCGGGGCGCTGAGCGGTTCGTTCACCGTGTTGGATAGCGCGATCAGTGACGGCGTCATCGACGCTGCCGAGATCACGACGTACTCATTCGCTGATTTAATTTACACTTTTGCACCTCCTCCGGGCGTGTTCGCTGCGAGCGTCCTCGTAGATTCGACGACTGGGGCATTACAAAACGTCGGCGCTCTCACGTTGTTCGAAACCGATGGCGACGCGCCCTTTCCATTTGAGGCCGCCACTTTTGTCACGGGAACCGGGTCGCAGGCATACGTTCGAGTCGGGGACGCCCCAAACTTTACTGGCGCAGGATTCGGAGAGTGGACTGTCCGACAGACTGCCATTCCGGAACCGGGATCAGTGGCGTTATGTGCAGCCCTTGGCTTCGGATGGGTACTGTTACGCCGCCGGAAGAAAGCAATTGTTTAACGCATCCCTGCATCACAAATAAATCCTCGGTCGCATCGAAAATCGGTGCGGCCGTTTTTATTTCTTGTCGGCGGCATCCTCCGCAACCAAGTCCAACGGCGATTCTCCTTCGTCGCTGACGCGACGATTCACCACGAGCCGCGGGCCGCCTCATCGTTTTGATAAATATTCCAAGATGCCGCCACATCTCTTTGCGGTACTCAGTGATTGCAGCGAAACAATTCAACGGCCTGCATTTCACGTGCGCGAACGCCGACCGCGCGGTTTTTTCTTTCGCACGGTAGTTGCCGTTAAGTGCTTTGCTGCGGTTTTCCTTTTAACCGGTTCCAACGGGCTCTCCGCTGGACCAGCGAGTACCTCGCCAGTCGCTTGAAAACGTGAGCCATGACAAGGGCAATCCCAAGTTCGTTCGGCGTTATTCCAACGCACTTGGCAACCTAAATGCGTACAAACAGCAGACATTTGAGACAACTTTCCGTTGTCGTCCCGAAAGCAAGCGATCCGCTGCCCGTCGATTTGCAAGATTTTGCCCTCACCTCGTGCCACGGAGCGTGGCGAGTTACCCTCTGCGGGCGTGAACCGATCAGCGACGAGATAGTAGGGAAAGTCAAAGTTCTCTTTGAGGTAATCCCAAGTGCCCCCACGGAGCTTCTTTCGATTGACGGAGAACAGATCCTGCCACGGGTTGTCCCGCCTGAGCACAGCGTCACAGGCCATCATGGCACCGAGCGTCCCAAACGTCATCCCGTTGCCTGAAAAACCCTTTGCCGCAAACTGCCGTTCCGCGGTCTCACCCACGTATGGCAGGCCGTCATTCGTTTCGATGACCTGACCCGACCATTCGTGATCAATTGTTTTGACTTCTGGCACCAACGTATAACGACGCGCTCGCAAGTCGGAGAATCGCCCATGCACATCCTTTCCTGACCGGTTTTGTGGTCTTTGCCGCCGAAAATCACGTAGTCGTGTTTCGGCCCTGCATCGACTCGCAGGTAATAATATGGATCAGCCGTATCCCAGAAGCTTGCCGCAGGAACGGTTCCGCGCGGCAACTTTGCGCCTACAACGTATGAAGAGTAGTGAGGCTCCCCAAGTTGAGTAGACAGTGAACGACTAGATGTCATGATAAATGACGGAGGGTGGTTCATGAAGTCGAAGCGAACGTTTAGCCGCGAGTACAAGTTGGCGGCCGCACGGTAGCTTGGCGTGGCAAACGCCGGCGGCCTACGCGGCCCAGATCGAATCATTGCCGATCGGGATGTTCCCGACGGCCTCGCGTGCAGAGTCTTCGTTCGAGGCTACGCCCCTCACTTCGCCTCAGCACGCGGAACACTCCCCGATTCTCTCATACGGACTGGTACAAAAATCGGGAGGGGATCACGAGAGCTACTCAAAAACAATATGCAACTGAAGAAAAGCCATCCGTGCGATACATAGAACAGATTGAAACGGGGCGATTGCATTGTGGGGTCCTTTTTTGGACGTTCGCTAA
>JBGTJE010000083.1:0-53615 GCA_041745295.1 Pirellulaceae bacterium | reverse complement strand
CAAGGAACGAACGGTCGAAACGTTGTGGTCAACCTGTGGAAGACTCTTGGCGAAATTCAGTGAAGTCGAGTGCCGCAATTACATCCGACACGCCGGATACCGCTACACTTAAATCAAACGCGCTCTAGAGTTATTCGAAATGCGCTCTAAGCGGGGCGGGCCGAGTCCGCGCAGGACGGGGCGGGATCGAACGATTCGGCCTCCCGTCCCGCGCTAGCCTTCGCGCTCGGCGCAGGCCTGGCGACACCGCCGCCGCTGCGACCGAAGGTCTCCAAAGTCCGCACCAACACCCGTTTGCAAACGAGGACACCTACGGTCAATCCCAGTGCAGTTTCGCCCGACCCGGGCACAGCGCGAACCAAATGCGCGATTTACTTTTTCGGCGATTCTTCTTTCGGCATCCGCCAAAAGCAAAGATTGCGTTTCACATCCGTGGGCTTGCTGTAATCGGGCCATTTTATATGCGTTCCCCAACCTCCCGTAACCGCCAGTGTTCCATCGGGCGAAATGGCCACGCATCGTACCGGCTCTAGCGTCTTCGGAAACTGCACAAATTCCGTAATTACTTGTCGAGATTCGAAATCGAATAAGACTGCTTTTCCTTTGCCGCCAAGCAAGACATGACGTCCATTGGGTGAGAACGCGCTTGCGCGAGACCCCGTTGGAAATGGCGATACTTCCGTCCAAGACTCAGCTGAATAGACTTTGTCGAAAAATATTGCAAACTTGTCGTCAGGCGAAAATAATGAATTTCGGCCTTCGGGTTCTCCTGGTGACCATTCCATATCGAAACTTCCAACCTTTGTCTTGATCACACCCGAGTCGACAGCCCAGACAATTCCTCCGGCAACCGCTCTCGAAAACAAAAATTCACCAGAGTTAGAAAAATCTAGACTATTTATTGGCTGTGTGTGGCCATTTAGTAACTGCGACGTGCTTAAATTTTGTAAATTCAAAACTCGAATCTTATACTCACCTTGGGCATCCGAATGGTGTTTGAGGTCATTTTCGGCGATCGCCAAAAGCGTTCCCTGTTTGTTGACTGCAAGGGCGGCCACGCTCTCCGCAGAACTCGGAATGCGTGCGGCTACACGTTTGGTATCATAGTTCCAAATAACGATGCCGTTGACTCCACCCGCCAAATACAGTTCTGGCCGAATCGGAGAACTGGCGATGGAGCGAATCGAGTATGTTGTATCGTAGCCCGGTTCGCCAATTTCTATTCTCGGCTCGTGGACCAATTTGAACGAACTGGCGTCCCACTGCTTCAGTCCTTCCGAACCGGCCGAGAAAATCCATTTGCCGTCCGCACTGAAGGCCACGGCAACAATTCCAAGCTTATCTGCGCTTGTCGAAAACAGCGGCTCATCTTGCCGACGTTGATTTTGGCACGCAATTGTTGTGCAAACGACAACGATCAAAATCGGATTTGCGACCATTGTTAAGTGCTTCAAACTCATATAGTTGCCGCAAGCGTCGAATTGGTCATTGCTCCCTACGTCATGATATGTCGATCCTAAGGCCCATCATCGCCGCCGACTAGTATAGCCGCAGACTCGACACCCCAGAGCAAATCCGGCTCGATGAGTTGTTGGTAGACCTCGGCCTGAGTTTCAAAGCTCGAGCCAATTAGTCCCGCGATGTTTCCGTTCGCATCTTTGCTCAATGAGGCGTTGAAAGAATATCCGATCAGCAATCCGTCCCAAATTCCTGAAGCGTGCGTAATGGTTAATGAGTATTGGGTTAACATTTCGTCAGCAAACAGACCGTCATCATCCCACAAGTAGATATGATTAACCTGATCGCCCATGCCCACGTTTCTTGCCTGTGCGGAACCAGTAAGCCGTAACGTGAGACCATCAGCACTCAGTTTCAGCGGAGAAGGCAATTCAAACTCCGGCAAAACCACTCTGGAGTGACCAGAAACGGAAGGTGCCGCAGTAATGCCACCATTAACTGCCAAATGGTATGCAACCCACTGGTTCCATTGGTCGTTTCCACTAACACCATCGGGACCAGTCAACACTTGATCATGTCTACGGCCAATCCGGCCGTCTAGCACGCGAAAGGAAATCCAATCATCGCCTTGAATTCCGACCAAATCGACAGGATTGAAATTCAATTGGGTCGAATTAACGGTTCCCAGATCGTGCAGTACGTTATCATTCACGGCCTCGTCCGAGACAATCGCCAAGCGCACTTGGTTTCGATGCTTCCATTGAATCATTCCCGTCAAAGCGGTTGGTTGAACTCCGACTTGATCGGCGGCAGTACCAAAGACATATGCGTTTTCAAAACTCGGATCAGGATTCTGCGTCGCTCGATAGACTCCGTAGGTCGAATCGCTATCCGGAACACTAGGATTTAACTCAACTTTTACAATTGCATTTCGGTTCACCCCGGCACCCGAACTGATGGTTCCATTGAACGTGCTTCCAACGTACGCATTACGTTCTGAGACGGGAGTTCCTTGTTGCACGAACTGCGCTCGGTGAGCTGTTCCAAGGGGCATCGGCGCTCGAGTGCCGCCCGAATCGAATCCGTTTAGCCAGCGTGCGACAATCGACCGGGCAGTCGCGTTACTGGGTATTTCGCCGTGATTTGCTTCGACGAATGCATTAAAGTTGTCAACGCCCAACTTGGCACTCCAAACAGGAACAACCGAATCGGTTGCGTCAGCCCCGGGATTGAGCACTTTGAGCCAAGGAAACAGTGCGCGATTGTAAAGGTTTTGTTCGACGTCGCTGATCGGCGTCAGGAATTGATAAAGATCAACTGGGTCGTTGATGGCCCAATGGTTCGTGTCAAACGTAATGTCTGTTCCGATCACTGCAGCGTAGCCGACATCCGCGTGAAATGGAGATGAATTCAAAATCATCAAAATATCGCTATTCACGGCAAGCGCTTCGTAGGAAGGACGAATTACATTTCGATTCCCCACAGTTTGTCCGGTGTAAAAGGGGTCGTCACCGCTTTGCATCGTCTCGAGGAGGTTTCGAACCTTGAGTTGACCAATCCCATTTTGTCCCCAAATAAAACTTTCGGCGAAAAGTCCTCCCTTGTATGCTTCGGCAACTAAATTGGCGAAGGGTGATCCTTTGTGCGGAGTGCCTAAGGTTATGAGCTTCCTGACGTCGCGGCGGCTTTCAAAAAGACTTCCGTGTGCACCATTGGCCAAGGACGCTTGTTCCATGTACCAGCGGGCAAGGAGTCCGCCGTAACTATGGGCGACAATATCCGATTTCTGAATCGCAATTCGCCGAACGCCATCGTTCAAGCCTTCAAAAAGAATGTCTTGTCTTTCTCGTTTTGAGGCTTCGTCGAAGAACTTGATTGCCCCAGCTCGAAATGTTTTCGCGGCACGGTCAAGCCCAATTTGTACAAATCGAAAGACGCTTGTCAGTTCGCCGTTGCCAAATGTTGCGCCAGGGGCTGCAAAGCTTGGATCAATCCCCGAATGGTCGACGCGAAAATGATTGACGTGCCAGCCCGTGTCGCGTCCATCAAAATTATTTACGAAATCATCCCACGTCGTGGGATCGGAATTGATGCCATGCACAATGACGATAGGTGCACGAGCAAGGGTGATGGCGTTGGGTTTGGAGCCAACGGTCTCGATTAGCCCGCCAACAAAAATCGCCAAGTCAATGTCTCGGGATTTGAAACCGAGACCGGTGGCAGATTCTTCGATGTCGAATTCATTGGGTGGCCGGAAAAACCTCGCGTCCAAGACGTAGCGGCCGGACGTGCCGAATTCGTCGCCGATTCCGTCAATCTGCAAGGAGTCCAAAGCCGCTGCACCCGCATCGGCCCCCCGCTCCGCGAAGCGAGACTCGGCAAAGAATGCGGCATCGTCGAGTTTTGTGTACAACCCGTTGCGTTCGGTCAACGACTTGTAGGTCACGTCGATCTCGCCAAAGGCGATCGTCAATCGCGTGGGATCCGCTTCGTACAGGTCGTACAAGAACTGCGAGGCGACGACTCGCATGAGCAAGAGCGAGCCGTCTTCAACGCCTTCTTGCCAATCCGCGGTCAAGCCATCGGGCTCAACGTCGGGTTCGATCCTTTGAATGTCGGTCGCCGTTCCCGTAATGCCGCTCACGTCCGCGTACGCGATTTGCAAATGGGCAACCGATAATCGAACGCGATCCGAGACGACGTAACCGGCGTTGCCCGCGTTGCCGTCGGGGTCGACGCTGATCACGATCTCCACTGCACCGAGTTCGGATTCGGAAATTCCTTCCAGGTAAAGCACGCCGCGGGATTCCCCGAGGGTCGAATACGTGAAGATGTCGCTCGCCGCGTACGTTGAAGCTGGAACAAAATGTCCGTCATCGGACAGCGGCTCCAATCGCCGGTCTTGAGACCCGTCGCGAGTCCAAATGCGAATTGGGTTATCGGATCCAGGTTCGTATTCGGCTAATTCGCCAATGCCGATTTCTTCTGGGGTGCGCGAAACGAGTGCAGGATCCGCGGCGAGATACTCGATGCGGACTCGAGCAACATTCCGATTGACCGTTGCGGGCAACGAAAGTTTTGCCTCGGCGAAATCAAACGATCGGCTGTCGCCTTCATTTCCATAGCGGTTGATGCCATCTGCGAATCCGGGGACTCCGTCGGCATTGAAATCCAAGCGATTGGCGACGACGATCTTGCCGGGTTTGTCTTCTAGAAACTCAAGTTGATCCTCTTCCTCCTCGGTCCGTTCGACGGTCAAGTCATTGTCCGAATCGACGTCCAAATCCACCGACAGCGTGGTCGTTCGGATTCGATCCGTGTAAGTTGGCCCGCCTTGATAGGGGACCACCGAAAACGCAATCGAACTCGCGCCCAATCCAGAACTGGCGATTATTCCTTCCACGAAGATCCGAACGTTTCGTTGGGTTTCGGAAAAGCCGAGCTGCGCGGCAGTATAAACGCCCGGCAGAATGAAATTCCCGCCGGAAGCCAGCCGGGCCGGGGCTCGCGTGCTTGATGCATCGACGCTCCACAACCGAAGCGCGCCCGACGCGCGGTGGAACGTGCCACCCGACGACGTGATGGAATTCGGATCCGAAGCGTCGTATTGGATGCTGAATGTCGCGGTGCTCCAGTTGACTTGCGCGTTCACTCGAAGATCGACGGGAACGAAATTTCCGACATCTTGAAAATCTGCCCAGCCGATTTTGCCATCGCCATCGAAGTCGCCGTCATTGACCGGCACGAATTTTCCAGGTTTCCCGGGTTCGTCTTCGATCTGGTCGTCCGTGTTGCCGATCGAGTTGTTGTTGTCCGAGTCGATCGCCAAATCGACTGGTTGATTCGTGTAGCCCAGATCAAGAATGTAGACTTTTCCTGCAGCATTATTCCCGTCCGTTGCTGTTCCAAATTCGTCGGGCGTACCATGATCGGCGTTAACGACATAAAATTCGTCTGGTTCGCCCAATGCAGCGTCGGCTCGAGAATTCACGTTAATGTACGCGTACGTCTGGCCGGCCGGAAAGTTGATTTTTCCCTTGACGGTAAAATAATCGCCTGTAAGAACTTTCGCGGTCGCGTCTTTAGACAAGTAATTAAATTCGGAATCAACGTCGGCCGCGTAAGATAACCTCGCGGTCATCTGGCCGGATTGACCTTCCGTCAAGTAAACGTTGTCAAGATACAACTTCGGTGCTTCAGTATTTGAAATGACGCCAAGCGTTGAATGGCCGTACCAGTTTGGATCGGCGTATTGAACGTTTAGCCCGTCGGCGTGAACTCCGGTCAGATAAAAATCTTCAGTTCCTTCGTCGAACGCATCGCGCAATGCGTCGATGCGGAAATAGTCGATGGGATGGTCCCACGAAAGTGTCACCTCGGTATTGACTCGTCGAAAATCCAGATTCTCTTTTGCGGTACGACTGTCGTCAATTTGGTAGGTAACTGTCACCGGACCGGTAAAAGCCGCTGGGTTTCCTTGCAGTTGGACTTGGAATTTGAGTTCGGAACCTTCCGCTGCCACTGCCCCTCGTACGATTACATATGCCGATGGCAGAGGCGTTACGTCGACGACAACGCCAAGAAACGAATTGGATGGGCCGATGGTTGCATTAGTCGCGCTGACGATCCGAAGCCCATAGCTTTCGTCCACTTCGTTAAGCGAGTCTGTTGTATGGATTACTCTCGCTTTTTTCACCGTTTCTCCCGGCGCGAAGCTCACCACCGTTTGCGAGAACGAATAGTCCGCGCCTACGATTGCGGTGAAATCATTTGCCATTAATACTGCAATTACCGTTTGCAACGAAGGCTTATTAAGGATCAAAGTAGGTTCTAGCAAATAACCTTCGTCCGCTTCACCTTGGGTAATTCCAAAGTTGACTTGAACGCCACCTCCGGGGGGTGGCTGGAGTGGTTGCTCGTCAGTACCGCCAGCGCCCGCGGTTCCGTTACTCGTCCCGCCCCCGCCCAGTTTACTACCCAGGGCCGCATTCTGAACTTCACCAACAAAAACAGAATTGGCGGAAATTTCGGCGCCGCCCGCGCTCGCAATTTCGATCACAACGGTCTCGGTTGCCTCATCGCGCGCGTCGATCCAGAAAGTGGCGATGACCGTGGCGACTGAACGGCCGGGTTCAATTGTGACTACCGACTCGTTCAGCCAGACATCGGAACTGTTGGCGGTCGATTCACGGCCCAATGCGAGCGTAACGGTGACGGGGTCAATCGACGGTTCGCTGAGTCGCAACGTGATCGCTTGGAATTGTCCTTCGACGCTCGTGCCATTGGCCCAAGCCATCGAGACGCTTGCCGACGGCGTCCAGCGGGCTTCTAACGATTCGAGATGGAGCGGCGCGGGGCGCGGAAGGATTCGCTGTTCGCGATGGCGGCTGGCCACCTTGCGAAAGCCCAGTGCCTCAAGAGTCTTATTCCAACTGGAAACTGGTAGTTCCATGGTTCGACCTGTACGTAAGAGACAGGATCGCGTTGAAAGCATGGAAGGATTCTAGTCCTACTAAAAAACGCTTGTCAATTTATTTGAGCCAACATTTTTGGAATTCTTACATTCTCAATACGCGACAAGCATTCGACTGGGAGGCGATTTAATTGGAGTGGAATGGCCGCCGCTAGTAGGTCTCGCGAGCCGAGCGAGACCTGGAATCGCCAATATTGCCGCCAATCCAAAACGATTCGAAGCGGCTATAAACATTGTCGCCAGGGTTTTGGCCGGGAACGGGCTGGGGATGGGTCGAGCAACCGCAACGCAATGTCTCGCTCGGCTCGCGAGACCTACTCGGCCGAACCTGGAATCGCCAAAAATCGGCCAATTCAAGATGCTTCGAATCGCCGAGGAGAGTGGTTGAGAGGGTATTGGCCGGGAATGGGCAGGGGATGGGTGAATCAGATGCAGTGCAAGGTCTCGCTCGGCTTGCGTGACCTACTTCTGCCGGATCGCAATCAAGTGCTCTTGGCCGCGGATCACAAATGTGTTGGCGGCGATCGCAGGAGTCGATAAGACCGACTCGCCAGTCGGGTTGGCATGCAATGCTTCAAATGTCGGGCCGGCTTTGAGCACGATGACTTGGCCGTCTTCGCTGGTCGCAAAGATGTGGCCATCGGCCGCGACGAGCGAAGCGACAAAACTGATCGAGCCAAAACCTTTGAGCCGCTCTCGATAGAGTTGCTTACCTGTCGCCGCGTCAAAGCAACTAAAAATTCCGCTGTTCTGTAGCGTGTACAAGTAACCGCCGTAGACCAGCGGGGTCGGGAGATACGGTCCGTAGCGGGGAACCGCCCAGCGGACCCCTTCCGAAGACAAGACGTCTTTGCCCAGCGTCACGTCGCCCCGCGCGTCCATCGAGACGGCATAGATCGGTTGAATCGGCTTGTAGCCGCTGGTCACAAAGATCGTTTGATAGGCGAACTGCGGCGTCGGCACGACGACTTCCGAGTTGTTTCCCAGCGACCAAATTTCGCGACCGTCGCGGGCATCGTAGGCCCGGATTTTCTTGGTTCCGTTGGCAACGATCACGGGACCATCCGACGTGTCGTATACCGTGGGGGTCGACCAACTGGGGATCTCGTCGCGCTGCTGCCGCCAGATTTCCGAGCCGTCGGCCAAGCGAAACGCGGCGATGAACGAATTGGTTTGAATATCGCATTGGACGTAAACAACTCCGCCGTGAATCACAGGCGAACTGCCGAAACCCCATTGATAGTCGGCATCATAAAACCAGCCGCTGTCCAAAAATCCAAGGTCTTTTTTCCAGAGCAGATTTCCATCGAAGTCATAGCAGAACAATCCTTCGGAACCAAAAAACGCAACGAGGAACTTGCCGTCGGTCGCACAAGTCGAATTGGCGTGCGTCGATTTGAGATGCCGTTTGACTTGAGGGATTTCCTCGATCGCGATTTTTTCCCAGACGATCGCTCCGGAATCCAAGTCGACGGCGTAGACGACGAATTGATGCGGGGCCGTCTCTTCCACCGAATCGTAATCGCCGTAGTTTCCGGTCCGAATTTTCGTGTCGGCCGTGGGGCAGACCGCCGAGGTCACAAAGACTCGGTTTCCCCAGATGACCGGGCAGCTATGCCCGAGGCCGGGAATTCTCGTTTTCCAAGCAACGTTTTCGTTTGTCTCTACCGACCATTTCAGCGGACAGTGTTGGCCGTCGGCCAAGCCGCGAGCTGCGGTGCCGCGGAATTGAGGCCAATTCGCCGACACGAACGCTTGATCGGCGGCGATCGATTCCGGTTTTTCGCTGGGGGCGGCCGGTTCGGCTTCGGCCGGTGCGGCGCTGTCTGGGTTTTTGGAAGCGGCATTATCGCCCATGTCAAAAGCAGGTTTTCCGCCCTTGTCTTTGATCCACTGGGCAACTTCTTTGTGCCCGCCGAGCGAAGCCCAGGTCCACGGTGATGCGTGGTAGAAATCGTCTTGCGAATTGACGTCAGCTCCTTTTTCGATCAGCAGTTTGACCGCGTCCAGTTTTCCTCGCTCGGCTGCGAAGGCCAACGCGGTCCCGCCGTACGCCGTCTTGGAATTTACATCGACTCCGGACGAGAGGATTTTTTCGATCGCTGCGACATCGCCCGCACGAGCGGCTTGCCAAAGATTTTCGGAAGTGAACTTAGAGTCATCTTGAGTCAGGCCGGCGTCGGTGAACGAAAAGCACACGACGATAACCGCAGCAAAGATGATCCGAATGAAGCGCATGGCAAAGTCCTTTTTTGTCCCAAGTCCAGATTAGGCGTAGTTCGACCGCTGATTTTACGCTTCTTGTTCGCGATCCGCAGCTCTCGATCGACGCCGCCGACGCCACTTGTAACCCGTCTTTCGACTGATTCCAAACCGACGGCACAATTCCGCAATCGATATCCCAGGTTCCTCCGAAAATCGTATAAATTCTTTTCGCTCACTCACCGAACAACACTCCTTCCAAGGCATCTTTCGGCCCTCCTTTCGGATGGCCAAATTACCATGGTCAAAGTGTTACCTATGTCCCCGAACACCTGTTACGCATGTCCCCGGTCTACACACCCTCCTCGCGGTGGGGGAGCGAATAAGACACCGTCGCGCAGGCTTGAATTAGTGAACGGCCCGATTGAACTACGCGAGTATCCGAAAACTCAAACGCCTCTCACCCTAACCCTCTCCCCGAAACGGGGCGAGGGAACAAGAAATCGGGGCGAGGATTCATATCGTGCCAAGCGGACTAGATCGCGTGGGGTGTAGCTGTAGTGAAACTCGCCAGAGTTTCGGCCCAAATTCTGGCGAATTCGGCTACCTCAGACGCTACACTTTCGTCGAACGCGCTCTAGAGATCGTCGAGGTCGAGTTCGGGAGGCGCGGAGAAGTCGGGGGAATGCTCGTTGAGCTTGAGCTCGTTCGAGGTGTCAAGGTAGATCTTGTCGAGCATGATCTCGTTGAGCACGATCGCCATCTTGTCGGACAAACTCGTGTCGAACAATGGACGGGCGCCTTGGTTGAGCTGCACCAACCGTTTTTGAATCAGTGTGGAAAGTTTGAACCGCCCGCCGACTTTGTTCACGATTTTTTCTTCTTTGAGTTCGTCATACATCGGTTGGTTCTCCGCAACTTTTTAAGAGCTGGCAAATTTCGTTTACGGCTTGATCGAGTTCGCCATTGATGACGACAAATCGATACTGATCGGCAAAGGAAAGTTCACGCCGGGCGACTTCGAGACGACGCTGGATGGCGGGTTCGGATTCAGTGTTGCGCCCGCGCAAGCGGCGTTCGAGTTCTTGCGGGCTGCCGGGGTGAATAAAAACGGTCATCGCCCGGGGAAACAGTTGCAAGACTTGCAACGCCCCTTCCACGTCGATCTCTAAGATTAGCCATTTTCCCTGTTTTAGGCTAGAGGCAACTGTTTCACGAAGCGTGCCGTACCAGTTTCCGCACCCAAAGACCTCGGCACATTCGAGAAAATCTCCTTGGTTGCGGCGTCGAAGAAATTCGGCCATCGTCAGGAAATGATAGTCGCGGCCGTCGATTTCGCCGGTTCGCGGCTGACGGGTTGTGGCTGAGACGTTCAGCTCCAACGGCAAGTCGCAGCGTTCGACCAACCGCCGCACGACGCTCGATTTGCCGACGCCAGAAGGCCCCGAGATGATGATGAGTTGATTCAACGGCATGCGGTTGTTATCGGATCGAAATTGCAAATGGAATCAACCGAAAGCGCGGGTGAGAAGGCCGGCATTCGATGTTCGTAGGTCCCAACGCTACAACCCCTCTCCCTGACCCTCTCCCCGCAAAGCCGGGGCGAGGGCACAAGAGTTCTCACTGCGCAGCGGGGCGAGGGAGCAAGAAACTTAATAGTGGGTCAGTTTGGCGTCTGCCGGAGAACGGAATTCTTTCCGATACGGGAAAAACCACCGGAATAAATTCCGTTCTACGAAATTGACACACTACCAGAAACTTATTCAACGTTTTGGACCATTTCGCGAATGCGGTCGATGGCCGTTTTGATCTCGACGACGCATTTGGCGATTTCGGAATCGCTGGCCTTGGAACCGATTGTGTTCGTTTCGCGCAATAATTCTTGAGTCAGGAAGTCTAGCTTGCGACCTCCGCTGGATGCATCATCGATGATCTGCAGGCATTGTTGGCAGTGGCTTTCGAGCCGCACGAGCTCTTCGGAAATATCACAGCGTTCGGCAAAAATCCCGATCTCGCGGACCAAGTCACTGGGGCTAACGGTAATGCCGTATTGCTCGAGGAGCTGACCGATGCGGCCGGTCAAGCGTTGCGAGTATGCGGCGACGACTTTGGGGGACAGTTCGGCGATCCGGGCGACGAGTCGTTGGATCTGTTGGCAGTTGGCCCGCATATCGGCCGCCATCACGGCCCCTTCGCGCGTCCGCATTTGGTTCAAGGCGGCGAGCGCACGATCGATGGCTTGTGCGATGGTCAACCAATCGGTTTGAGTTGCTTCGGCTGCTTCACCCGTTTCGGAGATCACGCCGGGAATCGTCAACAGGGCGGACAAGGGAACGGATTCGCCGCTTTGCAGCAACGGCTTGAGTTGTGCGCGCAGCGTCTTGATCAGCTCGATATCGACTTGCACGGGCGGGGGTCCGCTGACGTGTTGAGATTTGACTTGCACGGTGACCGTTCCACGCTGGATGAATTTTCGGACCAGCGACTCGACTTCGGATTGGAAAACCAAGTAGCGATCGGGGCAAGTCAAATTGACTTTGAGATAGCGGCTGTTAATCGAACGGATCTCGACCCACACCGCAAGGACCGGAGTTTCGGCGGTCGATTGGCCGTGGCCGGTCATGCTGAGCAGCACTCGATGAAGCTCCTTGTTTCGCTGAGTCGACGGTGAACATCGGGCGCTGCGGCTGGGGCGCGATGAAGCCAACGGCGCCGTGGCGATCAGTTTAGGGCAATTGTTTTCCGCCGTCCGCTGAACTTGGAGGTTGTTCTGGTGCCGGTTTTGGTTCTTGAGGGACCGCGTTGGCCGGCGGATTGAGCTTGGTATTGTCCTCGAGCCCTTTGTCATCTTCGGCTTTGGGGGGATCCGACGGCGTTTCGGTATTCGCCGCGGGTTCGCCAGATCCGAGATCGTCCAATTCGGCATCGATGCCAACCGGAGACGTCGTGCTGCCGGCGGGGGGTGTCGCGGGGGGCGGCGGATTGAAAATCGCAATCGTCAAGATGCTGAGCAAGATCCAGATGACGGCGGTGATGATCGTGATTCGGGTGAAGAGATCTCCGGCTTTAGTCCCGAAGGCGCTTTGCCCACCCATCCCGCCGAGAGCTCCGGTCAAACCACCTCCGCGACCTTGTTGGACGAGGATGAGCAAGATCATGAAGACTGATGCCATGGTTAGGAGCATGGCCATCAGAAACATGCCGAAGCTAAATTGCGAAAGCAACAATATCATGTCGAAGCCTTGAAAAGCGAAACGGCGCAAGCGCGAGGATTATGCAAGTCTTGTTACGGGCAGGCGTCGACGATTGCCAGAAACGTCGCTGAATTCAGCGATGCTCCGCCGACGAGAGCCCCATCGATATCCGACTGGCCCATCAACGATTGAGCGTTTTCGGGTTTGACACTGCCGCCGTACAAGAAGTTGGTCTGCTGGGCGATGGACGAATTGTAGCGATTTTCGAGTTGTTTGCGAAGGTCGGCATGGACCTCCTGGGCTTGTTCCGGGGTAGCGACTTTTCCCGTTCCGATGGCCCAAACCGGTTCATAGGCGACGACAATTTGCCGCATTTGGTCCCCCGATAAGCCCGCCAACGACTGGTCCAATTGGCGGCGAACAATAGCAAACGTCTGTTCTGATTCGCGCTGGGCAAGATTCTCGCCGACACAAACGATCGGCCGTAATCCCGCCGCCAGCGCCTTGAGAACTTTGGCGTTGACTTGTTCGTCGGTCTCGCCGAATACGGTTCGCCGCTCGCTGTGCCCCAAAATTACCCACTGGCATCCACAGTCGACGAGCATCGCACAACTGACTTCACCCGTGTACGCGCCATCGTCGAACTGGCTGGCGTTCTGCCCGCCGAGGGCGACTCGCGAGCCACGCAGGGTTTTCTCAACGGATTCCAAATATGCAAATGGCGGGCAGACCGCAATGTCGGCTTTGGAAGCGGGATGCTCTGCAATCGCCTGCGCCAAGCCGACGGCCGATTCCCGGCGCAAGTTCATTTTCCAGTTGCCGGCAATTAAATGGCGTCGCATGAGGGATCCTCTATTCCAAGAAGTCCGCGCTGGGAGGGCCGAGGGCCAAGCCGCCGGGCCGGAAAAGTTGCGGTCGGACCAGAAACCGCGGCTCGAGTCCGAAAATGAATCCGAGGTTGTCGCGGCTCACGTCGAAATTCACACCGAAGCGAAACAGGAACGATTCGCCAATGTAAATCGCGGCGACGCGCTGACCGATATTTCCCGTACTTCCAAAGTCATACGCCGAGAGGGCTTGAATACCCCATTTATCGCTCATTCGATAATTGAGCCGCGCCGACAACACATTGCTGCTGATCGGTCCCTCGATCGAACGGACCCCCAGATAAACATCGCCGATGCCGGGTCGATGAATGTCGGCGCCGACGCTGACGGTCTTGAGGCCTTGTGAGAAGAAATCCGCAAACCCATCGCTTACGATGCTCAACCGATCGCCGACAAACCAACGAAAGTCGTAATTCAACAGTCCGGCGACTTCGCCGAAATTGTCCCGATCCGCCTTCGGAAAGATCGTCACCCCCGAGTCGAAGCTTACCCAGTCGATGACGTTTTCACGACCTGGCAAGCCGCGCTTGGTTTGCCAACGGTTTCGGGCTCCCAAGCGAATGGTCATTAAATCGTCGGCAATTTCGGCTGTCGGAGACGAGACATTTCCTTGAATTCCGGAGCGGAGTGCAAAGTAGCGTTCGTCGAACTCGAGTGGGAGATTTGCCGGCGGCACGATGCCGAACGTATAAGCGGCAAAGCGCCGCCGGAAAAATTCTTGGGCGTCGTCATCCAGCGGATCGTACAGCGGCAATCGATCGAAGTTTTCGCTGGCGTCCGCGTACGCGAACTCCGCGTCAAGCGTCACTTTGTGGGCCAGCCCGTTGATATTGAAGAGGGTACTTTGAATTGCCGGATCGACTCGCCAAAACGGCAGGCTTGCCCGGGCGCCAGTCTGACCGTAGACGCGAGACAGGTCATTGCCGTCCAAGTCCTCTTGCCAGTACGTGCCGTCCGCCAAGACAAAGGGTACAAGTTTGAGCGGCCCTAAATTGAGCGGCAAGTCCAGCTCGTGCCTTGTCCCCGCGCGGACGCCGCTCGCCGGGGCGGATTCCCACGCCAGTGGTACCCACGACGCCAACTCGTCCGCAGTGGTGGGTGGCTCGGCGGTACCAAATTGCGCATAACCTATTTGCGAATGGCCAAAATAGACGAGTCGATCCGCCAACAGCGATTGTCCCAAAATGTGGTGATCGAACCGTGGCGCCCACGTGGTCTGCGTGAAGAAATCGTTGATCCGCGCTTGGCCCCACAGGTCAAAGGATTGATTGCCGACCAGCCGCTCCAATTGGAGCCCGGTCGTCATGTCCTTGTTCCAGTCCCAATCTTGTTGGTAGTACTGCTCCAGGAAATTTCGATCGCTCAAGAATCCAAGTTCGGCCTTGAGCTGAAAGCCTGGCTGAAACTGTTGCCGATGATTCAAAAATACTAGGCCGCGCATTTCGGTGTATAAAGGAACCGTGCGGCGATCCGCACCCAAATTGTCCAGCCCTGAATCGTTGATGAACCAACTGCGGTAGCGGCCTTCGGCCTTTCCTGGGATTCCGAATAGCGCGGGCAGCGTGTATTCGTAATCGGTTCCCAGTCCGATTCCGCGATCGCTCAAATAGTCGACGGCGCCGGTCCATTCGGTGCCGGGAACGCGGCGGAAGAAACTGAAGAGCTGATACATGTCGAATCGTGCTTTGACCTGCGTGCCAAAGATTCGATCGTTGCCGACTTTGATCGATTTCACATAGAACTGCGGATCGTCCAAGCTGGTTCGAAAGCTTGGCCAGTAAAACACCGGTGTGTCCGCGAGATACACGCGATTGCCGCGGCTCTCGGCGAAATACCGGTCGCGCAACGCGAGTTGCCCGGTTTGGGGATCGATGTTGGCCAAGCCGGTTTCGGGATCGACGTCCAATCCGGGAACGCCCTCGACGGTGAGCTGATCGCTTTGCAGCCAGTAGCGCGGCACGCCGAGTCGGCTCGATGTCAGCGCCGCGCCAAATGCTTGGAAGCTGTTGTCGTCGAGTTGTTGCAGAACGTCGGCCTTCAGCCGGACCAAGCCGCGGTATTCCGTTGTCGGAGTGAAGAATTCGGCTCGTAGAATCGTCCCGCGTTTGTACGTCGCGTCGTAGTACATTCGGTCGGCGTAAATCGTGCGCTTGCCGACCGCAAAAACGACGTTGCCCTCCAAGTACACTTCCCAACGGACGTTTTCGGGATCGGGCTGGGCTGGGTTGAGCGAGTTGCTCCAAGCGACAACGCTGTCCGCCAAAATGAAGACTCGCGACGATGATTCCTGGCTCAGTTCGGGGATCTGCGCCAACTCGCGGCTGTCGATCGTTATCCGCACTCCGCCGTTGGCGACCAAGATTTGTTCGCCGGGAAAATCACTTGGGATCGTTTTGAGGTTGAGCGGAACGCTCGGTTGCCGCGGGTGGATTTCGACCCGCGTTAGTGGCGGCGGGCCGGCACCTTGCGGTGGGGCAGGGGCTTGGGAAACGGGGGGCACGATCTGTTGAGGCGACGCAAACATGACGCCGGTTTGTGGCGCAATCATCATCGAACCAGCAGCGCCGGTTGTTTCGGGAATTGCCATCGGCTCGGGCGGAGGGGTCGACTCCAGGTTGCGCGATGCAGAGGCGGGATCGGCGGCGAGAGCCGCAGGGGGACTCGCGTTGTTTTGCGTATCGAATGGATCGGCGGAATACTGTTGCTTGTGAGCTGTTTCCGCCCGTCCAACGACGTCGGGCATTGGGTCGTTGGAATCGGGCCTGATCGGGGCGCGCACATCGAGTTCCGCAGTCGTAAAGAGTCTTCCGAGCCAAGTATCATCGACGATTTGATCGGCCTTTTCGTGGGCTGGGGCATTCCAGCGAACGACGGCGTGCCCTTCGGCGTAGACCACCAAGCGTTTGACTTGATCGGGATCGTTTAGATCGGCCCACACGACCAACTGTTCGGCGTCGATTTGATGTCCGCCTTGGCGAATCTGGGCATTGCCGCTGAAATGCCAAAGGTCCATTTGGCCTTGTCGCCAGCGCTTGGCCTGCGTCGCTGAGACGACGATCGGATCGCGGTTGTCGGCTGCTGGAAAGAGAATCGTTGGCTGTTGTGCCGTCACCGGAGCCGCCCAACCGACCAACACGACGAGCCAAACGACCGTAGCGTAACAAGTCGGTGCGCGACCTGTTCGCGCGGCCCATCGCGGCCGCGAAACTGTTCGCAACGAGTTGGAATTAGTCGGGCAAATAGGCAAGGGACGAATCGTAAGTGCCCCTACGAGACGGCGGAAGTGAATTCAATGATCGATTCGCTCGGCGCGCAGCGACGAGCGCTGGCGGAGCCAAAATCGGGGCGGAGTATAGAATTGAGGCGCCGCGCCAGCAAGCCAAATCGTTGCTTCGAGCGATCGGATTTGCGATTGCTGGCTAGGCCTAATGGCAGCTCGCTGAAGAAGCCCAACCAGCCGGTCGCGTTGGTTTGAATGTCGCGCCCTTTTGGTTCCCTCTCCCCGAATCTGCACGCGCGCATGCGCCAAACAGTATGTTGCGCATTGCCGCGTGCAGATTGGGGGAGCAGGCTACGGTGAGGGGTTGATCCCCGAAACATCCCCCTCATCCTAACCTTCTCCCCCAAGTTCAACGCGAAAACGCTTTTCGAAATTGCAAAACCTGTTTCGCGTTGAAATTGGGGGAGAAGGAACCCGAAAAGTGCAACATCGCAAAGCGATAGCGAAGGATTCGATCAAGGACCCTCACTTACGCTTCGGGTTGGAATTGCCACTTGTTGATCAGGTACCGCAACTCGTCCGAATAGGAGATTGCATTCTGCTTTGCCAGCATCAACCTGGCGTGCTATCATCGGCGGACTTCGATAAATCGTTCCGCTCTTCGCGTCCTTTTCGCGGTTCAAACCATGACCGATCTGAAGGCTCAGTTAATCTTGGTTCGAACAACGAGCAGCGACGTCGCTGTGTTGAAAAAGATCGGACGACAATTGGTTTTGGAAAAGTTGGCAGCTTGTGCCCAGGTCAGCGGACCGATGGAGAGCCAGTTTTATTGGGAGGGGAAGATCGACAAGGTGGAAGAGTGGTCGTGTTCGATCAAGACGACGAGCGAAGCGTGGCAGCGCGTGCAGCAGACGATACTAGATATGCACAACTATGATACGCCGGAAATTGTCGTCGTGCCGATCATTGACGGCAGCGAATCGTATTTGAATTGGGTGCGGGAAAACGTCGACACGGGTAATTCATGATTGCTGATTTCTGATGGACGTTTCGCGAGCCAAACGATACCTGGAACCACATCACGTTCTCCATTCCCGCAGGCGACCGCTGCCAACGCGCGTTCCAGCGGAATGCCGTGCGCACCGCAAGTAACGTGTGTTGGATTGGCGAATGCCATTCCGCGCCTGGTCTCGCTCGGCTCTCGAGACCTACTTTTGCGCGATCAGCATTTCGTGCAAGACGGGCACGCGGCCGATCGAGTAATAGGTGAAACCCATTTCGCGAAGGACTTTGGGGTCGTACAAGTTTCTGCCGTCGAAAATGACGGGGCCCTTCATGAGCGATTTGATTTGTCGAAAATCCGGATGTCGGAAAACGTCCCATTCGGTGTTGATCGCCAGTGCGTCGACATCTTTGAGGGCGTCCAGCGCCTGATCGGCGTACTCGACTTCGTTGCCCAATTCGGCTTTTACGTTTTGCATCGCTTCGGGATCGTGAACGATGACTGCCGCGCCGAGTTCGCGTAGTTTTTCGATTAAAACCAGCGAAGGAGCTTCGCGAATATCATCGGTCTTGGGTTTGAAGGCCAAGCCCCAAACGGCGATCCGCAATCCCGACAGGTTATCGCCGAAGTGGCCCACGACCTTTTCCAAAAGGACATTCTTTTGGCGATCATTGACTTCATCGACGGCGTTCAAGATGGTTGGTGCGACACCGTTATTGCGGGCCATGCTGGCCAACGCCCGCACGTCTTTGGGAAAACAGCTACCACCGTAGCCCACGCCGGGAAACAAAAACGCAAACCCGATGCGCTGGTCGTGGCCGATGCCGCGCCGCACGTCGTTAATATCCCCGTTCATCCGTTCGCAGAGGTTCGCCATTTCGTTGATGAAACTGATCTTCGTGGCGAGTAGTGCGTTGGCCACGTATTTGGTGAGTTCAGCGCTTTCTGGCGACATCACCAAAAAGGGTTTGTCGGTTCGCAAGAACGGTGAATACAACTCTTTGAGCACGTCCCCGACGGCGGGCTCGCGAACCCCCACCACGACACGGTCGGGATACATGAAGTCGTTGATGGCAGCGCCTTCCTTCAAGAACTCCGGATTGCTGGCGACGTGATAGCGCCGCTTTTTGAGTGAGTAAAGGCGATTATAAATTCCGGCGTTGGTTCCCACCGGAACCGTGCTCTTGGTCACAATGATTGCGTCCTCTCGCACGTGGTCGGCGATCGCATCGACGACTCTCCACAGTGCCGAAAGGTCTGCCGACCCGTCGTCGCTTTGCGGGGTTCCCACCGCCAGATAGACCACGGCCGCATTGCGAACCGCTGCAACCAAGTCCGTCGTGAACTTTAAGCGATCCGCCTTCGAATTGCGCAAGACCAGTTCGCTCAACCCCGGTTCATAAATCGGAATCTCGCCCCGCTTCAATCGCTCGATCTTGCGCTGATCGATATCGACGCAGGTCACGTCGTTTCCGCTTTCGGCAAAACATGTGCCGGTAACCAGACCGACGTAACCGGTACCAACCATAGCAATCTTCATTGGGACACTTTCATCTGTTAGAAATGATCACGCCTCGAGTGGCGACGGCGGAAATGAATCGAACGGAAGGAACGACTTGCTTTACACGATCAAGCGCATTGAAGCACTGGCAGAGCCAGTGGCACACAAGAGTAAAGGCAGGTTCCCGTGTGCCACTGGCTCTGCCAGTGTCTTGATTGTGCAAAGCCGGCATGGCTTGCCCCCGGGGGACCATAAAGCTTAATTAAAACCCAATTCTCGGCAACCGCATTTGGCCGTTTGCCCAAACATAACTCGATCAAACGCCGCTTTGTTGCCGCAACAATCGATTCCCGAAGCGCGGGCCCGTCGCCTTGCAATCCCGTTCCAAGGGTCGGATTTTTGGCGGGCGCGAAGATGCTATCATTCCAACCGCCAAGATCAAAAGTCCGACCCAACCAATCCACAGTAGGCCGCAATCGATCCAGTGCGCATCGATTGCCACAAACCTCTGTAACAATCCCCCGGAGAATCCGCCGGCGACGGTGATTGCGCAAATCCAACGCCCCCGAGCTTGTGGGACGCTATTCGCAACACCGATCAAGACAACGACCAAAGGCATCGTAAGCGCGGAGTATTGGACCCACGTCAGCGGCGACGCCAAAATCGTCCACAACGGGCCCGCGGCAATCGCCAAACAAAGCCGATGGTCGCGCCACGCACGCTGGTTGTTGTGTGCGGAATTTGGACATGCCGTCCACCCAAGGATGACCAACAGCAAGCCGCCGATGACCCAGGGAAGAAGGGCCGCCCAACTCAGTCCGATCGCGGTCATTGCGGCCTGCAAGGAATAATTTCCAGGGAAGGAGTTGGAAAGCGCGTTCAATTCTGCGCTGGCAAATCGCTTCCATTCCCACCAGCAGTCGAGCGATGGAAACAAAACCAAAGGCAAGAGCAAGGACAGGATCGTACCGATGCCGAGCCCGGCTATTCCTTTGCCCACATTGCTCCAGCGACGATCGGCGACGAGGACCACCATCCAAAAGACGATCGACGGTAGTATCGTCGGCTTGTACGCGGATCCCAGGGCCAAGGCGAATCCAGCGAGGACCATGCCCCAGGAGCGTCGCGAAACGCTGCCCGCCAAGGCCACTCCCAATCCGAACAATTGAAATCGAGAGACATTGGCCAGTTGGGCGTCGAGAAAAAGCGCCCAGCAAAATGACGTCACAAGCCCGCACAATAGCCAAGACACTTGTCGGCTCAAGCTACTGGCTCGGGCCGTCATGAAAAGGCCCACGACCCCCAAGATCGTCGCGGCAACGTGAAAGATCCAAAATCGGATATCGAATGATCCCACCAGTCCAAGTGCGTGCACGGTATACAACAATGGAGTTGCGGTCGGACAAAAACCGGTTGGGTAGAGTTTTCGATTGACGCTTACGCAGAGCCGTAGTCGCGGAGAGTCATCTCCTTGATTCGAACGCGCGATCTCGGCCAGGATCGCGGGATGTTGGTCGAGATCGTAAATATCAAAGCCGCTTTGGACTGCGGCCGGCACAAAATTCACATGATAGAAATCGATCCCATGGGACACCGGCGAAACGAAGAACGCCAGAAACGCTCCCTCGGCGCAGAAGGCAATTGCCACCAACGTTAGCCAGGGACGCGCCGCGGGGCTTTTCCTTGTTCCCTCTCCTCTGCTTCGGGGGAGAGGGCAGGGTGAGGGGGCGCAGCCGATTTCGGATAAGCCTTTGGTAGCCGACATTTACTCGTTGGAGCCGAAAACCATGATTCGTGGAATTGCCTACGGCCATTGCGGCTTGGTCTAGATAGTGATTACGAAACACTGGCAGAGCCAGTGCCGTATTTGGACCAAGCTGGCCAATGCAGGAAGACAGCCGCGAAAGCTTAGCTCTGCAGACTTCGCTGGCGAGAAATCCAGCATCGAATCGCGGTCCATTTCATCCGTCCTTGGAGTGCACAATGCTCACGATCGAACCGACCGTTATGGCCGATACTTCTGGACCGCCTGCGTTCGCGTTCCGGCTGCATCCACGTTCCGTTGTGACTTGAACTGTCGTGGCGGACGCGGCCTGCGTCGGTATTGGTTCCGCCAACATCCGCCACGAGGCGATCCTTTAACCCCGCCGCAGTGCATCGCGAATCTCTCGAAGTAAGACGACTTCTTCTGGCGGAGGAGAAGGAGCGGCAGCTTGCTCTCTTTCGAATTTCTTCTTCGCTGTGTTCATCACCTTGACACACAAGAAGATAACAAATGCCAGAATCAGGAAGTTAATCACGATCGTGATGAAATTTCCGTAGGCCAACACCGCCCCTTGTGCGCGGGCGTCCTCCAACTTCAGTCCCGGTTGCACGTTGCCCCCAAGCCCGTAATACAGACTGCTAAAATCCGCTGCTCCAAACATGCCGATTATGGGCATGACCATGTCTTTGATCAATGACGTCACGATGCCGCCAAACGCTGTGCCAATAATGACGCCGATCGCCATATCAACCACATTGCCCTTCATTGCGAAGTCGCGAAATTCCTTGAGCATGCCCATACAATCATTCCTTAGAGTTGCGAAAAGGTGTAAGTGATCAATCGCTGTCGGAGCGCTTTCGGATCAACTTCGATGGCTGAATATGATCTTTCCCGGCTTTTTCGGCAATCGAATCTCGGGCCGCTTGGCGAGCCCCATTCTTGGCGAGCGGTTGGCGTCAGCTCACGATTGTTCGGCAAGGCTGTTCCGTGTATCCCACGGGCTTGCACCGTGGATTGTTAGGTTGGTTTCTACTTTTCGGCGTGCCACTATTTCTTGAATCCCACAGGCTCGCCCTGTGGATTGTTAGGTTCTACAAGGGCGCACGCGTCCAATAAACGTGAGCTTCCACGGGGCAAGCCCGTGGCATCTTGGCAACCGTCGTGCCGAGCGTTACTCGGGTAAGGCCAACTGATTCTGTTTTTGCCTCAATCACAACGGACAATCCCTTCCTGAGGATTGTCCACGCGGACACCGGTATCATCAAAGACAGCGGCTCGATACGATCGTGGCATCGAGCGCGACATCGTAGAATTCCTTCGATGCCGAAAAACGATTTCGGCGCACACATAGGCATTGGTCGTCTCCCACCATGAAGTATCGAACGCTGCGCGAGTGCGTCGAAGACTTGAGGCGCGCGTCGATGTTGATCGAATGCAGCGACCCGGTCGATGCGCGGCTGGAAGTGGCTGAAATTCAGCGCCGAGTCTTTGCCCGGCAAGGCCCCGCCGTCTTGTTTTCCAACGTCGTCGGCTGTCGTTTTCCGATGCTGGGCAATTTATTCGGAACGATGGATCGTGCGAGGTTCATCTTCCGACATAGCTTGGAAAACGTCCGCCGCGCGGTCGAGCTCAAGATCGATCCGAGCAAAGGCCTTCGCCAACCCGGGCGCTATGTGCGCGCCGTCTTGGCCGGTCGGCACATGCGACCGGTTCAACGTCGCAGCGCGGCCGTCATGAAAAACGAAATTCAATTGGCCGATTTGCCCCAACAAGTCTCCTGGCCGGGGGACGGCGGCGCTTTTATTTGTTTGCCGCTGGTCTATACCGAGCACGTCGATCGACCCGGCTGGCAAGCTTCGAATTTAGGAATGTATCGAATTCAGATTTCCGGCGGCAAGTATGAACCCAATCGGCAAGCCGGAATGCACTATCAAATCCACCGCGGCATCGGCGTGCACCACCAGGCGGCGATCGCCAGCGGAAAGCCCCTTCGGGTTCACGTTTTCGTTGGAGGAACGCCCGCCATGACCTTGGCGGCCGTGATGCCGCTGCCCGAGTCGATGAGCGAACTTGGATTTGCCGGTGCGCTGGCGGGCTTTCGAATACCCTTGGTGCCGCATCTCGGCTCGCATATTTATGCCGATGCCGATTTTTGTCTTTGCGGGACGATTGATCCCGATCGGCAATTGCCCGAAGGTCCGTTCGGAGACCACTTGGGCTATTACAGTCTGCAGCACGATTTCCCGGTGCTGCGAGTGGAAAAAGTTTTTCACCGGCCGGATCCGATCTGGCCGTTTACGGTGGTCGGCCGCCCGCCACAAGAAGACACGGCCTTTGGTCAGTTGATTCACGAGCTGACCGCGCCGGTTATTTCGAGCGTAATCCCCGGCGTCAAAGCCGTTCACGCAGTCGACGCGGCGGGCGTTCATCCGCTCCTGCTGGCGATGGGAAGCGAACGGTACACTCCCTACCAACCAACGAGCCGTCCACAGGAGTTGCTGACACAGGCCAATGCAATTCTGGGCCAAGGGCAACTTTCGCTCGCCAAATATCTTTGGATCGTCGACGCCGCTTGCCAATCCAACCTCGACATCCACAACATCGCCGATTTTTTTCAGTGTTTACTGCGTCGCGTCGATTGGTCGCGCGATTTGCATTTTCAAACTCAGACCACCATCGACACACTCGATTACTCCAGCGGAAGCTTGAACGCGGGCTCGAAAGTCGTGATCGCGGCCGCCGGCCGACCCATCCGTGAACTGGCCAGAGACGTTGCGACGATGCGATTGCCCGAAGGTTTTGCAGCAGCTCGGCGAGTCGTCATTCCTGGAGTGTTAGTGGTGTCCGGACCTAAATTTCCCGGCGGCACGTCGGATCCGGGACTCGGCGTTCGGTTTGATGCTTGCGCTAACGATCCGACCTGGACTGGATTCCCATTGGTGGTACTAGTCGATGACGCGGATTTTACTGCCGCCAGTCTTCTGAATTGGTTGTGGGTCACCTTCACGCGCAGCAACCCTTCCGCCGACTTACACGGAATTGGCGCCTATGTTGAGCAGAAGCACTGGGGCTGTCGCGGCAGCCTCATCATCGATGCGCGGATAAAGCCACATCACGCACCGGCTCTGGAGGTCGATCCCCAAGTCGCACGACGAATCGACGCCCTGGCGGCACGAGGCAGTTCCTTGTCGCGCTTTCTGTAATTTGCCACGCGAATCAATTGCCGGGAGATCCAACGAACTCGGATTGCAAGAAAGCTCAAAACAATCGAAACTCTGATCATGACGGAGCGGGAACCGAACCTATCGGTCGCTGGGGCTTGCGGGGCTTTGCCCAAAAACAGCACTGGCAGAGCCAGTGGCACACAAGACAGAAGCTGTTTTCACTGTGCCACTGGCTCTGCCAGTGCTGGAGAATCACTTTCTGGTCAAAGCCGGCTTGCGGTCAGAGCAGGAACGACCGATATCGCGTCGAACGAGGAAGGATTGTTTTGTGGATCAATTGTCGTTGGACAATCGCTTGCGCGAGATCACGAGCCATTCGAGTTACCGATTGGCCTTTCTGGACAATGAGTTTATCCGCCGCGAGGACATGCGGCCGCTGCGTTTTGAACTCGAATTGCTCAAGCCGGAAATCTTTTTCATCGAGAAGGGAATCCGCTCGACCATCGTCGTGTTTGGCGGTACCCAGGTCGTTGAAGAGCAGGAAGCCCAGGCGCAATTGGACCTGTGGAACGGGAAATTGGCCCAATCACCGCACGATCCAGCGTTGCAACGCGAAGCCAAACGGGCCGAGCGGATCGCAGCCAAGGCGCATTACTATCAAGAGTGCCGACAGTTCGCCCGCATCGTTTCGGAGCACAACAAGAAATACGGCGATGGCGAATTCGTCGTGATGACGGGGGGCGGCCCCGGAATCATGGAAGCCGCTAACCGCGGGGCCTACGATGTCAACAGCGAATCAATCGGGCTGAATATTACCTTGCCGTTCGAGCAAGTTCCCAATCCGTACATCACGCCCGGCCTGTGCTTTCAGTTCAATTATTTTGCGATCCGAAAAATGCACTTCTTGTTGCGGGCCAAGGCCTTGGTCTGTTTTCCGGGAGGCTTTGGCACGCTCGACGAATTGTTCAACACGCTGACGTTGCGGCAAACCGAGCGGATGCAAAACATTCCGATCCTGTTGTATGGCCGCGAGTACTGGCACAAGGTGATCGATTTCCAATTCTTGGCCGATGAAGGTGTCGTCCGCGACGAGCATATCGCGCTATTTCAATACGCCGATTCCCCGCAGGAAGCATGGCAGATCATCGCCGATTTTCACCAGGCTCCGCGGCACTAAAATCTTCGCGTCTTAACGAGCGGCGGGCGATAGACCGCTGATTCTTCTTGGAGAGGCACATATGTTTTGATGTTGCCCTTTTCTGGTTCCCTCTCCCCGAATCTGCACGCGCGTGTGAGCGAAACGAAATATCAGAGATTGCCGCGTGCAGGTTGGGGGAGAGGGTAGGGTGAGGGGCCGAACCCGGCAGGTCACCCCCTCATCCTAACCTTCTCCCCCAAATTCAGCGCGAAATCGTCTGTCGAGATTGCAAGATTTGCTGCGCGTTGAATTCGAGGGAGAAGGAACAAGAAAAACGCAACAGCAAAACCTGCGTTCTGTCACCTTGTTGCCATGGTCATTGGCAATTCGTAAACTTTGCGCAGGGCAAGTTCGTCCGTTCGCCACCGCGCAAGCTCGACGCAATCGATCTTGAGCCCGGCGATTTTCAGATTTGCGACGTTGAGTGGACTGCTTGCCTCAGGCACGGTCGGTTGCCGGAAAGCAAATCATGGCAGTGATTCAGCCCAGCAGCGCGGCGGAGATCATGCGAGAATCCGATTTTTTTGCTGGCCTGCTGGAAATCGTTAACGATTTGGTCCTGTCGGTTTCGCTCGACAGCCAGCATCTGTTGTATATCAACGGCGCGGCGACTGAAATCTACGGCCGCGCCTTGTCCGAGTTGAGCACCGAGGATCGAACTTGGTTTACCTCGATCCACGTCGACGATCAGCCGGCGTTGTCGGACGCGCTGGATCAGTTGCAACGGGCCACCGAGGATCGGATCGAGCGGCCGTTCCGGATCGTCCAACCGAGCGGGGAGATTCGCTGGCTCCACGCTGTGTTTTACCTGATTCGCGAACAAGACAAGACTCCGGCTCGCATCGGATGCGTCGCCACCGACATCACCAATCGGATTGCCGCCGAACAGCGATTGGAGGAGTCCAAGGCCATATATCATTCGCTGGTCGAGAGTTTGCCGATCAATGCCTTTCGCAAGGATCGTGAAGGCCGAATCGTGTTTGGCAACGGCCGGTATTGCCGCTCGTTGGGGCGGAGTCTCGAGGAGCTGATCGGCAAAGTTGATGAAGACTTGTTCGCGCCGGCTTTGGCGGAAAAGTACCGCCAGGACGATCGCTGGGTTCTGCAAACCGGCTTGCCCTTTCATGACATTGAGGAGCACCCCGGGCCGGGCGACACCACGATCTTTGTCGAAGTGCTCAAGGCGCCGGTGACCGATGCCCACGGCCGTCGGATCGGCATCCAAGGGATGTATTGGGATGTCTCGGAACGAAAGCGTGCGGAACAGGCGCTGTGCGACGCGAAAGAAATGGCGGAAGCCACGAGCCGGGCCAAGAGCGATTTTTTGGCCAATATGAGCCACGAAATTCGGACGCCGCTCAACGCCATTCTGGGGATCACCGAACTGCTGCTCGACTCGCTGCTCGACAACGCTCAACGAGACTACCTCAAAATGGTCTACGAATCGAGCGAATCACTGCTCAACTTAATCAACGACATTCTGGACTTCTCCAAGATCGAGGCCGGCAAGCTAGAGCTGGAAAGCCAATCGTTCCAGCTCCGCGATCGTTTGGGTGATACGATGCGCTCGCTCGCTCCGCGGGCACACGCCAAGGGGCTGGAGCTGGCGATGAGCATCGACCACCGAATCCCCCAGCGCCTGATTGGGGACATCAGTCGCTTGCGGCAGATCATCGTGAACTTAGTCGGCAACGCGATTAAATTCACGGAAGAGGGCGAAGTGCTTCTGGAAGTCAACTTGCAGTCGGCGGATGAAGTTCGCGTGTCGATTCGATTTTCGGTGGTCGATACGGGGATCGGCATTCCTCCGGAAAAACTGAGCGCCATCTTCGGCGAATTTGAGCAAGCCGATTCGTCGACGACGAGGCGGTACGGCGGTTCCGGGCTCGGTCTGGCCATTGCTTCGCGCTTGGTCAAGTTGATGGGGGGCGAGTTGCGGGTCGAAAGCCGAGTGCGAGAGGGGAGTCGGTTTTATTTCGATTTTGATTTGCCCGTCGACCCGATACGAACCAGTTCGGCATCGATCGAATCGCTCCGCAAAGTCTCGATCATGGTCGTCGACGACAACGCCACGAACCGGCGGATTTTGGAGCAAATCCTGTCGGCTTGGGAGATGAAGCCGGTGACCGCTCATTCCGCGAAACAAGCGCTCGCGATGTTGCGCGGTTTGGCCGATGCCGGCGAGCCGATCGGACTCGTATTGTCCGATGTCAATATGCCCGACCACGATGGGTATGAACTGGCGCAATGGATTCGCGCGGAACCCTCGCTGCGCGATTCGCGGATCATTTTGCTCACCTCAAGCAATCGCCAGGGCGCGCTGCAATTGCGGCGCGATTTGCGGATCGAATCGCAATTGATGAAGCCGGTCAAACAATCCGACCTGTTGGACGCCATTGGCCAAGCCTTGGGTTTGACGATCCACAGTCAGCGCCTGGTCGACGTCGCGGCTCCCGAAAACGAGTCGGCGGACGACACACAACCGTCGGTCGCCCCACTGCGGATCTTGCTCGCCGAGGACAATCACGTCAATCAACGATTGGCGGTTGGCCTCTTGGAAAAATATGGCCACCAAGTCGTGGTGGCGGAAAACGGCCAAGCGGCGGTCGAGCTATTTCGAGACAGCGAATTCGATTTGATCTTGATGGATGTCCAGATGCCCGTGCTGGATGGATTGGAGGCGACGCGGCGAATTCGCGAAATGGAACACGAGGCCGGAACCCACATCCCGATCATTGCGATGACCGCGCACGCTTTGGTCGGGGACCGCGACCGCTGCCTTGCCTCGGGGATGGACGATTATATATCCAAGCCGATTCGAATTGGACAAACGTTGGCGGTCATCGGGCGGGCGACCGGCACGACGCCGGGCGTCGCATTCAACGAACCATCGCCGATTCCGCTCACGCCCAGCCCGCTGGTCGATTGGGATCAAGCCTTCGATACGGTGGGCGGCGACGAAAGCTTGCTGCGGGAATTGGTGCAAGTATTTGTGGACGAGGCCGATCTCATGCTCAACGAGATTCAGCTGGCCGTGGATTCGCAAAATATTAAGGACTTGCGGCGCAGTGCCCACGCGGTGAAGGGCGCACTGCAACATTTGGGCGCCGGAGGAACGGCGGAAACGGCCAAGCAACTGGAGTTCTTGAGTGAATCAGAGCAATTGGACGGTGCCGCGGGGCTGTTGAGCGATCTGCGCAATCAAACGGCCCGGATCGTGGCGGAGTTTCGCGAGTTCGTCGCCCGCGGCACGAAGCGCCGCTGAAAGCGCCGCCGCACTGAAATAGAACCGCCAAATCAATATTCCATCAGGCGACGTTGTGGCTAGGTTAATCGCGGAAGAATTTCACGCCGAGGCGCGGAGATCGCAGAGCAGCTTTTGGGCGAGAGTTTTTGAGGGACGGAATCCGTCAATGGCAGAATAAGAATAGGAAAGGATATCCCAAGCGTGGACGCTGTAGCTGAATTCGCAAGATTTATACCAGAACTCTGGCGAGTTTCGCTACAAGATCAGCGAACGCGCTCTACCCGCCGCCTTCGTCGGGCAATTCGCTGTCGGGTGGCTCTTCGTTCGCCGGCGCTGCTTTCGGTTGGCTGACCGCGTCGCCTTCGTCCGGCGTCGAATTCAGTTCGAGGGGGAATTCGTTGGGGCCGTCTTTGGTGATTTCAACCTGCAACTGCGTGTTGGAGTTGTAGCGTCCGGGAACTAGCTCGCGGGCAGCCTCATCGCCCGCTGCTTGCCCTTTCTTGCGAATCATCACCTTGCAAGCGCCCAACGGCGCTCCGCGGCGGTTGTGATAGGCCAAGGCAAACTTGCCGGATGCGTCGGTCCGCCCCACTGCGGGTCGCGGATAATCGGTAAATAGAAAATTCACTGTCGCGTCGGACAGTGGCTTGCCATCCAAATTGACCGTACCCGACACCGGGACCAATTTAGGCCCGCTCCCGCACCCGCAGACGAGAACAACGATTCCCAGCAACAAGCAAACGCGTACGTGGCTTCGAATCACAGCGCGCTCCCCCTAATGTGCAACTGGACATGTCGATGTATGTATAAACAAAAACAGCAGTGACGCATAGAAGGTCACTGCCGTTGTTTGCAATTGAAATTGTTGGTTGCTATCTGCGAATTAATAGTCGGATGGAATGACTTCTCGGTCATCCATGCACAGGAGTAACTTGTAGGTGCTTCCTGGGAGGGGTCGGTTGTCCGCGGGAACGGTGAGGAGTCCCGCATCGGACCCTAACAAGATTTCGTCGCGCAAGTACCGCATCGATCCGTCACAGAATGCAAAAACGGACCCTCCGGGGTGGACGCTAGAAGCGCCCGTTCGCGCCAAAGGCATCGAACTATAGGAGAATTCGTTAATCGCGACGGCGCCGCCGAACATGGCGTCCGACAAGCCGCGGGGAACATAAGTCGCAGCTCCGGAAATATCCGCCACGATTCCTTCAATGGCGTACGGAATTGCGCCACGTGCGTAATCCGAACCGGTAGGGTTGTTAACCGCATCATAAGGCAGGCCGCGGAACGAATAAGCTCGTTCGCCGAACATGATTGTATTCGTAGTGCCATCCAAGATTTGACCGAGTCGAGTCGGGCGCTTTCCCGTAGCAACAAGAGCATAGGGACCGCGGTTGCTGAGCGTGCCAACCGGATAACCCTCGGCCCGTACTTCGCTGAATCCATTGTTCGCCACATAGTTTGCAAACGTAATTTGAACTGCATCCCCCGAGTCATCCACCAATGTGCGAAGATCATTTGAGGACGGCGCGGAGTCCGAAGGACAGCGGAACAGTTTCGTTTCCGATTGCATAATGCCGAGCTTGACGGCATCCGAGGCGGCGCTGGGCAAACCGTCGCTATCTTCGAGCGCAACCGCCGGGGTGTAGCTGCCCGGGTCGATCGCATCGTAAACGTTGGAGCCTTCAATAAACGGCTGAACGATCATGCTCCAAGACCAATGGGGAATCGTGTTGAGCCCACCAGCAGCACCGGCACCTTCGATTCCAAGCTTTGCCCCGGCCGGAAGCGTGTCGAACGCACTTTCATAATTCATCGCGGCGATCCCACATTGGCGGACTTTATTCAAACAATCGGTTCGTCGCGCGGCTTCGCGAACGGATTGCACTGCGGGAAGCAACAACGACATCAAGATGCCGATGATCGCGATCACGACCAAGAGTTCAATTAACGTAAAAGCGCGGCAACGATACGGTTGTGCCATTTGGTTTCTCCAGAGCAATTTCGATGAATTTGGACCGGTCACACGTTGAGAAGCTACCTGCAAAACAGGTGACGAGGTGGCGGCTGAAAGTTAATTCTATTACACGACATTGATAGCAACAAGCTAAAAAGCCGCCGGATCGTGGACAATCGGGGAAAACCGCGGTGAAGACACCGTTTTGTGCGGCGGCGGCGACCGGCAGAGAAGTGGCGACACTTGGCAAGGGCTTGGGTCGTCTGGCGGAAAATCTTAAAATGACGAGTTTATTCTTGCCCAGGAAACTGCCGCCGTATGCCCCATTCGAATATCGCCATTCGCGGCGCGCGGGAACACAATTTGCGCGACGTCAATCTCGACTTGCCGCGCCACCAACTGATTTGCTTGACCGGCGTCAGCGGATCGGGAAAAAGCTCGCTGGCGTTTGACACGCTCTACGCCGAAGGTCAGCGGCGCTACGTCGAAAGCCTGTCGAGTTTTGCCCGGCAGTTTTTGGGGCAGTTGCCCAAGCCCGACGTCGACCTGATCGATGGGTTAAGCCCATCGATTTCAATTTCACAAAAGTCCTCGGGTAACAATCCGCGCAGCACCGTCGGGACGATCACCGAAATTCATGACTACTTGCGCGTGCTCTTTGCCCGCGTGGGCCAGGGCCATTGTCCTCATTGCGATCAGCCGATCACCGCTCAAACGACGGACCAAGTCATCGCCAGCGTCTTTCAAGTCGCCACGGGGTTGATGATCCACGTCTTGGCGCCGGTGGTGCGCGGTCAAAAGGGACAACATCGCGACTTGTTTCAAGAACTGCGCAAACAAGGATTCGTTCGCGCGCGGGTCGATGGCACGATCGTCTCGCTCGACTCGGAGCCGGATCTCGATCGTCAGATGCGGCACGACATCGAAGTCGTGATCGACCGGTTTGAGCTCAAACCTTCGAGCCGTTCGCGGTTGGCGGAAGCAGTCGAATTGGCGGTCAAATTGGGGCAGGGGAACCTCACGGTCACCGCGGATTCGAGCAGCGCTGCGCGTTCGCCAGCGCGGCCGGACGGGACGAGTTTATCGGCGGCCGAGCACCGCTTTTCGACCAAATATTCCTGCCTCGCTTGTGGCGGCAGCTTCGACCCTCCCAGTCCGCAGATGTTCAGTTTTAACAGCCCGCGCGGGATGTGCTTGGAGTGCGACGGGTTGGGCGAAATCTACTCGTTTTCCCCGGCGTTGTTGATTCCCGATGAGTCGCTCTCGTTGAAGGATGGATGCATCTCGCTGTTGGGAGAATGGAAGGAATTGGGACGCTGGCGACGGCACATTTTCCAAGGGGTCGCCGACACGATCGAGCGGCTGCGGCAAGTCGAACCGGGAACCATGCTCCAAAACCCCTGGCGCGAGTTATCTTCCCCGCTGCGCGATCTTTGGTTGTGGGGAACCGGCGATCAACATATTACGTTCACATGGCGCGGCGGCAGTTCGCCGATGAAATACGGCGGCAAGTTTGAAGGGATCATTCCGGAGTTGGTCTCGCGATACCGATCGGTGCAAAGTTCGGTCAAGCGCCGACAGTACGAAGCCTACATGAGCACGATCCATTGCGGCGCGTGCCAAGGGCAGCGACTCAATCGCCAGGCCCGGTTTGTGCGGATTGAATCAGCCTTCGAGAAATTCGCCGACGCACCTCGAAAGACGTTGCCCGAAGTCGGCGAACTCTCGATCCAGGACGCGTTTCATTTTTTTTCCGCCCTTCATTTGGATGCCACGCGGACGATGATCGCGACCGATGCGCTGAAGGAAATTCGCAATCGGCTGGAGTTCTTGCTCAACGTCGGCTTGGATTATTTGACTCTGAATCGCACCGCACCGACGCTGTCCGGCGGCGAGAGCCAGCGAATCCGTCTGGCCAGTCAAATCGGGTCTGGACTCGTGGGGGTGCTATACATCTTGGATGAGCCCTCGATCGGCCTGCACTCACGGGACAACGAGCGGTTGATTCATACGTTGCAGCACTTGCGCGATCTAGGAAACACCGTGGTCGTGGTCGAACACGATGAGGACACGATTCGGGCTTCCGATCACGTCATTGACTTTGGTCCGGGGCCGGGCGTTCGCGGTGGCGAAATTGTGGTGAGCGGGCCGCCCGCCAAAGTCGAAGCGTCCGCCAGAAGCGTGACCGGCCAATTCCTTTCGGGACGGCGCCGGATCGAGATCCCGGTAACCCGACGCCCACTGGATTTGAATCGGTCGCTCCGCGTGATCGGAGCGCGACATAACAATTTGAAGAATGTCGACGTTACGATTCCGCTAGGCGGCTTGATCTGCATCACGGGGGTCAGCGGTTCGGGTAAGAGTTCAGTGGTCAACGACATACTGGTTGAAGTACTCCGCGAACGTCTCAACGGCGGCCTCGGCCAACCGGGTGCCCACGATCGGATCGAGGGCCTCGAACTGTTGGACAAGATGATCGCCATCGACCAATCGCCGATTGGTCGAACGCCGCGCTCCAATCCCGGAACGTACATCAAGGTATTCGATGAAATACGGACTTTGTTTGCCCGGATGCCCGAAGCAAAACAGCGCGGCTTCAACGCCGGCCGATTTAGCTTCAATGTGAAGGCCGGCCGATGCCAGGCGTGCGAGGGCAATGGCGCAAACAAATTGGAGATGGACTTCCTGGCGGACATCTGGGTGACTTGTCCCGTCTGCCAAGGCCAACGATTCAACCGCGAAACGTTACAAGTCAAATACAAGGACCGCTCGATTGCCGAAGTCTTGGATATGGACATCGAAACGTCGGTCGAGTTTTTTGCCAACGTGCCCAAGATTTATGAAAAGCTTAAGACGCTGCACGATGTGGGGCTCGACTACCTGCGGATCGGCCAACCTTCGCCCACGCTTTCCGGCGGCGAAGCACAGCGGATCAAGCTGGCGCGGGAGTTTGTCAAGCGAAGCACCGGCCGCACGCTGTACTTGCTCGACGAGCCAACGACGGGATTGCATTTTGCCGACATCGAAATGCTGCTCCGCGTTCTGCAAGCCTTTGTCGAGGGCGGCAATACGGTCTTGGTCGTCGAGCATAATTTGGATGTGATCAAGACGGCGGACTGGGTGATCGATTTGGGTCCGGAAGGGGGAGCCGGAGGCGGAGAGATCGTGGCCCAGGGGACGCCGGAGCAAGTCGCCCAGTGCCGCGCGTCTTATACGGGCCAAGCATTGCTTCGCGCGTTGCAGCCGGACGGCCGCCGCAAAGCGGGGAGCGACAAAACGGTGGTTCGGCCTCGCGCGCCGATGGTGACCTCGATCAACGTGCGGGGAGCCGAACAGCACAATTTGAAATCGGTCAACGTGGAGATCCCGCGCGACCAGATGACCGTGTTCTGCGGCCCAAGCGGCTCGGGCAAGAGCTCGCTGGCGATGGATACGATCTATGCGGAAGGCCAGCGACGCTACGTTGAAAGCCTGAGCTCGTACGCCCGGCAATTTGTGAATCAAATGCAAAAACCGCGCGTCGAGCATATCGACGGGCTGTCGCCGGCGATCGCGATCGAGCAGAAGAATCTGGGCAACACGCCTCGGTCGACCGTCGGCACGGTCACCGAGGTGTACGATTTTTTTCGCGTCCTGTTCGCGCGACTCGGGACACCCTATTGTCCACAATGCGACGCGCAGGTTGGCACCCAAACCGCCGATCAGATCGTCGACAAAATCATGCGCTTCCCGGCGGATACCAAGCTCTACGTCTTGGCTCCGGTCGACCCCTCGGGGCACGAGTCGCTGGATGACGTGTGGGACGAACTGCGCGGCCAAGGATATGTGCGCGTCCGCATCGACGGCCAGACCTACGCGATCGACAAGGTTCCAGCGTTAAACCGCAGGCAGCGCTACGCCATTCAAGTCGTCGTCGATCGCATCAGCGTTCAGCCCGCCTCTCGTTCGCGAATCACGGAAAGCGTCGAATCGGCGCTGTCGCTTGGGAAAGGAGTGTTGTGGGTCGCCCAAGTTTCCGACCAACCTGAGCCGTCGTGGATCGTACTGCGGCACAGTCAGCATCTGGCTTGCGAGCGTTGCGGACAGAGTTTTGAACGGCTCTCGCCGCATCACTTTTCGTTCAACAGCCCGCTCGGATGGTGTCCCGATTGCCAGGGACTGGGGATTCAAATCGGCGCCGATCCGAACGCGTTGCTCCGCTCGCCGGAATTGCCTTTGCGCGCGGGCGCGATGTGGCTGTGGCCGAATTTGCAATTGCCGGTCGCGGCCGCGATGCTCGCGGCGCTCGGCACCGCGACCAACATCCCGCTCGACGTGCCATTCCGTCAATTGGACGCGCGGCACCGCCGAATTCTGCTGTACGGAACGGGCGAGCGGTGGATTTCGGTTGACGCCAAGGCCGCAGGAGTGACATTCTCGTTTCAGTTCAAGGGGATGTTCCCGGCGTTGGATGAAGCCTCACGACTTTCGCCCGCGATTCGCCAGCGGATGATGACGTTGGTCGATGAAGTCGAGTGCGGGGGTTGCATGGGCAGTCGTTTGCGAGTGGACGCCGGCGCGTTTCGCTTTCGCGAACAAACGATGGACCAGATTTGTCGTACGCCATTGGGCCAACTCACGCAGACCGTGGCGGATTGGAAACTCGATACGCGCGAACGAAAAATCGCCGGCGAGATTATGCGTGAAATTCAAAATCGAGTCGAGTTCTTGAACGAAGTTGGGCTCGAGTATTTGACGCTCGGCCGCTCGGCCAACACGCTGTCCAACGGAGAAGCCCAGCGAATTCGCTTGGCCAGCCAGCTCGGCAGCGGGCTGTGCGGAGTGTTGTACGTGCTCGACGAGCCCACCGTGGGGCTACATCCGCGCGATAATCGACGGTTGCTTAAGGCGCTGCATCGCCTGCGCGATTTGGGAAACACGTTGCTCGTCGTCGAACACGACCGGGAAGTGATCGCGTCAGCCGACGAAGTATGCGACTTCGGGCCGCGGGCCGGGAGTGCCGGGGGGCATATCGTCGCCCAAGCGTCGCCCGCCGACTTGCCGCAACAACAAGACTCGGTGACGGGTCCCTACCTCAACGGAAAAAAAACGATCCCGATTCCAGCCAATCGCCGTCCGGTCTTGGGGCGAGTGAACAAGGATCGACAGTCCCGGGGGAGCCGATCGCAAATCAACGGAACCAAGGCGTCGTTGCGGAAAAAGCCCGCAGCGACTCAATCGGCAGAGTTTGCGGTTGACTCGCTGAAAGTATTCGGCGCGCGGCATCACAACTTAAAGAACATCGACGTGGAGATCCCGTTGCAGGTGCTCACGGTCGTCACGGGCCCAAGCGGCTGCGGGAAGAGTTCACTGATCAATGACGTGATCTACCAATCGCTGGCGAACCGCCTGCATCGAGCGACGACGAATCCGGGGGCGCATGATCGGCTGGAAGGCCTGCAGCACATCAATAAAGTAATTCGCGTGGACCAGACGCCGTTGGGAAACACGCCGACTTCGACCCCCGCGACCTATACGGGCGCGTTCGACCTGATTCGGGAGTTGTTCGCCCATTTACCCAGCGCCAAAGTCCGCGGATTTACCGCACGGCGGTTTAGTTTCAACGTCCCCGGTGGCCGGTGTGAGGAATGTGAAGGCAATGGCCAGAAGCGCATCGAAATGCACTTTTTGCCCGACGTGTGGGTCCAATGCGAGGCGTGCCAAGGGCGGCGCTACAACGAAGAGACGATGGCCGTCCAATTTCATGGCCACTCGATCTACGACATTTTGGAAATGACGTGTGGTCAAGCCGTCCAGTTGTTCAGCGAGATTTCCGGGATTCGCCGAATTATGCAGACGCTGTGCGATGTCGGTTTGGATTATGTGCGGTTGGGACAGAGTGCTCCCACGCTTTCGGGAGGAGAAGCACAGCGGGTCAAGTTGGCGGCGGAACTCGCACGACCGGACAACGGACGGACGTTGTATTTGCTTGACGAACCCACAACCGGGTTGCATTTTGATGACTTGGCGAAACTGATCGAAGTCCTTCACCGGCTTGTCGATCTGGGAAATTCGGTCGTACTGATCGAGCACAATATGGACGTGATCAAGTGCGCCGATTGGGTGATCGACCTGGGCCCCGAGGCGGGTGCGAACGGGGGCCAAGTCGTCGCCTGCGGCACGCCGGAGGCGATTGCCGAATACGCACTCAAGGCCGCGTCGCCGGCGGGTCGACGGGCCGGTTTAGCGCGATGCTTTACCGGAGAGTTCCTCGGTGCGATCTTGGCCAGCGATCGACGGGCGGAGCGAAAGGCGCTGGTTGTCGCTGAGGATCGCGCAGACTACGCCAGCGATTTTCGCCGTTTGGCGGGAAATGTGGCGATGCCCTGGGAATCCAACGGCCGGCGCTGGCATACCCACGACCGTGTCGGTCGCGATGGGAAAGCCGCGCGGTGGGATGGCGAGATTCTCAGCCGAGTCGTCGATTACATCGCCAACCACAGCGACTTTGGCGAAGCCGATTGGTCGCAACGATCGGTCGTTGAAATTGCGGCCGACAACAAATCGCTGGGCTGGTTTTTTCACGCCATTACCGCTGACGGCTGGCTCTTGAAAATGAAGTTCCGCGCGCGGCGCGGGACCTTCAACCGCAGCGAATTGCAACAGCAATTACCGCTCAAGACATTGAATGAAATGGACGACGTGCCGCGTTATGGCAATCGACCACGCGTCAACGTGCGGCAACGCGGACCGATCCAAGAAATCGAAATTCAAGTGCACGCCTTGTCCGAGATCGATGCGCCGAACTTTTGGTCGTTCCTCGACAAGGCCATCGCCAGCTTTCAAAAGCGCCTGGATCGCGTCGATTCCAATGTTGAAGAGCACATGCCCTGGACCAAGCTCGGCAAGAAGTGGCATTTTCTCAACAAAGGATTTCCTCCCGGCCAGGAGGTGAGCTGGAATTCCCGACTACTCGAGTCGTTGATCCAGATGTTTGAGAAACTTGCGCCGCAGGGAACTTGGCACTGGAACCACAAACAAGTTGTTCACTTTTCCCTGCCCCAGCAGCGCGAGCCGTGGGCCAGTATCCAGACCAAAAAATGCGATGGCCTGTGGCTTCATTTGAGCGGTCCCAAAGGCGCTGCCACCGTGGGTCGTATCGCCGACTTTGCGACCGACGCTTCGATCACCGCCCTGGGAGCCAACCGCGAAGTCGTGCACTTCAAGATTCAATCGTCGACGCAATTGAAAAAACCGGACCTTCTCGAGTTTCTCCGCGAGCACCTGGCGACACTAGGTCAGTCGCCCAAACCCGCGGCACCCAACAAACCTCGCCGCACGACAGTGACGGCGTCCAAATCCCTCGGTCCCAAGGAATGACTCGTGCCTCCCGAACAACCGCTTGCCTTGGTTTCCAGCAATTTGCTGTTCCGCTATAGGATCCCGCTCCGTCCAGCGAAAACCCATTGGTCGGCCCAGGGCTGGTCGCTGGACGACGACTACCGCCTGCCGACGTTTGGGATGATGGAAGGCCAGCCCCAGTTCGCTTCGATTTGCGCCGCTTGGTCCCCCGACGGGCTGGCGTTCGATGTGACGGTTCGAGGCAAAAAACATCCGCTTAAATGCCAAGCAACTCGCGTGACGGAAAGTGATGGTGTTCAGATTTGGATCGACACGCGCAACATGCAGTCGGTCCACCGCGCCAGTCGCTTTTGCCATTGGTTCGTCTACCTGCCGACCGGCGGCGGAGCCAACCACGCGCAGCCCTGGGGAACGATGCTGAAGATCAACCGAGCCAAAGAAGATGCCAAATCATTTCAGATGTTCAAGTCCCAAGCGGCCAGCAAGATTGGTTCGGATGGTTATCGCCTGACGTTTCTGATTCCTGGCGCGGCTTTGACCGGCTGGAATTCCGATGAACATCGACGCATCGGATTCAATTTCGCAGTCGTCGACAACGAACTCGGCTGGCAGACCCTCGCGGCCGACTTTCGCCTTCCGATCGCCGAAAACCCCAGCCTGTGGCACACGCTCGAATTGATTTCCGATTGATGATTGCTGATTTATGATGGAGGATGAATGACTGTTGAGGGCCGGTGGAGGAAGGCTGACAGATGTTGGATGATTGGTGATTGGTCAAAGTTCAACGCCACATTCTTGTTCCCTCTCCCCCTGCTTCACGGGGAGAGGGTTAGGGTGAGGGGCTGACGCCAAGGGCGCAAAGAGGGAACGATGGATATAGTCGGAAGAGATTGATTGCGACTATTTCGAAACTTGGTGTCCTTCGCGCCTTCGCGGTAAAACACATTTGCGAAACGGTGACCAAAGCGTTTCTCGATGCGGTTTCTACCTCAGTTTCTTAATCACGTCGCGGAGGGTGTCGGCAAGTTGGTGGACTTCTTCCATCGTGTTGTACAAATAAAAGCTAGCGCGGCAACTGGAGGCGATGCCCAGCCGCGCATGGAGCGGCATGGCACAATGGTGCCCAGCGCGGATGGCGATCCCTTGGCGATCGAGAAAGATCGCGATGTCCTGGGGATTGAGACCGTCGACCGAAAAGCTGACGATGCCCGCTCGATGCTCGATCGACGGACCCAGGATTCGGACGCCTTCGATCGCGCCCAATAGTTCCATCGCCAAGCCCGCGAGTTGAACTTCATGACGATGGATCGTGTCGAGGCCGACTTGTTGTAAGTATTTGATCGCAGCCCCGGTGGCGATTGCCGACACAATTGGCGGAGTTCCTGCTTCGAATTTGGCGGGCAAATCGCCGGCACTGAATCCGGCTGTAGTCACTTCCTTGATCATGCTACCGCCCCCAAGAAACGGCGGCATGGCTTCAAGCATCGATTTCCGGCCGTAGAGCACGCCCAGCCCCGAAGGCCCCAGCATCTTGTGTCCGCTGAAGCACACAAAATCGGCATCCCAATCCCGCACGTTGGTCGGTCCGTGCGGCACATGTTGGGCCGCGTCGACTAGGATTTTGGCACCCAGCGGTCGTGCCAGTCGAACGATTTCGGCGACCGGATTGATCGTCCCCAAGACGTTCGAAACAGCCGAAAACGCAACCATTTTGGTTCGCTTTCCCAGTAGCGAGTGCAAGTGGTCCATATTGAGCCGACCGTCGTCGTGGATATCGGCGAATCGCACCACCGCTCCACGACGCTCGGCAAGTTGCTGCCAAGGAACCAAATTGGAATGGTGTTCCATAATCGTCAACACAATTTCGTCACCGGGCATGATGTTGCCATCGCCCCAGGCCCGCGCGACGCAATTGACGCTCATCGTCGTCCCTGATGTGAAGATGATTTCGCGCGGCGTCAGCGCGCCGATGAACTGGGCGACTTGTTCTCGGGTCTGTTCGTAACCCTCATCACTGCGCAAGGCCAGCGCATGCAGGCCGCGATGCACGTTGGCGTAGCTCTCTTCATAGCAAGCCACTATCGCTTGAATAACGCTGGCTGGATGCTGGGTTGTCGCCGCGTTATCCAAGTACACCAGCGGACGTCCAGGATGAATTTCCTGTTGGAGAATGGGAAAATCGGCGCGCAACCGCTCCACCTCCAATGGCCTGTCGGTGGTTGGCACGACGCGTGACATAATATTGTTTTTTCCGAGCCTGCAACTATTCTATGCGTGAATTTGTTGAGCGTTGAGAGTTGAAAGACTCAAACTGAACTGCACACGGCATTTTTCCTGAACGTAGATCTCAAATCGAAAACTACTTCGCGTGACGCAACCGTAGGTGTTAACAACCCCCCTCCCTAGCCCTCCCCACGAGGGGGAGGGAAAAGAAGCCGTGCCCCGCGCCGCCTTCAACTCTCAACTCTCAACTCTCAACATTCTCCCATCTACGAATCGAGCGCCGCCGAGACCAATTGGTCAACCGCCGAAGTCGATCGTTGGTACCAGTCCACGCCTGACAGCGAAGCCAGGGCCAATTGTAGAGCTTGGGTTCCCATGTGGCCTTTGCCTTGCGATTCAAGCGCCACGTACAGTTGATGGGCCAAGGCCAATCCCGGGAGCGCCAGGCCCATTCGGTTGGCTTCCTCGAGGGCAATCGCCATATCCTTGACAAAGTGTTGCACGAAAAATCCCGGTTCAAAATCATTGTTCATGATCCGCGGCGCGAGATTGCTGAGCGACCAACTGCCCGCCGCGCCGTTGCTCACGGACTTGAGTACCGTTTCTAAATTCAATCCGGCCCGATACGCGTACAGCAATGCTTCGCAAAGCCCGATCATACTAGTCGCAATCAGAGTTTGATTGACCATTTTGGTATGTTGGCCGCACCCGGCAGGTCCTTGGTACACGATTGTCTTGGCAAACGCCTGCCAACAAGGCTGAAGTCGCTCGGCGATCTCGCGATCTCCGCCGATCATGATTGACAAGGTCGCGTTGCGCGCGCCGACGTCGCCGCCGGAGACCGGGGCATCCAAGCTATGGACGCCTTTGGCCGCAGCAAAGTTGTAAATCTCTTCTGCCAACGAAGGATTACTGGTGGTCATATCCACAATAACTTGTCCGGCACGGCTTCCGGCAAGAATGCCGTCGCGACCGAGGGCGATTTGCCGTACTTCACTGGGAAAGCCCACAATGGAAAACACGATGTCACTTTCAGCGGCGACTTGTCGGGGTGAATCTACCCATTGCGCGCCGGCCTGGAGGAGCGATTGAGCCTTCTCGCGCGTGCGACTGTGCACGGTCGCCGAATAACCGGCCTTAATCAGATGGGCACACATACTGCGGCCCATGACGCCAGCGCCGATCCAGCCGATGCGTGTTGTTTTGGGGGCTACGCTGATCATATGGAATCCAAAGAACTGGTCTGATCTCGTTGCTTTATTGTATCAAAGTCGTTATCAGATGTTTTACTTCTTGACGTTGCGCTTTCGTGTTCCCTCTCCCTCAATGACTTCGCAAAATAAGGAATGAAACGAGGCAATCATTGCGCGAAGTCATTGGGTGAGAGGGCATGTTGAGGGGCTGACTTTGCAATTAGCACCCCCCTCATCCTGACCTTCTCCCCTAAGTTCAACTCAGTATATGTTCTTTCGATCTCCAAATCCCTGTTCGTTGAATTTGGGGGAGAAGGAACAGAAAAAGAGCGCCCACCCGCAACGACTTGTGTCCCACTGGCTCTGCCAGTGTCCTTGTGGAGCCTCGACTGTTAATTCGCACTGGCAGAGCCAGTGGCACTCAAGAAACGCAGCCGTTTAATCCCACTCGGGACGCTTGAGGATTTCGCTCATCACGATCGCTTGCTGGACGTTATGTTGCGATGCCATCATCGCCAACAACGAGCTCGCCGTGCGGGTCGGCGGCTTGGGCTTGCCCGCCGGATCGCCCGTCGCCGATTCGGGGCGAACGAGCCGGCCAATCTGATGATCGAACGTCTGATGCAATCGCGCTTCCAGGACGTCATCGGCCCTCCCCACTTTTTCGCCCAATTTCTCCGCGTGCTTTTTCAAGCGGCTGGTATCGATATGCGATTCGACATGCTTCGCTACTGATTCGCGTTTGGTCGGGACGATTTCGACTTCGCTCTCGCTCACGACGAGACTGGGTCGGGCAGGCTGTTTTTTTTGTTTGGGAGGAGTCTTCTGCGGGGTTTGGCGCGGAGGCGTGGCGGGAGCGCTCGGTTGCGCTTCGCGGCGGCGGGCGGCAGCCATCTTCAAAAATTCTTCGATGTCTTTCGCCATGTTGACGACCTTGGGAAATGGTTTGCGTTGGTATTGGCTGTGATTCAAAGCCCAATTCGTGAACTCGATTCATCAGCCGCAACGAGCTTTCGTCCGGTTCTTTTCCCTTACCTCGGCGGGGAGGGCTAGGGAGGGCCGTTCATCCTCTTTTGAATCATTGATCATTGTTTAAACCGGGGGGGGTTTGCGCCCGGCGGCAGTTATTTGTGACAGGGCTCAACCTGGCGTTGTCGCAATTTGTGCGCCGCCGGAGGCGCCGACACCCGAGATGGCTTTGCGCATCTCCGTGTCGGCTTGGATGTTTCGTATTTTGTAGTAATCCATGATCCCCAATCGTCCGGATTGAAAGCCTTCGGCCATGGCCTTGGGAACCTCGGCTTCTGCTTCCACCAATTTGGATTTGCTTTCTTCGATCGCGGCTTGATTTTCTTGTTCTTTGGCGACGGCCATCGCGCGACGGCCTTCGGCGCGAGCCCGAGCGACCCGCGTGTCGGCTTCCGCCCGATCGGCTTGCAGTCGTGCTCCGATGTTCTCGCCGACGTCGATATCGGCGATGTCGATCGAGACAATTTCAAAAGCCGTTTGCGAATCCAATCTCCGCGCTAGCACCGCTTTGGAAATCATGTCCGGGTGTTCTAGGACTTTTTTGTGCGTCTCGGCCGAGCCGATTGCGCTGACGATCCCTTCGCCTACGCGGGCAATGATCGTCTCCTCGGTGGCACCGCCGATCAACTGTTGCAGATTGGAACGGACAGTGACTCGCGCACGGACCTTGAGCTGAATTCCATCTTTGGCGACGGCGTCGAGCGTTTTTCGTGCGTTGCCCTTGGGCGGGCATTCGATGACTCGCGGATAGACGCTGGTCTGAACTGCCTCCAAGACATTCCGGCCGGCTAAATCGATGGCCGTGGCCTCGCGAAAACTGAGATGAATCGTTTTCGCTTTCTTGGCAATGATCAGCGCGCGGATCACCACCGGCACGTTGCCCCCTGCGAGATAGTGGGCTTCCAGCGCTTTGCTGGTGATGTCGGGGTCGGTCAAGCCGGCTTGCACGGCCATGATCTTGCTGGGGACGATCACGCTCGGTTTGACCTTACGAAATGTCATTCCCAACAAATCAAAGATGCCGATGTCGGCTTGCGTCAAAACGGACTGAATCCACCAGCGAAAATACGAGGCAAAGATTCCGATGATGACCAGAAAGAAAAACAGCCCCAGCACCAAGGCGGCAATCAAGATGATGTCTTTGATTTGCGGCCCGGTCTGCTGCTGGGCCAACCAAAAAGCAGTTTGCATGGCGATTCGACCTTACGCTAAAACACCGTGTCCAGAATGCTTGTCAGTCTATTCTACTGTACGACGGCCTTTCCAGGCCGCCGATCGACTGAAGAAAAACGGCCCAGAAGGGCCGTGATACTGCAAGTCGACAAATAACCTTTCCGCATGGCGACGTTTAACTGGCATATCGCGGATTCTAATCCGGGATAAAGCGACGCAGAGCGTCGCGCCACAATGCGTCACCGCCGCGCGGCGGCGTGTCCCAGGGGAAGCCACTGGCCGTTGTTGTGACTGCTGGCGACGCATTGCTGAATAAAGTACATCCCTTCGACGCCATCGTGCACGTTGGGATAAATCGTGTTCGTCATTTCAAATTCTTGACCGCCAGCGCGACGGGAAATGGCGTCGTAGGCCGATCGATAGACGTTGGCGAAGGCTTCAAAAAATGCCTCCGGATGGCCGCTCGGTAGCCGGCACGCGGCGGCGCCTGACGCATTCATGAACGGTGCGTTGGGATCGCGAGTGTAGATTTGGTGCGGGCGACCATTTTGTCGCACGATCATCTCGTTGGGATTTTCTTGACGCCATTGCAGCGAAGCTAGGGTGCCGTCGATTTCGATCGCCAAGTCATTTTCGCGGCCATGGCTGATTTGCGACGCCGTGACCGTTCCTAAGCCGCCGTTTTGGAACTGAATTACGGCCGTCCCGTAGTCGTCCAGCTTCCGTCCCGGCTCGAACGTGCGCAGATGGCAACTGATTTTTTCGGGCAGGAGTCCAGTAATATATCGCGATAAATTAAACGCATGCGTGGCGATATCGCCGAAACAGCCAGCCGCGCCGCTACGAGCTGGATCGGTCCGCCAGGCAGCCTGCTTTTGGTCGGACGCTTCCAAGCGAGTGCGCAGCCAACCTTGAATATAAGAAGCCCGTACGGCTTGGATCTCGCCGAATTCGCCGCCGCGAATCATCTCGCGAGCTTGTCGCACGAGCGGATAGCCGGTGTAGTTGTGCGTGACGGCGAATACGACCTTTTCTCGGGCCACCGTCTGCGCCAATTTTTCAGCTTGTGCCAAGTCAAACGTCAGTGGCTTGTCGCAAATTACGTTGAAGCCCGCCTCGACGGCGGCGCTGGCGATTTCGAAGTGCGTGTGGTTCGGCGTCGCGATCGATACAAAATCCACGCGCCGATCCGCCGGCAATTTGAGTTCTTGCTCGATCAGTTCGCGGAAACTTCCGTAGGCGCGGGCGGGGGCAATGTCGTAATCGCCCGCCGATGCTTTGGCACGAGCGGGATCCGAAGAAAGGGCTCCGGCCACCAGCTCCGCTCGATTGTCGAGCACCGCGGCGGTCGCGTGCACGCGGCCAATAAACGCACCTTGTCCGCCTCCCACCAACCCCATCCGCAGTTTTCGATTGAGCGGTGCGTTTGTCGCCATTCTCACAGTCTCCCAATTCGCTACCTCGGTCATTCGCGGCAAGGAAGTAGTATACACGCCGACGAATTCCGCGCGGGGTGGGGAAGCGGGCCGAGAAAGGCAGAATGCAAAGTGCAAACTGTAAAATGAAAATTGTAAAATCAATGAAAGACAGGTGGGCGTTCGTCGCAGATTTTTTGATCGCGCTGAAGTTCGGACTTGCTCGCGACGCTCCAAGGGAAAACTGCTTAAAATTGAACCGTTGCCTTTCCTTCTTCATTTTACAATTTGCACTTTTCAATTTGCATTTTGCAATTTTTTTTCTCGTTGATTTCGCCCCGGCACTTCCCTCCGAGCTGTTAGATAATCGCCAGCGGATTGCGCTTGGCTTCCAGCGTGCCGCGCGTGACGCCGACTTGATTGGTCGCTTTCAAGGCGGTCCACACATCACGGCCACGGACTTCGCCGGCCAACAGTCGCCGGTACAAGTCGATTGTAGAAACGACTTCGCTCGGTGCTTCGTCGAGAAACTCCAGACGAAAATGTCGCACGCCGCACTCGATCAACCTCGGTACGATTTCCGCGCCACTTTGGCGAGCCGCGTTGAAAAGCGTGTTGCGGCAGCCGACGTCGGCAGTCAGCGGATGCTCGACTCCCAGTTGATCGCGGAGTTTTACGGCGTGCCGATCACACGGTCGGCCGCAATTCGTCTTGTTCGTGCCGGGCGAAAGGACCGCGCAAAATACGCAGTGCTCCATGTGGAACATCGGCATATGCTGATGCACAACGACTTCGAGCCACGCGGGCGGAATGGCGCCGACTAGATCGAGCAACTTATCGCGATTCAAATCGTACGAAGGCGTCAAACGGGTTGCACCCCGCTCAATCAAAAACTTGGCCGTCAGTTCGTTGGCCACATTGAGCGAAAAGTCGACACAAACGGGGACGTTTTGACTGGCAAAAAAAGCCAACCCGGCCAAATTGCGGACGAGGACCCCGTTCGCGCGGTGTTTGAGCATCGCCCGAAAGATGCCCATCTCGGCAGGTTTTTGAATCCGCGGCGTCGCCAGCCAAATCTCGGTTCCGGCACTGTGCGCACGCTCGGTCGCCAGACGAAATTCGCGGATATCCTGCAAGTCGACGTTGATATGTTTGACGCCCGCTTGCAGGCACGCGTCGAGTTGGGCCAAGTTTCGTACCAAGGCCATCGCCTGAGGCCGTTCCGTCGGTTGGTTTGGATGGGGAAAATCCTGACGCAAATCGGGCAAAACTGGAGTCGCGGCGATCGGTCGTGGCGGAAGTGTACGGCAATCCAATCGCGCGATCATTTCGCGCCGCAGTTTTCCCAATACGCTCAAGGGAACCATTGGATTGCCCTGGATGTCGGCGACCACCTCACGCAATCGGTAAATCGTGCTACCCAGTCGCCCAAACTGTTCGCGCAACGTCTGTTCCGTTAGCGGGTGTTTTTCAGCAACTTGGAGCGGCTCGTCGGAAATTATTTCGACCCCCCGACCACGCCCATCGAAGACTCTGGGCGTGCCACCCAAATCCTTTGTGTCACCCGGATCCACCGCGTTGGCACGCAAGACCAGCCGTTCTCCTGGGCGAGCAAAGACGAAAATGTCAACTGCCAATCGCCGCTGTGCGTCGGCCGTTTCAAAACTGGCGCGGAGCCGAGCGTTGAGTCGCGGATCATCGGTCTTCCAAATTGATTGACCGACCCAGAGACGATTGAGGTCGACGCCGTGGCGATCAAACCGCAGCTCGACGACACACGCCACAACTTCGTCGGTTCGATCGATCCCGTCAACGTAGACTTGATAGACGCGGCCCCCTTGTTCTTGGCCGCGAAATCGATCTCCTTCGAACACGACACCGTCTCCGCGGGCAATCGGTGCGCAAAGGTCGATCTCAGCGCCCTGGTGGCTGACTGATCGAACTCGTCCCAACAAGACGCCGCGCTTAGTGGAACTAAGGCCTGGCACGAGTCGCTTGTGATCACAGCCCTCCATCCAGCCGGGCGAAAATCCGCGCGAGAAGGACATCTCCATCTCGTAGACTTGGCGCGGAGAGAAGTCGATCGGCAAATCTTCGCAGGCACGGTCGATGGCTTGGCGATAATGCCGGGTGATATTGGCGACGTACTCTGGCGTTTTTAAACGCCCCTCGATTTTGAACGAGCAAATTCCTGCCTCGATCAGTTCTGGAATCAAGGAAAAAACCGCCAAGTCCTGTGGGCTGAGCAAATAACGCTGGTCTCCCAGGTCGACGTCGCGGCCATCGCAGACGAGTTCATACGGCATCCGGCAAGCTTGGGCACATTGCCCTCGGTTGGCGCTGCGCCCGCCCAACGATTCGCTGGTCAGACATTGTCCCGAATAAGCGACGCACAGCGCACCGTGCACGAAGACTTCGAGCGGGACCGTCGTTTCACGGGCGATGCGGCGAATTTCGTCGAGCGACATCTCGCGCGAGAGGACGACTCGCGACAAACCCAGCTCGGCGGCGACCGCGATGCACTGCGCGCTGGTGAGCGTCATTTGGGTTGACGCGTGGATTGGCAGTTCCGGACAGATCGCTCGAGCCAATCGGGCGACGCCTAAATCTTGGACCAAGATCGCATCGACGTTGGCACAAACCAGATTTCGAATGAGCGTTTCGACTTCGGCCAATTCGCTGGTGAAGGCCAGCGTGTTGAGTGTGACGTAGCCCTTGAGACCACGACGATGTAGCTCTTCGATCGCGTGGACTGTTTCATCGATGGAAAAATTCTTCGCCCGGGCTCGGGCGTTGAACCCGCTATCGATCCCAAAATACACCGCATCCGCGCCGTTTTCCCACGCCGCGCGCAGGCAATCCCAATTCCCCGCCGGGGCAAGTAGTTCGGGTTTGGTTTGGGAGGCGGACATAGGATCGCCGTGGACAACAATTGCTGGATTCCGGAGAACCCAGGATTATACCTGACCTCCCGATTGGTATTCGGCTGGAATCCCTTAGCGAGCGGCCGGGTTTACCCCGGTCGTCTTCCCGGCTGTCCGGCGTTTGTGGAGTTAACCCGCTTCGCCGTTTTAGTCTTCGCCGCTTTGTATTTGTTTAACCGCCCCGATTTTGGGGCGCTGCTGATCCGTCACGCGGCCGCGGCGGCCGGTTAAACAGGGACCGGGAGAAAAGACCGCCGGGATAAACCCGGCGGCTCGCTAAGAGGAAGAGCCCGGGAGCGTTAAGGTGAACGAGGCGCCGCCGGTGTAGGACTTGTCCCACACGAGTCGGCCGCCAAGATCGACGGCCATCCGACGACAGAGGGCCAGACCCAAACCAACGCCGCGGGCAGTCTCCGCCGCGTCTTGGTCGGATTTTGAAAAGGCTGTGAACAGTCGCTTGGACATTTTCGCGTCGATCCCTGGGCCGTGATCGCGCACCGTGACGTTAAGCGCCCCCCCCTCCCTAGCCCTCCCCACGGAGGGGGAGGGAATTGAAGAATTGTGGCCGGTCGCGACGACCAAATGAATCGTCTTGTCTGTGGCGCCAACCGCGTATTTGCAAGCGTTGTCGACCAAGTTAAACACGATCTGCTCGACGGTTCCGGGCTCGGTCGATATCGCTGACCTGCCGGTCGCAGGATCAATCTCCAGCGAAAGCGTCATGCCGGCTTGGCCCGCCCGTTCTGCCAATCGATTCTGGAATCGCTCGAACAATGCATCGACCGTTGTTGGCACTACACGCGTCGCAACGGCTCGTCGCTCCAGTCGGGCGTAGCGGAGGACATTCTCGACCAAGTGCCCCAACCGATCCGCTTCGAGTTTCATCGTGCGGGCGTACTGCCGCTGTTTTTCCGCAGAAGGTACCATCCCTTCGGCCAACATTTCGGCGTACATGCGAAACGTGGTGAGCGGCGTACGCAATTCATGGGTCACTGCGGACGCAAACGCCGCGCGGCGTTCCGACAATCGCAACACGCCGCGAAGCAGCACAGCGATCGCGGCAAGCCCCAGCGCCAATCCAACCCAGGCGACAGTGAGCGACAGCTTTAAGCCAGAGATGGCGGTATTGCCGGACAGCGAGATCGAAGCCAGACCAATCGTCGCCAAGCTTTGCTCGACATCCGTCAACTGCACGGGAAGGGTGGCCATGCGGCGACCCGGCGCCATGTCATTGTCATCGCGCACCGGTTGGAGTCCGACGTTGGGCAAGACTTCGACGATTTCGTTCGCCAGCGCTGATTTGATTTTGTCCCAATCCAGCCAGCAACCCTGAATCACAGTGCGGCTCTCCAACTCGACGCGCCGCGCCAAGATCAACAACTCTCCCACCCAAATCGGGCGCATGACTCCTTCGCGAACGATCGCCGCGTCAGGCTTGGGTTCGAGGCTCTGGAGGTTGAGCTGTCCCTTGGCGTACGACTGTGTGGCTTTGTCCCGTTGCAAGAATTCTTTGTTGCCTCGATCCATATTGCGCTTGCGCTGCAAATCGCCGATCTGGTCGGGGGATGATTCCGAGGCCACATCCAATTGCGATTGTTCGGCATGTTGTTGGACTTGGACTTCGGCGGCTTGGGCGTTGTTGGCCACCAGCTCTTGCTTGGGGGAAGCCATGTTTTTGGCGACTTGTGCCCCGATCTCGGACGATTGCCAGGGGAAGTCTAGTTTCTCGACGCTAGGGAGTTTGTCCTGCGGACACGCAAAGCTGAGGCGTTCGTACGAACATAGCTTTCGCAATTCCTCGAGCCGCTGGCTGCTCGATTCGAGCGCTTTCGCCGGGACATTACAGGCAAACATCGCCTGCTCGCGCGAATCGCCTTGAGGATCTTGCGGCGAGATGAACTCGTTGTCGGGCTCAATTTGGAAGTGCAACAGGATGAACTCGGACGGTTGCGTCAGTAGTGGCGAGGGACGCAATAACTGCACCGCATCGGCGGTTTCTAGATTCTCACTCTGCCCCTCGGGGTAAAAGGGACGGTACATATGATACGGTCGGGCTGCCTCCTGCGCTACCAGCGGAATCATCAACCAATCCATTCGCCACAGCGCACTGCTGGTCCGTTCTTGGAGCTCGGCCTGGCGCCGCGCGATTTCGGTCTGCTGTCGCTCGGTCTCGCGGGCTTGGTCGAGCTGCCAGGTCGTATACGTCAGCCAGACCATCGCCGACGCGACCAGCAGCACGCAGAGCGCGTAGCTCGTCCAGATTTGCCAAGGTCGTTTGATCATAAAAGAAACGGAGACAGGTCGTAAAATGGACCTGTCCCCTTTTTACTCCAGGGCGAACATGTAGCCTTTGCCGCGGACTGTCATCAGCAATCGCGGCTCGTGCGGATCATCGCGCAGTTTTTCGCGAAGTCGGACGATGTGCATATCGATCGTGCGGGTGGGAAGACCTTGCGGGCTGATTCGCCAGACGTTGGCCAAGAGTTCGTCGCGCGAAATGGCGCGTCCCCGATTGCAGACGAGGTACCGCAACAAATCCGTTTCGCGCTCGGACAACTCGACGCGATCGGCGTCCGAGAAACGCAATTCGCGGCGGGCAAAGTCCAACATCCCGCCTGGGATCGCGATGTGGGCTACATCGGTTGGGCGTTCCGGCGAGCGGCGCAGGACGGCCTCGACACGGGCGATCAATTCCTTGACGCTAAACGGTTTGACAACGTAGTCATCGGCGCCGTGGTTCAGTCCCGCCACCCGATCGGCTTCGTTTCCTTTGGCGGTCAAGATAATGACCGGTTGGGTGGGTCGCGTCGCCTTGAGTTGCCGCAATATTTCCAAGCCGGGAATTCCGGGGAGGGCCAAATCCAACAGGAGCAAGTCGTATTCGCGACCGACGGCCTGTTCGAGCCCGACCTTTCCGTCGGCCGCTTCGAGGACTTGGTAGCCGAAATACGTGAGTGCGTCGGAGATTCCTTGGCGGATCGCGTCGTCGTCCTCAATCGTCAATATCGTGCGACCATTCACTTGATTCCTCCATTCGTCCCCTATTACCGTCTCCGAGGACAGAACCGGCTACGTAGGCGAACGCATCGATTAGTCGGTCGCCGGTCCGCAGGCTGACGAGCGACATGCCCCACGAAAATATACGTCTCATTGTAGCTGTCGACTTGAGGCCGCTTGTAACGGCGATGTAACGCGGGGAGAGGAGGATTGCGTTTCACCCGACATTCCGTGAGCAGGATGCTTGGCTCGTGACCATTGGAAATTGAAAAATGCAAATTGCAATTCGCCCGTCCCCAAGTGCCCGGCGTGCCGCCGCAAACGATTCGCCCGATCGCTATTTCCGACGGTTTGCGCCACCCCGTATATTATTGAATGGCAGAAACGATAACTTACTTCCCGGCACACGAACGAGTACATTGTTCGCGGGCTTTCGATAGCCGCTTTGGGTCATTGACCTTAGGAGATCGAAAACCGATTGGGAGAATCGCTATGAAGTATCAAAACATTCTCGAATCCGTTGGCCGGACACCGTTGATCCGCCTCCATCGGATTGCCGCAGGACTGCGTCCACAAATCTACATTAAAGCCGAATACCTCAATCCGGGCGGAAGCGTCAAAGACCGGATCGCGATTACCATGATCGACGAAGCCGAACGGCGCGGCGACCTCAAGCCCGGCGGAACGATCATCGAAGGGACCAGCGGCAACACCGGGATGGGGTTGGCTTTGGTCGCGGCGGTTCGCGGCTACAAGACGATCTTTACGATCACCGACAAGCAATCGCAGGAAAAGGTCAACCTGCTCAAGGCCCTGGGCGCTGAGGTCATCGTTTGCCCCACGGCGGTCGAGCCCGAGGACCCGCGTTCGTATTATTCCGTCGCCAAACGCTTGGCCCAGGAAGTCCCGAATTCGTATTATCCCAATCAATACGAAAACCAAGACAACGTCAAAGCGCATTACGAGACAACCGGCCCAGAGATTTGGGAAGACTCCGAGGGAAAAATCACGCACTTTGTCGCCGGCATGGGGACCGGTGGAACGCTCTCGGGAATCGGTCGGTTTCTGAAAGAAAAAAATCCGAAAATCAAAATCATCGGCGTCGACCCGATTGGTTCGCTCTACCATGAGTTTTTTCACAAAGGGTCGGTGGGCAAGGCGGCCACCTACGTCGTCGAAGGGATCGGGGAAGACATTTTTCCTACGACGATGCACTTTGATATGCTCGACGACTGCATCCAAGTCAGCGACCGCGATTGTTTTGTGACTGCCCGACAGCTCGCCCGCCAGGAAGGCATCTTCGCCGGCGGCTCGGCAGGGGCCGCGATGTGGGGGGCTCTGCAAGCCGCCAAGAAACTGACCGAAAAAGATATGCTCGTCGTGCTCATTCCCGACACTGGGCGGCAGTATTTGAGCAAGGTCTTCAACGACGAATGGATGCGTGACAATCGCTACCTTGGTTCGGCAGTCAAAGTCAGTGCCAAAGAATGCGTTTCGACTAAGCGGAAAATGCGCGAACTGCAATTTGTCTCGCCAACTGACTCGGCGCTTGTCGCGATGAGCAAAATGGAAGAGATGGACATCTCGCAATTGCCGGTTTTCGAAGATGGCGTCCCACTCGGCTCGATCACGGAGGATCGGCTTGTGTCGCTCGTCCTGCACGGCCAGGATCTCAAGACGACGTCGGTGTTCGAGATCATGGAGCCGTCGTTCCCTGTGGTCGATCCGGAAACGACGATCGATCAAATCACCGAACTTCTCCGCGGCGAAACGCCAGCGGTGTTCGTCAAAATGAGCGAAAAGAAGTACGAAATCATCACCAAGTTCGACGTCGTCCATACGATCGCCGGCTTGTCGGAGATGGCGACTGGAGCGTAACCATTGAGTAATGCAGAGAGTCTCGCGCGGAGTCGCAGTGCCGCGGAGAAGACGCTTCCTTAGTCCATCCCATAGAGGGGACTTTGCCCAATAATCGCACTGGCAGAGCCAGTGGCACACAAAACAGACGCGATTTTCCGTGTTCCACTGGGTGTGCCAACGCTGGAGAATCACTTTCTGGGCAAAGCTCATCGAGGGCGCTGAAATGGGGCAGGAACGTCGGACGTATTTCAAAACTGCCCTTTTTGACTTTAGCCAAGAGTTCCCCGCGTTGTCTTCAACTTCGCGTCTCTGCGCCTCCGCGCACTAATCTCTGGCCGGAAACATAGGCAAACTTTGCGGCTGGGCGAACACTTAGGGATTTTTCCGGTCGGCAATAAGATATGCCGGTTTTGCCAGGCGCGACGATTCAATTTCGCCCGTGCGACCCGCGAAACCCGTAACGGCGATCCGAACGGCAAGACGATACAAATCGTGACAACCGGAATAATCCGTCCGTCAGCGTGTTATTGGTGGCAATCGAATGGAACTGCGCGTCGTCCTCATCGCCGTGATCTCGCTGGTCATCGTATCGATGTCGTTTTTCATACAGGGCCAGACCCAGCGCGGACTCCAGACACCTGGCGCAGAAATCAATCTGCTTGATCCGCCCGTTTCCCAAATTCAAAACGTGAGTGTCGAGGACTTCACAGGTCCGCTTAGCGCGCGTTCACCCAACGAAACCTGGGAAACTTCTTCGGGTTCGAATGGCGAACTCATGGAATCGGCTACGGAAATGGAATCCGAGCCGTCGTTCCAATTGGATACGGCAGTCGAAAGCGAGCCGTTGGAGCCGGACATGCCCGCCCACCGCAAGATGCCGATGTCGGATGAGACCTCCAGCATCATGCCGCAGCCGACGCCAGAACCCAGTGCATTTGCCAGCGCGGAATTGTCAGAACCCAGCGCCGAGACATGGATGGTTTCCGAAACAGGTCAAGAGTCGCTCGCGACCGAATGGCAGAGTTCGGCATCCGACGACTACGCGACTGCATCGAGCTCATCGTTGCCGTTGCTTACCGATTCCGAATCGGAAGACCAACCTTCCATTGAAATTCCGAGCGGCAGGGGGCTCAACGCAGAGGCTTCGCCGCTCGCGGTCGCACCCGCGGCGGACGCAACCGCGGCGCAGGCCGG
>JBGTJE010000082.1:0-52120 GCA_041745295.1 Pirellulaceae bacterium | reverse complement strand
CGAGTCTCCGTTCAGGGCTACGCCCTTCACTCCGACTCAGCACGCGGAACACTCCCCGATTCTCTCATAACGACTGGTACAACATTCGGGAGGGGATCAGATGCGGTTTGGGAGAAGATGCCGAACTTCCTCTACTTTGATCAGTACCATCAGGTCGATGGACAAGTTTCGATCAATCAGCTCTTGGAACGAAAAAGCAACAATACACTAACGGCAAACGACCGGATTTTTCTCGCGCTTCTGGAGCTCGCAGGCACAAATCCGGAGGGCATTCGGGGTGCGACGACGTTCGAGGAGTTTAATTCACGACTGCGGGCTGTCTCAAATCGCATCACGGACAAGATTTTCCAGTATTGGTCACAAAATCGCCATCTTGACGTCATGATCAAATTCGATCACGGAAAGTCGGGCGATCCGGCACCGTTCAATACTGGCGAGATTTGTCGCGTGCGAATTGACAACAAACGCCACCGAGCGGACACGAGCTTTAATGATAGAAGCACAGGATTTGTTTGGTTTTTCTCCTTCTTGGTCTGGTTTGACCACGTAAAACGCAAGAACCCAAATCTCATCCTGCTTCTAGACGAGCCTGGTCTGAGTCTGCACGCTCGCGCACAAGCAGATTTGCTTCGATATTTCAAAGAGGAATTGTCGAATTATCAGTTGATCTACACGACGCACTCCCCGTTTATGATCGATCCCGATCGGATTCTTGATTGCCGAACCGTTGAGGATGTGGTTGAAAAGAAGAAGGTCGGGAAAACCGAGATTGTTGAAATGCCGGTCGGAACGAAAGTCGGCAGCCGCGTACTGAGCACGGATGACGATACGGTTTCGCCGCTGCAACACTGCCTCGATTACGAAATCACGCAAACACTTTTTATTGGCCGGCACACGCTGCTCGTGGAAGGGCCGTCTGATTTCCTTTACATGAAGTGGTTCTCAAGGCAGCTTGAAAAAGCTAATCGGGAGGGTCTCGATTATCGGTGGAACATTTGCGAAATCAAAGGCGTTGACCGCATTCCAGGATTTATTTCGTTATTCAAAGGTAACGGTTTGAATATCGCCGCCTTAATCGACGTGCATGACAAGCAGGGCCAGAAGATAAAAAATGCACAAGAGGCGATTGGAGATGGGCGACTGCTGCTTGCGAGTGACTTGGCAGGAATGAAATTCGCCGACATCGAAGATATTCTCGGCTACGAGTTCTTCACATCGCTTGTAAACAAGGTTTATCGGCTGGTTGGCAAAGACGCGCTCGATACAAGACGCGCAGCCGGGGAAGAACGACCGGTGATGGAAGTTGTTGAGGAACGATTCGCGACCATGCCTGCCCATGTTCGCGAGTTCGACCATTATTCCCAAGCTGACCAATTGTTTCAGGAAGAGGTGAAGGGGACTGAACTCCCCGGCTACGAGCGAGCTATAGATAGTTTTGAATCGATGTTCAAAAAATTCAACGCATTGTTGACACCGCTTAACTGACGTTGCTTATTCGATCCGAGCTAGTGGCACGCTTTACCACTTCATTGACGAATGCTACACGCCGATTTCAGTGGCGGGCTACCTAGCATTGCCACAAAGGCGGCGCGCTGGTTGTCGGATCTCGCTTTACCGCGTTTCAAACCAACCCTTCAAGCGCCCTGACGAAGGCAATCCAATTCAAGACGGACTGACAAGAACAGTCTTGCCGTACCGTGAGGTTGGATTGACCGATTTCTTCTGCGGTTTGGGCTACATTGACGAGCAGTTGCTTGGGCTACGATGCCCTCTGTTCATTAGCTCGAAAAATTCACGCATGATCCAAATGGCCGACGTGTTGGTTGGACTTTATCGATGGAATGCGGAAGGGCCAACTGCTGGCTTCAACAATCTAAGTCGCTCCAGCTTTTCGTCTGACACCGGCTGCCGACTGATTCAGATCCTGAAAAATTTCCTTCGGTCACATCGACCGTTTACGATTCGCCGAACGGTCTTCGGCAGCATGGGCAATGCCCGATCCTCCGCTCCGTTAGCGCATGACGCGTCTTGCTGGCTTTCGCCTCACGTCCATTGGGCGACAATTGAAGGACTCCGAGACGCACGATGCGTCGCGATACCAGTCGAGGATAATTGGGAGAAGTCCCCGTTGCTACTTCAAGCCTAAATCGAGTTCCGCTGTTGCTGTCTTGCGCGTGGGTGTCGGACCGATGCGCTTCCGTCAACCTTCGCCATATCCCACGAACTCGAAGGTCCCTCGGGGCGGCGGGATTTGAACTGGAGAAGCCCGCTTACCAAGCTTTGCGGCAATCGCTTCGGTCACATCGCCCGATTGGCAGCAGTCGGCGTGTCGGACCGACGCGAGCGAGATTTTAACGCAATGATGCACATCGAGCTGAATTCCTAGGACGGAAACTCAGGTAAACGGACGATGTTCACCTATGATACTTCAGTGGCGCATTCTGCAACGCCTGAACAAAGAATTGCACCGAGTTTTTCGCAGCCTTCTTTTGGCGCGCCGTCTTGTTTTTCGCCTTTTTTCCATCGCCCCAATCGCAAATTGCTTTGATCACGATCCAATCCACTTTGTGCTCGTAGCAAGCAACGTACAGCCCAGCCCCTTCCATCTCCCCGCCGACAGCCTCCTTCTCAAGTGCCAACAGCAAATTGCGGTAGTCGATGTTGTCGATCAACTTGTCACCCGTAAGGATGGCCCCGGATATCACCTTCGCACCTTGCCAAGCAGTCTGCCCAAAACCATTGAAATGGTTGATAAGGCGTGGCGTTGCGTGGGGTCTGTCACCGCGCAGGATGATTTCACTTCCCATCCTTTGAAGGTCATAGGGTCGAAGTTGAGTAGAAAGCAAGATATCCCCGATGGCTTGCTTCTTCTCATTGACGCCAAAGGCCACGCCGATAGCGATCACGGCTCCGGGATCAAGCGCGCGGATCGCCTTGTCAACCGTCTGCTGCATCGCCCCGGCGCTGCCCGATCCCATTTCGGACAGAGCGTGGTAAACCAGTGTGTCGTTGATCCTTCCAAGATTTCGATAAACTCGGCCTTCTCGCGGGACGGGGCGTGCTCGCGCGTCGATGGCGGCCTCGAACTCGTCTAATACGGCCCGCGTCTCGTGTTCATTCACAGTGACGAGCAACACATCCGGACGTGGGGGAACGAACTGGACTGGATTCCCCGTGGCAGCTGACTGGACTTCCGCGCCGGAGAACCGGTCCCCCGACGTCTCTAGGCCCTGCACGCCGTCGGGTGTTAAAACCTTGCCGTCACTAGTAACAATGTGGTTGTCGAACACCCAGCTCCCGGTATCAAAGGAGTATTTTCTCAGTGCGTGCTCCGACGCCTCATTCTTGTAAAGAAGGAGGCGTGCGGGATTGATCTCGAGAATTGCCTTGACCGCAATAGGAAGAAATGCCGGATCCGGGTCGGCCTGTGCGTGCTCCCGCCAGGTCCGGTCGGCATCCCGCAACGAGGATTCAAAGTCTCCGAGCGCCTCGGTAGCCCCGAGTTTCCCGAGGGAAGAGGCCGCTGCACGGCGCACAGACGGAGACGGCGGTTGTCGCATCCGCTGTAGTAGCACCGGAATCATCGACGGACCGACACGCCAAGCCTCGTTGCTAGCGCGATGGGCTTCGCCCGCGTCACCGTGCTCCACGTACCATAGAAGCTGGCGTTCGGCCTCGCCCAATAGCACAGTTGCGGTGGCTAGGTGCCGACAGCGATGAGCGATCCGGACTCCGCCTATGACCAATTCAACTGGGTCCTGACAGTCAGGACTTTTCGCGGTGCCAAACAGGTGCCAGCCTGTTTCGATGGTCCCAGACTGCTCAAGGATTTCCAGGGCCGTTGGGCGAAATGGATCTTTCTCTGGTCGCACCAGTTGACAAACGAGTCGCGGCACCTCATGCCATGTCGATGCCCGAAGGGCTCGCAGCGCGGCTAGACGGTTGCCCTCCACCGAAGAATAGACGAATACGTCGTACAGCCACTCGGACCACTCGTCGTGGATCGGCTGGCTCGCGTATGAATCGATGAGCGGGCCGAGGGCAGGATCACCGACGCCCGTTGCGAGAATCTCGTGCTCCAACCATTGCCTTGCATACGGGGCTTCGCACGCGGCGATGGACCGAACAACCTCCTCGCGTAGGCGATCCGAGCTGGGGGTCGTCTGCACAAATCGGAGATGACCTATCAATGCACTTATCGCCCGAGGCGATCCGAGTTGCCCCAACGCCCGCGCGACTTCAACGTCCCAGTCATCTGGACCGGACTGACGGAGCATCGCGATCAAATCCCCTTCGATGTGAGCATCGTCGCCGCGGACGAGAAACTTCAAAGCACGTATCCGGTTCCTCAGGGAGGCGGCCGGGTCGCGAACAACTTCGCGGATTCTTTCCAATAGGGCGCGACTTGCAGAGCTATACGCATAACCAGCTACGGCCGCCACTGCCTCCTCGTCGTCAAACAGCTGATGGAACAGACCCCCGTCGTCCGCGCTCGGTGGCAGTCGCCGCAGCGAGCGCAAAAGGTTGATCCTAGCGGGCTGCGGAACCCTTTGCATGGCGTCCGAGAGCCGGCGTCTGTAATCGTTGGGGTCGAGTTCGATGAAGGCGTCCGCCAAGTTGTCCATCGCTAGCTGATACGTCGTGGCCGCAGCTTCGATTTGCGGCCAGAGCCGGTCTCGGAGGTCGGTGCCGAGTAATGATCTCCCGCCATCGGTCGGTCGAAGTTCCGCCAGGAGGTAGGCTAAACGGCGTTCTGTCTGGCCGTAGAGATCCGAAGACTCAAGAAGGGATTTGAGACCGTTCCAGAAGGAGCTACGAAGCGAGTCGTTGCGGTCCGCAAGCCCGGCTACCATGCGAAGGGTCTCAACCCAGATCGGTTGGTGGAATCGTTTGCTTAGCTGCTCCGCGAGGGCGTCCGGCGCGCTGCCGATCGTATTTAGGCGACGAACGAATGCGCAGGCAGCCAAGTACTCCTGAAAGGTCGTGTGGAGGAACTGGAATGCCTCGTAGTCCGCATACACTTGTGTAATCAAGCGGCTGGATTTGAGGAGCTGCGCAAACAACACGGGATCGTGGCTGCCCATCAAGACAAGTTCCTTCTCAAACATGAACCGCGGGGCGCCCTCTACTTCGTCCATGAGCCACAGCGCGAACTCCTGGATTTTCCCAACCTTTTCCGGAGTAAAAATTGGCCGTTTCAGTTTTTCCTCACACTCTAGGAAAATCGCGTCGAGTGCTTTGTCGTAGATCTCGCCGCGAGCCCCGGGCAACTGGTGGATTTCGTCTGACTTTGGGTCGAAAGCGATACAGCAAAGGAGTGTCAGCAGAAACGGATTTCCCGACATGCGGTTGAGGTCGAGATTCCTTTCGAGTTCTTCCAAGATCCTCGGTGCCTGCCGTGGGCGCTCCATCGCCTGGAACCACCGCTGGACGAGGGAACGCCTGCTCTCCGACGACAACCGCCCGATCTCATACCGGCTCTCGATGAGAAAAGGTAACTCCCGTGCCATCAGCCGGGAGGCTATGATCATGGGGAACAGGTTGCCTGCCTCCTCAAGCTCTGCACATAGCTCCGCTTCGGCTTGTTCAGGTGTTTCGTCCCACCCATCCAAGAGCCACAGAACACGGGGCTGCCTCCCGCCTTGCTGCGGGGCAGAGGACAAAACACGAAAATACTCTTCCCATAGCTCCACTTGTGCCACGTTTGTGACGCCGCAGGCGCCCAAGAAGAAACGTAGCAGGCTGAGGTTGCCGTCGCCGCGCCTCTGTGCAGCCTGCCGCGCGATGACGTATTTGCGGAGCGGGACGAACAGGGGAAGTAGGAAGCGGGACCTGTCGTTCGTAACACACGACAGCGCAACCCATTTGAGGAAAGTCGTCTTGCCGCTGCCAGGTCTTCCCAATACAAGCGTTGGACGGGTGATCGCTTCGACTACCCGTTCGGGAGACACAGCCGTAACTTCATCGATGGCCGGGCTCGAATCCTGGAACGAGAACGGACGGCCAGAAAACGGGCTTGTGCCCATGCGCGGGGACTGAGAAGGCGCTGTTAAGTGCAGTTCCGTCCACACATCATCGAGGGGCAGGTCGGGCATTCCCTTCATCGGAGATACAATCTTTGACCAGTAATCGTCGTTGATCAGCCGATGCGGCCAATCGGTGAAGACCGGCCCAGTGACGAGCCGTTTCCCGGGCTCCATGTCCGCTTTGTCGGCGTCATGGAGATCAATCTGGTCGATCCAGTCATGCCGCAGGGAAGAGAACACTTCGCGCTGATAGACCCTCCATCGATGCTGCCAATTCAAAAGTGAATTCAGCAGTGGCTTCTCGGGTAACGATCCGGCCCTGGCGACCGCGATCACTTCATCGTGGCCATGCGCCCGCTCATCCTCGAAGAGGGATTTCCACACCTCATGTGCGTGTGCCGAGGACTTATGAATCTTTAATACCGAGAGGCACAGCCGCAATGTGCGCGAGAAGGGTGCGTCCGTCACTCCCGGAGCGACAGTGACTGGACGACCGTCAATTCGCATCAGCCCGGCGACGAATTGAAAGGTCTGTTCTCGAGCCGAGCCGAGCAGGTGTTGTGCAACGACCGCAGAGTGCGCGATTTCGTAACCCACTGTTCTCCCAGGGTATCCTCCCCTCGGCGAAAGTGCCGCGATGGCGGTGACAGTCGCGTCGCGGCGGATTTCAATCTAGTTAAGGGTTCCACTTTGCCAAGCAGCACGTCACTGTTTTGCTACATTTTATCATGACGTCGAGCATCCGATCCACGCGCGCTCATCGTTGAGTGCAAGACTCCGAGTGTTGACGCAATCGGGAAACTCGCACCGAGGGTCCTTCTCCGCTACTTGGTCGTCATCACCTTGGTCATAACATAAGATAGCCGCGAACCTTGCGCGAGCCGCTCTTTTTCCGTATGATATCAGACACATGCAGCCCGATCGTAGTGACGGCACCGAGGAATTCTATGAGCAGCTCAAAGCAGTCCGGCTGGCAGAACGTATTCGTTCGTCGGAGGACAATGCGCGAAAAGCGGAAGCTCTCGCCGACCCTGAACTGCGAGCCGCCTACGCAAGGCGCTACTTTCAAACCATCGGAGTGCCGCACACGCAAAGGCATGACTTGATTGCTTCTCTTCTCGATCGAAAGGGACGCAGAGTAGCCGAGATTGTTCAGGAGCACGCAAAGACCTGATTCGCGGGATTTATCAGTATTACACGCTGCGACTTGTCTTTTATTGGCTCAACTCTGTGCTATTGCTAAATTCAAACGGCGTTGATCAAATCGCCCGGCTACTATGCGTTGGCGAACGGTCTGCGGCCGCGCGGGGGCTTTCCATCGAATCCGTTGACCAAAGCCTTGAACGCCTGCGGTTGCGGCAAGGTCAGATTGAGCCTTCCCAAGTTGAGTAGACAGTGAACGACCAGATGTCATGATAGATGACGGAGGGTGGTTCATGAAGTCGAAGCGAACGTTTAGCCGCGAGTACAAGCTGGCGGCGGTGACGAAGATTGTCGAGCAAGGCCAATCCTACGCGGAAGTGGCCAAGGACTTGGGATTCAATGCTCGGTGCAAGATCTCAGCTCGCGCCGGATCGTCGGCTGGGCGACCAAGGGCCATTTGGTCCGCCGCGACCACGTGGCCTGGGGAAGCACATTTGAAGGCATGCAAATGGGCAATGGAGATACGTACCACACCACGAATTGCTCACCCCAAGTATCCAAGTTCAATCAGTCGCCCAAGGGTGAGGACAACTGGGGCGACCTGGAAAACATGATTCAAAAGCAGACCAGTGCAGACCGCGTGATCATTTTTTCAGGGCTCGTGCTCTCGAAATTCGACCGCATCTTCAAAGGTGTCGATAAGTCAGGGCTCGTGAAAGTGCAGATCCCGAAGCAGTTCTGGAAGATCGTTGTCGCCAAGACGGATGAGGGTCCCCGAGCCTTCGGCTTCGTCTTGAAACAGAAGCTTACCGGCGTACCGCTGGAGTTCACTGTCCCGGAGGATTGGGAACCGTATCAAACTCATATCCACGAAATCGAGGATTTGCTTTTTGGATTAGCAACCCTCGAATAGTGCAAGGCGATTGACGCTCTCAACGTCTGAAAGTGTTGCGAAAGGTTTGACATTGCCAGTCACGTGAGACTTTGCACGGAAGTGCGCTTTCGGCAGAGAATCCTGCGTCGGTCACATCGCCTGAATTATCGTATCGCCGCGTCGAGGTGTCGGACCGACGCGACAATACTGATGCAGTGAATGCTTAGGCGCGCAACAAAGTGGTGGTGAGACGGCCTACATCTGTTTACCCAATCACTGGATGTACGAGCTACGCGATACGACGAGATTGGCTAATTGCACACTATACGGAACACATGGCTGAAGCAGGCACTCCCTCTAGTTCAAGGAAGACGGTGACGCGCGGCGATCATGGCCCTGCTTTCGAACGATTACTACTAATCGTCTTCGTATTCTTCTTCCTCGTCGGGCGATACGTCGTTCTCGTCCATGGTGATGAGCACAAGCAGCGTGCCCATGCTCGTTACGGGAATGTACTCCTCAGTGACGAACACTCGCCCAAGATCGTCCCGCTCGAATGCGTTGAACCAATCTCGAACCCGGCCCTCGTTCTCGGACCGGGCACCAACACCAACTTGGAACTCCGCCCATGGTTCCGACGCATTACGAGGGAGCACGCCCTTGTTCGGGTAGATGCCAGCCTCGATCAACGCGTCCGATGGGAATGTCCATGCGACCGCGCTCTGCCTAATACCAACGAGAGCACAAGGGAAATGCGAAAGTTGAACCGAACGGATGGCGGTGCTGACGAGCGAGGTTTCGAAGTCCTTCGCGATGTCCTCAAGTCGAGCCACGGAGAGCTCGCCGGAATTGACGATCGGCTTCACAAAATCGGTCGGCAGAAGCAAGCTCGCGGCAAACGCATCGGCTTCCTTCTCGATCAGGTTCTTGCTGCGAAATTCATTGATCGACGCATGCGACTTGCCGCCGTGCGTGAGGTACGCATGGTGGTGCTCAAGGTGGTAGTGCCCGAGCTCGTGTGCGATCGAGAACCGCGTGCGGGGGTGATGGGTGCCGGGTCGATAGCCAGCGTCGTACTTCGTATTGTAGAGCAACCCGAAGCATCGCTTCTCACTGTTGTATTGTAGCTTGCCGTCGAACCGATCGCCGAAATCACGTCCCCCGACGCGGAGGCGAGGATATTCTTCCTTCGCTATTCGCAACGGATCGACCGAATACGACAAACCGAGACGACGAACAAGGGCATCCGCATGCATGCCTGCTTTTGATTGAGCCGACTGTTCAATTCTCCATTTCGTCGGCGTCATCTTCGGGTTCGTCATCATCGAATAACTCCTCTAGTAGCTCTTTTTCAGTTTCATCTGATTCGTTCGCACCGTCTCCTTCATTACGACATAGAGCAGCTTCCCGGTCCATTGCGTTGTGATCGTATTCCGACGACCAATCGACACTTGGTTGCTCTGCAACTTCGGGAAAATCACCGCGAGTTACTGCATCGACAATGCCGTCGATCTCGTCTTCCGAGGCTTTCCGACGTTTGGCCTTCGTCAATGCCTCTTGAGCTTCCGCCGGAGTCGAGGGGAAAAGCCCTTTGAATCTCCGAAGTTTGTCGGCACGTTCGTTCCAAAATTGTTCGTCGTTCATTTTTTGCCTCGCAGTCTCTCGCGTTCCTGGGCGAGCTTCGTCATCTCCCTGCGAATGGTCTCGTGTGCTTTGTTTCTGGAAACGTATATGGAATTCTTCGATGTCCCATGAGTCTCGGCTAGGCTTGCTGCATCTGCCGTGCCGCCCACAAGGAGGTCGGCTTTGATGACGACTTTCTGAAGCTTAGGAAGTTTGTTCTCGATGATGTTGTCCAAGTCCCTCAGTTCCTTCTTTTCTTCCTTCGTCAGCTCCTCCGGCTCCGTCTCGAACTGCTCCGGAGCATCGTACTCGTCGGGCAAGACGGGATGTCTCCTGCGTTGCTTCTTCTCGCGCCGGTAGACATCGATAAGGGCACTCTCAGCCATGATGTAAAGCCAGGCCCCAAGGTCACCCACATTCTTGTCATAGTTACCGGCCTTCTGCCAAAGCTTGAGAATGGCACGGTTGACGGCCTCGTCAAGGTCAGCCTGCTGGACGGTCGTGCCGTACTTCCCCTCCAGGACCTCCCTGACGGGCTCCAGGTGCCGACTGAGCACCTCGCGCAGCGCTTCCTTGTCGCCGTCCATCATCCGGAGCGCTAAATCTTCATCGTCACTTTCTTCATTCATGGCTCTTGCCGCCCCTGGGTTCGCAGCCTCGGCCCTCCAAGAACGATACGAAACCACCTTAACTGATTCGCTCACAAAAAAAAATCTGTTCGGCCGGTTAAGGTCGGTGCTGGCACGTTCGTATGGTCTCCAAAGCGGGAATCGGCGTTCGATTCCTGCGGTCGAAATCGCCCACTTTGGGCGTGGCTTTTTTGTGTGAGGTAAAGATGAAGACGTTACGAACCGTTCGGCTGAAGCCGAACCCGTCCGGCAAAGACCGGACCCGCCGTGGCGCAGCTACGGCTGCACAGCTTGGAGGCGAATGGGTGGATATCGAAAACTACGGCCGCACGTCGGTGGATTTGACCGGCGTGAAGCTCTACCACATCGCCTATAGCAGTGCGTACGACAACGGCACGTGGGAGGAAGTGATGACCTTCAAGGGCTCGCTCGGCGTGAGTGACATCATCCGCGTGCATGCTGGAAGCGGGCCGCTGAACGTGTTGCACCCCATCGACCAGCAGGGTGCCACCTATCACTTTTTCACGGGGCGAGACGCCTACGTGTGGAACAATGACCGCGGCGACTGCTCTGCCCTGTGGCAGGCAGGCGAGAAGCTGCCGTTCGACAAGGCATGCTACGACGCCAATCCGCCGGAGGGCGCCATCCTCGCGCGCAGCGGCGACAGGCTGATTGTGTCGGCGGGCTCGACGGCTGCGGCCGGAAACCGCCGCTAGTTCTTTGGCTCAAGGATGGGCGGCGGTAGGGGTCGCCCGCCTTTTCATCACCAACCCGATAGGAGAACGAAACGAATGAGATTTTTGCACTGGGATTTTCGTGGCGGGCCTGAAAACGTGGTGCAGGTCGAACTCGACCATGCCGCCAACGTCATCTTGCTCGACGAAACCAACTTCTCGGCGTTCCGTCGCGGAAGCCGTTACCGCTACTTCGGCGGTTATTACAAACAAACGCCGGTGAGGCTCGTGCCACCGCATGAGGGTATCTGGCACGTCGTCGTCCATCTGGGCGGCTACGCCGGCCGCGTGAACTCGAGCATGGCGCTCATCTAGGCGAGCGACAATTCGGAGTGCGAAACGGGGGCAAATGCCCCCATTTTCGTTTTCAGACGGCAATCGCAAGTTGAACTCGGACAACGCCGTTGTTACCCATGAGGTAAGCATGTTTTTGGGGTGGAGAAGCGGGCTTGAATTCGACTCCCATTCAATAGCTCTAACATCTTTGCATGGGTCGGTTGCATCGCCCGAGTTGGAGGCAATGGCAAAAATGACACCCCACAGGAGCTACTCCGGCTTGTCGAGAAATTTCACGCTGTCGGGTGGTATATTCTTCACTGACCCATCTGCCAACTCGACGATCGCTATTGTCACGTGGCGTGGTTCGTTGTCACTGCCGTAAACGACGTCGCCACCAAACTCGTGAAATGTGGCCTTCTGCTGGACGCCATCAACAAAGACCATGCACTTCCGCGTTTTCATGCAGCTTCCTCCGTCAATTTTTTTTTCGGATTGATTGTACTGGTTTTATCTACGGCACACCATCACCGCCAGGGTAACACGCCTCACTGCGAGTTCTGGCGAATGCCGCCTTTGCGACATTGTAGCGGCAGTACCTGCTGATTTCGCAATCAACTTGGCAACCCGCTTCGGTCACATCGACCGACGCCACCGAGGGCATGCGGACGATTAAAACGCCCGAGCGATATGGGCGCTCAACATTAATCTCAGTCAAGATTTCTACCGTCTAAGCAGCTACAATCCTGACATCCCTAGTCCGAATGCCGCTGAGAAACAGTTCAATTTGTATACTGTCTGGCCGCAATCTGGCAGTTTGCTTAAAGCACGTCTCGCAATTCCCGCTTATTCATCTTGCTCGCACCGGAAAAAGACTTCCGACATGACTTGGAGCATATCGCCGAACATCGTTCGCTCGTTGGGTTCAAAAGCCGAACATTACGTAAACGCAACAGACGAACACTTTGAACGGGTAAAAAAAGGCGGAGCAAAATGTGTAGCTCCAAAATCCGATTCGGGGCAAAAACCGGAGCAGTAACGTGTCGCGGCGTCTCGCATCGTTCGGAGAAAACTGTCGAAAACGACTGGAAAAAGACGGCTATTTTCAAAACGATGCCGCATCGTGCGTCATCATGCGTATGTTGGGGAATACCCCCAAGGGGACTCGAACCCCTGTTGCCGGACTGAGAACCCGGAGTCCTAGGCCACTAGACGATGGGGGCTATTGATAGGACGACGATGATTATGCCGAGTCGGTTCGCGCGAGTCAAGTTCCAAAGCTGAGCCACGCTCCATTAAACAATTGAGGACGGTCTAAAAACAATCCTGTGATCGTACGCGGAGTTGCCACGGCGCCGTTGGGTTTGGACGATAAATTATTCCTTCAACGCGCAACGCAAGATTCATTGTCGCCCTGCCGCGACGTTCGTGATTGCTCGATGACTTTGCATCAATCGTTGCCGGTTTGCCTCCGGTGATCGGTTCCATTTCTCCGAATTGAAACGAATGTAGCGGCGGCACCGAAATAGCACCCGGCTTCACGTCGATTCGCTGAGGCCTGGTCCGACAGTGACCACCATCCATTCCTGCCGGCAGTTGGTGTGGAATTTGCCGGTAGCGCTCAACGGGTGCACCATAGCGGCACAGTTCTCCCCGAATTGGATGTGGTGGTGTGATTATCGGGTTATTGAGGAATGTAAAACCTATATTTCGGCAGCGAACCGTCTGCGCCTTGCCATTGCGTTGCTTCGACCATGCCGTCCGTAAATTCGTATACTCGACTGGCGATCTCAATCGGATTGATCAGCGTCTCCGTCATTTGGTTGGCGGCTGGGCTGAAATTTATTCCCGATGCGAGAACACCTCAAATCGAGGGGCGATGCAACTTTGCCGATTCACTCGCGGTCAGCGCCTCGGCGCTGGTCGAGGCGAAACGCTTTCGCGAATTGGAGTTGGTCCTCCAGGAAATCCATCGCCGCAACCGCCAGATCCTCTCGATTGGCCTGCGCGATTCCGAAGCCAAGCTCACGTTTCAATCTGGCGACCATCAGCGTCTGTGGCAGGCGGACGCTCCGTCCTCTCCCGCCGACCAAATGACGATGACCGTTTTCCAGGATCGCAATCCACGCGGCACGCTCGAACTGAAATTTGCTCCGATGCGTCAAAGTAGCTGGGTTGGCTTTTTGACTTTCCCTTTGCCGCTGATCCTGTTTTGTGGCGCCATGCTGATCGTTCTGAACTGGTCGTATTTGAAACAAACGTTTCGCCACTTGAATCCAGCGCGAATCCTGCCCGACCGCGTGCGGTCGGCGTTTGACACGTTGACTGACGGGTTACTGTTGATCGACAACGACTATCAAATTGTCATGGCGAACCAAGCATTTCTTCGAGTGGTAAACCAATTCGGGAAAGATCTGCAGGGCCGCAGTATCCAAGAGTTTGCTTGGCGGTTCGAGGACGAACCTGGGCGTCCGTCGGACAGCAGCCCTTGGGAGCGCTGCGTCAAGAGCCAGCAAACGCAACGCGGTGACTTGGTCACGCTGCAAGGCAACGGCCAGGCGCATGTCCGCTATGCCGTGGGTGCGACTCCCATCGTCGGCTCGGAGGGCAACTGCCGCGGAGCAATTGTGAGCTTCCACGATGTCACGGCCTTCGAAACGAAAAAAGAGCAGATGGGGAAGATGCTCATCGAACTCTCGGCGTCGCGGGACGAAGTTCAGCGTAAGAACCGCGACTTGCAAGTCTTGGCGTCGACGGATCCGCTGACCAGTTGTCTCAATCGGCGATCCTTTTTCGAACGTTTTAGCGGTCTCTGGGACAAGTCTCCACGCGTGCTTTCGGCGATCATGGTCGACATCGATCATTTCAAGCACATCAACGACAAATACGGCCATTCGACCGGCGACGTCGTGTTGCAGGAGACCGGCCAGTTGTTGCTGGATTTCGTCGGCAACAATGGAATGGTCGGTCGTTACGGAGGCGAGGAATTTGCGATCGTCATGGACGCGATGGACTTGAATTCGGCATTTTCCTTTGCCGAGAAACTTCGCTTGGAATTCTCCAAGCGGCAACCCGCCGGATTGGATGCGACGATGAGCATCGGCGTCTCGTCTCGCGAACAAGGTGCGATGGACTGCCAACACCTGCTTGAGCAAGCGGACCAAGGTCTCTACGTTGCAAAGCGCGAGGGTCGCAACCGCGTTATTTGTTGGGACAGACTCCACGCATCCCAAATTCTCGCAGACGATCAAGACAAGTCCGGCAGCAATTCGAACGACGACGTGCCGAATGACATTTCCGCCTCGATTCAATATCCCGTGGTCACAGCGATGCTTTCCGCATTGGCATTTCGCGATCGAGAAACGGCGGTCCATTCGACGCGCGTCGCCCGACTTTGCTTGCAAGTCGGCGGCCGGTTGATGAACAAAGATGAATTATATGAACTCGAAATTGCCGCCCTATTACACGACGTCGGCAAGATCGGCGTTCCGGACGCGATTTTGAAAAAAACAGGCGCGTTGTCAGCGGAAGAGTGGCAGGTGATGCGCTGGTCTGATGAAATCGGAATTGAAATCATTCGCGCGGCGTTCGCGTCAGAAAAAATAACCGCGTTCATTCGCTGCCACTATCTGCGAAGCGACGGCCCCCCGAGTAACTCCCTGATCGACTTGGAACATGTCATTCCTTTGGGCGCTCGAGTCCTTACCGTCTGCGATGCGTTCGATGCGATGATCAATCAACGTCCCTATCGCAACGCGATGTCGCGCGACGACGCCCTCACCGAACTCTATCGCGGTTCCGACGAGCAATTTGACCCCCTGATCGTGCGGACTCTGGAACGAGTTCTAGCGGACGAGAGCAATGCCAAGTCGTCCCAGGGCGACCCCGTTCCCAGCGAGCCTCCCGCGCCCGCGCCTTTGGAAATGGGAGCGTTCGTCGAACACCTTTCCTCGGCCATTGCTGCTGGAGACGTCTTTCAATTGCGGGAAATTGCTAGGCAAGTGGAGGCCGCTGCCACCCAGCACAATATCGACTGGGTCGTCAAAGCCGCCCACCGGCTGGAGATGTCGATCGAAAATAATGAAGCCAGTCTCAGTCAACTTGTCGGCCTTGCCAACGAAATCATTGACCTCTGTCGATCGTCGCGCACGCAAATCGTCGAAAACCCAATCGTCATTCGAGCGGACCAGCGGAGTTCGAACGAATACCCTCGGTCCGCCGATGATTGTCGTTTGTGAAACCGTGTCGCGAGCGCTTGAGCTTCGAACAGGGTTCGACGCCCAAATCGCTCGGGCGGTATTGGGCACAGGTGATGATGGGACGCAATAGACCGATTCGGCAGGTTTCAAGCAATCCCCGGAATGGGCGTGGCCGTTCGATCTAAGCGATTGTTCCGCCTGCGAGATCCGAAGTGCCGTTGCTGATCCGGTCGAGTTTTCGGATCCCAAAGGCAGTGCCTCGTTTGCGTGCTATGTTTTCGCAGTGTGAATAGTCTTACTCTAGCCCGAGGGTACGGGGCGAGTACGGCCCATCTCCAGACTGAAATTTTCGCCCCCATGCTGACCACGCCCACTACGTCGGAGATTCACGGCGAGACCGTTTGGCAACTCGATCGTACGATTGCTAAATCGCTCGAAGCCCATTCCGACGAAGAGCTTAAATCCGCACGCATTCTGGTGATCGATGACGAGACGCTGATTATTCGAGTGGTCAGCCGATTCCTGCAATCGCACGGCTTTCAGAATATCGATTCGATCAGCGACCCGCGCAAAGCCCTGACCAAAGTCGACGAATTCAAGCCGGATTTAATCCTGCTCGACATCATGATGCCGTACATCGGCGGTTTAGATGTCCTTCGGGCGATTACCGCCCGCGAAAAAGGCAATCACTTACCGGTGATCATCTTGAGCGCCGCGAGCGACGTCGACACCAAGCGCGAGGCGTTGGCCTTGGGAGCAACAGAATTCTTGGCCAAACCAGTCGACCCCAATGACCTCATCTTGCGGGTCCGCAACGCGTTGGTGGTCAAGGCCCACAACAATCAACTAGCCAACCACGCGCGAGTTCTCGAAGCACAAGTCTACCAACGCACGGCTCAATTGCGCAAGTCGCGCGAGCAAATCGTGCATGCATTGGCAAAGGCAGCGGAATTTCGAGACAACGAAACGGGCATGCACGTCATCCGCGTCGGCAAAATCGCCGCCTTGTTGGCTCAGGAGCTGGGCTTCGATACCGAATATTGTCGCCAGGTCGAGTTGGCCGCTCAATTGCACGATGTGGGAAAGATCGGCATTCCCGACGCGATTCTCTTGACGCCGCACCGTTTGACGGCGAGCCAATTTGAAATTATGAAGCGACATTGTCAAATCGGCTGCCATATCGTTGACCAATTGATGGATGGCAATCCCCTGCACCGCAAAGCATGGTGCACACCGCAACACGCGGCCGAGTCGCGTTCCGACGACTTGGACCGTGATGCCATTCTGATGACCTTGGCCGCCAATATTACGCGAACGCACCACGAGAAATGGAACGGAACGGGGTACCCCGAAGGGCTTCAGGGGGACGAAATCCCGATCGAAGGACGCATCACGTCCGTTGCCGACGTGTTCGATGCGTTGACCAGCAAGCGACCGTACAAAGACCCGTTCAGCGATGCCGAAAGCTTCGAGATCATTCGCCAAGAAAGCGGCAACGCATTTGATCCGCAAGTCGTCGACGCATTCCTGCAAAGAAAGCACGACGTCAGCCTGATTCGCTCGCAGTTTCCCGATGTGGCCCCGCCCGCGATCGGGTAGAGCGCATTGGATGAAAGTGCAGCGTCCGACGTAGCCGAATTCGCCAGATTTTGGGCCGAAACTATGGCGAGTTCCGCCACAAATGAACAGACCGCGCTCTAGGCGCCGAATTCTCCACGGCGACGTTGCAATTGCTGCTGCAGGCGCTGCACGATGCTGCTGTGCATTTGGCTTACGCGGCTTTCGCTCAGGTCCAGCGTCAGGCCAATCTCCTTCATCGTCAGTTCTTCATAATAATAAAGAATGATGATCAGGCGCTCGTTGCGATTGAGTCCCTTGGTGACGAGCCGCATCAAGTCTTTTTTCTTGATTCGATGCGTGGGATCTTCACCGCGCTTGTCTTCGAGAATATCAATCTCGCGGACGTCTTTATAGCTGTCCGTTTCATACCATTTCTTATTGAGGCTGATCAAGTTGACGGCGTTGGCGTCGGTCACCAGCTTTTCCAGATCGCCGAGCGAGATCTGCATGTACTCGGCCCGCTCCAGATCGGTGGGGGTGCGCCCCAGCCGGAGCTCTAGTTGTTTGGTTGCTTCGGCAAGCTTACTGGCCTTCGAGCGCACCAGTCGCGGGACCCAATCCATCGTCCGCAGCTCGTCGAGCATTGCACCGCGAATCCGCGGCACGCAGTAAGTTTCAAATTTAACGCCGCGATCCAAGTCAAAAGCGTCGATCGCATCCATCAAACCGAACACGCCAGCGGAGATCAGGTCATCCAACTCAACGCCGTCGGGCAACCGTGCCCAAATGCGTTCGCCGTTGTATTTGACGAGCGGAAGATAACGCTCCATCAAGCGATTTCGCAGATCGGTGTTGTCAGGATTCTTTCGATAATCGATCCACACCTGGGGAATATCGTCAACAGGTGTATCAGTTGTCGCCATTCAATCCTCCGTGATTGTCAGAACGAACAGGCCCATCGATCAAACGTGAAGACCCCTCGTCTTTATATCGGCAGGGAGATCCGCAGCATCGAGCAAAAAAGTTTGAATTTTCCGCGCTTGCCACCTTTTCGCGATCCCCGTGCATCACTCAAGTACTTTTTGCCAATTCTGCCTGGGATTCGATGTTGCTCGGACTAGGCCGCGTGGGCTGCGGGGACCATTCGGATCTGAATCTCTGGAGTCAATTCGCTATGACTGAGCACCACCAAGTGCGGCAAAGTAGCATGGGTGAGCCGTTTGACACTAGGCCGAATTTTTTGCCCAACCAATACAATCGGATGCTTGCCCTGGGCTACTAGCGGCGCGATGCAGGATTGGACTTCGGCCGTAATCGCACGCGTTTCCGCCAATGAAAAGTCGGCAACGAGTGCATCGATTTCTTGACGACAGCGTGCCGCAATCATATCTTCCGTTGCGGGTGGCAGCTGCGCCGCATAAATAACGCCGTCGCGATCGCAATGCGCTTGGCAAATGCTCGGGGCGAGTCGCTGGCGGACAAACTCGGTCAGCCACACCAAATTGTTTGTGCGACTGGCAAAATCACCGAGTGCTTCCAGGATCAGCGCCAATCGCCGTATCGAAATCTGTTCGCGCAACAGCATCTGAAGCACCTGTTGAACATCCGCCAATTTCAGATGCTCGGGTATCAATTCGTCGACGACGGCCGGCGACACGCGTCGAACTTGATCGATGAGATGTCGCGTCGCGTCGCGCGTCAAAATGAGATCCGCGTGTTTGATTGCCGCTGACTTGAGATGTTGCGTTAGGACCAACGTCGCGGGTGAAAGTGCATAACCGGCCTCGGTTGCCTGATCCTTCTGACTTGCCTCGATCCAAACGCCTTCCGCGGGAGCAAACGGATTGACGAGTACGCCGTCAAGCTCGCGAGCGTCCAGTTCGAGCGGACGCGCGAGCCATTGGTCGGCGAGCAACGTACCGCCGGCGACATCCATGCTGGAGACTTTGATGCGGAAGTCGGCGGGGGGGAGCGCTAAATTGTCTCTGATCCGGATTTTCGGCAGAATAATGCCGATTTCCCTGGCAATTTCCGAGCGAACGAAGGCGATGCGTTTCAGCAGATCTCCCCCGCGGCGGGGGTCTGCCAACGGAATCAAATTGACGCCGATCTCAATTTCCAACAGATCGACTTTGAGCAATTCTTCCAAACGGCCGTCGCTGTCCTCGGGATTGGGCGCCGCGGGCGCTAAGTCCCGAGTCGGATCGGCGACCGATGCTCGACGCGTCTGCAGGAACGTCGCGAGTCCACATAGTGCGGCGATCGACAATAGAGGCAGCGCCGGCAGGCGCGTGAAGACGAGCAATCCCAGGAACACAGCCGCCATCATCAATACCGCAGGCCGACCAAAAAGCTGTTGGAAAAACGTCGTCGACAAATTCGTCGGCTTTGTATTTCGAGTGAGCAAAATGCCGGTGGCCATCGCGATCAGAAACGCGGGGATTTGACAGGAGAGACCTTCGCCGATTGTCAGCCGCGTAAACGTGTCCGCGGCTTGTCCCAGGCTCATGTTGTTGGAAAGCCCGATCCACAGCCCGCCACCGATATTGATGAATGTAATGATGATTGCGGCGATTGCGTCGCCGCGCACAAACTTGCTGGCACCGTCCATGGCACCGTAAAAATCCGCTTGCATTGTCAGCGATTCACGCCGCCGATTGGCTTCGCCGTGGTCGATCATCCCGGCACTTAAATCGGCATCGATGGCCATCTGCCTGCCCGGCATGCCGTCCAGCGCGAACCTTGCTGCCACTTCGCTGACGCGGGTGGCTCCCTTGGTCACAACAACAAATTGCACCACCACGATGATCGAGAAGATGATCGCGCCGATGACGAGACTTTGACCGACGACATAGCTCCCAAATGATTCGATGATGTTGCCCGCCGCCCCGGCTCCGTCCGTGCCGTGGCTTAGAATCAGCCGCGTGGTCGAGATATTCAACACCAAACGGCCCAGCGTCGCTGCCAGAAGCACGCTGGGAAAGAGGCTAAAATCAAGCGGCGATTGCACCTGCAACGTTGTGAGAAGAATGATGACGGCCAGGGCAATATTTGCGGCTAAGAGTATGTCGATCAGCGGCGCCGGAATCGGCACGATCATGACGACCACGCAAGCAATCAAGCTGGCGGGGAGAATCCATTGACGCCAATCCATCGAACGACCGGACATTCAATCTCGTCGGAAGATTTTTTCGAATTTTCAGGCACTTTGATTTCGGCGGGAGATTAGTTAATGCCACTCGAATCGTCCAGTCCGCTTTACGTAGTTCCCTCTCCCCTATTCGCTCTGGTTCCCAGGCTCTGCCTGGGAACCCACTGCATTGCCGGCTCTGCCGGCGGATTCCGAGGCGGAGCCTCGAAGACAGTACGTTTCCGTGCAGAGCCTGGGAACGAGATAATGCAATCACGTCGCGCGCAATTGGGCTAGCTGATTCCTTCGAACTCGAAGTAAAACCGCGGCGGCCTCGATTGTGCGCGAAAGTAGAAACTGGTGATTCATGAATTGGTGGCAGGCAGTCGTCTTGGGAATCGTCGAAGGCGTCACGGAGTACCTCCCCGTCAGCTCGACGGGACATCTCCTGCTCACCCAACGTTTGCTAAAAATTCCTGAAAGCGAAGCGGCCAACGCATTTGCGATCTGTATTCAAGGGGGAGCAATTATTGCAGTGCTTGGAATCTTTCGGAAGCGAGTCGGCCAATTCTTCGCGGGCTTGCTCGGACTGATAGGCTGGCGCGCTTCAAATGAGAACGGCGTGCGATTGTTGCGAAACCTTGCCGTCGCCTTCATCCCCGCGATGGTGCTCGGAATGCTCTTTGACGACCTGATCGAAGAGCATCTCATGGGATTGTGGCCGATCGTCATCGCCTGGTTCATCGGCGGCGTCGCCATACTTGTCGTCGACAAGTGGTCGCGTGCTGGCGCGGCAACCCAGACGCGAACAAAACTATCGATTGACGAAATGCATTGGCCGATGGCGCTAGGAATTGGATTATTGCAGACGGTTGCAATGTGTCCCGGAACAAGTCGCAGCCTGGTCACGATTCTGGGTGGTCTGCTCGTCGGACTCAGTCTCGCGGCCGCCGTCGAATTCAGTTTCCTGCTTGGCGTCATCACCTTGTTGGCGGCCACGGCCTTCAAAGCCGTTAAATCGGGCGACTCGCTATTCGGGCAATACGACGGGATGACGCTCGTGATTGGCTGCCTTGCGGCTTGGATCTCGGCGTTGATTGCCATCCGTTGGATGTTGGGGTTTTTGACCAAACATCCCATGTCGATCTTCGGTTACTATCGCATCGCGCTCGCGGCCGTCGTCTGCTGCTGCTTGTATTTCGGTTGGATTTCCGAATAAGATGCTGGCATGATTTCCGCCAAACCACGAACGATGTTCGACAAGATTTGGGACCAACACGTGGTCTACCAAGGCGATGGCGAGCAGACGCTGCTGTACATCGATTTGCATTTGGTCCACGAAGTCACCAGTCCGCAGGCGTTCGAGGGATTGCGTCTGGCAGGCCGCAAAGTTCGTCGGCCGGAGTTGACGCTGGCGACTCAAGATCACAATGTCCCCACGACCGATCGGCGGCTCCCGATCTTGGATCCCGTTTCGCGGCAGCAAATTGAAACTCTTCGCGCGAATTGTCGCGATTACGGTGTGCGGCTCTACGATTTGGGCGATTTGCAGCAAGGGATCGTGCATATCATTGGACCGGAGTTGGGGAGAACACAGCCCGGCATGACGATCGTTTGCGGCGATTCACATACTTCCACCCACGGGGCTTTTGGCGCGCTGGCGTTCGGGATTGGCACGAGCGAAGTCGAACATGTCCTGGCGACGCAAACGCTCCGGCAATTCAAGCCTAAGACACTGGAACTGCGCGTCGACGGTGCACTGGCCGAAGGAGTGACGGCGAAAGATTTAATTCTGTACTTGATCGGCAAACTGACGACCGCCGGCGGCACGGGCTACGTCATCGAATACACCGGGCAAACGTTTCGCGACCTTTCGATGGAAGCCCGCATGACGGTTTGCAATATGTCGATTGAAGCCGGGGCCAAAGCCGGAATCATTGCGCCCGATGACACGACGTTTGATTATTTGCGCGGTCGAGAATTCTCGCCCAAAAATTACCAGGCAACCGTCGAGCGCTGGCGAACCTTGACCACGGATCCAGGTGCCTTATACGATCGCGTCGAGACATTTTGGGCCAGCGATATCACCCCTCAGATTTCGTGGGGGACGAATCCGGGCCAAGTCATCTCGGTAGACAGCGCGATTCCCGCGCCGAGCGATTTTGCCGATCCAGTCGACCAACAGACGGCCGCCAACGCACTGACCTACATGGACTTGCAACCCGGCACGCCGATCACCGACGTCTCTGTCGATCGAGTCTTCATTGGTTCCTGCACCAATGCGCGGATCGAAGATCTCCGCGCGGCTTCGCGAGTCGTTCGTGGGCACAAAGTTTCGGAAAGGGTTCACGCGATGGTCGTGCCGGGAAGCGGCGTCGTCAAACGCCAAGCCGAACAAGAAGGCCTTGACCAGATCTTTCTCGCGGCGGGTTTTGAATGGCGCGAAGCAGGTTGCAGTATGTGCTTGGGGATGAACCCGGACATTCTGCAGCCTGGGCAGCGCTGCGCCTCGACCAGCAACCGGAATTTCGAAGGTCGCCAGGGCCGCGGTGGCCGTACCCACCTCGTGTCGCCTGCGATGGCCGCGGCGGCCGCGATCCGCGGACATTTCGTCGACATTCGCCACTGGGATTACAAAGCATAGCGTTGTGTCGATATTTGGCTCTGGGTGCTGCTGTGTTAAAATCGCGCAGTCGTCATTCCGGGCTGAGACCCGGAATCCATCATCCATGGATGGGGATTGGCCAATGCGGAGACGAATCTTGAATCAAGGCGTTGAAGGGAGAACGTCTCTTAGGCGGAATCTGTGCACAAGTAAGGCACGTCAAGCCATGGGCCTGGATTTCGGGTCTCAGCCCGGAATGACTAAAATCCGCTCGTTCCCAGGCAGGAGCCCGGGAACCAGTTTCCAACCAGACCACTAATACTTTATGTTGGCAAAACACGAACGGCACCGACCACTTCCTAAGAACCTCCATGCAAGCCTTTGATCTCCATGCCGGTTTAGTCGCCACGCTCGATCGATCCAACGTCGACACCGACCAGATCATTCCCAAACAGTTCCTTAAGCGAATTGAGCGCACGGGGTTTGGCGAATTCCTATTCTTCGATTGGCGATTTGACGAGCAGCACCATCCCAAGCCAACGTTTGAACTAAACCATCCGCAATTTCGCGGGTCCTCGATTTTGGTGACCCGCCGTAATTTTGGCAGTGGCAGTAGTCGGGAACACGCCGTTTGGGCATTGATGGATTACGGCTTTCGCTGCGTGATCGCCGAATCGTTCGCGGACATTTTCTATAACAACAGTTTCAAAAATGGCCTGCTTCCCTTGGTCCTATCCGCGACGAATATCCAAACCATCTTTGATCGCGTCGCGCATCGACCGGGGTATCATTTGGCGGTTGACCTGAAACAACAATCTGTCCGCGATGATTTGGGCCTAAACGCATCGTTCGAAGTCGACCCCAATCGCAAGCACTGTTTGCTGCATGGCTTAGACGATATTGAACTCACTCTGGAGCATGTCGCGGAAATCGATCGGTTTGAACGAGCGCGAGGATATTCGAAGGTTGAGTAGAGGTCAGTGTTCAGCAAGTAGGGCTTGAGGCTACCGGCGTGAGGCATGAGGGAAGCAAAACCACGTAGGCCTCACGCCAGGCGCATTTTCTTTTTCCCCCCCCGCGCAGCGTGGGGCGGGCCAGGGAGGGGTCCGTCTAGGAGGCAGCGTCAAAAGATTTTACAACCTCTCAACGCGTCAATTCTTCTCGTTCCCTCGCCCCGGCTTCCGGGGAGAGGGCAGGTGAGGGGCTTGGACTTCGTGATCGCGCTCCCCCTCATCCTAACCTTCTCCCCAAGGGGGAGAAGGAACAAGAATGCGGAAGCGACTCTTGTTGTTTTCCCTCACGCCTGAAGCCTCAATCCTCACGCCTTTCCCTCACGCCTGAAGCCTCGCGGCGTACGGCACCGTTTCACCCTGTTCGAGGTAGCGGCGCAAGATTCGCAGATACAGTGCCCAACAATGGCTCGAAACGCGGAAGTGTTCGTTCGGCTCAGGCCATTGCGAATGATAAAAGCCCACCCAAGTCAATCCTTCCTTTAACTCCAAACCGAAGCCGACCCGCGTATTCTTCCAATCGCCGTCCGAACGCGTGATTTGCAATTCGAACTCCCGAGGGGGAACGCATTTGGTCACGATTGCTCGCCAATCGTATTCCGGGCCGAACTGGAGTTTATACTCGACGCCCAGCGCCGGTTTTCCCGAAGACTTATCGGTCCACCATTGATCGAGTCCCGTCGGCGTGCTGATCGCCTCAAACACTTTTGCGATCGGCGCCTTGATGGGAAGGTCTTGAAAGATGTCTGCCATTGTGTGATCCAGTATGATTGTACGATGCGGAATCGACTGTTTTGTAGCGGAACTCGCCAGAGTTTCGGCGCGGCCCCCAAAGTCTGGCGACTTCGGCTACGTATCGGGCGCGGACTCCCGAAACGTTTTCTCCAATGCCGTCGCTTGGCGGACAACTTCTGGCCAAGGTAATCGATATTCAATTGGATCGATTAATCCGCAACGATGAAAGGCCAGAATTCGCTCGACGTCCGAACCGGTCAGGCCGTGCGACCGTCCACGCTCGTCCGGCTGATAACTCGTCAACGTGTTCCGGAGCATTGTGGCAAAATCCAGACCGAGTTGGGAAATCGACTTTTGCCCATCAATTAGAATCTGGGCTTTATCATAATGCAGGTAGGGGATTTCTAGTTCGACCCACTGCGAATTCCAATTCCCGACTTGAAACGCCGCAAACAACGCCGAATAAAACTCGGGGCGGCAATCGGGATAGATCGCATGGTCCCCGGAATGAATTCCCAGGCCCAACGCGACGCGGCGGTCGAATTGTTCCGCCAGCGACAAGGCATAGCCGTAGGCAATCGAGCAAAAAATGGCATTTCGATTGGGCACGAACGTGGATTTCATCGACTCCTGTTCGTAATACCCCAACGGCATCTCGACGGCTTGGCGAGTCAGCGCCGACGACAAAAGCGGATTGAGCGGCGTCAAGTCGATCCGCTGCCACTCGATTTGACTCAAGCCGCTGGCTCGGAGGTATGCCAAGTTCGCCTGCAGACGATCCAGTTCCAAAACGTGTTTTTGCCCATAATCAAAACTGATCCCGTGGACAAAATAGCCTCGCGCCAAGAAACGCAGCAGCAATGCGGTCGAATCCATGCCGCCGCTCAGGCACAAGACGGCGGTTTTGTCATTCGCAGAGTTCATAAGGATTGTTGAAGCGGAGATGCTGAATCTCGAGTAAGTTCCTTATCGGTGTAGCGGAACTCGCCAGAGTTCCGGCGCGATTGGAGGCGCCTTGCCCAAAGTCTGGCGACTTCGGCTACATCAGATGCTACGCTTCGGGTTAGAATTTCAACGGACTGACATCGAGGCCGTGCCTTGGCGAACCGCGATTCAATCACGATAATCTTCAGGCTCATCTTAGCGACTCGGCAGCGATCCGCGAGTTGGGCTTAGCAAAGGCAATGGAGTCGCCATGGCACGCAACGAACAACTGATTCGACAACACAAGATTTTGCAGATCCTGGAGCGAGTTCGCTTTGGCAAGACCATCGAGGAATTGCGGCAAGATGTGGTCGACGAGTTGGGACTCAGTTCGCTTCATCCCCGCACGATGCGCCGCGATTTGGAGGCTCTCCAGGCGGCCGGCATCGATGTCGACGTGCACGACGAAGGCCGCGGAAAAGTTTGGAAATTGGGGCCGCGCCACAATTCTGATCACCGCATCTCGGCGACCGCCTCGGAATTGATCGCGATCTCGTTGGGCCGACAACTGCTCCATCCGCTGGCTGGGACGCCGTTTTGGATGGGGATCGAGTCGTTTTGGAACAAGATTCGAGACGAGCTTCCCGCCACGGTCTTGGAGCACTACGAGAAATACTCGCGGTCGCTGCGCGTTATCGGAGTGCCGAGCAAATCGTACGAGCGCCACCACGGAATCATCAAAACAGTCAATCGAGCGATCCTGGAACATCGCGTGGTGGAAATTCTCTATCAGTCGCGGGCCAAGCCGACCAGTCTGCGACGGATCGAGCCGTACGCGATCGTCCTCTTTCAATCGAGTCTGTACGTGATTGCGGCCGATCACGATATCGCCGACGATGATCCGGCGGTGCGCGTGCGCACGTGGAAGATCGATCGTTTTGAAAAAGCGACGATTTTGGACGAGTGGTTCAAAGTCCCCGAGGAATTGGACGTCGACCAGTTCATGGCCAATAGTCTGGGCGTGTTTTTTGGCCAAGACCCGCAGCAGTTTACGATTCGGCTTTCACCCCAAGCCGCGAGGCTTGTCGTCGAAGACCCTTGGCATCAAGACCAAGTCCTGACCAAGCTCCCCTCGGGCGACTTCGAATTGGAGATCAAAGCGGTGAGCCAAGTTGAAATCATCCAACGGGTCTTGTCGATGGGCTCGGAGGCCGAAGTTCTTTCGCCGGAGAGCACGCGCGATTCGGTGCGCAAGATTGTCGCTAAGCTTGCCGCCGCCTACGCCGAAAAGTCGGACGATGCATCTGCCAAACCGAAGAAAGTCACCTCGCCGCGGTAGGCGCGGGGCGGGAATCTAGGGACGCCATCGTTCCGTGGCGAGAGGGAGCGTGAGCCCAATAGCGTTCGGCACGACGGTTCTGTAAATCCCACGGGCTTGCCCCGTGGTTGGTTAGGTTTGTTTCTACCTCTCGACGTGGCGCAATTTCTTGAATTCCACAGGCTTGCCCTGTGGATTGTTAGGTTCTGTACTGGCGCACGCGTCCAATTAACGTGAGCCTCCTAGTAGAAACGAACGTGAAACTCCACGGGGCAAGCCCGTGGCATCTTGGCAACCGTCGTGCCGAACGTAACTGGGCTCCCGCCCCCCGCTCGCCCAGATAAGAACTCGTTCCCATGCTCCGCGTGGGAACGCCATGTCTGCGAGGCTCTGCCTCGAAATCCGCCGGCAGAGCCGGCAAGACAGTGGGTTCCCACGCGGAGCCTGGGAACCAGTGGCTATTCGCTGCCTTGCGAGTTTACTTGTTCGTTTCGGCGCTCGGCGGCGTTGAACTAGCATCCGACGATTCGGCTTGCTCCGGGTCGTCGTTCACGGCTTCTTCGGAGTCGCTATCCGATTGTTTGCTCAAGTCCGGATACTCTCGCAACATTGAGCGATCCGGACAACCGGCGAAAACGCCAATAAAAATGACCGCAACCAGCATTCGGCTCGCGGCGGTCGCTTTTTTTTTCATGGAATGATCCAACCGGCGAAATCGTCGCAATGTATTCAAAAGCCAACGTCGGGATTTCGATCGTTTCGGCCACCCAGATTTTGCCGGACCAATGGATCAATCTCCATCGGGATGAATTTCGTTTGCCCGCCCGCGTAGACGAAATGCACGCCGCCACCCGCGTGCCAACTTCCGAAGCTATAGGAGATAAACCGCTGCTGCTTCTGCGGCGCGGTGTAGATATCGCCCTGATAACTGTGGTAGTAGTTCAGCGGATGCATCATTGTCGCAAAAAACTCCGACTCATCGATAGTATGTGATGAATTAGAAGGTGGACCAAACGTGGTTTCCCCTCGGTCTAGATCAAAACTACCGACTGCCCAATGATCGGAATCAGATGACGTAAACGGCCCGGCGTCGAAAACTGCCTCGCCAATCATGACCGTGTTGGCTTGACCGTCTGGCACATCATCCGCCGTTACCACGGTGGGAACCACATGCTCCGTTGGAACCAGAATCCCATTCCGATTGGCTTCCGTTTGGGCTTGGTCGGGATATAGTTGGGTTGGATCCCAATCGATGTAAAAGTATTCACCCTCGGCAGGCGTCGCGCCGTTGGGAACGCAATATCCGTTGGCGCAAGCCACGTAGCTACTTGTCATACGATCAGCGATCGCTGGAACTCCGAAAATGTTCCCGGAATCGAGTTGCAGCGGAATCGGATCGCTCGGGCACTTGAAAATCTTAAAGAGGTATTGGCAGGCTGCCTTATTTCCTGGATAGAGCCCCGCATTGGTCCAATGATTGTGCGACGCTGGACCGCCTTCCTTGAACGTCATGTCATCATAAATATTCGTATGTTCGATGTACGGCAATATAAACGCGTGCCAGCCGGCCCTTTGGCCGAATTTCGCCCCCGGTGGGTATTTGTTGAATTGGCTTTCGTAATCGAGCACGGCCAAGCCCATTTGCTTCAAATTATTGGAGCAGGTGGTTCGCCGAGCCGCTTCGCGCACCTGTTGCACGGCGGGAACCAGCAAAGACAACAAAACTCCAATAATCGCGACGACCACCAGCAATTCGACAAGCGTAAATCCTTTGGTCCTGGTTGCGTGCATGTCCAATCCCTTACGAAGTGCGTGTGGAAAATCACCACGAGAAATCAGGCGAAATGCGCGGGTGTGTGATCGACCCCTTCTTGCCCACGCCGACTCATTTGGGCCGAATACGCGGCCAGCGTTATTCCCTTGAATGGTAGTCGTTTTGACTGGCCTGCCAAGTCAACGCAAGTTCAAACCCGACCACAATTCATGAAATCTTTATGGAGTTGAAAGTTGAGAGTTGAGAGTTGCGAGTAAAGAGTTGAATTTGACGTCACGTCTCGAACTTGGACACCGATCGTTGAAACCGGCCCGAACGGTGCCTAAAAGACCAGCGGTCGGCGGCGGTGCGGGGTCGGGAGACTCGGGCACAGCAAGTTGAGGAGTGACGAAAGAAAAGGTGGCGTCTATTCTCCCCTTGGTTCACCCGTCAGCCCTCATGCCTGACCCCTCAAGCCTCGCGCCTCTCAATGATACGACGCGATTTCGGCAAGCGTTTTTTTCGTAATTCGCGGCACGACGGCCGATTCAGCGGGAAATCCGGTGACCAGAATGAGAAACGGCCGCTCGTGCTTGGGACGGCCGAGAATCCCGTTGAGAAATTTCATCGGGCTTGGGGTATGCGTCAGCGACACCAGCCCGCAATGATGCAACGCTTGGATAAGAAATCCCGTGGCAATGCCAACGGATTCTTGAGCGTAATATTGCTTGACAATTCTCCCATCGGGCAACTCGTCGTGCGTCTTGTAGAAAACCACGATCAGGTAAGGTGCGATCTCTAAAAATGGTTTGCACTCGTCGGTCCCCAGGTGCGCCAACGCTTCCAACCATTCGGGCGGAGCCTTGCGATGATAAAACTCTCGCTCCTCTTGTTCGGCCGCGGCGCGTATTTGTCGCTTGATGTCGGACGATGTGACGACGGCGAAATGCCACGGCTGCAAATTGGCCCCATTTGGCGCGGTACCGGCGGCAAGCAAACACGAATCAATGACTTCGCGCGGGACCATCCGATCTGAGAATTCGCGGACGGTCCGCCGGCGGCGGATCTCTTGGTAGAACTCGTCCGCCCTGCGCCGCATCTCGGGAGGCGAATAAGAACGGAAATCAGCAAAAGGCGAAAAGATGGGCGTGGGCATGGGATTAGTGTTCAGTGTTTAGTTGCACGATTTCGGATTTTAGAAGTAGGCACGAATTGCTGAATTCAAAACCAGAATCGGTAGGGCATTACGAGCATGAATACATCCCCCCTCCCCACGAAGGGGGAGGGAACAAGAGGGAACTTTCGCGAGCGCCGGGATCTAACTTTGCATCTCGCAAGTGCAATTCCCAATTTGCATTTTGCAATTCGCATTTTGCAATTTCTGAAATCCCAAAGCTGATTTTGTCCAACGGAAAACTGAACGCTTTCGCTACGCCGTTCCCACCGCTTGCGGCGGCGTCACGCGTTGCGAAAACGAACGCATCCTCCCCCAAAACGCGCGAAGGGGCGCGACCTCGGCGGCGGAGAGTTTTTGCGCAGCGTAGGCCGCCAGCGAATATAGTTCGGCAAGTTGCCGCGATCCTTGCAGAGAGTCATGCGATTCACTGATTCGACGAGCAAATTCCAAGGGAGTCTCATCGCTTTGCCGCGGTGTTTTGACATCCCGGGCTAAAGCTTCGAATGCGGCGAATGAATACTCGACGAGTTCGGCTGGCGGCCTGCGATTCCAATCGGCGTTCTCAAACGGATTGCGGAACGATGAAAAGGGTTTATGTGGAACGTGTCGCGCGGCTGCCCCAACCGCCTCGGGCTCACTGCCATCGGTCGATTTCTTTCCGCCGAACCAGCGGGAAAAAAGCTCAAACAACGATTTCATGAAGTTGCCCAGCCCGTCGATGATCTCATTGCGATACCGCGCGAAAACGATAAACGCGACAATGATTGCGGCAATCCAAATCAAGATGGAAATAATCGATTGCAAAAAGCTAAAGATCGTTTGCAACCAACTGGCTTGTGGCGGGTTGGTCGCGGGAGTTTTCGGTTGAGACGGATTTTTCGCTTGTTCGCTTGGCGGTGGAATATTCTGAGCTGAACTGCGTTCGCTCAAGGCTTGGTCTGGCGGGGGCTGTTTCGGGGGCGGCTGAGTTGGGTTTTTTGCTTGCGATTGAGGGGGCGACGATTGCGGAGTCGCTGACTGATTTTGAGATTGCGGCTGCGAGCCGGGCGTGGGTTTTGGGCCGTCCTTCGAACCGTCACCCGACGGCTTTGGGGAATCGCCTGGTTGCCTCGCGTTTTGCTTGGGCGGGTCCTTAGAACCGGCATCGTCCGATTTCTGCTGCGCGTTTGGCTTGCCGGATTTGGACGGCTCAGGCTTTCCACTGGATTGTGAAGGCGGCGATGGCGACGAAGCCGGTTTGGGACCTTTTCCCCCGCCGACATTGCCTCCCGAGGCGGTTCCCGGTTTGCCTTGCGGCTGATCGCCTTGCTGATCGCCACCGGCAACGCTGCCCTTGCCTTGTTGTTCGCCCGGCTTGTCGCCTTGCCCCGGTGCTCCGCGATCGTCGAGTTTGCCCGTGCCTTTGGGCCCTTCCACTTTTCCGCGCTCAGTGAGCGGCGAATTGTCACCCGACTGTTTGGCCGTCTGGAACTTGGGAATCCACGACGACAACGACGTTCCCGAATTGGGCCAAGGCAGGTACAGCATGATCCCGGCAACGGCGAGGGCAAAAAGCGTTCCTACCGCGAGCCAGGAGCGGGCAATCGAATCGGGCATGCTCGTTCCACGCTGCTTTAAATAGCGAAACAAGCCGAGCAGGCTGATGAACATCATCAGGCCCAATCCAGAGAACGAATACATTGCGAACATCCACAAGCTGTAATTGCGGGCCCGCGCAGTCGATTCGACGAACAGCTGACCGACCGCGAAAAGTCCCAGGCCGGCGATGAAAAAGAAAAACGCCCACAAACCGGGAGTGTTTTTTCGTTTTTGTTTCCAGACAAGTTCTTTCATCCAACGCGTCACCGAGGCAGTAGGATGGTCGGTCCAATTGGAATCGCCGGCGTTGTGCGTCTCGGGTTCGATGGCTTGAGCCAGGGACATCTTGCCGCGCCAGACTTGTAAGAATTTTTCTTGGAAGAGCTTCCAGCGCTCGAGCGCCGCAGACACGAGTCCTTGGCCGGTCACATCGCGGCTCGCGTCAATAAACGTGCAGTCCCAAGCCAGCTTGCTGGCCGCCCACCAAGTCAAAAGCACGACGACGACGTGCGGGCCAAAACCGGTTTGAAATAAAACAGCCCCAATCAAGACGAACGCAAAGAGCTGAGCACGGGCAAAACCCTCCATGATCGCGATCCGGCCAACCAAGACGATGGCAAAAACATACAAGCCAAAAACCCAATGAATGGGCAAGCGATGGTTGCCGCGGTACAGAATCTCCAGCGAGAAGAACACCAAACTGCCGAGCATCAGCATGATCAATGCCGGAGCGATGACTTCCAGAAGAACTTCGCGGAGTCCCGACTGGAAACCGGTCTCGGAATGTTCGGTCGAACGCCGGCTCATGTTGAACGAAGAAGGTTGATTGCAGAATGCTGGATACGTTTCAATTGTCCGTAACAGGAGGGAACTAAGCAATTCGAATTTGGAGTGAGAGTTTTCACAAAGAATAAAGGCGTGGGGCTTGAGGCTACAGGCTTGAGGTACAAGATGCGAGGCGTGTGATGTGAAGATTGAGTGGTAACCGTTTTCGTTCCCTCCCCCGCGTAGAGTTTTGCCCCAAAAGTGGCTTCAAAGCACTGGCAGAGAAAGTGTCACACAGAAATTCGCTTCTGTCTTGTGTGCCGCGGGCTTTGCCAGTGCTGTTTTTGGGCAATGCTCCCGCGCAGCGTGGGGAGGGCTAGGGAGGGGTTCTTCTGGCACGCCGACTTGGGACTACTTTTTCGCTTCTGTCACGGTCACGGATTTGATGACGACTGGATCTTTGGGACGGTCGCCGGGTCCCTTGGGCACATCGCCGATTTTTCGAACTACGGCCAAGCTGGTTTCATCGGCGGTCTTGCCGAATGCGGTATAGGAGCCGTCCAAATGCGTATGCCGGCCAAGGCAGATGAAGAATTGTGAGCCAGCCGAGTTAGGATCATTACTGCGGGCCATCGACAAGACTCCGGCGTCGTGGGGAGTTTTGTTGAATTCAGCCGCGATGTTGTAGCCCGGCCCGCCGGTTCCGGATCCTTTGGGGCAGCCGCCTTGGATCATGAAGCTATCAATAATGCGATGAAAAGTGAGATTGTCGTAGAAACCAGCGCGGGCTAACCCGATCATGTTGCGGCAGTGATTGGGAGCGCTTTCCGGGAGCAACTGCAAGCGGATATCCCCCAGGTTTGTCGCAAGGGTGATTTCATAACGGTTCTTTTGAAAGTCGAGTTCCTTGGTTTTCTCGTCGACGGTCTGTTTGAGTGACATAGATTCCTGCTTCGGAAGAAGTAATTGAATGAGCACAGCGGGTTTTAATTAATGGATACATCGTAGCGGAAACTCGTTCCCACGCTCTGCCTGAGGGAGTCCTGGAATTCAGTTATTGGCTTTTCAAACTGCGCGGTTTGAGATGCCACTTTGACCTCAGCCCGGAATGACGAAAAGCACGCGGGCGCACCCGCCTAATTCCAGGACTCCTTCACGCTCTGCCTGCGAACGCAACATCTGCGAGGTTCCGCCTTGAATTCAGCGCTTGCCGATCAGGCTTCAATTGCCCACGAAATCGCATTCCGAGCGTACCACGGACTTGTGAGTCAACCCACATTGGCAAGGTGTAAAGGTTAAGTACGAATGCCGTATTTTAGCCGCTTCTAAAGCTCGTCGGTGCCCAAGCCCAGCTTTTTCAGCTTGAAAACGTTCATTCGCGGTGACGTGCCAAGCTTCCGCCACTTGCGGCCGGAGAAAATCATCGGAAACTTTCGGTGTCACGTGGGGTTTAAGTCTTCAACCAGCGGTGCCGCTGCATCGATCAATGAAACATTTTCGCACTGTCCGACGCGATTAGTTCGGACCATTTTTAGGAGAAATGACATGAGATTTTCGCATTTGGTATTGGGTTGTTGCGTTGCCGTGATGTTAGCTGGGCTTGCCTCGATAGCATCGGCGCAACCTGGCGGCGGTGGCGGTCCCGGTGGTCGTGGTGGATTCGGTGCGATGATGGCCAGCCCGATGATGATCATGAGAAGCGAGCAAATTCAAAAGGAACTTGAAATTGTCGACGACCAATTGAAGGAGCTGGAAGCGATTGGCGAAGACATGCGCGAGTCATTTCAGGGCTTTCGCGACATGAGTCAAGAGGATCGCGATGCAAAAATGCGCGACATCAACAAACAATTTGAGGAGCGACTCAACGAAGTCCTATTGCCACATCAGCAGAAGCGGCTCAAGCAAATCTCGGCTCAATTCTCCAGTCGCGGCCCCAACGGCTTCGCCGGCTCGTTGACCGAAGGTAATCTCGCTGATGAACTGAAAATTACCGACGAACAGAAAGCCAAACTGAAGACGGTGGGCGAAGAAGCGCGAGCCGACATGGACGCGAAAACGAAAAAAATTCGCGCTGAGATGGAAGAGAAAATACTTGCCGTTCTGACCGAAGAGCAACGTAAGCAATACAAGGAAATGGTCGGCGAACCATTCGAAATGGACATGCGACAAATGCAAGGTGGGCGCGGTCGTGGTGGCAACGGCGGCGGCCAGGGCGGAGACCGCCAAAATCGAAATGATTTTTAGATAATATTGCCGAGTTCACTTACCAGTTGTGTGCCACTGGCTCTGCCAGTGTCTTGATGGCAAGCTGTAGGATGCACGGCACTGGCGGAGCCAGTGGCACACAAGACTCGTGACTTCAAACGTACAATTGGTATTGAATTCGCCCAGCAAGATGAACTTGTTTGAATGAAACCAGGAAGGGTGTCCCAAACACCCCTTTTTGGCTGCCGTTTCGCCGAGCCCAAAACGCTCGGCGCGACGGACTGTTGTGACGAATATCCGGGACGAAGGGGATTCGGTGCGACATTCGCACGGGGTGCTTGGTTCTAGCACTTTCGCAATCGAGGGTTGCAGTTTCTGATGGATAGAATCGGGAACGCGGAAACGACCGTTCGGCAACAAGCAAACGAAATGGCAAATGGTAGTGAGAGCGCGGAATGCATAGCAATACTGTTCCGAGCACACAGAATAGTCATTCCCGCGCAGGCGGGAATCCAGTTTTAGGGGTGCGTGTGAGAGCAATTCTTTCATCCTTGGAATCTGGATTCCGGGTCTCAGCCCGGAATGACAACTAGTTAATTCACATGTTGAAAAGAGTTTTCGCCCAGATTCTGGCGAATTCGGCTACGAAGAATATACGATGAAATGATTGAGGTTGGATGGACGCTGGCGAACTACTTCTGAAAAAGGGATTGATTAATCAGACTCAACTGGAACAAGCCATCCAGCGGGGTGGAAATGTGCTACGGGCTGTCGTCGATTTGGGATTTATCCGAGAAGACGCTGCTCTCCGCGCAATTTCCGCGGACGTCGGGATCGAATATCTCGACTTGCGAAGCATCGAAATCGACTTGAATTTGCTCAAGGGATTTCCCCAAAAGCTCATCTACCGGCAGATCCTGTTTCCCGTGTCGAGGCACAACGGCTCGTTGACCGTCGCCACGTCGAATCCGTTCGACCTTTATCCGTTGGATGAAGTGAGCGCGGCAACCGGACTCTCGGTGCATCCTGTCTTGGCCGAGCGATCGGAAATCGCCCGGTTGATCAAAGAGCATTTGGGCGTCGGCGGCGAAACGATCGAAGGACTGGTCGAACAGCGGCTGGAAAAAGACGGCGTCGAGCTTCTGGAGGAATTAGAGACCGACGGCTCCGAACTTTCCGAAATGGCGCAAGAGGCGTCGGTCGTCCGCTTGGTCAACGAAATCCTTTTGGAAGCCGTGGAGACTCGGGCCAGCGACGTGCACGTCGAGTCACAAGCGGCGGGGTTGGTGATTCGCTACCGGATCGACGGAATCCTTCACGGCCAACCGGTTCCTCCGGAAATCAACCACTTTCAAGCGGCCATCCTCAGTCGCTTGAAAATCATGGCCCACCTTAACATCGCGGAAAAACGCTTGCCGCAAGACGGACGCATTAAGCTCAAGGTTAAAGGCCGCGAGATCGATGTCCGCGTGTCGGTCATTCCGATGATCCACGGTGAGAGCATGGTGATGCGCATCCTGGACAAGGGCGCGATGGTGTTCAATTTGCGCGGGCTCGGGATGGACGAGGATACCTACGCCACGTTCAGTGAACTCATCCGTTTGCCCCACGGCATTGTTTTGGTGACCGGGCCGACGGGCTCTGGAAAAACCACGACGTTGTATAGCGCGTTGGTCGAGATCAACGACGAAGACACCAAGATTATTACGACGGAAGATCCGGTCGAATATCAACTGGCCGGGATCAATCAGATTCAAGTCCACCCAAAAATCGGGTTGACCTTTGGCACATCGTTGCGGAGCATTTTGCGGCACGACCCTGACATCGTCTTGGTCGGCGAAATTCGCGATCTCGAAACCGCCGAAAATGCAATCCACGCTTCGCTCACGGGGCACCTAGTCTTCAGCACGCTCCATACCAACGATTCGGCCGGGGCGTTTCCCCGGATGATCGACATGGGTGTCGAACCATTTCTGGTCGCGAGCACGGTCGAGGCCGTGATGGCTCAACGATTGGTTCGTCGACTATGTCTCGATTGCCGTCAGGCCTACCAACCAAAACCCCAGGACGTGCCAAGCGATTTTCCGTTTGATCGCTTAGGAGATCGCCCCTTGTACCGAGCGACCGGCTGCCGCGAATGCCGCAACGTCGGCTATCGCGGGCGCATCGGGATTTATGAACTTTTGACAAGCAACGATGCCGTTCGGCAACTGGCGCACGACCGCGCCAGCTCGTGGGAGATCAAAACGGCGGCGCTTGCCAATGGCTTAAAAACTCTGCGCGACGACGGCTGGACCAAGGCGATCGCAGGCAGCACGTCGGTCGACGAAGTTGCGCGAAACACCAAGTCCGATCGGCGGGCGAAGGAGTAACTGCGATGCCCGAGTTCAGCTACGTTGCCCGCGGACTTGACGGTAAGCGAGTCACCGGCTCGTTGTCGGCCGCGTCCGAGCGTGACGTCATATCGGCACTGAGTGCCAAGTCGCTGTTCCCGATCGACGTCGCAACGGATGCTCCGCGGCGAAGCATTGTTTCAACCGTGCGCGGGCGAGTATCCGACCAAGCCTTAGTCAATTTTTTCACGTCGCTTGCGTCACTTTTGCGCGGCGGCGTTCCGCTGTTGCGATCGCTCAAAGTCGTTCAAGAGCAGACCTCGAATGCCCGCCTCAAAACGGTTCTCGACGACGTGATTGATCGAGTGGAAGACGGATCATCGGTCGGCGATGCCTTTGCCCGGCATCCTCGCGTGTTCAGCGATATTACGGTCAGCTTGGCCCAGGCGGGGGGCGAAGGCGGTTTTCTGGAAGATGCATTCGACCGCGTCGGGCAGTTCATCGAACATCGTGCCGACCTAAAAGCGCGTACGATTGGGGCGTTGATTTATCCCATCATCTTGGCCTCGATTGGAACCGTCATTCTGGTCGTCTTGCTGGTCTTTTTCGTCCCCAAGTTTGGCGAGCTTTTTAGCGAGCTGCGGCAACGCGGCAAGTTGCCTATGGCGACCGACATGTTGCTTGGCCTGAGCGGTTACGCACAACAATACGGGCTATACATCGCGCTATTCTTCGCGATACTTTTCACGTTTTTGTGGGTTCAAATGAGAACGCCTAAAGGGCAACGAACTCTGGACTTGGTGAAACTCAAACTGCCTATTTTCGGTACTATTGTCAGGAATTTGTCGGTGGCTCGATTCTGCCGGGTTTTGGGAACGTTACTGAAAAACGGCGTTCCTATTTTGAAATCGTTGGAGATTAGCCGAACTGCTACTGGAAACTGCATTCTTTCGGAGGCCATCTCAGACGCCGCCGAGAACGTGAAGTCCGGCGAGTCGCTGGCCAGTCCGCTGCGAAAGTCAGGTTACTTTCCGGCAACAGTTACCGAGATGATCGCCGTAGCGCAAGAGTCGAATACCTTGGACTCCGTCTTGATCAACTTGGCGGATGGATTGGAAAAACAGACGATGCGGCGGCTGGATTTGCTCGTCCGCATGTTGGAACCGCTAATGTTGGTGGTGATGGCCAGCGTGATCATGGTAATCGTCGTCGCGCTGCTATTGCCAGTCCTCAAAATGGGTGAAGCATTTACTTAACAAGAACGCCAATTGAAACTAAGATCAAATTTAATAATCGGAGAACGAAAATGAGAAAGCGTCGCAATCGAAATCGCAAGGGCTTTACCCTGATGGAAATCCTGCTCGTCACGGCGATCTTGGTGGCCATGGCTTCGATGGCCTCGTTTGCCTATATCTCGATGCAGCGCAACATGACGGCTCGAAACACGCGAACCGAAATCGGACTTTTGGAAAACGCCTGCACGGCTTATTACAACTCGGCGAACGCGTTTCCCACGACACTTCGCGATTTGCAAATGATGCCTCAGGGTATGGATCAGGTCACCTGGGGCGGGCCTTATCTGGATGTGCGCAAAGATCTGCTCGACCCTTGGCAATCGGAATATCGATTTGCGGTCGACGAAGCCAACCTAACGGTGACCATTTCGTCCGCCGGACCCGATCGGCAATTCGGTACGGCCGACGACATTTCGAACTAGTGAACTGTTAATACGATTGGATTGGGGCGTACGTTGATAGTCGCCTTTGGCTCGGCAAAAGAGGCGTCCATTCGCGGAGCGAATGTCGACTATGCTCAACGCCAAAGTCGATCTTTAACAATGCGGTAGGCTCTGTGCCAACGATGTACTCGACTCACCATGAATCCAATCCGCCACGATCCCAGTAAATTCGCCGTTCGGCGACGGCGTTCGGCTCGCCGCCGCGCGTCTGGCTTTACGCTGTTTGAGTTGTTGGTTGTGCTGGCGATTTTCATGGTGATCGCGACACTGGCGACGCCCTTCTTATTGCGCACATTTAGTACCCAGGCCCTGAAAGGCGGCGGTGACCTAGTTCGCGCCGCGTTTGATCAAGCTCGCGTGCGAGCGATTCGCACGGGAAACGTATTTGCGTTCCTCTATCGCGCCAATGACGCCGAGTACACGATTGCGCCGCTGATCAGTAGCTATTCGCTCGTCAATCCCAGCATGGCTGCTGCGGTTGGCGACTCGCCCACGATGAAACAATTGCCACAGGGGCTCTTGTTTGCCGGCAGCTCGGTGTCTGACGATGCCCGCGCCCAATTTGAATCCGAGAATAGCCAACTCGCCGGGGAAGGCATGACGCCGATCTTGTTTTATCCTGATGGGACGTCCCAAGATGCGTATGTGTTTGTGCAAAATCAACAAGGCGAACAGGTTCGCATTTATTTGCGTGGACTCACCGGCATGTCAAGCGTCATTCGCGTAGGCGAGGAAGGGGGCCGCAAATGATGAGCCCACTTCGCCACGTCCGTCGCCGCGCACGAGCCGGACTCTCCTTGCTGGAAGTTGTGTTTGCGATTGCCATTCTCGGCGCCGCACTGGCCGTCATTGGGCAGCTTGTGCAGCTCGGAATGCGCGCCGGCGGAACGGCCCGAGTCCAAAGTTACTCGCAGATCTTGGCAGACGCCAAAATGGCGGAAGTCGCCTGCGGGGCTCTGCCACTGGAGTCTACCTCCGGCGTAACCATCGACGATGCCCGAGGCTGGCAGTATTCAGTCGAAGTCCAGCCCGCGGAACAAATCGGCTTGTTGGTCGTAAAGGTCTCTGTGTTACAAACGTCGAGCGATCGCCCTGTGCAATTTTCCGTCGTGCGGTTCATGCCTGATCCCAATTTTGAATTTAATGATCCGGCGGCAGACGAATGAAAAAGTTCAACCGACAATCGCTCCCGGGCCCGACCGCACACGATCGCCGTCGCCTTGTTCGTCCGCGGTTGCGCGGGTTTACGCTGCTGGAAGTCATCGTTTCGATCGGACTTACCACCTTGATTGTCGGGGTGATTGGGACCGCGATTCGAATGTATTTTATCAATTTGAAGCACGCTCAAGCCAACATGGAACTGACCGAGTTGGCCCGTAACACGCTCAACTTGATGACCGCCGATATTCGCAGTGCAATCCAATACAAGCCGGTTGACGTCTCCGGATTGCAAGAACTTCTCGACTCGCAGACCGCGTCGCTATCGTCCGCAACCGGCGGGGATGAGTCCTCTGAGGATACCGGCGACGGCTCGGCGGACGACGAAAATTCTGGCGACGAAGGTGCCGGCGATGACACGGAAGGCGGCGACTCCTCGTCCGACGAAAGCAGTTCGGAAAGCGAAGGCGCCAACAACGCGACCTCCGAAAAGCCCGCCGAGCCGCCCAAAAACCGTCCCAAATTTATTGGCACGAATCAGGAGATTTACGTCGACGTCAGTCGACTACCCAGAATTGATCAATATCATCCGATACTGCACTTGAATTCCAATGGAAGCTACACGTCGCTTCCGACTGACGTCAAGGGCGTCAGTTACTTTGTTTCGCTCGAGGGCGACGATTCGAGTCCGGTGCCCGGCGGGCTGTATCGACGTGAAGTCGATCGGGCAACGATCGACAGCCTCAGCGATGCAAATCTTTTTGGTCTCGACGCGGCTGCCAAACAAGTCGCCGCGGAAATCGTGGCCGTTTCGTTGCGCTACTTCGACGGCGAATCGTGGCAAGAACAATGGGACTCTGATGAACTTGGCGGGTATCCGTCAGCGGTGGAAATAACGATCGTGATTGACCCCAGTCGCACGAATGTGACCCCCGGGTCGCGCTACGACCTGAGCACTGCGGATGCCAATACCCTGCGAACGTTTCGTACCGTGACTAAATTGCCGCTGGCTGAAATCCTGAGCGCTGAAGAACAAGAGTTGATCGCCAACCCAACCGAATTCAAATCTTCTACCGATTCGGCCCAACCCACGGAGGGTGGGCGATGATGGTTTCGAAATACAAACGTCGAGCGTCATCTAGTGCGTGGGATTTGGGCAATCTCGCCGTTCCGAGACATAATCCTCGTTCCCTGGCTCTGCCTGGGAACGCACTGTCTTCGAGGCTCTGCCTCGTCCGGGGCTGGCAGAGCCAGCAATGCAGCGGGTTCCTAGGCAGGAGCCTGGGAACCAGAACTTTCGGCCACCCGGAAACTCTTGCGTGCCACTCGGATATCCCATTGCGCCACACAGATCGACCTGGCATTGTTTTGGTGATTGTGTTGGTCTCGGTCGTGTTTTTGTCGTTGGCGGCTTACACGTTTGCGACGCTCATGGTGACGCAGGCCCAAATTACCAAGCTTGCCGGCCGACAAGTGCAATCCAAATACCTTGTCGATTCGGGGACCGATTACGTACGCATGTTTTTGGCATTGGACGAGGCATCGATTCGCGAACTGGGCGGACGCTATAACAATCCGCTGTACTTTCAAGCCATCGGTGTCGGGCTGGAGGAGACCAACGCGCAAAACGTTGGTCGATTCACGGTGATCGCGTCCGCACTTGACCAAGACGGAAATCCCGGCGGATTTCGCTACGGGCTGACGGATGAATCCAGTCGCCTGAATTTGAATATTTTGGGATTCGTCGAGGCGTTCTATCCCGACGGTGGCAAGCAGCTTCTGATGGCGTTGCCGCAAATGAGCGAAGATGTCGCCGAGGCGATCCTAGACTGGATCGATGTGGATGATGACATTCGATCGTTCGGCGCCGAATCCAATTATTACTCGAGCCTTGATCCGCCCTACGATACGAAGAACGGCCCCCTGGATACGATCGAGGAATTGCTGCTGGTCCGAGGAGTGACGCCGGAATTGTTGTTCGGCTTGGATGCCAATCATAACGGCTTTGTCGATGCGGATGAGCAGATGACGCCGGGTGCGAGTGGGATTGATCCGGAATTGCAGCTCGGCTGGGCGAGCTACCTTACGCTGTACAGCAAAGAGCACAACGTCAACGCCGATGGTCTCAAGCGAATCAATATCAACGGCGAGGACCTCGAACAACTCGCCACGGATTTGCGAAGTCGCTTCGACCAGCGGATGACCGACTTCATCATCGCGTACCGGCAGAATGGCCCTTACATGGGGGAGGACGAGCCGGAAGAAAACCCCGCGGGAGAACTCAATTTTGCCCTCGAGGCCAAATTCACTTTTACCCAAGTTCTCGATTTGATCGACGCGATGACGACCGTCAAATATTCCGGGACAGAGGATGCGGTCGTTTTAAAATCGCCGGTCGACTTGACGAGCTTGGGATTGTTCATGCCGGTGATCATGAACGAACTGACGACGCAGCAAGGAGTCGTTGTGCCGGGCCGGATCAATGTCATGCAAGCGCCTCGGCGAATTCTGATGGGTATTCCCGGCATGACCGAAGAGCTGCTGGAGAACATTCTTAAGTATCGCGAATTTGAGTTGGATTCACCCGAAGGTGCGGATCAGAATCGACAATTCGAGACTTGGCTGTTGGTCGAGGGGTTCGTGGATCTGACGACCATGAAGTCGATGCTCCCCTATATTTGCTGTGGCGGGGACGTCTATCGTGCGGAAGTTGTCGGTTATTTCGACGATCAAATCGGAATCTCTCGAGCCGAAGCGATTGTCGACACGAGCACGCCATTGCCGCGCGTATTATTCTGGAGAGATAAGAGTCATTTACAGCGCGGCTATTCGGCCGACACGTTAGGTACTGCCTTAATCGAATAACCACCCGAGTTTTGACTGGAAAATATGTCTCGTTGCCTTGCCATTTATTGGGACCAAAGTGGATTGCGGATTGCGACCGCCGAGATTGGGGATCGCGTCCGCGTCGATGACTTGGCTTCGTTTGCGCTGGTCGATTCCAACGATCAGGCGGCGATAACCGATTTGGTGTCGCGTTACGTTGCCCGCGAGGGTTTGGCCCGGGCGGATGCGTCGGTCGTGATTGGCCGCGGTCAGCTCGAATTCCGCGTGATCGAGCTACCCTTCGCCCCCGACGAAGAATTGCCCGATTTGGTCCGCTACCAGGCCAAGAGTCATTTTTCGGCGGCCTCCGAGGGCCAGGTCATTGATTTCATCCGCTTGGTCAATGGGAAAGATACGTCTCCGATTCAGGTTTTGGCGGCCGCGCTGAACAACGCCGAAATCAAAAAAATCCAATCCATCGTCGAGCCGAGCAAGGTCCGCGTGCGACATGTGCTTCCCCGGCCGTTCGCGCTGGCGAACTTGTTGCGCAACGAATTGACTGCTCCCAAGTACCATTTATTAATCAATCGCATGGGCCAGGAAACCGACTTAACGGTGACCTATCGCAGCCGTGTCGTTTTCACGCGGACGATTCGCTTGCCGGCCGAGCCCGCGGAACAGAGCCAGGTCCTGGTCACGGAAATCCGCCGCACGGCCGCAGCAGCCGCCAACCAACCAAGCGGCGGACCGATTCATAAAATATTGATTCTCGGCGACACGCGATCGCACCAAGAATTCGCTAGGGTCATCGAGCAGCAGCTGCAACTTCCCATTGAGATTCGGCGCACCTCCGATTTGGTATCGCTCGCCTCCGCGGCCTCCAAAGCAATGGGCGACGACGATGGATCTTTCGCCCCACTGTTTGGCAGTCTCGGACTCGCGGCCGAGCCAGCCGAGCACTTAATCGATTTCGCGCTCCCCCATCGACGCAAAGAAGCGGTGCAAGATCCTCATCGCAAATATAAGATCGGGGCAATCGCCGCCGGAATCGGCTTGGTACTGTTGTCGATTGTCTGGTTTACGATCGGACAACGCCGCGGCGAATTTCAGCGACTCCAAGCCCAACTGGGCGATCTCTCCGCCAATAGCGAATCGCGCGATTTGTTGATCGGAAAAGTCGAATTGATCGATCGTTGGAAGCAGGGCGATGTCAATTGGCTGGAAGAGCTGTACGAAATTAGCGCTCGCTTTCCCCTGCCCGATGAAGCGATCGTAACGCAACTCTCCACCTCCGTCGGCACCACGGCAGACGAAGGCAAGATCAATCTCACCGGTATGGTCTCCGAACCCAAAGTCGATAACGATATGGTCCAGAAGCTGCGCGAGCGACCCTATCGAATCTCGTTGGGGAAAACCAGTCCGCTGAGCGACAACAAAACATACAGTCGAAGCTTTGGCGCGCAATTATCACTCCCCCTATCGATACGAAACGTCGATCAACTGTTGCAATTGGATGCCAAGAAGCCGGTCGAAGCGTCGCCCGGCGACGAACAGCCAAGTCCGTCCGATCCGAATCCCGGCAACTCCGCTCCCGCTAACTCGGATTAGGTTTCCGCGAAAAATGTCAGCCATGATGTCCAATTTTTCCAAACGCGAACGATTGCTCGCCCTGGTCGCCGGCGTGATGCTGCCAGCGTTCGTCCTGTTAATTGGTTTCGTTTGGTTCATGAACTCGCTGAGCAGTTACGACGCATCGATCGCCGACCTGGAATCGAAAGTGACTCAGGCCAAGGTACTGCAGGCGAAAGCTCTGGCGAGTGAACGACGCCGCAAGCGCTACGTCGACCTGAGCTTGGCGTCGTCTCCGGAGAACGCCAAAGTTCAATATCGCCAGTGGCTCAGCGGCTTGGCCGAACAAATATTCGGCGGAAACGGCTATGTTTTGGAATCGATTAGCGCGAGCCCGATGCGATTCAAACAGCGCAATTTGGTGGCGGAAAAGCTGACCGTCAAACTCAACGTAAACAATGCTAACTTGGCCCAATTGAACGAGTTTCTATTTCGATTCTACGACTCCAAGATTCTCCATCGCATCAGCGGATTGACGGCCACTCCGATCGTGGCGAAATCGGGCTCGGCGGAAGAACTGGTGCCCACTGGCAAAATTGGGCTGTTGATTCAAATCGAAGCACTCAGCGTGGCCGACGCCAACAAGGTGAAAGAAGTCTCCGCGGAGACCTTGGGTACGATGCCCCGCGATTTGGCCAGCTACCGCCGAACAATTGAAGACCGCAATATTTTCGGACTCCCCAATAATCCTCCGCAAATCACCAGTTCGTTGCAGCCATCGGAATTCGAAGGTCGCGAGATCGACCTGGGGATCAGCGTTCGCGATCCGGACGAAAACGATCAACTGCAATTCGAATTGCTTTCCACGGAAATCGCCAGTGGGAAATTGGCTCAGCGCGAGCCGACATCTCGATCAGCTCAGTTCACTTCCGACGCGCTGGCACCAGGTTCGTACAAATTCAAAGTCCGAGTGACCGACTCCGGATTCCCACCCAAGAGCGATGAACGCGAATTCACGCTTGAAGTCAAACAGAAAGCTGTCATTGCAGAAACGCCGCCCACAAAATTCTTGCATGTCAAGGAAGCCGTGGTCGTGGCGATCGTTAAGGACGCCAACGGAACGGAACGCGTTTGGATTCACGCCCGCACCCTCGGCAAGATGCACAAATTAAGCGTTGGCGAATCGTTCGACTTGGACGGTGCGTCGTGGAAGTTGGTGCGATTGGATCAACAGACATTGACACTCGAAGTCAGCGGCAAGCTTCAGTCGTATCGAATCGGCGATCACCTCGATCGACCGCGGACGTCGGAATCGATGCCCACCGCGGCAGCGACCGCGGGCCCCGTCCTTGGCGGCTGATCGATTCTATGGAGACCTGCGGTCGGCAGCAGTGCTATATCGGTTCCCCCTCATCCTAACCTTCTCCCCCAAACTCAACGCGAAAGCACGTTTCTTGATTTCAAGATTGTTTGCGCGTTGACTTCGAGGGAGAAGGAACAAGAAAGCCGTCCGCTCAATAGCTCAGCGAGATCGTGGACATCGGCACGTACGTCGGTCCCTGGCGCTCCAGCAAGCTCGCGTAGATAACGACTTCGTCGATCGAGCAAACGCCGAACGAGCGTTCACCGAGTGGCTCGAGTACGGACAAAATGTCGGCTTGAGACGCTCCGTTCCGCGCAGCCCGGGCGATCGTCAAGTGTGGTGTGTAAACATCGCGATCGCGAGGAAAACCCAAGCGATTGGCCGCGTCGGCAACTGCCGCCTGCAGTTGGCACAGTTCCTGTTTGCCGTGACCCACACCCGCCCAAACATACTTGATGCGATCGCTCGACGGAAAAGCGCTCAACCCGACAATCTCCAATTCAAACTCTTCGATGGATTGAACTGCCGTGCGAATGGATTTGCAGATTTCGGGAAGCTCGCGATCGTGTACTTCGCCCAAAAAACTCAACGTAAAATGAAAATGGTCGACTTTGACCCAATTAAAGTGCGGGGCAGCGGCCATCAGCTTGGGCATCTCGCGCTGGATCGCATGCCGCACCCCAGGCGCAACGTCGATTGCGACAAACGTTCGAACTCTGGCGGCCATTCGTCGACCCATCGCAGGGAAGGAGTTTGGGCGGATTTGGCGTAAGTATAGCCGTAATCATGATTCTGATGCGATGTATCCGGTCGGGTCAAGCGAATGTGGTCATCCGGTTGGTTTCCGATCCGCATTTTACTTTGCGAAGATAAAAAAACTCTTGGTTTTTTGCCGGCGAATAGATGTACTTCTTGAATGCCAGAGGCGAAGATGTGCTCCATATCCGCCCGGGCAAGCAAGCTATGTAGGGGAACTTGACCTGGGATTGAATCGCAAACAGTTGTCAATTGGTTCGCACTTTCTTGCGGTGAAGCATTTTGCAACGTGTAAACCAGCTCGTGTGCGTCTTCGTTGTGGTCGTTTGGGCAGCCGCCGGTCATTCCGACGAAGTGCATGTTGATGATTTTGGCGCCCTTGGAAACGGAATTGCGATCGACGACCAAGCAATTAAACTGGCGATTATGGCTGCCGGTCAAAACGGTACGGTGATTTTTACTGCCGGTAAGACCTACAACGTTCAATCCAAGCTCGTCCCGCTTAATGGACAGACTTGGCAGGGCAACGGTGCCACAATTCGGCGAGCAAACGAATTAAAGACCTTCTTGAGTCAGGACGCTCGGGCCGGTGACAATTTTGTTTATGTTCAAGATCCGTCGACGTTTACTCTGGGCATGTCGGTGACGCCGGTGCGCGGAGCGGGCGGCGTCGATGATATCGAGTATGCAGGAAATTACTCGATCATTCAAATTGACGGCAACAAACTTGTACTCGCCAGGCCGCTCATCAGGTCATATACGGCTGGAGGGCCCGTGGTCAATTACTTTGATCAAATCGGCGGGTATACCGGAAGCGACACATTGGCGATCGAAAATTTTAGGTTTGACGGTAATCGTTCTCAGAACAATACACTGACGGCATGGTCGCGAAATCGAGCGGTGGTCACACAATCCAATACCCAGGTGACGGGCAATTACTTTGCTGACTTGCCCGGCGATGGGATTGCAGCTTTTGGCGAGAAATTGAATATCGAACAAAATTCATTTCAAAATGGGAACACTTCCGGAATTCATCTATCGGGCAATTTCTACGATGAAGATGTGGTCATTCGTCAGAATGTCTTTTATCGATTGAATGAACAAGCCGCACTCGCGGGTCATTCCGAAGGAGCGATTACGATTTCCCAAGCCGCGAACCATGTGCGAATCTTGCAGAACTTCGTTTTCGACACCGACACCGCGTTTATCGCGGGGTTCCACGCAAGTATGGGGGACTGGACCGTCCAACACAATCAAGTCGCTCAAACGGCGGCACTTTTTTACGGTGGATCGACGTCAGTCAATCCTTTACACGATATCCATTGGCTGGATAACTGGGTCCAGGATGCTGGCAACGGCACGTTGTCTACATCCAACAATGAAAGTCTGATTCAAAATTTCATATTTACAGGAAATCACATCCTCGATGGTTCGATCGAATTGAGCGGCTTGAATCAAAGCCTGGTTTCGCAGAATTTCATTTCCAGCCCAGGCGAATCCACGTTGGACGTTTCAAGTTCATTTGCAACGATGGTCAGCGACAATCAGCTGGTACCGAATTTCTCGAACGGGCATACGGAAGGGTCCGTTTACTTGAAGTACAATCACGCCACAGGAAACGCGTCGCTGCGCGGAAGCTTATCGTCGTTTGCCCTGGTGACCGATGGTCGTGCGTTGACGTTTGATCTGGGCGAATTACAGCTTCCGTTCGTCGACTTTGACTTTAATCAGTTGGTGTTGCCGTTTGCAATCGCGCAGTGGGATGCAGATTTCGTGGGACTTTCCGGCGAGTTTCAGCTTGGCCAGATTCTGCCGGCGCACCTTTCCAGGCAGCAGCTCTCGGAAATGTTAGTTATCCGCCACTACGTCAACCACGAAGAATCGTTTGGCGAATTAGGGCTGTCGATTGTTCCAGAACCAAATCTATCGCTGCCAGTAGGGTTGGCACTCCTGGGTTTGGTGGCGATCACCTACGTCAGGCGGCGTAGGATTTCGTCAAGCCGCAAGACGCGCTGCCGATTGTTGTGATCCGGTCGGATCCACGGTGGTAGCAAATTGGTTAATTCCCAATATATCTTGCGTACAACGATTTGGCTTTCCCAGGATCCGCCGTTCCCGTAACGATAGCGCGGCCGTCCGTAAAAACCGTGATCGAAAAATCTTCCGCGAAAAATCGCAGAAGAAACTCGTTGCGCTGCACCCGGCCCAGTTCGCTCAATTTCTGTTCCAAATGCTCCAACGAAATCGACGATGGGCGGTTGGAAGTAATCTGGACGGAATTACGACCGCACAGCACCACCGAGCGGCTGGTGTGACGGCCGGAAAGAAACTCAAACTGTCGCTGTCCGCAACATAAGCAAGTGTTGTTGGCCCCAAGAGTCGACAAGTCCAGTTGCCGAAAAGTATTGGTCCAGGCATCGATCACCGTGAGTTTCTGGTTGATCGTGGATCGGTTGCCCGAAAGGATCTTGATTGCTTCACAACACTGAATCGCTGCGATGACGCTAACGATGGAACTCAGAATTCCCGCGGTGTCACATGTCGCTGTCGTCCCGGGGGGAGGCGGTCCTTGAGGCATCAGGCACTGCAGGCAAGGGGTTTCGCCCGGAACGATGGTCATCGCTTGGCCTTCGGCTCCGATGCAACCCCCGTAAAGCCAGGGAATTCCTTGTTCGATTGCGAAATCGTTAATGAGAAAGCGCGTCTCAAAATTATCGGTGCCGTCCAAGATAGCCTCTGCGTCCGAGCAAAGACCGCGGATGTTCGCGTGATATGCGTCCTCGACAATCGGTTCGATTTTGATTTGCGAATTGACAGTCCGGAGATGATTGGCAGCGGCGATGGCCTTGGGCAAGCCCGCGGCCACGTCCGCTTCATCAAATAGAACTTGCCTTTGGAGGTTGCTGGTCTCAACAAAATCGCGATCGACAAGCCGAATATGTCCGACGCCGGCCCGGGCCAGAATATTGGCTTGGACCGATCCAAGGGCACCGCAGCCGATGATCGTGCAACGCGCGGTTTGTAGTCGCCGCTGCCCCTGGCGACCCAACGGAGCAAAACGCATTTGCCGATCGTAGCGCTGCAGTTCGGGCTCGTCGGATTCGGGATGTGGCATATGGTTATTTAGCAACGACGCGGCTCGTACCGAGCATCGCGGCCAGGCATCGGGGAAACGCGGGGCCCAATATTAGAGCCTTTCCAAAAATCAAACTCGTTCCTTCGCCCCCGTTTCGGGGGAGAGGGCAGGGTGAGGGGTATTCGAATTTTCGGTTAGGCTTTAGGGCGCACAGGACTACTTTCCTTGAACCGTTTTCAACGAAGCTTGAATGGCAGGTACATGATTGGCTCCGGCCGGGATTTGGAAGTTGGCTCCCTTGAATGCATAACCGATCGGCTCGCATTTGCCGCCCAATTGGTTTGCGAGGAACGCTTCGGTCACGGCAAAGAACGCCAACTTATTTTCCGGCCGGTCGAATCCATGTCCCTCTTCGGGATAGAGCATATACGTGACCGGAATGTTCTTCTCCTGCAAGGCTTTGACAATCTGATCCGATTCCGCTTGCTTGACGCGGGGATCCTGAGCTCCTTGTCCGATGAGCAGCGGACGTTTGATCTCGGCGGCTTTGAATAGTGGCGAGCGCGACTTCAAGAACTCGCGGCCTGACTCACTTTCCCAATCACCAACGCGATTCTTCATCATCGGCATAATTGGCATCCAATACGGCGGAGGATTTTCCAACAAACTGATCAAGCTACTTGGCCCGACGATGTCGACGCCACAGGCAAATAAGTCGGGCGTGAATGTCAGTCCGACCAATGTCGCGTAGCCTCCGTAACTGCCTCCCATGATGGCGACCTTGTCGGCGTCCGCGATTCCTTCGTCCACTGCCCACGTCACCGCATCGACTAGATCGTCGTGCATCTTGGCCGCCCATTCCCCATTGGCGGCATTGATAAATGCCTTCCCAAAGCCAGTCGATCCTCGATAGTTGACGGACAACACTGCGTAACCTCGATTGGCCAGTAGTTGATGAAGCGGATCGAATCCCCAGGTATCGCGAGACCATGGTCCGCCGTGGACGAGCAAAACCATCGGCAGTTTCGCATCGGGCCGTCCATCGTCGTTATTGTCGCTCCCGTTAGGCAACGATAAGTAGCTCACGAGCTTGAGTCCATCGCGCGATTCGATCACTTCGCTGCGCATTTTGGCCAAGGGCAACGATTCCAGCTCTTGTCGATGACTGAACAAGAACTCCGCCTTTTTGTTCGTGCGATCGTAGAGGTAAAACTTGACCGGCCCGTTGTCCGCGTCAAATGCGACCGACCACTTCGTGTCATCCAAAGTGCGATTCAAGATAATGAAGTCACCGCGTACTAAGCCGCGCAAGTAGTCGAAATCGGCGCGGATGGACTCGTCCAAGATCTCCCATTGCGGGCGATCGTACGAATACCCCACGGCCTGTACATGATGTTTGGTGGGGTGGGTGATCAAGTTGTCCACGTCCGCGAGCTTCGACGCAAAAACCTCTGTCAGTTCGCCGGTTTTCAAGTTCAACGTCTTAAAGGCGGCCGTGTCACGGTTGCGGCTATCCAAAAGATAGAGGATGTCCCCCGATTCATCGAACCCGGCCGGCTGCGTCGTGAGCGAGTCCTCAGCAGCGATCGTGATTAGCTTGGCCCAGCCGTTTTCCGCTTTCGGATCGGCCGAGAAAATATCCAGCCCACCCTCGGGTGTGAACGAAAATGCGAGCCTGACGTTGAAGTCATGGTCGGCCAAAAAAGCTGCAAAACCCGGATTTTCAACGACCAGCTCGCGAGCCCCGCTGACCAGATTGATTCGATAGACGTCGTGAAAATAATGCTGATCTCGGTCGTTGATGCCAACCAAAACTGTGTCCGGGAATTTTTCGCTAACCCCAAAAACCTGGGCTCGAATCTTGGGGAGTGGCGTCAAGTCCTTAATGGTTTTTCCATCCAGTGTCGTAGAAAACAAGTGAAAGTCTTCGTCGCCGTTGTTGTCCTGCAAGAAGAGGATGTGCTTGTTCGTATGCGCCCAAAAATATTGCGAAATGCCGCTGGTGACATCCTTGGTTACCGCGACCGCGGATTTCAAATCGTCGACGGGCGCCACCCAGACGTTCATCACGCCGTCGCGCGGGGCTCGAAAAGCAAGATATTTGCCATCGGGACTCAATTGCGGGCCGACCCTTTCGGGGTTTCCGAATAACTTCTCGCGCGGGATCAACACGTCATTTCCTTCTTGGGTTTGAGATTGGCTCGACGAAACGACTGAGATGCTCATTAGTAAACTCAGGCCAAGTATTTGCCGCCGGAAAATTTGGTTCATGATCGACTCCAGTTTCTGTGCTCGTTATTACGTGATTAAAAGACCGGAAACTTCCATCGTCAATGGGCCGAGATTCGGCGGTCGATAGGTCGAGCCGCAAATGCGTGGCGAGGCCGTTGTGTAACGCCCTGAAGGACCTTTGATCGATTGGTTAGCCGATTCAGATCGTTTATCGGCAAGCCGAAGGCGACTGCGTCATCGTCGACTTCGGCTTGCCGTTAAACGAAGTGAGGGCAATCCTCGGTCTCAGCATTAACGCAGGACTAGCGGGGCTTGCGAACTGAGGGACCGCAGGTCGCATGTTGGTCGAGCGTCGTAGCAGGATCCGGCGGCATCTTGGATTCCATTTGGGCCAGCAAGACTTCAAGCTGCCGATAGTCATCGGCGATCTTGCCAAGTCGCATGGTTACCGAGGCGCTTCGATAATCGAGAAGACTAGCGTTCGGGACCGTGATCTTCGATCGATTCTTGGATTGACTCTTGAACATGATTATCGCAGGGCCTCGGTCTTTTAATATCCGCTAGGTCCTATTCTTGTCGGTGGCCCGCGAAAATCAAGCGCGGCATCGAAGCGTTTGATAGCACATTGGGCAAATGTCCAAAGCGGGCGCAACGTCTTGCGTGCCACTGGCTTTGCCAGTGTTGAAGGGACGGTGTCGATTACGGGAAGCAAATGAGAAACCCTATTGCCGGAAATAATCGCTCGTGCTGCGCACTGGCGAAGCCAGTGGCACACAAGAATTTGGATCTCACGATCGCGACAACT